>NZBQ01000015.1 GCA_002688105.1 Dehalococcoidales bacterium | reverse complement strand
CCGCCAGATGTAGGCGGCGTCCTGTGCCGGTATCGTATAAGCCCCCAGCTTGTCCTTTCCCTTTACTTCATGGCGGTATATTCCAGAGTTATATATTCCTGTGCTTGGATCCCGGCAGACCATCTGCCCAACTGATATGTACCTCCCTGAGTTTAACGGTGCATGTTTAGGGATGGGCAAAAGACCCAAATCTATATCCTTGCCCTTCAGCACTACCTCTTTCACCGGGGCTGACGAGGAGGAAACCGTCTTAACCGGTTTTCCCTCACCACCTCGTCGGCGGTATTCAAAAAAGATTTTATCCTTGTCTGCTGCCACCTCTTTGGGGTCTATACCAAAGGCCAGCCCGACCATCTCATGGCTACCAACCAAGTCGGTAACCAGAGGCAGCTTGCTTCCTTCAATTTCCGGGCAGTAGATTACCGGAAAGCGGCCATCTTTAGCCAGCTTTTGCTGTATCACCTGCACTTCAAGCTCAGGGCTTAGTTTCCTATTTACTTCAACATAAAATTCCGGGCCTAATTTCCTTACTTGGTCTAAAAATGTCCGCAGGTCTTTACTCAATGTAATTACCTCCTAATGGAATTTTATTTTACTCTCAAATTTGTTTAACTGTCAACGTAGCCCATCAATGTTCAACTCAGCATCTGCGATATTGGGCCTGAGAGTTTCACTCACTCTCAGTTAGACCTACCCCATCATCTTGGCGATGGTGTTTATTTGCCTAAAGCCTTAGGACATCCTCTTGCTTTCCACTACCGATGGGCTTCGATAGACAAAGCCGAAGACTCTACTATAATGGCACCTAATCAATAGATAAGGACTAGTCCGAGCCTCGTCCCGTGGGGAACCTCTGATAGTGATATATCAGCTCCGATAGGATAGATGTCCCAACCCATCTTTGCTCCCATAGTGAAAGCATCCATCCCCACTCCTTCCATAGAAGGTCTTCTCCTTAGGGGATGCCGCAAGACCCAAAGCATCATGGTATCCGATGTAGTTAGTGCCTTCATCGATCTCGAGAAAGTCCATCTCTGCTGCTACCTTTCTGCCTTAAGTGCTTTCGGCCTCATTATACGACCTGGCCTAACCTCATTCACTATCGACTTTGCACTTTCTCCAATTAAGGCCTTACCCTTACCATATATCATGAATGGTGTGTTCCAAGCCAAGACACTTTAAGGTATCGGGAAGAGGTTTGCCGGTTGCTTCATCCCACCCCAGCAGTTTGTGGTGATTGCGCAGCATTTGCTCCCAGACCGGCGCAGTACTTCTCCCTACAGCCGCTCCATCTATAGGTGTTGAACCATACTTAATGGAAGGAGCATCTAAATCCCCGGTAATACCATGTCTGATATCGAAAGCCCTCAATAGGGTAGCTATTCTCTTGCCAATTTCTATTGCCTCTTCCATGGTAAACTGCCATCCCGTGGCTGCTTTCACCAATTCGGCTAAGGTTTTCATGCTGGATAGTGTGCAGAATTTGCATGTCACCATTGAGTCCTCGAAGAGTAGTATCCCTTTTAACTTGGCCACCCTTGTTGAAATCTCTTCCCATGAGAATGGATCACGCAGTGGGGAAAGGCCCAGTTCAGCTAGTTCGGGGGGTTGTAGTGACCAACCAGCTTCAAGGGTGCCCGTACTTGAAACACAGGTATCGAACAGCTCGTGCCAGTTGCCACGGTGGTCGTGGCTGCGAGGGGTAGCACCCTTCTTAGTATAAATGCCGAGCTTCAGTGCTTCTCCACCCAAGTGCTGAGCAACCCTCATTGTGCCCTCTGCCAACAAATCACCAACTCCTTGACGATTGGCAATCTTATTAAGCATAGCCTTTACTGCCTCTACATTCCCCCAGGTCATCTCAAGACCATCGGTGTCCTTCTCTGTCATTATGCCTTTCTCGTAGCACTCCATCACTAATCCGATAACCCAGCCACTCTCGTTGCAATCCATACCGAGACAATCAACCTGGTGGTTAAGTAAAATCGCCATTAGCACATCAGTCTGGCCGATCTGACTGCCCCAAGCCGCCAGCCCTTCATACTCTGGCTCTTCCACAATACGACCAGCTAGTGGACCTTTGGTTATCTTGTATGAATGGCAATGATGCATCTGGCAGGCCCAACAGGGGCGACGCTTAAGTTCGAATTGACTCCTGATGTAAGGGCCGATGAAGGTCTGCTGTTTTTCTTTGTCAGGATAGATATTAGTAGTGTAGTTTTTAATTGGCAGCCAGCTAAGCTTGTCAAGGACCGGGTACAAATAAAGGGTCCCCCACTTATTCACCTTTTCCTTTAATACCGGGTCAGTGGCGACGCGCTGGCGCAAACCCGTGGCTAAAGTCGAAAACCGGTCACTATCTTTAACCATTACCCTGCCTTTGCCACGAGTAACAGCGATAGCCTTTAACCTCTTAGAACCCATTACGGCTCCCACCCCGTTGTGAGCCGCGATGTGACCCCTATCGCCAACTATACCAGCAAATCTGACCAGGTTCTCTCCAGCTGGACCGATGCTAAACACGCTCATCTGGTGCTCTGCCTGTCCCAGCTCTTCCTTGATAATATCCTCGGTTTCCCGGGTGTCCTTACCGGCCAGGTGAGTCGCCCCCCTTATCTCGGCGATACCATCGGAAATGTAGAGGTAACTTAACTCTTGGGCAGCACCATGTACAACGATGCCATCGAAACCACAGAACTTTAAGTAAGTACCAAAGAAGCCATTAGCCTGAGTAGTAGCTGCTCCGTTGGTAAGGGCACCTTTAGTTACCACCGAAAATGTGCCTGAGCCCGGAACCTTGGTGCCCCCTAGAGGCCCAGAAGCCAGGGTTAAGCGATTCTCAGGGTCGGACCATTCTACCCCGGGAGGAACCTCTTCATAAAGAATCCTTGCCCCTAAACCAGTCCCCCCCATATATTTTCTCAGAACTTCCTCACTCAGGCTCTCCACTGAAGTTAGCTGGTTGGTAAGGTCTACCCTAAGAATTCTGCCGGTAAAGCCACCTAGCTGGGAAGGGCACATAATTAAACCTCCTATGACGAAGCCGGGCAGAAATCAGTTTAAGTCCTGAGGTAAAAATATTACGAAGGAGAGACCAGTTACTGTCTTCTCAAAAAGCTTTCCGCCCTCAGTCCCTTCTTGGTGTACTACTAGATTATAAACATATTTTGTTTATGCAAGCCAATATAAAATCAACCAAGATAGGCTATAAGAAAACTAAGCAAGAATACACTATCAACTTGGCTACTTTATCCCCCCTCGATAGCAGCCAGTACAGCAGTTATGGATAGCTCGCTGTTGTCCTCTAACTTTGTATTTAAGCCATCAGTTTCGCTGATGTCATGACCGTTAAGGCTGATGATAGTGGTGAGCAGAGGCTCCCAATCAGGAGTGAGAAGCATACTCCTAAACCCATCACCATATTTCCGGACTAATGATTGCAGCAGTTTTCCCACCGTACCATTACCAGAGATGCAAATTTCATCTTCAAGCTTATCCATTATTTTAGGATTTCGAATCACCCCGTAATACTTAACCCTTACCTTCATCATCGACCTACCATTCGCTTNCGTCACCATATCAAATAAAAAGGCCTATTAAATTGATGGACTGTAAATCCCGGCTCTCAAAACAACATGCTTAAAATATAAGGCACCTACCAGAGCTAGCACCCCAGTAACTCCGACAACTCCCATCGGGACACCAACAAAGTAACCATAAAGCCCCACGCCCAGAGGTACAGCTAAGCCTACGGTAATGACTACCCCCCAGAATAGGGGGGCAAGCTCGCCCTTGACAATCGTCCGGACAGATTCCCTTGCCCCAACCCTGGAGACAGACATCAGTCCCAGGTATGCCCAGATAGAGACAGCGCCCAGTATGAGCAGGAATATTTCCATCTGTTCTAAGAACCCAACATCTACAGCGTAGGTCGTCCCCAGAGCGGCTAGGGATATAAAGGTCAAATCTATCCCGTCTATCAAGCCGTAGAGAATAAATAATACCGGTAATACCGGATTATTCCAAAAGGCAATAGCTGGTGATTGACCCATGGCAAAGGCGGGATATACCATCCCAAAAACGGCTGCCGCGGCGGCAAGCCCAAGCATGACCGTTCCGGCACCTTCACCGCTAGTCCAGGGTAACCCGGCAAACCAGCTCAACGATGGTGCAATGTATAATGCCCCGAAAACCAAGAATACCACCCAACCCCACATACCGCGAGTTATCCACGAAGTTTTGAGAGCAGTCAGACTGGTAAACATCCTCCAAAACCTCAGCGGACGCCCCAGGTATATTAAGTGAGGAATGCCCATGAGCAGGACTATGATTAACCAGCTTATAACAACGCCAATAGTAAAGCCATAGAACGCAGAAATGAGAAACAATCCGCAGCCAACAGCCCCGAAGAAAAAGGCAACCAGGATAAGTATGTGCCACTCTCTTTGGGCAGTAGGGCGCACTTCAAATCGGTCTAATATCGCTTCCTTCTTTATNTCCANTNTCACACNCCTAATCAATATAATAGACTGANGGGTCAGTGCCTAGTTCTGCCTGAAGTTGAAAGCCTCTTCTTTCCCTGATTAATTGTGAAATCTCGCTCATCGGGTCATCGAGGTCGCCAAAGTAGCGCGCTTTGGTTGGGCAGCCCTCGATGCAAGCTGGTTCCAGCCCCTTTTCCAACCGGTGGCTGCAAAAGTCGCACTTCTGCACTGTCGCTCTCTGGTATCTTTCAAGTCCAGCTTGCTCATAGGGGGTAGGTTCCTCAGGGAAATACATCGTATCCTTAGGCTTACCCCAGTAAAACCGGGACCCATAAGGGCATGCCATCATACAGGCTCGACAGCCAATGCAGACATCGTAATCTATAAAAACTATGCCATCCTCCCGCTTAGTGGTTGCCCCGGTAGGACAAATTTCCACACATGGTGCCTCTTTGCAGTGATTGCAAAGCACAGGCAGAAAAATCCGCGTGGTTACCGGATATTGTCCCTCCTCCTTTTCCAGGACCCGAGCCCAGAAAATATCGGGTGGGGTAGCGTTCTCTGCCTTACATGACATTTGACAAGCATAACAGCCAATACACCTTTTTAGGTCAAGCACCATTCCATATCTCATTTTGTACCTCGACTAACCTTGGAGATTTTAATTTTTACGCAACAATCTATGGCGGAGTTAATCATATCCATGCGGTCCAAACCAGTCGGGATTAGGCTATTATAGTGGACACCTTTGCCTTTGGCCACCCGTAATCTTTTTGCCCAATGGCCACCGAAGGCACCAGCAATCCCGACTACTTCCGGGTGGACACAATCAGTGACCTTAGCCCTTCCCTCTACCTGGTTGCCCCACTTCGTCTCAAGACGTATCAGGTCTCGGTCCTCTATCCCCTTCTTTTTGGCAACCTGGCTATTAATAAGAATGTAATAGGTGTAAGGATGATATTCACTCAACTCGTTCAGCCAGATGTTATTTGATGTTCGTGACATATCATGAAATGGTGACCTGTAGGTAACTGCGTATAAGTCGTAATCCTGGGACTTTTCTTCATAAGCGGGGCATGGTTTCCAATCAGGGATAGGTTGATAATCGGAGACATCCCACTCAGTTAAACCCATCTCTTCGGTTACTCTCTTTACATCTTCACGATAATTTATCCAGTGTTCCAGGTAAATCGGTATTCTGGGTTTGTTGAAGGGTGTGGTATAGGTCTCCTCGACTTTCTTGGGGAAGGTTAAAAAGCCATGCTCCCTAAAATAGTCAAGTCCATGCTCAGGCCCAAACCATCCTTTTGCCCAAATATCAATTATTTCTGCCCAACTATATTTTTTATCCAGGTCAAGTTTATAGGGCTCCTTGAGGTGGTTAAGCACATTTATCATATGATATATATCCTTCAGAAAGCCCACCCGATCAGCTACCTCGAGAAGGGTATCATGAAAGCTTCTCACCCCGGGTGGTGGCTTCACTGCCGGAGTTCTCACCTGGAAAGTCCAGTTCCCCAGTCCTACTCCACTAGCTTCTAGGAGCATTTGTAGAGCTGGGTCAAGGCTCTCCAGGTAGTGCACATCCGGCAAAACTATATCGGCAAGCTCTGCAGTTTCATCTATTTCAAAAGCGAATGAGAATTGGAAAGGGAACGCTTTAAACGTTTCTGCTGCCACCTTAGGGTCTACTGAAGTCATCACCATATTACCCCAGCTGTGCATAAGGACTTGAGGCTTATACGGTAGCTTAAATTTTTCCGGGTTCTGTACCACCAGGTCCCACATCGGGGTTGAATAAGGTGCTGCTGGAAAAAGCTCAAAAAGAGTTATAACGCTCTGGGGGCGCTTGACTTCCCGAGGTGGCCAGGGAATACTGGCTTTGCGAAACAATTGTGCTTCTAACAATCCATCCGGACCCTCCTTAGGCCCAAAGCTAAAGTCACGGACTGTGCCAGGTAGAAGCCGAGGGTTTATGCCACACATTCCTCCAGGTACATCCACAGCGCCAACCACCGAGTTCATTAATTGAATAGACCACCCGGTTAGCATAGAGTGCTTATGTTGATTAGTACCTTTTCTCCAATATACACAAGCTGGGCGATAAGGAAGCTCTTTTCCGTCAATTGCAATCTTGCTTCCTATCCTGGCAGCCTCACCGAATTCCTTGGCGATTCTGCGTATTGTCTGTGCTGGGATGGTGGTTGTCCTAGCCACCTCCTCACAGGTATATTGCTTGACATGCTCTTTTAGCAATTGGAACGCCGGAGTACCATCGGTGCCATTAACTTTATACTTTCCCTCCAAGGCAAAATCCTTTATCTTGGAGGCATCATAGGTTTTAGCCTTGCTATCCTCAGCATCCCATATTAACGGCTTTTTGGTGGCTCTATCCCTCAGGTAATGCCCATCTGAACCCACAAGATAGGGGCCATTGGTATGTTTCTTTATGTAATCAGCATCATAGATTTCCACTTCATTGAGAAGGACATTGATTACAGCCAGGGTGAAGGCAGCATCTGTCCCCGGTCTTATAGGCAACCAATCATCTGCCTTGGCCGCGGCTGGAGTACATATAGGGTCGACGACAACGACCTTCATTCCCCTCAGCCGGGCATCAGAACACCTCTGAGCGTTGCCTACAGTGTCCTCGCCGACCATGAAACCATGTTGAGCACCAATCAAAATAAAGTAATTACAATAATGAAAATCAGGCTCAGAGTGGAAAGTCCCATTTACCAAATACCATATCGGGTGAATGTTATTTCCGCAGAAGTAACCAGCGCTTCCTGATGTGTATATGCTTGGTGTCCCAAAAGCACTTCCAAAGGCTGTGGAGAACTGGAAATCGTTGGAAAACATGCGGTTGAACCCCGCACCAACAAGTCCTCGGGCGTCTTCTTCTCTGACTTTTTTTAGTTTCTCGGCTATGGTNTCAAGGGCCTCTTCCCAGCTAATTTCAACCCATTTGGGGTCTACCCCAATACCTTTTTCCGGATTTGTCCTCTTAAGAGGAGTTTTTACACGAGAGGGGCTATAAAGTGTCATTAAAGCGGCTTTACCCTTGGCACACATTCTGCCCATATTCTGGGGACAATCCGGGTTGCCCTCAACGCCTACCGCTACTCCATTAACACGGTGTACTAGTAATCCACAGGAGTTATAACATTGCAAACAAGTAGACGGTTTCCATACATCTTCTTTTACCGTCTCACTTTTAGGTTCTTTGACCTTCATACACGCCTCCAGATTACCTTTGTTTATAGGTTATCATATCCATCCATCTCACCCTGTCAATGTAGCCATCGTGAGGTTATTTAGCAGTTTCTCATGGAAATCCTTGTAGCGTGTCAAAGGGCAGACATTCTCCTAGGAACCACCGGAAGACTCATCGGGAGATTGCCCTTGAGCGGCAGTATATCACCCGCCTCCCAAGATGTCAATGTGTCCACTTCAGAATTCAAGTCTCGTTCGNTTGGCCCTCACCTCCTACAGCAGCCTGATAAATATGAAAGACAGAGAACAGTGGAATGGCAGCGAGGCTTAGCGTTTATAGAGGACTCGTACGCACCTAAAGCCTATATCCCTATTTTACTCAAAGCCGCATTTTCTCAAAAGGATGGGAGAAGCTTATCAGGATAGAAGGTTCAATTTTATCATCCCTCTATTTAATGATTGGTTTAAATACAAAGACATGGTAGAGCCCCTGACCTGCCCCCCAAATATCGGATGGGGTGGCGTTCTCTGCCTTACATGACATTTGA
>NZBQ01000014.1 GCA_002688105.1 Dehalococcoidales bacterium | reverse complement strand
AAAGCCACGTCCCAACTTCTCCATGCGGGCTCCCGATGGTGCAAGAATTCCGAAGCCAACGATCACAGCAATCACTATAGCAATGAATGCAATAAACATAGCAATACCCCAGCCTGTGCTAAAGAACACGTTAACGGGCAGTTGCGCACGTAATACCATGGCAATCCCAGTGCCTAGAACGACAACGGAGCAAATCATCATGGTCGGGCTTGTGACTCGCATTATTTCTTTCAAAGTTGGTTGTTCGATGGCCGGGCCTAACTTCTTCAACCGCGGTAACAGAATGAAGGTGGCAAAAATAACTGTGCCCGCCCAGAATATCCCAAAAGCGACATGTACTATTCGTAATGCTATATCCATCACTGCTTCCTAATCTAATTAGTAATTCTGAGAAGCTATAATAAAAAGAATACCATTGTCAACCTGAACAAACCATTAATACCTAAGAGTGCCAGGAGTATCAGGATGTGAGTCAATTTAGCAGATCCTACCTACGCCCACATGCAGTCTTAGGTATGTATGTAAATCCATAATAAAAACTATCGGCTACGCAAATATTTCTAACTAAAGATTAGTTAATTAATCAAATACTTTGCGCTTATGGAATGGTGCAATGAGAAAGCGCCTTAAGACTTTAAACCTAGTAAGCCACACGATATTTACACCGTTCTTGTTGTTAGCCAATACTTTCTTCGCGAGCCAAGGGGTAACAGTCTCTACACGATCAGCTAAGATATTTAAAATTCGTTTGGAGCGTTCCCATTCTTCAGGACGTCCATCATATTGTTCAGTAATAAGTTTGGTGGCTACCACACCTGGCCTAAGTCCTCCAATCAATATTGGCGTACCCTGAGTCTCCTTCACCATTGACCTAGTGAGATAAGTTAAGGCTGACTTTGTAGTACCATATAGTGCTATTCCCCTGATTATTGGACCACTACTACCCAATCCCTCCATATTGTAGATACCACCGTATCCTTGCCCTAGCATGCCTTTTAGTGCTACTACTGAGCCATATATTGCACCTATCAAGTTTGTGTCAACAACTTCTTTAATCTGATCAGGTGAATAACTCCAGATGGCAGTTTCAGGGTGACCAACACCAGCATTATTTATCCAGATATCTATATTACCAAAGTGGGCTTTTACTGCATCCCATAAAGCTTGAACTTGATCATAATGGGTTACATCACAGGGGTAACCGAACACATGACTAGGCTCATATTTGTTCGCTAGTATATTAACAATGCGCGCTAGTTTTTTCTGAGATCGGCCACTAATGGTTATTGAGCAACCTAGGGACAGGAATGAGTCTGCAAGACCATAACCGATACCACTAGTGCTGCCTGTAATAACAATATTTTTCATTTTAACTTTGCATATTGGTGCTAAACTATATTCATTGCGACTTTGAGTTATTTGATACGCCCCGAATAGTTGCACCACATCTCAAGTTGGAGAATAGTCAGCGGAGACATCGGTAGGTTTGTTCCGTGATTCCTGCCTTCCTGCTGGCTTCTGCAGTAGTGGCTCCTTGACTGATGAGGACTTCGACCTCTCAAAGCTTGTTGATGATTTGCTCAGGTGTAAAGGATTTCTTAACCATTTATCCCCCCCCTTTCTAGCCCTCAGACTAACATTATAACTGGGCTAGTTTTTGGGGGGCAGGTCACTTGCCCTTGAAGCACTAGATATCCGGGTCATAGCATCCACTTAGAGCATAGACATTAAGGGCATAATGCCTGTAGAATTCCCCATCTTGCCTTCATCAACCGATGTTACTACCATTGCACAAACATCGGCATGATGACATGGAGATAGTTGTCCACGCCTACCGGGCGGAGGACGCCNGGGCTTGACGGGTTGGTAGTCTCCAGAGCTACCTGTGCCTCGCTAAGCACACTGAGAACATCAGTCAGATACTTGCCGTTAAAGGCAATCTTTGACTCTTCACCCTCAACGGTGGCATCAATCTCACCCACATCGTCGCCTATCTCCTCGGAGCGGGCGGATATGGTTACCTTACCCGGGGTTAGTTCCTCACCCGGAGCGATGATTAAACGGACAATACCGCTGCCGTCACGGGCAAAGATAGAGGCGGTCTTGGTTGCCCTCAAGAATTCGGCAACNTTAACTACCATCCGGGTATTGNAGCTCTGGGGAATAAGCTGGGAATACTGAGGAAAGGCGCCTTGAATAAGCTGGGATACCAGTTCGGTATCCTTCAAGCAAAATAGAGCCTGGCTCTTATTGGGATTTACCGTTATCTTAACCGCCTCTTCCTGGTCAGCTATGAGTCGATGCAGCTCAGCCAGCGTTCGTGCTGGAATAATAACTTCAGTCTTTTGGGTAACCGGGGTGGTAATGGGTAACGTGTGTACGGCTAATCTAAAGCCGTCAGCCGCNGCCAGCGTCAGTGAATCACCGTCAAACACGGCATCGACGCCGGTGAGCACCGGGCGCGACTCCTCAATGGCGGCGGCGAATACCACCTGAGCGATTCCTTTACTAAGGGCTTCTGCCTCGACCTGGGTGGTAATACCCTCGTCAATCTTGGGTATGGGGGGAAAATCCTTGGCGTCAACCCCGCTGATTCGCGCCTCAAATCGGGCACACTTTAGCCCCAGGGTCTTGGTTTTAGGGGAAAGGTTAACATTAACCTTATCGCTGGGCAGGGAGTTAATAAACTCAGTGAGTAGCCTGGCGGGGACGGTAATGGCTCCTTCTTCCTCTACCTTGGCACCAATCCAGCAGCTGATAGCCATTTCCAGATTGGTGGCAGCCAGTTTAAGCCGGGACTGGTCGGTGGCTAAGAGGACATTATTGGTTATCGGCAGGGGGGTTCTGGTAGCTACCGCCTTCCCTACTATATTAAGCCCCCGATTTAGATTATCCTGAAGACATGATAACTTCATAGTGCACCCCCAAAGGTATATTACTGGTAGTGGTGTAGTATATAACAATAATTAGTTCTACTCAAGGTTAATTACCCCACTTTTGCCACCACTTTTTCTAATTAGTCTAATACTCTCTATTCTCATAGCCGGGTCTACCGCTTTACACATATCATAGATAGTTAAGGCAGCCACGGCAGTAGCCGTAAGCGCCTCCATCTCTACTCCAGTCTTACCTGTGCTTTTTACCGTAGTGGCGATTTCCACTGTGCTGTTTCGCTCATCCAGATTGAACTCAACTTTAATATCTCCGATGGGAATGGGATGGCACAGAGGTATTATATGAGGCGTCTGCTTGGCGGCCATAATGCCGGCTAACTGGGCTGGAGTCAGCACATCCCCTTTAGGCATCTTGCCTTTCTTTAACTGGCCAAAAGTAGAAGCCTTCATCCTGACCATGCCTTTGGCTACCGCCTCACGCTGGGTATCAGACTTCTCGGTGACATCTACCATTCGGGGTCGTCCCAATTCATCAATATGAGTTAGCTCTTCCATAAATTAGCCCCCTACTTGAGTCATCGGTCGGTCTTTAGGTATACAGCCCTCGGCCAGTTGGTGGCGCAGCGGTTTATTAGCCACCGCCTTTTTAATCAGTTTTTTCAGCTCGGATGAGGGTATTCCGCTACGTAATGGTGACTTGAGGTCTATTTCATAATCTGAGAGTAAGCACGGGCGGAGCTTACCATCGGCCGTAAGCCGCAACCGGTTACAACAAAAACAGAAATGCTCACTAACCGGAGTGATAAAGCCGATAGTGCCGCTGGTATGGGGGAAGCGAAAATACTTGGCTGGTCCATTACCTACGCTGGGCAGGCAGGGCTTTAGTTTTCCCAGTAGTTTAAGACGTTTCTTCATCTCACTAACCGGGACGAATTGAGAGGCTATAGCACTTACTCCGGGTGAGGGCATCAACTCGATAAAGCGCACATGCCACCCTTCATCAATGGTCTTGGTAGCAAAATCGAGGAGTTCGTTATCATTGATACCCTCCATAACCACCACATTAACCTTAACCGGGTGAAGCCCTACCGACCTGGCGGCCTCAATGCCCTCTAGCACATCATCGAGATTATTACGACAGGTAATGAGTTCAAACTTGTCCTGGTTAAGGGTATCCAGGCTTACATTGACTCGCCGCAGGCCTGTCTTCTTTAGCTCAGCGGCATAGCTGGCGAGCAAAACTCCATTTGTGGTTAAGGCAACATCATCTATACCTTCTATGTGAGCCAGCATTTGTATTAATTCAGGTAGACCTATCCTCACCAGTGGTTCGCCACCGGTAATTCTTATCTTTTCTATTCCTAGCTCGGCGGCTGCCTTAGCCATGGTGTAGATTTCTTCATAAGTAAGAATGTCACTGTGGGACATCAGCTGAATGCCTTCGGTGGGCATGCAGTAAATACAGCGCAGGTTACAGCGGTCAGTTATTGAGATACGCAGATAATTAATGGGACGTTGGAAAGAATCAGAAAATCCAGTCATAAAATAGTAGTTCCTTTTAAAGCGTATTTACCGTCTGTTAGTCTCTCCAGCATCTGGGGCACTTTTCTGGCTGCCTGTCCCCGATGGCAAATCTGGTTTTTTATTGCCAGAGGCAATTCAGCCATCGTCTTATCCAGCTCAGGAAGGTAAAAGATAGGGTCGTAGCCAAAACCATGCTTGCCTCTGGGCTCGAAGGTTATAAACCCGGGACACTCACCGGAGCCAAACTCTACCTCCCCCTCGGGCGTGGCGATAGCAATAACACACCGGAAACAGGCAGACCGCTGGGGCCATGGCATGCCCTTTAGTCGTGCCAATAAATAGTTAACTCTATCCCTGTCTGAAGCATTTTCACCAGCGTAGCGAGCCGATAGTCTGCCAGGTTCACCGTCTAAAGCATCAACCTCCACCCCGGAATCATCAGCCAGGGCTATTAGCTTGCTTTCGACAGCTAATACCGTTGCCTTTAATCTAGCATTCTCCTCCATGCTCTCCCCTACCTCATTGACTACCGTAGTAATGCCTAATTCTACCGGAGTGACTAGCTCAAAGGGGAGCTTCTGGAGCAGGCTACTGTACTCGTGCACCTTATCTTGATTGTTTGTCGCCAGGAGGAGATGAGCCATTATCTTAACTCTAAAAAGCATTTCCCTTACTATACCAGCTTTAACCTCTACCGGGAAACGCCGTCTTTCTGCGATTTTATAAGTCGGTGAACCTTTCCTCCAGTTTTTTAGTCACTTCAGGCATGGTGGTATACTCCATCTCCTCCAGGGGCAGGCGGTGCGGTTCAAAGGGACCGTGGCGACGCATCAGGTCAGCCATCTCATTTGCCTGATGGCGGGCTAGGTTAAATGACTTGTCAGCAAACATATCGCGAGGACCTATCAGCTTGCCTCCAGAGAGCTGGAAGCCAACCGCTACTACCCGGGGTGGCCCATCAAAGCGGCTCGGGGTGCTGTCGTGGATGGATACCGGCATAAGCGGTCCCATGTGAGAACCCCGCATCCACCCCTCCACCAGGATGGGGGCAGCGAATGGTTCCAGTATCTCGCCCACTGCGGGAAACTTCCCCTGAGAGCGGACAATGCATACCGGGTCGTCCTTACCTACGTATCGACCGGCAATTAAAGCCAGACGCTGGGTGGAGGATACGGCGGCTATCTCCTTTGTTTCCCGGTGGTAGACCGCCTTTATCATGTAGCGTGAAGGCGCTCCGATAAAGACCAGCATATCATAAATCTCCTCAGGGGCGCGGAAGGTTATCTTCTTATGTTCTTTGACATCATGCACCTCAAAGTCGAAACCAGCATGCATATTAGAGGCGATAACCAGCCCGATGGTATTAAATGGGTCAGCAAACATCTTATATAACGGCATATTCCAGGCTCCGGAGGAGGTCTTATCCGCCATAAGGACAATAAGGGTCTCAGCCCCCCGCTCCTCAATTTCTACCTCGGATAACCCGGGACCCATCCCCTTGACATTACCTGAGAAAGCGTCAGATAGCAGGTCCTGTCCGGCGCCATGAAGCTTTAATTTTTTAGCCACCTCGGTGCAGCCGACAAAGGTATCCCAGGCTAATTTATGGATTTTTTCACTGTCTTCACCTTGTTGATGGGTCATAATCAGCTCCAGGTCATCACCGCATTTGGTCACATGATAGTCAACCAGCAGCCCTTCTTTTTTAGCTCTGGACAGGCAATCACCAGCCTTGGCTAGAACATCAGGGTGAGAGTCAGAGTGCCCCACATAGCCACCAACATCAGCTTTGATTACACTTAGCGTGATACGCACAATTTCCTCCTTTTACAGCTTGGCTAATATTCAATCCCCCTCCGCGCCTTTATCCCCTTGTCATAAGGATGCTTAACCTTCACCATCTCGGTGACCAGGTCAGCTAGTTCAATTAACTTGGAATCAGCCCCACGACCGGTGAGAACAAGCTCTACATTCTGCGGTTTATCCCTGATAAGCTTAACCACCTCGTCCAGTTCAATGAGCTTCCAGGCTGCGGCTATATTTATCTCATCCAGAACTATCAGGTCATAGCTGCCACTGCGCATAGCCTCACGGCTAGCGGCTAGAGCTAGTCTGGCTTGTTCTTTTTCCTCTGGCTTAATATTGGCTCGGTCGGTAAATCCTCTTTTCCCGAAGCTAGCCATCTTGATATTAGGCAGCTTGGACAGGATACTCCGCTCGCCGCAGGAGTAGTCACCCTTCATAAAGTAAACGATGTATACTCTCAGTCCCTGACCCAGGGCCCGGATTGTTTCTCCCAGTGCTGCTGAGGTCTTGCCCTTACCATCACCCGTGAAAATCTGAACGAGGCCCTTAGTAAAGGGTTCTGACGACGAAGGGCTGTGTAGTGATACCTCTTCTTTCAATGGAGTCCCTACTAAAAGTGGGGCATAAAGTAGCCACGAACCAAACTATAACTGCTTTCAGTCTAACAGTCTGCCCCAACTATGTCAAGAAACGAACTGAGAGGGAAGATTGTTATCACCGTGATAATAGTGATATGATAAATACCTGATAACGCCGTAAAATTCGTGGCGGCAAGGGAGTAAGCTACCATAGAGATAATTCCGGCTGTTGACCTTAGAGATGGTAAGTGTGTTCGCCTCTATCAGGGTGACTATGACCAGGAAACGGTTTTTTCTGATGACCCGGTAGAGGTAGCCTTGGAGTGGCAATCGTTGGGGGCAGCCAGGCTGCATATTGTTGACCTGGACGGGGCTGCTACCGGTGAACTCTATAATCTGGGCATTATTAAAGAGATAGCCAGTGCTCTATTGATTCCTACCCAACTGGGTGGTGGCATCCGCCGCCTGGAGACGGTAAAACAAATGCTTAAAGCGGGCGTAGAGCGTATTGTTTTCGGCACAGTTGCTGTGGAAGACCCCAAACTGGTTGAAGAGGCGTGCCGTAGCTTTAGCGAGCGTATTATTGTTGGGGTTGATGCCAGGGAGGGATATATTGCGATACGTGGCTGGCGGCAGCAAACGGAACTAGGGGTGATAGAGTTTGTCAGGTCTATGATAAAGCGTGGCGTAAAGCGGTTTATCTACACCGATATCGGTCGTGATGGCACTCTTACCGAGCCAGATTTTACCACTGTTTCTGAATTGGTTAATACTATCAGGTTACCTATCATCGCCTCTGGCGGCATTTCATCGCTCAGTCACCTTAAATTACTGAAACAGCTCGGCGTAGAGGCGGTGATAGTAGGTAGGGCGCTTTATACCGGGGACATCGACCTGAAACAGGCCATGGCTGCCATTAGTCAAATATAAGAAGGTGTTAGCTTGCCTACCGATGGTAGACAGAGGGTAGTTTGAAGGGGCTTCGCCCCTTCAAAGGTAATTCTTCCCCCTTCCCCGTATTGAGGGGAAGGGGGACAAAGGGGGATGGGGTTACCTAATAAAAACCTAAGGGAGTGAAATTGGAAAGTAATCTAAAATTTGATGAAAGAGGGCTTATTCCGGCGGTAGTTCAGGATGCCGATACCGGCGAGATGCTGATGTTAGCTTATATGAATGAGGAAGCCCTGCGCCGAACTTTATCCAGTGGTGAAGCCTGGTTTTACAGTCGTAGCCGACAGGAGTTGTGGCACAAGGGAGCTACTTCGGGCAACCGCATTAAAGTGCGCTCGGTATGGAAGGATTGTGATAGCGATACCATCCTAGTTCTGGGTAAGCCAATGGGCCCGGTGTGTCACACCGGTAATAAGACCTGCTTCTTTCAGGAGATGACCCGGCAAGATGTGGAGACAGGTCATCAGGAAGAAACCTGAGCCGCCTCCTTACTCTGGTCAGCCTCTATCACCTGCCTCAATGCCGCCAGGGCAACCTCTAGTTGGCTATCATCAGGTTCTCGGGCAGTCAGTGACTGTAGCCACAGTCCGGGAGCGAGAATAGCCCTGACTAACCGACTTTTAGTATGGCGACCGGCAAAGTGGTTAACCTCATAAGCAATGCCGGCAATGACTGGAATGAGGATAATTCGCGATAGCGCCATCAACCACAACGATGGCAGACCAATGAGGGCAAAAACTATGATAGCTATTATCAAAACGGCAAACAGAAAGCTGGTGCCGCAACGCAGGTGAGCCGTGGGATATTTTCTGACGGCTTCAACTTCCAGTGGAGCCCCGTCTTCATAAGCGTTTATTGCCTTGTGTTCAGCACCGTGGTAAGCGAATACCCGTTTGATGTCAGACGTTAGGGATATCAGTTTAAGGAAAAGGATGAAAATAGCCACCCGGATAACGCCCTCTATCAGGTTAAACGCCACCGGCGACTCTATATTAAACAACTTGGTGAGGAATAGGGGAGCTAGGAAGAATAGAACGACAGCCACCGCCAGCGAAATAGCTACCATAATCCCGGCTTGTTTCCCGGAAATCTCCTCCTCTTCTTCCTCTAAAGACACTTTAGCCGAATAAAGTAAGGTCTTAATACCCAGCACCAGAGCCTCGATTAGGACGAAGATGCCTCGTATTAGTGGCGTCTGCCTCATCCAGCCGGTATAGATGGGAGCCAGGGGTTGAGTGTTCGTGGCTAAATCTCCACCGGGGCGACGTACCACTGTCACCAGAGTCTTTTGCCCCCGCATCATCACTCCCTCAATAACCGCCTGACCACCATAATAAAATTTCTTTGACATAATCAAGACCGTTAATAAAAAAGGAGCGGTACTAACCCCGCTCCTGTGGCTACAGTAGGTCGGTCTACCCCTCCATTTTGTAGCGTCGTTTGAACCGCTCCACCCGTCCCCCGGTATCTACTATCCTCTGCTCACCGGTGAAAAATGGGTGGCACTTGCCGCACAGCTCGACCTTTAGTTCCTTCTGGGTGGAGCCAGTAGTAAAGGTATTACCACAGGCACAAATTACCTTGGCATCAGCATAATACTTGGGGTGAATTTTATCCTTCATACCGTTTAGGTAGCGTAAACGCTAATCTTCCTCCTATCGTTGCTGGCGGGCTCGAATTTGACCACGCCGTCAACAAGGGCGAAAAGGGTATGGTCCCTGCCGACACCTACATTGTTGCCCGGTTTAATGAGCGTGCCCCGCTGACGAACCAGTATCGTCCCGGCGTGAACCTGCTGTCCCGCGTATCTCTTAACTCCCAGTCGCTTGGCCTGACTATCCCGACCGTAGCGGGTAGAACCGCCTCCCTTTTTATGCGCCACTTTCCGTCACCTCTTCTTTGCGTTGGCGAGTCTTCTTGGCTTTGGTCAGCTCGCCTTTACCGGCTTTTGGCTCGACTATCTTATCTATGGCTAACCTGGTGTAGAATTGGCGGTGTCCTGTCTTCTTGCGGTAACGCACCTTTGGCTTGTACTTAAAAACAATAATCTTCTTGCCCTTACCTTCCCCCTGTGAGGTAGCTATTACCTTTGCCCCATCAACAATGGGTGTGCCTACCGTTACCCTGTCACCGTCAGCAATGAGTAGTACCCTGTCCAGCTCGACAGGATTACCCTCGGCTACCTCCAGCCGCCCCACATCAATGGTCTGACCCGGGGTTACCGTATACTGCTTGCCGCCAGTTTCGATAATAGCGTAAATCTCTCCTTACCTCCCAAACGAGCTATTTTACCAATAGCCATAGCTAGGTGTCAAATGCCGGTCCTCTCAGGTCGCAGATATATGAAGCCTTCGCATATCAGGAGGAAGCTATCTACTGCCGGTATACACCATATTCTTTAGTGAATTCCGTCATTACCCTCACATTTTCGGGATTTTCGTCAACCAATGGAGCTTCGGGGTCCAAAATGAAACCTCCCCCTTCGCCCACCACATCGATGAGTTTCTTGCAGTAGGCCTTGACTTGCTCGGTAGTGCCGGTGCATAGCAGTGAATTTGGTGGGCCACCGGTAAGACAGGCTATGTCGCCTAAGACTTCCTTTGCCTTAAATAAGTCCCTCTCAATATGGTACACTACCTTCCCCTTGGGTACATCCTTAATGAATTTCAGACGTGATGTATAGTCCCCCTCCGTAAACACAAAAGGTGTCATGCCCGCATCAATTAGCCCCATTATTACTTTTCTTAAAGTTGGCCAGTAGAAGGTCCTGAATTGCTCTTCGGACATCATACCCTCAAAGCCTTTGTGGAGAAAGATCGCTACTACGGGAATACCAGTCGCCTTAGCACCACCTACTCCCGCATCTATCATCCAAGGGGTTATTTTCTCACAGGATTGTAAAATCTTCTCGGGGTTTCTATACATATCTATCATTGCCCCACGTGTCCCCCTCAAAAAATTGGCAATATAATCATAGGGGGCGTGTGTCACTGCTAGGCAAAATGTTGGATATCCTAATGCTGCCATTCGGCCAATAAACCCGAGGAAAGAATTCAACCATTTGAAAGCCTCAGTACTGGCTTTGGAAAGGGACTCAAGAGCACCAAGAACTTCTGGCGTGCCAAGGGCCGAAAGGGACTCAAATACCCCCTGGTAATAACAAATTATACCATGCAAAGGAGGCAGCTTGGCTAAGGGGGCTAATGCTCCGGCTATCTTCGGGAAATAGGCTCTTACCATGTAATCAGACGGATCGTCAAGGAACCAATCATAGTCCTCCGCCGACATGGGGGCGTATACCTCTTTCCCGTCGAGCACCTGCCCGGGTTCAACAAACTGGTATGGGTGGGTGGGTTTAACTCCATGCCCGGGCCATCTGAGCTGCTTGAAATCAAGGTAATCCAGCACAGATCCAGAATAAGTAAATGGGGCAATGTATTCATCCCACTCAAAATCTGTGACCGTTTTTTTCCACGCCGTATACGTCTTTTCGTAGTCGTACATACCTTCTTCAACTGTTATTCCAGCATATTTGAATGGAAAGAATTCGGCATCAGGTACAATTGGAATTCTGTCAGGTATTCTGAGATGGATAGCGTCATCTACTCTTTTGGCTCTTTCCTGGTATAATTCTTCAGGTGTTTTCGTCATTTTACTTACCTCCTACCCATTTTCTGGCTAGTGATACTGCGGCTATGGCATCTCTCCCGTAGGCGTCAGCACCGGTATACTTCCTTATCTCGTCATCAATTAGACCTCCGCCAACCATTATCTTTACTCTGTCCCGCAGACCAGCGGCTTTTATGGCTTCTATCGTTTCCTTCATAGAATCAAAAACCAGGGTCAAAAATCCGCTTAAGCCTACGATGTTAGCGTCGGTCTCCTTTATCTTCTCGACGAACTTCTGTGCTGGCAAATCCACTCCGAGGTCGTAGACCTCAAAGCCATTTATATCCAGCATAAAGGTAACAATGTTTTTGCCTATATCATGTATATCACCAGCTACAGTGCCGATAATAACCTTACCCGGCCGCTCATCCTGGGCAGTCTTGGGTAGTTTCAGCTTAACCATCTTGGTTATTTCCTTCAGAATCTCACCGGAATATACCAGGTCTGGAATAAAGTACTCCCGAGTCTCGAAACGCTTACCAATAATTCCCATTGCCTGTTTAGTATCTTCTAGGATACTGAGGGGGTCATCGCCGGCACTCAATCTCTCTTGGACAATCTTTAGAGCCTCTTTTTCCTTCAAATCGGCTAGTGCACTAACTATATCTCTGACCATAATTCGTTATCTCCTTTCTTCTGGTAAGGTTTTGACTGCCATTTCTTATATTGACCCTAGCTATCACCCCCCCCTAATTTAATTTGAACTTCCTAACCGGCCCTGAAGAAGCCGGGATACCCCATATCTAATACACAATGGTCCCGAAGTTTGCCTGAACCTCAAGGCCCCTTCCCTTCTACTGGCTTTATCTTGGGGATGGCTCGGTAGCGATATAAATAGCTACACCCTGTAACCCATCCTCTCATCTAACTACCCCTCTAAAGACCCATCATAGTAAGTCTTTGTCTAGTTTAATGTAGTCGTTTTACTTTTATGTCCGTTGGCTTTCCAGCGTTTGGGCTTTTCCGATTTGGTGTCCAACTTATATCATAGGTTCACAGAGATGTCAATAAGTTGTACCTGGTACTTGTCTATTTGAACTAGCTCAACGCCAGCTTCGGCCAAAGCTCCTTTACCTTCGCCTTTAATTCATCTAGGCTGCAGTCGGTATTGATTACTACTTCAGCACGCTTTATCCGTTCCTCAGTAGGCATCTGTGAGCGGAGGCGAGCTAAGGCTTGCTGCTCGGACAGCCCGGGCTTCTCCTTGAGTCGCCTCAAGACGGTGGATTCAGGGGCTGCTGTAACCCAGACCTCGTCTACCAGCGAAGTCCAGTCGGCTTCCAGCAGTAGCGGCGTGTCAAGCACTACTACCCTTACCCCCTGCCGTCGGTACTCCTTAAGCTGAGCCTTTACCATCTCATACATCCGTGGGTGCATTATCTGATTAAGTCGTGACAGTAGCTCGGGATTGTTAAATACTATCTCGCCCAGTTTTTCACGGTCGATTTCATTGGTGAGGGTGAGAATCTGCTTACCAAAGGCAGCCACGACCTCTCGCCACGCCTCAGTATCGGGCTTAAAGGCTTCATGCCCTACCTTATCCGCGTCAATAATAACTGCCCCCAGCTCCGCCAGAAACCGGGATACCGTGCTCTTGCCGCTACCTATACCGCCAGTAAGACCGATGACTTTCATTATCTACCTTACTCAAGTCTACCTGCCGATAGTTTATCAGTCAAGAGATTCTTTATCTACCTCTCCCCCTTAATCCCCCCTCTGGGCTAGAGCCCTTAAAGGCAGAGCCTCTCCCTTGAGGGAGAGGGGGATAGGGGGTGAGGGTGTTACTAAACACAATCTATGGGCGTATAATTGCCATTTGCTGAGTGATATAGTGATATAATGTAGATTAGGAGAATAGAATGCAGGCAACCGCACATAAGGCAATGCTCTATGAAAAGCTGTCCAACTCCAGGGTAAGGTGTAATACCTGTCAGTGGCGCTGTACTGCAGGTCCGGCTAAGTTTGGCGTTTGTAAAATGTATCAGAATAGGGATGGTGTCTTATATAACCTGAACTATGCCCAGGCATCGTCGGTGGCGGCTGACCCTATTGAAAAGAAGCCTTTATTCCACTTCTTCCCCGGCAGTTTGGCTTTCTCCATAGGTGGTTGGGGGTGCAACTTCCACTGTCAGGACTGCCAGAACTGGGAAATTTCCTGTGTTGAGATTCCCGAGCCGGGGCGCGGTTCTAGGGAAATTCAACCTCAGGAGGTGGTAGAACTGGCTAAGAGCTACCACTGCGATGGTATTGCCTGGACGTATAATGAGCCTACCATATGGTTTGAATATACCATGGACTCAGCCAAGCTGGCTAAAGAGAACAACCTGTATACCGTCTATGTCACCAATGGCTACATGACCCCTGAAGCACTGGATACTATCGGACCCTATCTGGATGCCTGGCGAGTTGATGTGAAGGGTTTCTCTGACTCCCTTTACCGTAAGCTGGCCAAGATTGCCCATTGGCGAGGGATACTTGAGGTTGCCAGGCGAGCTAAAGACAAGTGGGATATGCACGTTGAGGTGGTTACCAATATCATACCCACCATGAATGATGATGACCAGCAACTTGAGGTCATCGCTAACTGGATAAAAGATGACTTGGGTGAACTAACCCCCTGGCATGTAACCCGGTTCTTCCCCCTTTATCATATGATGGACTTACCCCCCACCCCGGTGTCCACCCTTGAACATGCCTACGATATTGGTAAAAAGGCTGGACTTAAGTTTGTCTATGCCGGTAATGTCCCCGGGCATAACAGCGAGAGTACTATTTGTTACTCCTGCGGTAAGCCTATCGTGTCGAGGTCCGGCTATCAGGCGGAGGTAGTCGGTCTGGAAGGGTCAAGGTGTAGGTTCTGCGGGGCAGAGCTTAATTTCAGGACATCCGGGGAGGAAGGGAGACCATCATGAATCGGAGACCAGTTGTCGCCGGGCAATTCTATCCAGCTTCATCTGTCCAGCTTAGGGCAATGATTGAGCAGTTGGTTGACGATAATGTGGCCAGAGAAGATGTAATCGGTCTGGTGTCACCTCATGCCGGCTATGTCTACTCGGGACTGGTGGCTGGTGCGGTTATGTCTAGAATCAAATTCAAAAACACCTTTATCATTATGGGTCCCAACCATACCGGGATGGGTAAGCCGCTCAGTATCATGACTCAGGGGACATGGGAGACACCTCTGGGCGAGGTAGAGATTGACTCGGAACTCGGCCAAAAGATTTTAGCTACCTCCAGTTACCTGCAAGAGGACAGCTCTGCCCATCAGCATGAACACTCCATTGAGGTTCAGCTCCCGTTCCTACAATATTTTAGGAATGATATTAAAATAGTGCCCATCGTGCTCGCTTCCTCTACCGGTGATATCTATAAGGAGGTTGGCAAGGATATAGCCAGGGCGGTTAAGGATTTAAACGGAGAGGTGGTCATCATGGCCTCCAGTGACATGACCCACTATGAGCCGCAGGAGTCTGCCCTGAGTAAGGATACCCGGGCTATAGAAGCCATGCTGGATTTAAATGAGTATGAACTGCTAGAACGGGTGGATGAATTGGCTATATCAATGTGTGGTTATGCTCCGGTGGTCAGCCTCATCTCCGCCGTCAAGGAACTGGGAGCAACCGGGGCAGAACTGGTTAAATACCAGACCAGTGGTGATATCTCCGGCGATTACTCAAGCGTGGTTGGTTATGCCGGGATAATAGTAACGAAGAAGGAGATGTCCCCGCTGGTGAAATTAGCCAAGAAAACGGTAGAGACCTACGTTAGGGAAGGTAAGGCTCCGAAGCCGGGGCAGCTTACTCCGGAGATGAAGCAGAAAGCTGGTGTTTTTGTGTCGATTCATAAATTTGGCGAACTTAGAGGCTGTATCGGCACTTTTGAATCCAGCGAAAGTAATGTGGCTGAGGAAACTATTATCAATGCCATCAGCTCAGCTACCAGAGACCCCCGCTTCCCACCCGTCTCCCCCGATGAGCTTAAAGACCTTAGCTACAATGTGGATGTCCTGACTACCCCTGAGCCCGTTGAGAGCCAGGACCAGCTTGACTCCAGGAAGTACGGGGTTATCGTGGAGTCTGGCATAAGGCGGGGGCTGCTGCTTCCTGACCTGGAGGGGGTGGATAGTGTGGACTATCAGATTGACATCTGCCGCCAGAAGGCAGGCTTAGCCCACGATGAGCCGATAAAGCTCTACCGCTTTGAGGTGAAAAGGTATAAGTGAAGCGTAGGAGATTCAGATGATAAGAGAGTTGATACTAAAGAACCGGAGCTATCGCCGATTTTACCAGGAAGTCGCCATAGAACTTGAGACACTAAGGGAGCTTGTTGATCTGGCGAGACTCTCGGCATCTGCCGCCAACCGGCAGCCGTTGAAATACATCCTTTCTGCTGACCCTCAAAAGAATGCCTTGATATTCCCGCACCTTAGCTGGGCTGGCTATCTCAAAGACTGGCCCGGTCCATCGGAAGGAGAACGATCTTCAGCCTATATCATTGTGCTGGGGGATACAGAGGTAAGTAAAAACTTTTACTGCGACCATGGCATAGCCGCCCAGAGTATTTTTCTGGGGGCGATAGAGAAGGGATTAGGCGGCTGTATCATTGCTTCCATACAGAAAGAGGGACTCCGCCAGGCTCTGGGGATACCGCTGCGCTATGAGATACTCCTGGTATTGGCTCTGGGTAAGCCCAGGGAAACGGTGGTAATTGAGAGTTTAGGCACTGGCGGAGATATCAAGTACTGGCGTGACAGCGATAGCGTACATCATGTGCCCAAGCGAAGTCTGGAGAAGATTATCGTGGGTTAGTTATGAGTGCTAAGAGGTGAAAAGGTATAAGGAGACACCTAAAGGGGGTAGATTAAAGGGGCGAAGCCCCTTCAAAACCAATCCCTCCCTAAGGGAGTAAGTGATAAAGGAGAGTTAAAGAGAGGCAAAGCTTCTCTTACATAATCAGTACCCCTCTCCTTCAAAGGAGAGGGGTATTAAGGGGGAGAGGATGTAGCATGAATATGTTTGAGCATCAGTCTGAGGAGCAAATGGGGCAGGAGGTGCCGCTGGCGACCCGGATGAGGCCGGTCACCTTTGACGCTTTTGTCGGACAGGAGCACCTGGTTGGTAGAGGTCATGTGCTGAGGAAGGCTATTGAGACGGGTAAGATGCCATCAATCATCCTGTGGGGTCCGCCCGGCAGTGGTAAAACTACCCTGGCTTACATTATCGCTAATAACACTGATTCACACTTCAGCCCGGTAAGCGCGGTCAACGCTGGAGTAAATGACCTGCGCCGGATAATAGAAGAGGCTAAAGAACGCCGCAAGGTAGTCCAGCAAAAAACCATCCTGTTCATTGACGAGATTCATCGCTTCAATAAGGCTCAGCAGGATGCGGTTCTACCCTTTGTTGAGGATGGCACGATTACCCTTATTGGGGCTACTACGGAAAACCCATCCTTTGAGGTTATCTCCCCCCTTCTCTCCCGCTGCCAGGTTCTTACCCTTAACCCCATTGCCGAGGATGAGCTTCGTATCATAATTCTGAGAGCATTGAAGGATATGCTTAACGGCCTTGGTGCCTTAAAAGTAGTCCTGGACTCTGATGCCTTAAGCCACCTTATTGCTATGTCTAACAATGATGCCAGGGTCGCTCTTAATGCCCTGGAGATGGCAGCCTTGGTCACACTGCCGGAGTCGGATGGAAGGCGCTATATCTCACTGCCTACTATTGAAGATGCCGTCCAGCACCCGGCTTTGCGTTACGACAAGGGGGGCGAGCAACACTTTGACATCATCTCCGCCTTACATAAGTCAATGCGGGGCTCAGACCCCGATGCCTCCCTCTACTGGCTGGCCAGGATGCTGGAGGGAGGAGAGGACCCGCTCTATATTGCCCGCCGTTTAGTCCGCTTTGCCTCAGAGGATGTAGGTATGGCTGACCCCCAGGCGCTGGTAGTAGCCATGGCCGCTCAGCAAGCCGTTCACTTTATTGGTATACCTGAGGGCAATCTGGCTCTGGCTGAGGCCGCTGTCTACCTGGCTACCGCCCCTAAGAGCAACTCCCTGTATCAGGCATACTCCCGGATTGAGGAGGAGATTAAGCACGGCTCCGGTGAATCGGTACCCTTACACTTGCGTAACCCGGTGACACCGTTGATGAAAGACATGGGTTATGGCGAGGACTATAAGTATGCTCACGATCACCCCGGACACTTCGCCCCGCAACAGCACCTGCCCGATTCTCTTCAAGGCAAACACTTCTATACCCCCGGTGACCAGGGATATGAGAAAGAGGTTGTAGCCCGGCTCAAAGCCTGGTGGGGAGGAAAAGAGAAATCGGGCGGAGCTAAAAGAAAAGATACCCAAAAAGGAGCCAGTAGCAGGAAAACCGACGCACCTTGACACTCCATCCGGCTTGCGGTTATACTAAAAGTCCTGTTAGGCGAAGCTTTAATAGTTTAGCGCGGGGTGGAGCAGTGGAAGCTCGTCGGGCTCATAACCCGAAGGTCGCTGGTTCGAATCCAGCCCCCGCTACCAAAAATATTGAAGGGGAGCAATAATGCTTCCCTTTCTTCATAATTGCTTCCATTTATTACTACTAGACGAACTAATCTGCCCCAGAAGCCATATTACCTATAAAGCTAATTTAAAAGATGGTACAATTATTGGAGGTAGGTCAATAGGACGACTAATCAGTAACAATTAAGGGGGCTAATTTACTATGGGAAACGAGACAGATTTTTATCGATACCAAGAGGAATTACGCAAGAAGACCTGGAGAATAGAGGAGATACCGTTTTATGAGAAAGGGAAGCGCCCAGACATATCAAAGTTAGAGACGCTTGATTTCTTGGACACTAAAGAAAAGGTCTACGGTAGGAAGTTCGGCCGAAATGGCATAGGTAAACTTAAAGAAGCAGCTCTTCCCAGAATTACGGAGCAGGAACTGTATTCAACCCATCCATATTTTAAACAAGACCCGCAGTATTTTATCGATACCGGACTCGGTGGAACGGAACACCCTGATATTGAGAAATGGCAGGAGCAACAGGGAAATTATGCTAAGGTTCTTCAAGAGAACGGAGTTAAGGTCCACTGGATAGAACACCCTGAGCCCTTCATGGGACCATACGGACCTCTGCGGGTTACTTGGGCATGTTCAGACCTGATGATAACCAGGGGTGGCTCAGTAGTCCAGAGGGGAGGTATGTATGCCTTCGGCAGTTACGGACGCTTTGATTACCTTGCTAGGTGGGCGCTAATAAATCTAAACATACCCATCTTACTCACCATACATGGCAAGGCGATATGTGAAGCGAATCCGGTATCACACTTCCTAGCTGAGGATGTGATGGTGGTTGGTATCTCAGCTGCCTGTAATGAAGAAGGGTTAAACCAGCTAATACCAGCAGTTGAGAGAACCAGTGGTGTTGAGAACTTTCAGGTACTTATTAATAGGATGCCACTAGATACCTATGGAGATTGGGAAACCGGAACTTCTGCCCATATGGATATGGTTTTGGAGGTGGTTGACCTGGGAAAGGTGCTGATATATCCTCCCAACATTAATACCGAGATAATTAAATGGTTAAAGAACCACAAGTTTGAGATAATTACGGTTGACCGTGATGAGCAGATTGAATATTTCCCACCTAACCTGATTTTACTGGAGCCAGGCAAGGTACTGGTTCACGAAGGAGCAAAACGAACCATCGCCAAACTCAGAAAGGCGGGTGTACAAGTTATAGAGGTTCCATACTCAGAGAACATCAAGATGGGTGGCGGACTGCACTGTGCGCTAATGGAGATTTACCGGGAGCCTGGTGCATTCCTGAAAGACATCACTGGATGAAGGCTATTACTAAAGGTGAGCTTATGTAAGCAGGGTGATAGTGGTTCGAATCCAGCCCTCGCTACCAATGAGTCTTAAGGGGCACAAATAGCAAACCTCTGTCTTTCGTTCAATGTCGACAACCATTCATTTGGCAATCAAATTATTCACAAGTAAAATCTAACATCATCTTAATTTCGGGGGTGCAAGATATGAAAACTGAAATGTCAGAAGAAGAACTTTACCAAGAAGCTAAAAAGAGAGTCGAAGAGAAAAGGGGCTTTCGTAACCATCTCATCATCTATCTGGCAGTAAATGCATTTCTTGTAATTATATGGTGGGTAACCGGAGCTGGCTTTCCTTGGTTTGTCTTTCCTTTGGGCGGCTGGGGTATTGGACTATTGTTCAACTTCTTGGTAGTCTATGTCTTCTCAAAACAGCCGGAAAGAGAAAGAGATAGAAACGAAATAGAGAAAGAAATGGAAACAATGAGGAGAAGACAGAAATAATATCCGAAGGCTTAATTAAAGTCTAAGGCTAACGAGATAAACAATCACCCTTTCGAATCCTGCCTCCGCTACCAATTCCCAGCTTCAAAAACCATTTCATCCTATTTGTCTGGTAGATATGAAGGATAGCAGTGCCTCTCTGGACGAGTAACGAAATTGGAATCCTGTTTCGTTCTTGAGTTTTTCGGTGTTCACCATAGGTGGATATTTTATGAACTTCAGACCACTGGCCGGGGATTCACTTTGAAGGTGCAGCGCCCATGAGATGCCCATCAAAAGATGTAGCAGTCTATCAGGTAAGGTTAACATCATTCTCCCAAAGAGCCTGGCAACTTCTCTGTAATAGATCTCTCCGTCACCGGCTACGTTAAAGATACCCATCTTCTTCTGGTTAAGAAAAGTTGTGATAAGCTCAGTCAGGTCGTCCTCATGGACGAACTGCATTGGGGGGTTATAGCCAGCGACGCCAATCATGATGGGTGGCTTAAACATGAGAGCGGCGACTGAATTAGCTGCGTTAGGTCCGATTACTAGGCAGCAACGTAGAATAGTAACGCAAACATCTTCATGCGAGGTAGCAAAATCATGCCAGATTTGCTCGGTCTCCACTTTATCCCACGAATATTGGAAATCGGGTAGTGGTCGTAACGGTGAGTCCTCCTTAAAAGGGGCGTGATTGTCGGGGTGAGCACCGTAGACAGTATGACTGCTCAAGTATAGGATTTGCTTAACCTGAGCCTGATGGCAGGCTTCCAGGAAGTTTATGCTGCCGCCGATATCGATCTGTTGTGTACCAGCTCTATCATTGGTAGGCTTTAAGACAAAGGTTAGGTGGACGGCGCTATCCACTTCGTTTTCAATAAATATGTCACCGAGGCGTTTTGATATGTCCTGACAGTAAAACTTTAATTTAGGCGAGTTACATCTTGGCGGTTTTACATCAATGCCGATAATTCTCTCCACATCCTCTATACGGTTAAGTTGAGAGAGAAGTCTAGTGCCGATGTATCCAGAGATGCCAGTGATAGCTACTCTTTTCATGTGCTAATTCCAAGCCTAGGCTACGGCTTATCTTGAGACCTGCCCCTCAGGAATAATAATGAGACATAGATTTTAGGCTGTGCCTTTCGGTACAATGAGACAGTATATACCTTAAGTAGCTGAGCTGTCTTTGTCAACACCCCTAACAAGTCTAAAACTGGCTTCTGTATGGTTTGATACTCGTGAGGGGTTTGGCAAGCCCCATTTCGTATTCTGGTGCTGCTGAGGCAAATCTGAGTTGAAGTGTCTTACCGGTTTTGGTAGTAATGGGAACCAGCTGTTTTACACTTCCACAAGGCACTATTGACAAAACTATGTTGGCTAACTAAACTGCTTATTACTAAGCTGTGTCAGTATTGCTGAAGACGCACATAAAGGGAGATCTGCAGATGGCAGTTGAGATTCTTGAGAACCTAAAGAAATCGGTTACAGAGTATGATGTTGCCGGAGCCGCAAGCTGGGCCAGAGAGGCAGTGGCCAAGCAAATAGACCCTCTTAAGGCATTAGATGCCCTAACAATAGGCATAAGGCAAATTGGGGACGCTTTTGGGCGAGGTGAGTTATTCCTGCCCGAGCTGGCCGCCGCCGCCGATGCTATGCAAAGTGCTATGCCTATAGTAGAAGACGAGTTAAAAAAGCTAGAGGTAGAGAGGGAAACCCTCGGTACCGTGGTTATCGGGACGGTTTATGGGGATATTCACAATATAGGGAAGTCTATGGTATCCACACTGCTCATTGCCGAGGGCTTCACTGTCCACGACCTGGGTATCAATATCACTGCTGACGAGTTCGTCAAGGCAGTAAGTAACTACAAAGCTGATATACTGGCTATGTCAGCCCTGCTGACCATAACTGCGCCGGAGCAGGCAAAGGTTATCAGTGCTCTGAAAGGGACGGGCATCCGGAATAAAGTGAAGATAATGGTCGGTGGGGGTGCCATAACCTATAAATTTGCCGAGAATATCGGAGCTGATGGTTATGACCCTACGGCGCCCGGGGCAGTAACGCTAGCTAAGAGGCTGTTAGGCATAAAATCAGGGAAGGGGAAATGTTAAAAGGGTTTAGTCGCAATATTAAGCCTCTGGAGTTGCTAACTGATGAACAGGTATCGGTAATCCACCGGGGCACCCTGGATGTTCTGGAGACAACCGGTTTAACGTTCGACCACAAGGAGACTTTAGCATTCTTTACTGACCATGGTTGTAAAGTTGATTTTAATAAGAAGCGGGTGAGGATGCCGGGGTGGCTGGTTGAAGATTGCCTGCGCAAAGCCCCTTCCAGCTTTGCCCTCAAGGCCAGGGACCCTAAAAATGATATGAGGAATGGTGGCAATGTTTTGTATTTCGCCAACACAGTGGGCATGGGCGATGTGGACCTGGACACCTGGGAACGCCGGACGCCAACACGTGAGGATAATATTAATTCGTTAAAAGTCCTTGATTCACTGGAGAACATTCATAATATTGGCTGTTACACGCCGTATATGGAGATTGAGGGTATACCCCCCTGCATGACCATGGCAGAGGGCATGGCTGACAAATTAAGGACTTCAAGCAAGGTTAATCAAGAAGCCTATCAGCAGGACTCTGAGGTATTTACCATAAAGATGGCTCAGGTAGCTGGCACACAATTACTCGGTACGGTGGACCCGGCACCACCTCTGACCTATGATGAAAGTGCCTGCAAAGCCATGTATAGATGGATTGAAGCTGGCTTTCCGGTTGACATCGGCAGTGGTGCCGTGATGGGTGGTACCGGACCAGCTACTATCGCCGGGTCAACGATACTTAATAATGCCGAACTCATCGGTGGGGTAGTTTTTGCCCAGCTCATAGAGCCGGGGGCGGCAGTACAGATGGCTAATTTTGTTCACCCGATGCATATGCAGAAAGGACACCCTGTCTTTGGTGCGGTAGAGAGTGCCTTACATACGGCAATATTCGCCCAGATGTTTCGACACTATGGTATCCCAACCCATAACTGGCTTGGCTTCACCAGTGGGAAGAAGATAGACTTCCAGGGTGGCTATGAGAAATCGATGAATGCTCTGGTAACAGCCGTATCTGGGGTTAACCTGACTGAAATACATGGTGCCATATACGGCGAGCTGGTATGGAACCCTGTCCAGGCAGTAATAGATGAAGACGTAGCCGGCTGGATAGGGCGCTTTGTGGAGGGGGTAAAAATTAATGAGGAAACCTTGGCGGTGAACCTGATTGAGGAGGTCGGGCCTATCCCCGGCTTTTACCTCAACACCAAGCACACCAGGAAATGGTGGCGTGATGAGCAGTTCATACCCAAGGTAGCTGATAGAGAGTCTTACGGGGAGTGGGTAAAGACAGGCAAGAAGGATATCATTACTCGAGCCAAGGAAAGGGTAGCGGAGTTGATTGCTGACTACGAACCAAAGCCGTTAACTCCGGAACAGGACAGGGAAATAGACGCGATAATTGGGGAGGCCAGGAGTTACTATAAGCAGAAGGGGCTATTATAGTTGCCGGTACTCGAAGAGCCGGATATTTCTGCCGACTGCACCACCAAGATGCCTGCTTTTTAACTGATGACTAACTTGACGGGCAGACATCATAGCCATAGAATACTTAAAGTGAGGGAATAGCCATCGGCAGGGTCATGCCCGGAGTGAAGGAGGCGAGAGTGGCATCATCCGAGATAATTGAGGGTCTAAGAACCTGTGAGCTGTTTGCCTTGTTAAACGAAGAGGAAATGCAGACGTTAACTACCTCATTTGTTCTTGTCAAATCAATCAAGGCTGTTGAGGGTTGTTTGTGCACAGCTACAGCTAATCAGGTTTGTTTTGGTCTATTAGCCTTACAATTTCTTCAACAGTCCAGATATGGCTAGCAAAACCTGCTGCCATAGCTAGTGACTTGTGATGTCGAGCAAAGTTGTAATATATGAACAAACTAATCCCCGGTTCTCTTTACAGGTAGTGTCTACTGTGCTATAATTAATTTTCAGTCTCGTAGCTGTCGGTCGCTGGTTTAAATCCGGCCCCCGCCACCACACTTGACTTTTATCTTAATTCATTCTTATAATACTCAAGCTAATTAACATCTGTTGCTAAAAACGGTAAATCTAGTGCCCGAGTGGCGCAATGGTAGCGCAACCGACTTGTAATCGGTAGGTTAGAGGGTTCGAATCCCCTCTCGGGCTTTGAGCCTTACCGGTGGCATTAGGAGGGGTGCCGGAGTGGTTAATCGGAGCAGTCTGTAAAATTGCCGCCTTAAATGGCTTCGCAGGTTCGAATCCTGCCCCCTCCACCAGAGGGTTTGAGCCTAAAGTTAGGCTGGAAAATATTTTATTAAAAATAATCTTATAGGATCGAATGCCCACATAGCTCAGTAGGTAGAGCACGTTCTTGGTAAGAACGGGGTCACCAGTTCGAGTCTGGTTGTGGGCTCGGAATAAAGGGGGTTAGAATGGCTAAAAAGAAATTTGAGCGCACTAAGCCACATTGCAATGTAGGTACTATCGGTCATGTTGACCATGGGAAGACAACATTAACTTCGGCTATAACCTATGTATTGTCCAAGCATGGTGAGACGGGGTTTCGTGAGTTCGATAGTATTGACAATGCCCCTGAAGAAAAGACACGGGGGCTAACCATTGCTATTGCTCACATTGAGTATGAGACTGAGAAGCGGCATTACGCTCATATAGATTGTCCCGGTCATGCTGACTACATTAAGAATATGATAACCGGGGCTGCCCAGATGGATGGGGCTATCCTGGTGGTGAGTGCCCCTGATGGGCCGATGCTTCAGACCAGAGAGCACCTCTTGTTAGCGCGCCAGGTGGATGTTCCAGCGATTGTAGTTTGTCTCAATAAGGTAGATGTGATGGAGGATGAAGAACTGCTGGAGCTGGTGGAGATGGAGATGAGGGAATTGCTTAATAAATACGAGTTCCCCGGTGATGAGGTGCCCATAGTGAGGGTAAGTGCCCTTAAAGCGCTCGAGAGTGGTGAGACTGAGAGGGATGGTAAGTGGAGCAGCGGCATCTGGAAGCTGATGGATGCCGTAGATGACTATATTCCTATTCCGGTGCGACCTAAAGACCAGCCCTTCTTAATGTCGGTGGAGGATGTTTTTAGCATTAAGGGTCGGGGCACGGTGCCTACCGGAAGGGTTGAGCGTGGCGTGATTAAGCCTGGAGAAGAGATTGAGCTAGTTGGCTTACACCACGAGCCCAAAAAGCTAATAGCTACCAGCCTGGAGATGTTTCACAAGACACTGGATTATGCCGAGCCCGGGGATGCGGTGGGTATTCTGCTCAGGGGCATAGACCGTGAAGAGATAGAGCGGGGTCAGGTATTAGCGGCTCCCGGCTCGATTAAACCCCATACCTATGCTGAGGCTGAGGTATATGTGTTGGGCAAGGAGGAAGGGGGCAGGCACACTCCTTTCTTTAACGGTTATAAACCCCAGTTCTATATCAGGACTACCGATGTTACCGGAAGCATTGAGCTCCCGGAAGGGGTGGAGATGGTTATGCCCGGTGATAATATAACCATGAAGATAAAGCTCATTTATCCGGTGGCTCTGGAAAAAGGTTTGCGTTTTGCTATCAGGGAGGGGGGTAGAACGGTAGGCGCTGGCACCTTTAGCCGCATTATAGAGTAGATATGGCGAGAAAAGCTGAAGCCAGGGTTATTATTCACCTTGCCTGTACCGAGTGCAAGGAGAGAACATATACTACCACCAAGAACAGGAAAAATGATTCCCAGCGGTTAGAGCTTAGAAAATATTGCCAGCGTTGTCGTGTTCATAGGCTCCATAGAGAGGTAAAATAGAGCTGTACCGCGGAGAAGTGGATGAAGGGTTCTTCTGGGGCACATCGTGCCGTTGTTACCAAGCAAAGTAGTTCAAGGTTTAGGTTTATTGGCGAGACTATAGCTGAATTAAAGAAGGTAGTCTGGCTCAAGAGACCGGATATTATCCGCCTGACCGGTATAGTGCTGGCGGTGGCTATTACCGCTGGTATACTTCTGGGAGCGTTTGATTTTGGTTTCGCTCAACTGGTTAATAAACTTCTGCTGGGCGGATAGAGATTCAGTGGATTTCTAGGTTGAGCCAAAACATTATCTGGGTGAGGTTTTTGTGGAAGAGAACCAAAAGCAGTGGTTTGTAATTCATACCTACTCTGGGTATGAAGACCGAGTTAAGAAGAATTTAGGGCAACGCATCAAGGCTATGGATTCTGGGGATGAGGTCTTTGAAGTAACTGTACCTACTGAGGAAGAGATTGAGGTTAAGAATGGCCAGAGACGTACGGTGACTAAGAAAATACTGCCCGGCTATGTTCTGGTTCAGATGAAGTTGAGCGACCAGAGTTGGAACGTAGTGCGTAATACTCCCGGCGTCACCGGCTTTGTCGGTAGTGAAAATAAGCCTATTCCATTGCGGGAGGAGGAAGTGAGCCAGATTTTGAAGCAGATGGAAGCTGAGGCACCAAAGGTTAAGATTGGCTTTCGGAAGGGACAGAGTATACGGGTGGCTGATGGACCGTTTATTGATTTTGTTGGAGTAGTGGATGATATAAGCCCGGATAAAGGTAAAGTTAAGGTGCTTCTTACGCTTTTCGGGCGTGAGACCCCGGTGGAACTCGACTTCTTGCAGGTGGAGAAGTTGTGAACCCGGTTAGTTTTTCTGATTAGGAGATATAGGTGGCGAAAAAAGTTAAAGCGATAATTAAACTTCAGATTCCAGCCGGCCAGGCAAATCCAGCACCACCCGTGGGCCCGGCCCTGGGTCAGCATGGGGTTAATATTATGGGCTTTTGTAAAGAGTATAATGAGCGAACTGCTGACCGGGCAGGGTCTATCATTCCCGTCGAAATCACTGTCTTTAGTGATAACTCATTTACCTTCATTACCAAGACACCACCGACAGCGGATTTGCTGAAGAAGGCGTTAGATGTGGAAAAGGGGTCTGGTAGCACTGGCCGTGAAAACGTCGGGGCGTTGTCTCGAGATAAACTTCGTGAGATAGCTCAGATTAAGGCTAAGGACCTGAATGCTATTGATATTGAGGGAGCGGAGCGGATTGTAGCCGGTACCGCCCGGAGTATGGGGATTGACATAGAGGAATAGAGGAAATGGCAGCACACGGTAAAAAATACCGAGAAGCGGTTAAACTGCTGGATAGCACCAAGATTTACGAGCCTCAGGAGGCTATTGAGCTGGCCAAGAAGATGGCTCATGCCCGGTTTGACGAGACTGTTGAGCTTCATCTTCGGATGAGTGTTGACTCTCGGAATGCCAGCCAGCAAGTGCGCGGCGTTGCTCTGCTACCCTACGGGTTAGGGAAAGCGGTGCGAGTTTTAGTTTTTGCCCAGGGTGAAGCGGAGAAGATAGCTAAGGATGCCGGAGCTGATTTTGCCGGTGGCGATGAGTTGATTAAGAAGGTTGAGGGTGGGTGGTTAGAATTCGACACGGCTATGGCTACTCCTGACATGATGGGTAAGGTGGGTAAGCTGGGGAAAATTTTGGGGCGGCGGGGATTGATGCCTAACCCCAAGGCAGGAACAATGGTGGCTGCCGATGACTTGCCCCGGATGATAGAAGATGCCCGTAAAGGTCGGGTGGAATTTAAGCTGGACAGGACATCTATTATTCACGTGTCTTTGGGTAAGGTTAGTTTTGAAGTTGATAAACTGATGGGTAACCTGACGGCGGTGATAGAGGCGGTGGTCAAGGCTAGGCCTAGCGGGGCTAGGGGTCAGTATATTAATACTGCCTCGTTAGCTACGGCTATGGGTCCGGGTATAAAACTTGACCTTAAACCAACTCTTATGCTAAGTTCTAGTTGATACCATTGGATAGGGTTGATTAAAAATTTAATAGCTTTCCTGAGACAGTGGGTGTCGATTAAGGCTTAAATTGATGTGCCTGCCGAGGAAAAGGGCTTTAACCTGAAGGGGTTTGGCGAGGTCCTTGTGTGGTCGGCACAAGGACTTATTTTTTGAAATAGAGGTTAGGTGTGATAGTTAGGAGGTAATGAAGGATGTCTAGAGAAAAGAAAACACAGACTATTAATGAACTGCAAGATGGCTTTTCAAAATGTAACATTGGTGTTTTGACTGACTATCGGGGACTATCGACCTCTGATATGGCTGCTTTGCGCGGTAAATTGAGGGAGTCAGCGGTTGGATATAGAGTAGTGAAGAATACGCTGGCTAAGTTTGCTGCGGAAAGGGCAGGCAGGGATGATTTGGTCAGCTCCTTTGAGGGTCCGGTAGCTATCGCTTTTGGCTATGGTGATATAACCGAGCCGGCCAGGGTTCTGGCTGATTACATTAGCGCCTCAAAGTCAAGTCTGAGTATCAAGGGGGGCTTTCTCAGTGATGGATTACTTACTTCAGAGCAGGTAAAGACCCTTTCCACATTACCATCGAGAGAGGTATTACTGGCTAAGTTACTGGGTGGGATGCAAAGTCCCATAACCACATTAGTTAATTGTCTGATTACTCCGGTAAGAGGGTTTATGGGAGTATTACAGGCTAGAATTCAACAATTGGAGGGAGAGTAAAATGGCCGAAAAAGAAGCCAAAATGGAGAAAGAGACAGCAGGGGAAGCTGATGGTGCCGAACAGCAGTCGGTAGAGGAGAAAGCGACCGACCAAGGTGCGGAGCAGGAGGTTGCTAAGGCTGAAAAACAGCCGGTAGAAGAGAAAGCAACTGACCAGGGTGCGGAGAAGGCAGCCGCTGATGTCGAGAAGTCGCCGGTAGCTGAAAAGGAAGCTGCTAAGCCATCTGAAAAAGCTGCCAGTGAGCCGAAATCCTCTGCCAAAGTTGAGAAGGTGAAGCTGTCAGCCACGGCTGAGAAGGTAATGGCTACTATAAAAAATATGAGTGTGCTGGAACTGGCCGAGTTGATAAAGGCTCTGGAGGCTGAGTTTGGCGTTAGTGCGGCTGCTCCGGTGGTAACGGCGGCAGCTGCGGCAGGTCCGGCAGCAGCTTCAGCTGCTGCTCCGGTGTCTGAAGAGCCGACGGAGTTTACCGTGATTCTTAAGGATATGGGAGCTAATAAGATTAATGTGATTAAAGCCGTGCGTGAGGTGACTACATTGGGACTGAAGGAGTCTAAGGACTTGGTGGAGGGTGCCCCCAAGCCGGTGAAAGATGGGGTTAGTGAGGATGAGGCAGCGACTATGAAGCAGAAGTTGGAAGCTGCTGGCGCTACCGTCGAAATTAAGTCTTCTTGAAAATAGCTGAAACACGTAATATAATCTAACTATACTCAGGTTTGTAGGGTTGAGGTAAGCCGATGGAGGATCATTTTATCCTGATGTCAATGGGTGGTTTTTTCATCCTTCTTGGTCTGGGTGGGATTATCTGGGGCAGGAGGGAGGGAGAGGATTACTACGATTCCTTTTCTACTGGACCTGATGTAAAGGAGTTTCTAGAACGTTCGTCAAGTCAACCTGAGCCCGGGGCGTTAACGATAGGCGGACGGGTAGCTATTATCCTGGGTGTGCTTATGCTGGCCGGGGGTGGTGCTCTCTGGTTCTGGGGTTAGGTGGCCTCCTTTTTTGAGTTTGTCGCTCCATTTACCGCCCTGGTAGCAGGTTTTAGCTCTCCGTCTCCGGTGGCTCTGGCTGGAGGCTTAGCTCCTGCAGGTCAGCCTCGATTCTAAGCGCATTGGCTTGAAACTGGTTGGATGGTATTACTGTGCCATCGTCAAGTATAAGCCAGCTGGCTTGTTGCCAGTAAGGCTTTTCTTCCCAGAACTCAATATTTGTCGTATCAACAGTGACATACCATAGGCTGGTTCCGTCCTTAAGGAGTTCTGCCTCAGCACTCCAGTTATCACCGATGGTGTAGAAATCGGCAAGGTATGCTTTCGCCTGATAACTGTCGGCTTGGCTGAGAAGATGTTCATAAACCTCTAGGATTGCCCTGTCCTCGGCGGCGATGGCAGGGGTGGGGAGCGTCTCCACTTCTGTTGGCTCCTCTGCCGGAGGTGGTGCGGGCGCAAACTGCTCAAGGACTTCACATCCGGTACCGGTCAAAACTATCCCGACAAGCAGGGCGATGATGAGAATAAGCTTTAGGTACCGCTTGGTCAAATTAGAAAATAACATTTTTACTTCCTTTCTAGCTTCCTCGCTTGGTCTATACCATCCGTCTCGGTCGGTACTGGATGGCTTCAGCCACATGGTGAGCTTTAATTATACCACCATTCTCTAGGTCAGCGATAGTGCGGGCTAGCTTTAAGATGCGGTGGAAGGCACGGGCGGAGAGGTAAAGCTGTTGCATCGCTGCTTTCAGGAGACTCTGGGCTGATTCTTCTGTCCGGCAGAACTCCCTTACCTCGGCTGGTGCCCTTTCAGCATTGCAGGCTAGTCTGGTTCCCTCAAACCGTTTTCGCTGGAAATGTCCTACACTTAATTAGTTGGGGGGTTGCATACTTTACACGGCACATAACCCATAGCTTGTGCTTCAGTAGCTGATGAAAACTCGATTATATTTTCAGGGTTGGTTTGACTGACATACCTACAGGAAGGGTAGTGATATTTATCACTCTTGATACTGCCGACATATTCCCCATTTGTAGCTGGTATCTGACTAGGCTGGATTGCCCAAAGTCCTCGCCCTTCTTCTCTGGCTTCTTTCTGTAATTGAAGGAACAAGTCTTGGTATTTAACATCGGGAGGGTATGTTACCACCTGGGCATAGCCAAGTCTTACAAGTTCTGCGTTAATGAATGTGTCGCCGACATAGGCATAGCGGAGTAACCTACCATATTTATCTGTCTCCGATATGTCCTTCTCAAGTGTTACTATTTTACCTTCAACAAGCTCTTTATTTTTTGTGGTAGCCTCCTTACCATATGGCTCTGGGATACTCTTATCAGGATGGACAGTCTCAGGAGTGTCTATGCCAATATAGCGGACTTTATATAAGTGGCCTCCAATATTAACCTCAATAGTATCGCCATCTACGACACGGACGACTTGTGCTTCGGTAAGAACTTGGGGTTGGGGCGCGCTTGTTTGAGAAAATGGAGCTGTACAGCTAGTTAAAAGAAGCAGAGAGCAAATAGCTGTAGTATATATGACTAATCTATTCATTCTGGGATAATGTTAGTGCTGTGCAAAGCAACTGTCAATGTTTAGGAGTCAGGAAAAACACAGGAATGTTTACTTAACTGGCCATTCATTCCTCTCGTCTTGTCAAGTATCCCATTATGGACCCAGCAATAATGCCTGCAATATCTGATATCACGATATACGGCAGTTTTCCCCCAACATAGTCTGTGATAGCTTCCATAGTTGAGGATTCAATCACCTGAGCTGATTCTGGGTCTTGCAAAATACCGGCTGCACCGAAAAGGAAAATAATGAGAAGGGGCAGCACAATTGCTAGCCCTACTATAGTTGTAATTTTTTGTTTAGTTTCATAGCCAAATATTTCACTTACTAACCAAGTAGCAAGTGCCATTGCAATCGCTATAACAAAATACAATCCTAAATCCATTTTTTATACTCCAATTTTACGGCTAAAGAACCAAGTAACAGCACATTATTCACTCTATTATTACATATAACAATAACGATGGGAATGCCCTTCAACACCACTCATTTTTAGATATACACCTCTATCTAGAAAAATGGCTTAAAATGAGCTATATTACACCTTTATTTTATATCTACGAAATGAATTGAAAGTCGAATTTTCGGTGGCGTATTTTATAAGGGGTATTACTATATTCTTGAATATTGGTTAATAATGTGCTTGGGTGTGGATGGGACTAACTTAGAAAGTGGTATAGTGTATGGGGGCAGGCCAAAGGAAGAAGCACTTAGTTGTTAGCCATGGTGGCTATACGGTAAACTTGGATACAGAAATGAAGGCAAAAGAGCTCAGGGACTTAGTCGTCTCCGCACTCGTTCTGGCACTGGCATTTGGTATTGCCCTATCAGGCGGCTTTCGTGCTTTTAATCAACCAAGTATCCTTGTTATCGTCATCGGCATGGCCATGGTCGCTGTTTCTTTGGGCTTCGTCTTTCATGAACTGGGGCACCGGCTTGTTGCTAGGAGGTTCGGCTACTTCGCTGAGTTTATCATGTGGCCCATGGGCTTGATGGTAGCATTGGGGTTTTCCCTTTTTGGATTTGTCTTCGCCGCTCCTGGCGCCGTCATGATATACCCCAGAGCAACTATATGGGGAACAATCAGTCCGAGCAGGGAGAAAATTGGGCTTATCTCTATAGCTGGGCCAGCCACGAACATCTGCTTGGGCGTTGTGTTCCTAGTGCTGGATGTTATTCAACCCGCCCTGCTCTTCACCTTGGGGGCGCGAATTAACATTTGGCTGGCTGTCTTCAATCTGATACCGTTCGGTCCCCTGGATGGGGCAAAAATCTTCAGATGGAACAAAGGGATTTGGCTAATCGCAATAGCTGGGACTGGTGGCTTATTTGCTGCCGAGCGCTTTTTCTTCTAATTATGTCGGTCTTACTACACGAAACAAGCAATCGTGCAATGCCGGTAACTCTAACTCTACAAGTGGTATCCTTTATGGGGGCAGGTCACCCCTAGTTTTAGCTGTGAGAAAACATCATATTTCCTATCTAAGCAGCTATAGAAAAATGGGCTTAAAATGGGAATTTGTATTGTGCATTTCTTAGAGGGAATTACCATATTCTTGAAGGCA
>NZBQ01000013.1 GCA_002688105.1 Dehalococcoidales bacterium | reverse complement strand
GCGCGATGGGATACACGGGGTAACCTTTGCCTCGGAACAGCTTACCGGGGAATCAGCTCAGGCTTCGTATAGCTCGGTTCAGATTGGCAATCCCATCGTGGAGAAGAAACTTATTGATGTTCTGCTTCAAGCCAGAGACCGCGGGCTATACTGTCGGATAACTGACTGTGGAGGCGGTGGTCTCTCCTCAGCCGTGGGTGAAATGGCTGCCGAAACCGGGGTGCGGGTTGACATGGATAGAGTGCCTCTAAAATATGCCGGGCTTGCCTATGATGAAATATGGGTATCTGAATCTCAAGAACGGATGGTGCTGGCTACCCCGCCGGACTGTGTTGATGAGCTATTGAACCTTTTTGCCAGCGAAGATGTAGAGGCGGCGGTCATCGGTGAGTTTACCAGCGACCAACGCCTTCAGCTTTTTTATCAGGGTAATTTAGTCGGTGACCTGGATATGGGGTTTTTGCATAAAGGTCTGCCTCAGGTAGAGAGGGAGGCGGTATGGAAGCCGCCACGGTATAAGGAGCCTGACTTTGCCCCACCACCGGATTTAGCTGAAGCTTTACATAAAATTCTCGGCTCATGGAATGTATGCAGCAAGGAATGGGTAATACGTCAGTACGACCATGAGGTGCAGGGGGGTAGTGTTCTCAAACCTCTGGTAGGTAACAATAGCGATGGACCGGGCGATGCCGCCATTATCCGACCGGTTTTAGATTCTGAAATGGGGGTAATTGTCGCCAACGGCATCAATCCTGATTATGGGGGAATAGACCCCTACTGGATGGCGGCGTCGGCTATTGATGAGGCGTTGCGGCAGATTATCGCCGTTGGGGGCAATCTAAACAGGGTAGCTTTGCTGGACAATTTTTGTTGGGGTGATGTCCAGCAGCCTGGCATACTCGGGGCTCTGGTCCGGGCCGCTCAGGCCTGTTACGATATGGCCATTGTCTATGAGACCCCGTTTATTTCGGGTAAGGACAGCCTCTACAATGAGTTCGAATATAAAGGTAAGACTATCTCTATTCCCCATACCCTGCTTATCTCGTCTATCGGTGTTATGGAGGATGTGAACCGCGCTGTATCCATGGATTTCAAGAAGGTTGGCGACCTGATTTACCTGGTGGGCACTACCCGGAACGAGCTGGGGGGGTCTGAATATTTGAAGATTCACGGTTTTACCGGAAACAGTGTGCCTAAGGTGGACCCGCACCAGGGGAAAAAGCTGATGGATAGGTTGGGTCTGGCTACCGAGAAGCGCCTGGTTAGGGCCGGTCATGACTGTAGCGAGGGGGGCCTCGGTGTTGCTATTGCCGAGATGGCGTTTGCCGGGGGCTTGGGGGCGACAATTTCCCTGTCGTCCGTTCCTCTGGGTGAGCCTATCGACCGGGATGATTTTATCCTCTTCTCGGAATCAAATACTCGGTTCCTAGTCGAAGTAGCACCAGAGCACAAGGACGAGTTTGAAGAGGTGATGGCTGGCATTAGCCTGGCTGATATTGGTAAAGTTACCGATTCTGAAGTGCTCGAGGTATATGGTAGGGGCGGCAGGAAGTTAATAACCGCCTCTCTCGGTGAATTGAAAGAAGCCTGGCAGAGACCAATCAGGTGGTAGGATAAAGGCAGATGAGCAGGGTGAGAGTGATAATGATGCGGGCTCCGGGGACAAATTGTGATGCTGAGGCTGTCTTCGCTTTTCAGCAGGCCGGGGCATTAGTGGATTCAGTCCATATTAACCAGCTAATCCGCCGTGAAAAACGCCTCTCCGATTACCAGATAATGGTTATTCCCGGTGGCTTTACCTATGGCGATGATGTTGCTGCGGGCAAGGTGCTGGCCAATGAGCTTAGATTAAAGCTTGGTGACGATGTATTAAGGTTTATTGGCGGCGGGGGATTAATTTTAGGCATCTGTAATGGCTTTCAGGTGCTGGTGAAAGTCGGCTTCCTGCCCGGGTCATCAGGGGATAGCCAGCCACTATTAACCATGTCAACCAATGATTCCGGTAAATTTGAGTGTCGGTGGGTGCATCTGATGGTAAATAGCCAAAGTCCCTGCATATTTACCCGGGGCATAAACAGTCTGTATCTCCCGGTGGCCCATGGCGAGGGCAAGGTGGTGGCTGACCCCGGGACCTTATCTAATTTAAATGTCGTCCTTTATTACACTGACGAGTATGGAAACAGTCATGCCGGCTATCCGTCTAACCCTAATGGCTCGTTGGAGAATATCGCTGGCATTTGTGACGCTTCGGGGCGTATTTTTGCCCTGATGCCTCACCCTGAACGTCATATTAGAGGTACCCAGCACCCCCGCTGGACAAGAGAGGGTGCCCGGGAGCACGGAGACGGCTTTCAGATTTTTCTAAACGCAGTTAAATGGGNACGGGGTCTGTAAATACTTTCTTCCCTGAGCTTTGCCTACATTCCGCACGCNCACCCGTGCAGAAAACAGTTCAAACTATTGAGAGAGAGGTAGTGCTGACGACAGGCTAAGGTAACATTTCGTCAGATTGTGTAGCTTATAAAGGTTTCTTTTTTGCCTTATTTTGTTACACCCAATTGATTTGAGCTACTAATTGTGGGGTTTTAAAAGGTCTAAGAAGAAGAAGACAAAAATTTACTTCGCTATAAAACGTTCAAATAATTCTGTCTCTTTATGATCGATTGTATTACAGCCCTTGACACAGCTGAAATACTCATATCCTAAAGCCTCATCTCTGTATTTATTGAGCAGGTTTCTGAAAAAGCCATTAGGATCAATCTGGCTTTGGTGGCAGTTGATGGCTTCCAGCTTCTGGGGAAGGTACTCTCTAACATCGATAATTGTGGTTATCTCATCTTCTGGTGTTCCCAGAACTTCGGGGTCAAAATGTGGCTTTTCACCGCGTTCTAGTGCCCATCTGTTTATCATGCGTAACCTAGTAATCGGAGCAGCTATATAATAGAGTTTATTGGGGTGCCAAGGTTTGAGTCCATTCTTGCATTTAAATTCAGGGTCATCTGCAGTGCTAAAGGCCTGCAAAGTCACTCTATTTGCCATTATGTGATCGGGATGTCCGTAGAATCCCCTTTCGTTATATGTCACGATAACGTGGGGACGTTCACGGCGTATAATATCCACAAGCTTGCCTGTGGCCTCTCGCATGTTTGCTTCGGCAAAAGCCTGTGGATGATGATTTTCAGGGCTTCCTACTATCCCGGAATCTCGGTATCCCAAGAAATGCACTGACTCCACCCCTAGTACTTTTAGCGCCTTCTCCAACTCAAGCGCCCTAATATCCTCTATTTTCAGACCTGGAGAGGGCGGAACAAAGTCTGAATTCAATATTTCACCGACTTCTCCTCTGGTACCATACACGAGAACAGTCCTTATCCCTTCTGCGGAATATTTTGCTAGTATCCCACCAGTCCCGATAGATTCATCATCGGGGTGAGCGTGAACTACCATCAAACTTAGCTCAGTATGCATCTTATTCATGGCATTCTGTGGCTTCTAGGAAGTAGAATCAAGGGATGTTCTTATTGAAATATTATAAATCTTAGTTGTAACGACTTATCCCCATATACTATACCATTTTCTAAGTTAGAGTTACCGGTATTCTAACCTCAGGAGCAGGTTAGCAGAATATTAACANCCTTAGCTGACAATAATAGTGAAGGGAAAATATCATTCCTTTTTTACCACGGAGTTCCACGCCTAGACTCCAAGTGTGAAAATTGGCGGATACTGACTATGGACATCTCGCCAACGATACCAAACGAGCCTACGGCTTACTAATCTCTGAGTGGGTAGCTTACATGCAGCATTTGAAGAATAATTATCCTTATTTCTACTCACTGGCAATAAGAGCCAATCCTCTTGACCCCAACGCATCGCCGGAAGTCGTATGAGTCAGTCAATTAACGGCTTTATTGAGTTCAAGCTTGAGTTTTGCTGGTTTAGCCCCCAAATCCACTACTGCCCATGGTAGTTTTTCATCAATATCCCACTTGTGGTGAGCATAATAGTCAATATCCAGATGGTATTTTTCGGCGGCTTTACGCCATCCAGAAAGTGATACCTCGTCTGTATTTGCCAGAACCTCAGTCACTCTGGCGTCGCCCCGGGCTAAAACNCCCTGCATCTGACTCCAGGCCGGGCTTTCACATTTAAGCTTAATTCCCTTGGGTGGCAGGCTGTTTTTGAGTAGGGACAGGCGGTGGTTCAGGGTAGGCAGGGGCGCCATGGGTAGCCACTGGAAGGGTGTGCCTGCCTTGGGGACAAAGGGGGCAATATTAATGGTGAGGCGGCAGCCGATTTGCTGCCGGTCAAGGATATTCTTACCTCTAAGGGTCAGGTTTATGATTGCCTCTATATCCTCATCGGTCTCCGAGGGCAAGCCAATCATGAAGTATAGCTTGAGCTGTTTTATCTTCTGCTGGGCGACCTTGCCTATCGTCTCCAGGATATCATCCTCGGAGAAGCCCTTCCTTATTATTTGGCGCAGGCGCCGGGAGCCAGCCTCAGGGGCAAGGGCAATGGTTTGGGCTCCCCCTTTAGCCATTTCAACCAGTACTGCGGAAGGAAGGGGTTTTATTCTTAGCGAGCTGATGGAGAGTCCCGCCCCTAGTTGGCGTAGCTTGACCAGCAGCTCCTCTATTCGAGGGTGGTCGGAAACGGCAGGGCCCACCAATCCCAGGCGCTTTCGGTATCTAAGTCCTAGCCTGGCCTGGGCTATTAGCTTATCTATGGAGCGGAAGCGCATGGGGGAGAAGGTATTACCGACCAGACAGAAGCGGCAGCCCCAGTTACAGCCCCGCTCTACCTCAATAAGATATAAGTTCCCAAGCTCAGTGTCCGGGGTGATGATGACTGAGGTGGTAGCCAAGTCGTCCAGATTTGCTGCCCACTGGCGAGCCACCGGGGTTCCGGAGTAGTATCGGGGTACATAGACGCCGGGTAATGAGGCTAGTGCTTTTAGCAGTTCATCACGCTTACCGTAAATACCTTCAGAGAGAATGGACAACATTTCCGGGAGTATTGGCTCAGCTTCGCCAATGCACAGGCAATCAAAGAAGGGGGACAGGGGCAGGGGATTAGCCGTGATGCAGGGACCACCGGCTATAACCAGCGGATGCTGGTCATTGCGCTCAGCAGCATATAAAGGGATGCCACTGGCTTTAAGAATTTGCGCTACATTGAAGTAGTCAAGCTCATAGGTAATGGAAAAGGCGAGGACAGCGAAGTCGGAGAGCGGTCGTTGAGATTCCAGGCTTAGGACAGGTAGCGGCTGGGCCTGGTTCTCCCTTTCCCAGAAGGCTCGCTCACCAACGACCTGGCGGTGACTATTTAAGAGGTTGTAGATAGTGTGAATCCCCAGGTTGGACATGCCTACATAGTAGGAGTTCGGGTAGACAAGGGCGATGGGGATTCTACCTCCCCAATCTTTGATAATTGTCCCCTGTTCCCGGGAAAGCCGCCGTCTGGCTTTTTTAACTTCATCCCAGCCCATAAGCTTGTCTGTTTACTGGTGGCTTATTTCCAGCAGCCTTTGATAAACCGAGCGTTTACAGTTATTACTCTATCGGCTACTTCCCTTAGCTGCAGAGAAGTGCTCTCCTTACCAAATAAGGCTACCTCTGTATTCCTCCCATTGTCCTTGACTGCCTGCAGAGCACCTACATAATCATTGTCGCCGGCAACCAGGATAGCTACATCATAATTATTCTTAAAACTATGAGTTATCATATCGGTGGCTAATTGTATATCAACCCCCTTCTCATAGGGAGGGGCACTAGGCCAGTTGATGTAAACAAGTCTTCCCAGGCGTAGTTCGGTGTAAGGTGTCGCATTTATACCATTAAAGAAGGCTTGCTGGTCCTTATATCGCTCTGGTTCTTCCTTGCGTCCCACCCTAGCATTATAGTAATAGATTCTTACTAACCGGCGCTTTTCTAAGAGCTTACGACCAAACTTGCCTATATCTATGTCAGCTCTCCGGAAATAATTCTTGAGAGAATGATATAGGTTGCTGCCGTCAATAAATATCATTACCCTGTCTGTGTTATCTGTCATAAATCACCTCCTTTCCTTGCATGTTTTCTCACCATTATATAGCTTATGTGGAGAAATTGCTAATGTAGATAGCGTGGGACAATGCAGATGGGAGAAAGGGTTATCAGAGCGGGAGTATAGATTGTAGGTAAAGTGGTAAGTTAATGGCATGCCCTAAGCCCAAGATTAGTCCTGTAGTAAGCTGGTTGCTTAGAGTTGAGTATAGTCAAGTTATGTTATAATCAATGCGTAATCAGTAAAGTTCAAATTCTAGGCAGAGACAAATATAGTTTGCTACTTTTAGGGGGGTTGGTATGCGCCGGTTGCGAATAGGTATGGCTCAGATTAATACTACCGTTGGTGACCTCGAGGGCAACACTCAGCAGATTCTGAAAGCCACTGCCGAAGCCAGGTCTTTAGGGGTTGACCTTCTTACTTTTCCTGAGCTTGCCATCTGCGGTTATCCGCCGGAGGACCTGCTGCTTAAGCCACAGTTTATCAAAGAGAATCTGAGGTCTTTGAAAAGGGTGGTTAGTGGCTGCTCAGGGATTACCATTGTGGTTGGCTTTGTTGATGCTAAAGGTGACATCTATAATGCGGCGGCGGTCATCCATGATGGCAAGCTGGTTAGTGTCTATCACAAGATATACCTGCCCAACTACGGAGTCTTTGACGAGAAACGCTACTTCCGGGCTGGCAGCGAATGCCCAGTATATATTATCGGTGGTGTTGGCATCGGCATCAATATCTGTGAGGATATTTGGTACGAGGCGGGACCAGATACTGCCCAAGCCTACTATGGAGGCGAGGTTATCGTCAACATAAGTGCTTCACCATATCATTTTGGCAAGGGAAACTTGAGGGAGAAAATGCTGGCGACACGTGCCTCGGAGAATGTTGCCATCATTGCTTATAACAACCTGGTGGGTGGACAGGACGAGCTGGTCTTTGACGGCAATAGCATAGTGCTGGATGAGAAGGGACGGGTGATAGCCAGGGGCAAGCAGTTTGAAGAGGACCTAGTAGTGGCTGACCTTGATATTGAGGCTGTGTCCCGGAGGCGTCTTCAGAACCCCAAGTGGAGAAAGGAGACACTGCGGTTAGAAGAGCGGTGGTCTGGAGCCAAAATAGTGGTATCTGAGGTGCCTTCGGCGTCTCCAAAACCATCTTTATCATCAAGACAGCTTGAGGCACGTAGTCTTCCGGGTGAGGTCTATGGGGCACTGGTGCTGGGCACGCGTGACTACATCATCAAGAATGGGTTTGATAAGGTATTGATTGGTCTTTCTGGGGGCATTGACTCCACCCTGGTGGCAGCTATTGCCGTCGATGCTCTGGAACCATCAAGTGTGGTCGGGGTAGCTATGCCTTCAAGATTTTCTTCTCCTGCCAGTATATCAGATGCTGAATTATTAGCTAAGAACCTGGGCATCTCACTGATAACTATTCCTATTGAGAAGGTTTTCCAAGCCTATCTTGAAATACTGTCCTCATCTTTTGAAGGAACTAAGCCTAACGTAGCTGAGGAAAATATTCAAGCTCGTATCAGAGGCAACATCCTCATGGCGTTATCCAACAAGTTCGGCTGGCTGGTTCTGACCACGAGCAACAAGAGCGAAACGGCTACCGGCTACACCACGTTGTATGGAGATATGGCTGGAGGCTTTGCCGTGATAAAGGATGTGCCCAAGACTATGGTCTACGAACTTGTCGGATACCGAAACTCGATAGCCGGGTCAGAACTCATACCGGTTACTATCATAGAGAAGGTGCCCTCGGCTGAGCTAAGGCCGGGACAAAAGGATACTGACACTCTTCCTTCTTATTACGTGCTCGACCCGGTCCTAACCGCTTATGTTGAGGAAGACAAAAGCATAGAGCAGATTGTAGCTATGGGAATCGACGAAGAAGTGGTTAAACAGGCTTCCCGATTGGTAGACGCCAGTGAATATAAGCGGCGTCAGGCACCACCGGGGGTCAAGATAACCACCAGGGCATTCGGTCGGGATAGAAGACTGCCTATCACCAATCGGTTCAAAGGATAGTCCATCTGCGCTATCATTATAAATGCGATAGCCCAAGATTTTGGTGTTCCGATATCAACGGGCTATTTTCCCATCTCTGAATGGGGGCGGATTAGCATTAAACATCCGCTATGTAGATTTACATTGTGCTTCAAGGATTGATACCGCTCACATCTTGGCGGCTTTTCAGAAGGGTGTGCTGGCCGTGGAGATTGCATCCTAGCTCTGACCGGTGGCATTTGTCCTGTTGCCAGGTGTGCTAAGGGATTACTTAACGGTTCTTGTGGTGGGAGTGAAAATGGCAAATGTGAAGTTGACCCGGAAAGAGACTGCGCTTAGGCCCTTATATATGAGCAAATAAAGGAAAAGGGCGAGCTACAGTTTCTTGAGAAAATTCGTCATCTCAAAGATTACCAGCTAAGTGGCTAGAAGGTTACTACATAATCTAATCCTGCAAGAGATTAAATTGCCGCAACGGATTAACGCCTTAGAGTAGCACATTTGCATTGGTATCATGGGTTTGTTAAAATCAGGGTATCTAAGCGAAGCGTCAGTTTATTACTTGCCAAGGTTAGACATGGGCCGTTAGCTCAGTTGGTAGA
>NZBQ01000012.1 GCA_002688105.1 Dehalococcoidales bacterium | reverse complement strand
AGTCTTTCTATCGCGTTATGGTCTATGGGTAGATTGGCGAGTAGACCCGGAGCTGAACAATAATCTGGAACTCATAATGCTGAGCCTGGAAGGGGACGAGAGTATATTTGACATCGCTGAGAAACTGGACATGGATTTTGATGTCGTTTATGATTACGTCAATAAATTCCTGGATAAGGGCTTGGTAGTTAAAAGGGGTCAATGCTGAACTATGCCGAGTTGACACATTCTCCTTGGTAGCTATATTATTAGTCCGATAAACAGTTTAGTCGACGGGAATTCTGAATCAAATTATCTGCCATGGTTACAAAGAAGGACTATATAACGGATTTTCTTGACAGCCCAGTTTTCATTTGCGGTGCCCCGAGAAGCGGCACAACACTTTTGTCAAATCTACTTGACGGCCATAGTGAGTTACTGGTTTTACCCAATGAAACCCATATACTTCAGCACTTTAAGGCTTATAAAGGGGAAGCCAGAAAGACCTTTTTCCTCAGGGATTACCTCTTTACCGATGATATCCTAGTCTATTCCAGCCCTGCTTACCGAGAGAAGATAAATGAGTCTTTAGCCTTTATGTATGGGGCTGGCTCTGCCTGGGACCTATCCTTGGTCGATAGTAAAACCTTCATTGAAACCTATGCCAAATTCCTGAAAGAGAACGAAATCAGTCTGGAAGTATTATACAAAGCCATAACTCTTTCTTTATTTAGTTCTTACACTTCGCCTGACAAGAGTTCACACCCAAAATCTTTTGTGGAAAAGCGACCGCTGGATAATGAAATATCGGCAATAATACTAAAGGAGCATTTTCCCAAGGCGAAGTTCGTCCACATATTACGAGACCCGAGGACACGATACGCCTCGGCAAAGAGAAGAAGAATTATAAGTAGAATGAAATATAAATACTGTCCGCGCTTGAATGACAAGGACTTTGTCAGAGGACATGCTGAGATATCCATGCTGAGCTTCGTCCTGGCGAAAAGAAACAAGTTTGTCCTGGGGGATGATTACCTGGTGATAAATTATGAAGACCTGACCTCCCAGCCCAATGAGATAATGAAAACTGTAGCTGCTTTTCTAACCCTGCCTTGGCAGGATGTACTGCTCATCCAGACCTGCCTAGGGAATAAGATGGGCTCATCTTCATCATTCAAGACTGCCTTAGACGGCATCACCGCCACGGATGTAGATAGAATGAAGGCTTATAATTCCTTAACCACCGGGTTGGAGAGGATGATAGTCAACTTCTACAACAGGGATGTCGCTCAGGAGTTCGGCTATGACCTGGGCGAAGGTTACGGCAACTACAAGGCAATTCCCACCTTAAGTCTAATTCGTCCCGCTAGATATGAACTACCGCTCCACTATCTTAGGAACAGGCTGGCCTATCTAAAACAAATCTGGACGCGTACTTCGGCCCAGGTGGTCGAGGAGTCCATTAGCCAGATTCTAAGCAAGTGGGAATGTGGAATACCTACCCAAGATTAAGAATTGAGGTGAAGCATGCCAGAACCACACGGCGGAAAGTTAATTAATCGCGTAGTAGGTCAAGGGAAGGACAAAGCTGAGGAAGCGAAAAGACTCCCGCAAATAGTTCTCTCCAAGGAGCTGGTGAAAGAAGTACAGAATATAACCTATGGGGTGTTCAGCCCACTGGAAGGGTTTTTAACCAGAGAAGATTATATCAGCGTCCTAGATAAGGGCAGGCTGGCCACTGGTGTTCCTTGGACTATACCTATTGTTTTAGATGTTCCCGAGAACAGCGGGGTAAAGGAGGGGTATGATGCTGCCCTAGTAGATGAGGAGATGCCAATAGCTACAATACATGTCGAGGATATATATCCGTACGATAGGGAAGAGCTGGCGCAAAAGGTCTTCGGCACTACTGACTCTGGCCATCCCGGCGTGACTAAGGTTTATAGTATGAAAGAATTCCTCTTGGGTGGGAAGATAGACTTAATTGATGACCCCAGAATACCCTTTGCTGAATATTACCTCAACCCTCAGGCTACCCGGCGTTTGTTTGAGGAGAAGGGGTGGAGAACTGTAGTGGCGTTTCAAACCAGGAATATCCCCCACGTGGGGCATGAGTATCTGCAGAAAACGGCGCTGACTTTTACCGATGGCTTGTTCATAAATCCGGTAATAGGGAAAAAGAAGTCAGGCGATTTTAAGGATGAGCTTATATTGAAAACATACCACGCCCTAATAGATAATTATTACCCGAAGGATAGAGTGATTATGAGCATCCTGCCTATGGAAATGCGATATGCTGGCCCCAGAGAAGCCATTTTCCATGCTATAATAAGAAAGAACTTTGGCTGCACACACTTCATTGTGGGTCGCGACCATGCTGGGGTGGGAAACTATTACCCTCCCTACGCTGCCCAGGATATCTTCAAGGAGTTCCCCGACTTGGGCATTACCCCCATGTTTTTCCGGTCCTTCTACTATTGCCAAAGGTGCCTCAGTGTAGTTAATGAAAAGACCTGCCCTCACCGTAACCAGGAACACATAGATTTCAGCGGCACCAAGATAAGGGAGATGCTTTTGAGAGGTGAAAGGCCCCCTGAAGAAGTTATGCGCCGTGAAGTTGCGGAGGTAATTATGAGATGGGAGGACCCTTTCGTTGGATAGCAGAAAAAGGTCAATAACAAAGACAATCTCTTGGAGATTAATCGCTACAGTTGTTACTATTCTCTTCTCCTATATCTGGTTTAGGGAGTGGCTGCCATCCGTCACCTTGGGCCTAGCAATTAACGGGTTGAAGGCTTTGCTCTACTATTCCCATGAGAGAGGTTGGAACTTAATACATTGGGGGCGGATCCCCGCCAAAACACACTCTAGCGGATTTACTCTATGGTTCACCGGGCTCCCCTGCTCGGGGAAATCAACCATAGCCGACGCCGTGGCTGAGGAATTACGACAAAGGGGACTTAAGGCAGAAAGGCTCGATGCTGATATCATCAGGAAGCATCTATGGAAGGAATTGGGCTATTCCAAAGATGATAGAGACGAAAACATAAGGAGGGCTGCTTTTTTAGCCGGATTGCTCACCAGAAACGGAATTGCTGTGCTTACCTCTTTTATCTCCCCCTATAGAGAGCTCAGGGATTATGCCCGCAGAGAGATAGGCAACTTTGTGGAAATCTATGTCAAATGCCCGGTGGAGGTTTGCATTCAGAGGGATACCAGAGGCATGTATAAGAAGGCTCTGGACGGAGAAATACCTAACTTCACCGGCGTCTCTGACCCCTATGAAGAACCGCCTAATCCCGAAGTCTTGTTAGAGAGCGATAAGGAGTCGCTGGAAGAGAGCGTAGCCAAGGTTATGACCAAGATAAAAAATATTGGTTATGTAGATTAAATCTCCGCGGGGAACTTGAACCCCGTCTAAGAAGCTACCACCTCACGACTCATAACATTCCGCAGGTCACTAATCGAACTTGTGTGTCACCTCTTCTAAAACTAAGCAAGCGAACTATACTTGATTATTTAGGCATAATATAGTCAAATAGCAATCGAAAGTGCAACAGTGGAATTAATTGTAATGACACATTACTTCTGTGATTTATCGTTTAGAATCTTATTGCTAAGACTCAAAGGTAATCAGGTCCATCTCTTTAATAGAGATGCGACAGTTTCAATATTTACCAGAATGCTAGGAGGAATACCCTTTATTAAAAATAAGCTCAATAATCTTGCTCCAGAACCTGATATATGGATAGGAAACTACAAAGGTCTCTATTACCGAATCAATGAAGAGGTTATGGAGTGCACTGATTTTGTCTATAATATACTGAAACTGGAAGGCTGCCAATTCACCAAGGTATATAATGAGAAATTTAAGACCAATAAGTTTAAACCATTTGTTTTAAAGTGGGTTTCATTTTATGTTTTTGAGTTATTAACTTGCCTATACCGGGCTCATCTTGATAAACCCTCCAAAAAGGTATTATATCTGCGCAATAACCTTCTAAACCGTCAGATTTATGAATGGTGGAGTCGGAAAACAGGGAATAAGATACAGGTAAGATGGCTTGGAGAGAGTGAAGCGAAGGCTGGCTTAGAAGCCATAACTTCTATTCTGGCATTATTCATCTATAACCTTCTTTCTCACGGATTATGTCTGCCAGTAAGACCCAAGAAATTCAAAATAATGAAGGAAGCAGTGTGGGGATTAAGGAGTCGTGTTTTTCGGGATGACTTCTTTGTAGATAATGAAAAGTTACTAAAGAAGGACCTGTTGCTTTACACATTCGGTTCCAGTCAGGAACCTAGAATGTCAGCTTATAAAGCTGCCCAAGATAGTGAGTATGAATGTATAAATAAAAGCAAGCTTAAAATTCCGGTAAACCTTCTCTTTCAGCGGTTATTCAAATACCACTTCCGATTGCCTTTGGTCTTTGTCCTCAGCAATTTTAGCAATAAACAAAACTATATGCTAAAAGATTGGCTTAAGTGGTTCCATGCCGTAGCCATAGATCGGGAGATATTGCTTTCCCACTATCAAATAGGGCTTGATTTGAGTGTTAACGAAACCAGCCTAGTTCATATCCCAGAAACGATAATATTAAATAACTATGGAGCAAAGAGTGTTATCTACCACTGGTCGGATATGACCAGTGGTGCCTTTTCCACTGAACATTTTAAATCTTTTAATATATACTTAATCTGGGGGAAAGCCCATATTCGTGGAAAGCAATATTTTGTTGATAATATCATAGAAACCGGATGCTGGCTAAAACATAACTTTGGCGAGTTTACCAAGGATAAAAAGAATATTCACAAAAAACTGGAGTTACCAACTAATGGCTATAAAGTTCTAGCCTTCTATGATGAATCCTTTGCCCCTAATATTCATTTTTCTGAAGAGGTATTGCTTGATTTCTGGCAAATGATGTTTGAGCTTATTGAGGAAAACAGAAATGTCATCGGCATAATGAAACCAAAGGTTGGAGATGGGGATAAGCGCCTTATGTTGTCGGCTAAGGGTAAGGAAATTTACAATAATATCAAGCAAAGGTGTTCCGAAAGCGGCAGGTTTTACTTTATAGATAACCCGAGAGAAGTAGGCGTAACCGAAGTTATAGCGATATCAGACATCAACATAACCATGGGAATGGGCAGTCCTTCTTCCATAGCGTTGTTATGTGGTAAAATCGGGTTATATTATAACACTCCGGGTGATGACTATCATCCTTTCGCCAGAAAATATAAAAATAAAGTTGTTTTTGACAATAAGAGGGGTTTATTTTCCGCGGTAAATAAAATTATTAACCAGGGTTATAGCCCTCTAGATGAGATAGACGAAGAATTATTAAGAGACTATGACCAGTTTCGTGATGAGAGGGGACTTGAGAGATTTAGAGAGGCCCTGCTGGATAACCTATAAATACCGATGCTTATTTCTGTTTAAGCTAGGATAGAGATGAAATTAAAAGCAGGAATTATGGGTCTAGGGAACATCGGCTCTTTATTTGACGAAGACCCCGGAAGGAAGGAGGTCTGGTCACATGTCGGTGCTTATCTGGCTTCTCCCGGGGTAGACATCGTAGCCGGAGCCGAACCAGATATAACCAGACTTAATAAGTTTGCCCAGAGATGCCCCCAGGCCAAGCCATACCAAGACTACGGAGAAATGCTGAAAGATAACCGTCTGGACATAATGAGCATCTGCTCCCCCACTGATACCCATTTTGAAATACTTTCCCGGACGGTGGAGGCAGAGGTTAAGGCGATATTTTGTGAAAAACCAATTGCTTCACGGGGGGAAGATGCTCGCCAGATGGTGGATATTTGCCAGGCGAAAAAGGTTATTCTCGCGGTCAACTACACCAGGCGATGGGACCAAAATTACCGTCGGGTAAAAGAGTATATTGACCAGGGAAAAATTGGTGAGATAAGAAGTATCATCGGCAATTATTCCGACAAGGTGTTTATGATGGGCACTCATCTTGTTGATATGCTCAGGTTCTTCGGAGGAGAGGTGGATTGGGTTATCGGGGAAGGGCAGAATCTGGATGCCGACGACCCCGGAATCTCTGGGCTCTTGCTTTTTAAGAACGGAGCTAAGGGATTTCTAACTTGTAATGGGAAGAGGGAAAACCTCGTTTTTGAAATTGATGTTTTGGGGACAGAAGGAAGAATTAGAATCGTAGAGAATGGTTATCGCACCGAGCTCTTTCGGTTTGAGGAAAGCAATCGGTATTCAGGATATCAGGAACTGAAAAGACAGCCCATGCCAAAACCAAAGAAGAGGAAGGCACCATTGGTTTCTGCCGTAGAAGACCTTATTGAGTGCATTGAGAAGAGTGGGGAGCCAGCCTGTACCGGGAAAGACGGTTTAAAGGCACTTGAGATAGCGGTGGCTCTTTGCACCTCAGCCAGTAATAACAATGAAAAGATAAGGATAGTATAGATGGAGAAGCTGGCACTATTTGGAGGTACCCCGGTCAGGAAAGAACCAATTGAAAGTTCGGCGGTCATTGATGAAGATGAAGTTGCCGCGGTCACCGATGTCTTAAAAACGAGGGAGCTTTCCCGGTTTACGGGCAGTTCTTCAGACGATATTGAGCAACAACTGAGTATGGAAAGTGCCCAAGCGGTAAATTATGGTGGTCAGGAGTTTTTGTTTCTGGGGGGTAGAAAGGTTAGGCAATTTGAGGCTGATTTTGCCCAGTATTTCGGTGTCAAATATGCTATCACGGTAAATTCGGCAACTTCCGGGTTGTCCGTGGCTTTGGCAGCGGCGGGAGCTGGACCAGGAGACGAGGTGATTACCACCTGCCTGTCATTCAATGCTACCGGGATGAGTATTCTCCTTTTCAATTCTATCCCGGTGTTTGTGGACATAAGTAAAGAAAATTTCTGCCTAGACCCACAGGAAGTCAAAAAGGCTATATCACCCCAAACAAAAGCGATTCTGGTTGTCCACCTGATGGGTCATGCCGCCGATATGGACGCCATCATGAAGATTGCCAGAGAGCACAATCTCATAGTAGTTGAAGACTGTGCCCAGGCACCGAGAACCAGATACAGAGGCCAATATGTAGGGACGCTGGGAGATATAGGTGTTTTTAGTTTTCAAGATACCAAGAACATGGTAACCGGCGAGGGAGGCATAATCATAACCAACAATCCAAAGTATGCCAGGAGATGTCGGCTTATCCGAAATCATGGGGAATCTATCCCAGATGACAGCACCCCCTTGGATGATTTAGTCAACATTGTTGGCTGTAATTTCCGGATGACTGAACTCACCGCCGCCGTCGGATTAGCCCAGTTGAGGAAACTGGCTGAAAATAATCGGGTTAGAAATGAAAATGCGCGTTTTCTCGCCAGGGGACTGAATGTATTCAAAGGCATTGAAATACCAGATGTAGTTTATAACCAGGATAATGTAATCCATATCCTTACTATCCTTTACCATGCGGATAGGGTTGGGGTGTCAAGGGAGATGTTTGTCAAAGCTTTAGCGGCGGAAGGCATCCCGGTGGGCACCGGATACGCCCGAATTATACCGGATAACCCGATTTTCCAGCGGAAGTTAGCCTACGGCAAGGACCATTGCCCCTTCTCATGCCCGTACTACGGGCGGGATATAGATTATGGTAAGGGTCTCTACCCGGTTGCCCGGGACTTAATTAAGAACAAGCAGCTCGCCTTTCATATCATTAACCGGCCGAATAATCTGAACGACATAAAAGATATAATAAAAGCCTTTAAGAAGGTTTACTCGAATATAGAGCAGCTCAGGGAAATAGTAAAAGGATAGATAATTATATGGAAATATCATTGTTAGCCATTGGCGATAGAGCAGAGAATTATGTCTTTCGGCTGTTTAAGGCTATGTTGGAAGCTAAGGGTTCTCAGGGGCCGCGACTTTTCCGCTAATTCGGTGATTATAAAGTATGGAGGAATTTGGCTATTAGGAGTTCTCCGGGTGTCATTATGGTTGACATACAAAAATATATGACATTGCTAGATTGCCCTTATTGCCACAACACCTCAGCTGCTGAGATTGCCCAGGAACCACGAGTGGTAAGATGTAATACCTGTGGTCTTTGCCGAGCTTCGCCTCGGATGAGTAGAGAGGGGCAGGTTTTGTATCTTAAAAAGTTTAATGATGAGAGCAATCTAGCCAATTGGCCGAATCCTCTAAACTACTCGCCATACAGTGTACACGAGGCTCAAGGTCTAAAGATGAATTTCCCTGACGCGTTTACGGGTGGTAAAATCCTTGACGTGGGTGCTGCTAATGGCGTATTTCTAGCCGCCCTTAAGCACGCTGGTGCTACCAAGGCAATCGGGCTTGATCCCATGGAAAAGCTGGTAGAATCCGGGAAGAGTAAAGGACTGGATATTCACGTAGCAAGATTTGAACCCGATGGTGTGCCAGCCGCTGTGGCAGATGGAACTTTCGACATTATCTGCTTTCGAGAGAGCATCTATTACCTGCCCGATTTGAGGGAGACATTCGACCTGCTGCGCCAGCTCCTGCGTCCCGGTGGCGGCCTGTATATAACCTCCCATGTCCTGACCAGTATCTACTACTGGAAAAACAGGGATTACTTGTCCCGCTACGGACTAAACGTATCCGGGATGCCTGCCGGTAAGGCGATACCCAACATTCTCATTAAGGAGGGGTATGAAATCCAGAAAGCCGACTATCCGCCGTTTAATGTCTTACATACGCTGGGCTTACCATTTGCCCAGTCTTTTTGGGGAAGAATAATCGGGGGAAGTTTATCCCCAATAGTTTGTGGTGTGGGAAAGGGTGATAGACTATATGTTTTCGCCAGAAGACTGTAGAATATTTCTAATGTTAAAGCAGGGTAAGCAATGAATGTAGTTGGTGTCGTCCATGCCAGGGGCGGTTCCAGGAGAGTCCCGTTAAAAAATATTAAGGAACTAGCCGGGAAGCCGCTGGTAGCTTATATTATCCAGGCGGCTTTAGCCGCTGAAACCATTGACCGTGTTGTTATCTCTACTGACCACCCGGAGATAACAAAGGTGTCTAAGGCATATGGCGCCGAGGTTCCCTTTGTCAGACCCAGGGAACTGGCTGAGGATGTTCCTTCAGAATTAGTTACCCAGCATATGGTAGGCTATCTGGAAAAAGAAGAGCACTACCCGGTGGACATCGCGGTTACCTTTCAGCCGACAACTCCGTTCTGTCTGCCGGAAGATATCGATGGGTGTGTTCATGAACTTATAGCTTCGGGTGCCGATTCCGTGATCAGTGTTGGTGAGATTACGGAAAGGCCGGAATGGATGTTTTATCTTGACGAATCGGGCTACGCTCATAATTTTCTAGGGGAAAAGATTGAGGGCGACAAAGGAATCTCACAGGAACTGCCCAGGCTCTATATACCTAATGGGGGCATCTACGCTACCAGGCGAGATGTCCTGTTCGACCAGAATGCTCTAATTGGTGAGAAGACCCGGCTATGGGTTATGCCCCGGGAACGCTCCGTGGATATCGATGAACCCCTTGACTTTTTATTTGCCGAGTTCTTGATTGAGCAAAGACTTGTTACTAAAATTGAGCCAGAATAATAGAAGTAAAACATCAACAATTTTGGAGGTAGCCGCCAATGGCACAGTATTTGAAGGGGAACTATAGACTCCCGAAAAAAGTAAAGCCCAAAGTTAGTAAAGAGAAGCCGACGGTAGAGCAAAAATTCGAGCAGGAATCTCTAGCCAAACTGGGAGGAAGTATCGCCTTCATTATGAAATCTAAAACTTTTCTCTGGGAAGGCGACGAAGGTGAAAAGACTGACCAAAGCTCAGCTTAACATTATTGCCCGGCAAACCCTGGCGAAGACCGCCGAAGTAGGCTGGGAGAATGCCCAGAAAAACCTGCCTTATATCAAGAAAACAATCCTTGGCCTCAGGTCGGAAGCTTCTAAAAGGGTTGCTGACTCGGCTATCATCGCTTCTGCCGGGCCCAGCCTCCACCGACGTCACCCGGCACCAGCCATTCTAGCGGCAAAATTCAAGGGACCTGTCGTAGCTGCTGATGGCGCCCTGGGTTATTGCCTGCGCAACGGCCTTATTCCCGACTATGTGGTTACCGTTGACCCCCACCCGGCTCGTATTATTCGGTGGTTCGGGGACCCGGCTCTCGCCCACCGTGAGGCCGACGACTACTTTCAACGTCAGGATTTAGACCCTGCCCTGCATAAGGAAGGGGAAGCTCGTAATCAGGAACTCCTTGACCTGGTAAATAAACACGGCAGGGGTATCAAGGCTATTATCTCCACCAGTGTCAACCCAGAGGTTGCCCTTCGCTGTCTGGAAGCCGGAATGGAACTTTACTGGTGGAACCCCCTGTATGATGACTACGATGCTGCCAACAGCTACTCACGCCGTGTCTACCAGCTTACCAAAGCGCCGTGTATGGTAACCGGTGGCAATTGCGGAACTTCAGCCTGGGTTTTCGCCCACGCTGTTCTCCACAGTAAACGGACGGCTCTGCTGGGGATGGACCTAAGCTATCCTCCAAACACATCAATACAGAATACTCAGTATTATAAAGAGATGGTAGAACTTTTTGGCGACCGGGCCGAGGAGGCTTTCATCCGGGTTTATAATCCCTACCTTAAGGAAACCTGGTATACTGACCCTACCTACTACTGGTATCGGCAAAGTTTACTCGACTTAGCCCGGCAGGCTGATTGCGAGACCTATAACTGCACCGAAGGCGGCATTGTCTTCGGGAAGGGAATTAAATTTACTATCCTCAAAGATTTTCTGGAAAGATTTAGTTGAGGTGGGAGGTACAGGTGGCAAAGGTACTCTTCATTAATCCCGTTATCCGTCAGGATGACCAGCCAAGGCACGTGCCTTACGGTATGGCGTTACTGGTAGCCATTGCCGAGAAAGCAGGGCATAAGGTCCAGGTTTTTGACGCTAACGCCTGGCGACCGGCTGACCAGGTGCTTAAAGACGCGTTAGGTGCTGATGAGTGGGATTTAATTGCCACCGGGGGATTTATTACCAGCTACGGGTATATCAAGAAGGTGGTCAAATACGCCCATCATATATGTCCCAATTCGCTCATTGTGGCTGGTGGAGGTTTCCTCACTGCCATTCCCCACGATATTATGAAACTTCTCCCTGAAATCGATATTGGTGTGGTGGGAGAGGGCTTTTCGACCTTCCCTGAGATACTGGAGAAGGTGGACAGGAAAGATTATGACTGGTCTGGTGTAAAAGGAATTATCTGGAGAGACAGGGGGGGGCACGCTCACCTTAATCTGGAGCGACCGCTTCTAGAGGACCTTGACTCTCTGCCTTACCCCGCTTGGGAGGCATTTCCCCTGAATATCTACTTTCGCAACAGCTCTCTTTTGCTGAGTGAAGAAGCTATGCTGTCCAGGCGAAGGCTGGACATTACTGCAAGCCACGGGTGTCCCTACGGCTGCTGCTTTTGCTTCCACCTTGGTCTTAGCGGTGAACTAGAAACTGTGGAGACCCCGGCGCGGCGAGAGGTTATCTTCACCCGTAAACGAAAAATACGATGGCACAGCCCAAAATATGTGGCCAGCCTAGCCAAGTACGCCCGCCAACGATTCAAAGTCGACTTCATCTCCATCCTAGATGAGAATTTCATTGGCTTGAATCGATACACTCAAGGGCAGTGGATGACCAAATTCTGTGACCTCTGGATTAAAGAGGGCTTACAGCCCCATTGCACCCGTGAAGGCAAACCACACGACGCCAAAAATTGTAACGGCGTTCACTGGGGTGCCACCGCCCATGTAACCTTGGTTGATGCTCAGACCTTAAAGAGACTACGAGAAATAGGCTGTTCTCATCTTGATTATGGGCTGGAGTCTTTCTCCGACCAAATTCTGAAGTCAATAACTAAAGGCGCCACCAGTGAAATGAACGAGAGGGCAGTCAAGCTCACCCTGGAGGCTGGCATCAGACCCGTCCCCAATCAGATTATTGGCTTCCCAGAGGAGTCCTTCGATAGTATTAGAGCCAACGTCCTTGCTTGGGAGCGGCTTGGCATTCAAACTTATCCCTTTCTGGCTACTCCTTATCCCGGCTCGGAATGGTATTTCAAATATAAACGGCAAATCCTGGCGCAATACAACGGCAACCTGGAAGCATTCCTTCTGGACCTCGGCGATGCTACCAAACTGACGGCGGTAATATCAAATAATTTCAATGGGATTGAGCTATTAGGACTGAGAGAGCTAATGGTGAACCGTGATATAAGGCGTATCAACCAATACGAGCAAATATGGAAAAAGAACCGAAGGTCGTCGAGATGAAAATAAAAATAGCTGATAACATGATAGGAGAAGGCGAACCCTGCTTCATCATCGCCGAAGCTGGAGTTAACCATAACGGTGATATTGACCTGGCTAGGAAGCTAGTAGATGCCGCCAGGGAAGCCGGTGCTGATGCGGTAAAATTTCAGACCTTCAAGGCGGAGACGATAGTGACCAGAAGTGCCGAGAAAGCAGGGTATCAAAAGGAAACTACACCCTCAGAGGAATCTCAATATGATATGATAAAGAAGCTGGAGCTTGCTGGGGAGGATTTTAAGAGTTTGTTTGCCTATGCCCAGGAGAAGGGCGTATTATTTCTATCTTCCCCATTTGATAAGGGAAGCGTTGACCTGCTGAGTGAACTGGGCGTATCCGCTCTCAAAATTCCTTCCGGGGAAATAACCAACTTCCCGTTGCTCAAGCACATTGCCAAGAAGGGGAAGCCGATTATCCTATCCACCGGTATGGCTACCCATGAAGAAGTGGGAGAAACATTAGAGGTAATTAAGGAACAAGGCATAGATGATATTATATTGCTTCACTGCGTCACCAGCTATCCGGCGAAAATAGGGGATATGAACCTTAAGGCGATGGAAACTTTGAGAAATGCTTTCCAGCTACCGGTAGGCTTATCTGACCATTCTATTGGTACCATTATACCCGTAGCGGCAGTGGCGCTGGGAGCCTGTGTTATTGAGAAGCATTTCACCCTGGATAAAAACCTGCCTGGTCCTGACCACCGGGCATCGCTGGAGCCAGATGAACTAAAGCAGATGATAACGGCGATTAGAGATGTGGAAAAGGCGATGGGCAATGGGATAAAGAGACCAACCAAGGTTGAGGAGGAAAATAAAAAGGTGGTGCGGCGGAGCCTAGTGGCTAAGGTAGATATTCCTCAGGGAACAACTATCACCGGGGAAATGTTAGCTATTAAAAGGCCGGGAACCGGGCTTGAGCCAAAATACTTAGGTGAGATTATAGGGAGAACTGCAGAAGGTACCATAAAAAAGGACGAAATCATAGCTATAAGCAAGTTGCGGAGTAAGTAGGTGAAGGTCGTATTTATTGGCGTCGTTAGTATCGGGTGTCACTGCCTGAAGGCACTGCTGGAGAGCGGAGCCAATGTAGTCGGGATATTTACCGCTGATAAGAGGGAGATGGTTAGAAAGTCACAGATGCATGCCGATTACTTCAGCGAATTTGAGGATTTAGCGCTGAAATATGGTATTCCCCGACATAAGATAAGCGATGTCAGCGTGCCACTTGATACCTCAAAAATCAGGGAGCTTCAGCCCGACATAATATTCTGCATCGGCTGGCCCCAGATTATAAAGGGAGGAATCCTCCAGATTCCTCAGCATGGTTGTGTAGGTATTCATCCCACATTGTTACCTGAGCGCCGGGGAGGTGCACCCATCAACTGGTGCCTGATTGATGGCTTGAGTAAGAGTGGCGTGACCCTCTTCTATTTTAGTGAGGGGGTAGATTCCGGGGATATCATTGCCCAAAGAGAGTATGAAATCACTCTCAAAGATACCGCCGCCACTGTTATGAGTAAGGCAACTGATATCGCTGTAGAGCTTATTAAGGAGTATTATCCTCTTCTAGAAAAAGGAAAGGCTCCCCGCCTACCTCAGGAGGAGGCTAAAGCCACCTACACTCGCCGTCGTCGCCCTGAGGATGGGATTATTGACTGGAACCGAACCTCTCTCTCCATTTATAACTGGATAAGAGCTTTGACTCTGCCTTTCCCCAGAGCTTTTACTTATTGGAATGGGGAAAAAGTCGCCATCTGGGAAGCAGAGCTCTTGATGGGATACAAACCACGCTTTGATATTCAACCAGGAGAGATATTAGATATTATGGACAAAAAGGGAATAGCAGTTGCTACCGGTGATAGTTGCCTTCTGGTTAAAACGGTTGAATTCGGTGGCCAGACCATGAGTGGTGAGGAATTTGCCCGAAAACTAAAAATCACGCCGGGCACTATTATGGGAGGTGATCAGCATGGCAAGGGTATTAGTAGTCACTCCACATCCCGATGACGAAGTATTAGGTTGTGGCGGGACAATGGTTAAACATGCCTCCAGAGGAGATGAGGTTTATCTCTGCGTTGTTACCAAAACCTACGCCCCGGAATGGTCCGAGGATGAAACAAGGGAGAGAAAGGAAGAAGTACATCGGGTGAACGAGATACTCGGCGTCAGGAAGACCTATTTCCTCAATTTGCCCACAGTAAAATTAGACACCATACCTCAGAAAGAGCTCAATGACCTGATTAGTCAGATGGTAAACGAGGTGCAGCCGGAAGTGGTATATATTCCTCACCAGGGAGATGTTAGTAAAGACCATCGGTTAGTTTTCGAGGCGGCGATGGTAGCCACCAGACCGAAGCCTAATTTGACAATCAGGAAAGTCCTCTGCTACGAAGTTCTTTCCGAAACCGAGTGGGCAGCACCTTTTGAAGAGAGTGCCTTCATTCCCAATATCTGGACAAAGATCTCTGGGGTGTTGGAAACCAAGCTAAAAGCTATGTCAGCATATAAGTCAGAGCTGAAAGAATTTCCCCATCCTCGTTCTCTGGAAGCAATAACCACTCTGGCTAAAATGAGAGGTGCCAACGTAGGCGTAGACGCCGCCGAGGCTTTTATGCTGGTAAGGGAGATATGGACTTAGATGAGAAAAATTGCCGCAGTCACCGGAAGCAGAGCTGAATATGGTATCCTTTACCCGGTATTGAAGGCTATCGAAGCCCATCCCGGGTTAAGGCTATCTTTAGTGGTTACCGGGATGCACCTCTCCCATGAATTTGGCTATACCGTCCAGGAGATAGAGAAGGATGGCTTCAAAATAGAGGATAAAGTGGATATGCTGCCGAGCGACGATACCCTAGAGGCTATGGCAAAATCGGTAGGGGTGGGCATTACTGGACTGGCACAAACCTGGAGCCAACTGAAGCCAGATATAATCTTAGTACTTGGGGATAGAGTGGAGCCTCTAGCGGCGGCTATCGCCGGGGCATATATGAATATTCCGGTGGCTCACATTCACGGCGGGGATAGCCCAAGAAGCGGCCTTGATGAGTATGCCCGTCACGCCATCACCAAGCTTGCCCATATTCACTTCTCGGCTACCGGGAAAAGTGCGGAAAGAATTACTAAGATGGGTGAGGATGAGTGGAGGGTGCACATAGTTGGTTCCCCGTCACTGGATACCATACTAAATGAGACCTCGTTGCCGGCTGACACGCTGACAGAAAAGCTTGGCATAAGCTTGACGCAACCATTGATTCTGCTCGTTCAGCATCCGGTAACCACTCAGGTGGACGAGGCACCAAAGCAAATGAGAGAAACACTGGAAGCGATTGTGGAAATAGGCAATCCCACTGCTCTAGTATATCCTAACTCAGATGCCGGTGGTCGGAGCATAATAGAGGTGATTAAGCAATACGAAAAGTACCCCTTTATTAAAACCTTTCCGAACCTGCCCAATAAGGAATATCTCAGCCTGATGAAAATGGCTGGCGTGATGGTGGGTAACTCCAGCAGCGGGATAATAGAAGCGCCCTCTCTTGGCTTGCCGGTGGTTAATATCGGCACTCGTCAGGAAGGGAGGGAGTGGGGTAAGAATGTTATTGATGTCGGGCATAATAAGCAAGAAATAATAAAAGGGATAGAAAAAGCCCTTACCGATAACGAATTTTTGGTGGAAGTGAAAAAGTGCGAGAGTCCCTATGGTGAGGGCAAAGCCGCTCCAAAAATAGCTGAAACTCTGAGCCAGGTAGAGATTACCCTCCAGCTGCTCCAGAAAAAAATTGCATATTAGGGTGGAAACAATAACAGTAGTTATGATTGAAAGAAGCACACAGAAGAAGCTACCGAGAATAGCCTATGCAGGGAATCGGGACATCTCTGTTTGGGTATTGGGATTCATCACCAAACAGGGTGTGAAACCTGTTGCTCTTATGATACCTGATGAAAATCAGGCTACTCATGCTCAGGAACTTGTCGACCTATGTGATTACCTTGATGACTCGCGAATGTTGAAAGGCAGTCAACTCCGAACGGAACACGGCATAAGCTTGCTTGAAAAGTTAAATCCAGACTATATTACCTGTGTTCATTTTCCATGCATTGTTCCTAAAGAGGTTTTAGAAATACCCAAACATAGGGTAATAAATTTACATCCAGCCTATCTTCCCTATAACCGCGGTTGGCATACCCCTAGTTGGGCAGTTTGGGAAGGGACTCCTTATGGAACGACCTTGCACTTTATGGATGAGGGAATAGACACGGGTGACATAATCCACCAAAAACAAATAAAGATATTATCAAGTGATACAGCAGATACACTATATAAACGGGTTATGAAACTAGAATTTGAAGTATTTAAAGATGCGTGATCATCTATTGTATTTGGTACATACATCCGCAAGCCACAGCTACTCAAAGAAGGGTCTACTCACAATAAGAGGACATCAAATCAATACAATTTATCGATCTTAATAAGCAGGTCAAATCTGACGAGCTAATCAGACTCCTGAGAGCATTGACAACGAATGATATAAAAGAGAGCGCATATTTTGAAACTAATGGCAAATTATATCGAATGCAATTGCGCGTTGTAGGGGGACAAGAATAACTAAATGAACTGGAAGATTCCTTTATTCAAGATATACTGGGATGAAGAAGATGTAAGAATGGTAACGGATGCCGTCCAGAGAGGCATGTTCTGGGCGATGGGTCCGAATATAGAAAAGTTTGAGGAAATGCTGGCTGATTATATTGGAGTGAAATACGCTGTAGTTTTTAATTCAGGAACCTCTGCCCTCCATGCTGCTCCTTTGTCCTGCGGCATCGGAAAAGGGGACGAGGTCATCGTGCCTTCGTTCACTTTCATCGCTACGGCAAACACCCCCCTTTTTGTGGGGGCAAAGCCAGTATTTGCCGATATTGAGGAGAAGACTTACGGGCTAGACCCCGAAGATGTCGAGGGCAAGATTACACCCAGAACGAAGGCAATTCTGCCTATTCATTATGGCGGCTCTCCCTGTTTTATGCATGAGCTGAAGCAAGTCGCCGAGAGGCATAATCTACTCCTTATTGAAGATGTTGCCGAATCTTTTGGTGCCGCCATTGGTGGTAATAAAGCCGGGAGTTTTGGTGATTGTGCTACCCTTAGCTTCTGTGCCAACAAGGTGATTACTACCGGTGAAGGGGGAGCCGTAGTTACTGATTCTGCAGAGATATATGAGAAGCTTAAGCTGATAAGGTCTCATGGCAGAGCCGAGACGGCTAACTATTTTTCTTCAACAGAGTATACGGATTATGTCACTTTAGGTTATAATTTTCGTATGTCGGATATTACCGCCGCCCTGGGTATCGCCCAGCTTAAAAAAATAAATAAAATCATCGAGATGAGAAGGAGGAACGCGGAGAAGTTGTCAGTAAGATTATCTGGAATTACTGGGATAGAAGTCCCTCATTCCCCGGATAGCTTCTTTCACGTATATCAAATATATGTCATAAGGGTGAAGGATGGGCAAGAAAAGAGGGATGCCTTATTAACTTACCTGGGCCAGAAGGGAATTATGAGCAAGGTATACTTCCCTCCCGTCCACTTTGCTTATTTTTACCGGAAAACTCTCGGATATCACTGCGCTTTACCGGTTACAGAAAAGATTTCTCGGCAGGTCCTAACTCTGCCCATGTATCCTTCGCTCACGGAAGATGAGATAGACTACATTACCGATGAAATTGCTGCTTTCTTCTCATAAGGAAACTAAATAAGAGGGTAAACAGATGATGAACCCATTCAAAGGCAAAAACATATTGATTACCGGCGGCACTGGCTCTGTCGGCAGTGAGATAGTCCGTAAGGTTCTACAATACGAGCCCAAAGTGGTAAGAGTTTTAAGTAATGATGAGAATGGGCTATTCAATCTGGGCCAGGAGCTACGAGATTCTCCTGAGGTAAGATTCTTACTGGGGGATGTTAGAGACAAGGAACGATTGATGAAGGCTATAGACGGCATAGACATCATATTTCATGCTGCTGCCTTGAAGCATGTTCCCCTTTGTGAATATAATCCTTTTGAAGCTATAAAGACCAATGTTATCGGTACTCAGAATGTGCTTGAGGCAAGCTTAATGGTAGAGGCGCAAAAGGTAATTGCTATTAGCACTGATAAGGCAGTGAATCCGGCCAGTACCATGGGAACTAGCAAACTGCTGGCAGAGAAGCTAGTCACCGATGCCAATTATTATAAAGGTGATCGCAAAACTAACTTCTCCTCGGTCAGATTTGGTAATGTTATCGGTTCCCGGGGCTCGGTTATTCCACTCTTTGCTGAACAAATAAAAAGAGGAGGACCGGTTACTATTACTGACTCAAGGATGTCGCGTTTTATTATGTCGCCAGACCAGGTGACCAGTCTGCTCTTTAAGGCAACCGGTATGGCCCTGGGTGGGGAGATATTCATCTTGAAGATGCCAAGCCTGAAGATAAGCGACCTGGCTAAAGTCATGGCTGATGAGCTGGCTCCTAAATATGGATATAAGCCTTCACAAATAGAGCTAAAGATCACCGGGGTCAGACCCGGAGAGAAAATCCACGAGGAGTTAATGACTGAGGAAGAGGCCATGCACGCTCAGGAGACTGAGGAGATGTTCATTGTTCAGCCCCATGTTGAGCTCTCCACCTGCCGCATTGAGGATTATAACTATCCAGGAAGCCAACCAGCTCAGGTTACCAAATATACCTCTAAAGAAGGGCAATCTCTTACCCAAAACGAAATAGAGACGATGCTCAAGGAGAACTTTCCTTAGGCACATTCAAATAATAGCCTAAATATTCAGGATAGTCTGGTCATCATGAGACAAACCGGTCAGAATAAAGACTTCACCCAGCCAAAGCTAAAAACCATATGGTTTTTCTTGAAGCCATATAAATTATATGTGGTAGCCTTGTTTCTTTTAGCTTCTGCAATTGGTGTTTTGGAAAGCACCACTGTCGCTGCCATTTACCCGATAATGGATTTAGGGCTAAATGTCCAAGCGGGACAGGATAATATGCTGTTTTCCGCGATTGCCAACCTAGCCGCGGTAATTCCGGGAAAGGATGCATTCATATCCTATTGTATCCTAGTCATACTGCTAGCCATTACGGTTTTTATAGTTAAAACATTGAATATTCACCTTACGGCGCGACTCAGTACCAATATAGTGGGGAAAGTTAAGGAAAGACTATTTGAAAAACAGATGAGGGCTGATTATCAATATTTCCTTGATACCAAACAGGGGGGATTAGTGTATACTACTACGATTGCCACCAGTGATGTTAGCACCTTAATGACTTCAGTGGCTAAAATTCTATCGGATATAATATTAATGCTCTTTCTATTCGTCCTTCTATTTTCGATGAATTGGAAAGGGGCGATGTTAGTGACCTTAATAGGGGTAGGGTACTACTTTATCACTCAATACGTGGGAACTAGAATTTCATATGCTACTGGTAAAGGTAAGGCAGAAAAATCTACCAGCGAGCACGTAATATTGAATGAGGTTTTTAACGGTATCAAGCAGATAAAGGTTTTTTTAACCCAGAGTGACTGGGTAAGAAGATTTAACCGAACGGTGCGTGACTATTACGCCTACTACCGGAGGAACATGGTGTGGAATGAAATTCCCGCTTATAGCCTTTGGGTACTATTATTTGCCACTATAGCCACAATGGCAATAATATTAAGAATGCAGAACCCAACTGGTTTCACTCCCTTACTTCCTCTTTTCGGCACATTTGCTTTCGCCGTGTTGAGATTGCTGCCGCCTATCGCCAATTTTGGCAGCTTAAGAATGCAAATCATGTCAGCCTTGCCTAACGCCGAATTAACCTATGCGGTATTGAGTAAACAGCTTAGCACCATTAAAGATGGGGAGAGAGAATTCAAGACATTCACCAGCAATATACAGTTTGATAATGTCTCCTTCACTCATAAAGGTCGCCCCAAGACCATCAAGGATGTTTCCATTACCCTGGAAAAGGGTAAAACTACTGCCATTGTCGGGCCATCTGGTGGTGGCAAAACTACCATCGCCGATTTATTACTTCGTTTGTTTGATGCTGATAAGGGCCAGATTAGAATTGATGGGGTAAATCTCAAGGAATATAAATTATCATCCTGGTTAAACAGAGTAGGGGTCGTTAGCCAGGATACATTTGTCTTGCACGACACGATTAAAAATAATATTACCTTCGGCTCAGACGGATATTCTGATGAAGAGGTTATCCAAGCGTCCAAGAGCGCTAATGCTCATGATTTTATTCTTGAGTTTCCCCAAGGATACGATACTATTGTCGGCGAAAGGGGAATGAAACTATCTGGCGGGCAAAAGCAAAGAGTTGCCATCGCTAGAGCCATAATAAGGAAACCCGATATATTGATTCTCGATGAAGCCACCAGTGCTCTAGACAATATAGCTCAAGCCTCAGTTCAGGAAGCCATTAATAAAATATCAAAAAAGCGTACCGTGATTGTTATTGCCCACCGGTTGTCCACCATAATTGATGCCGAGAAAATAATAGTCGTAGAGAACGGTCTGGTTATGGAGGCAGGGACACATAAGGAGCTGATGGAGAAGAGAGGCGCCTACTGGAGCTTATACAAAAGCCAAGAAAACATATAGACAGAAAGATAATGGAAGGATTTCCCGAAGTATAATGGCTGACACTCTAGGGAAGAAAATGGTAGCCGCCCTGCTGCTGGGTCGTGAAGGAAGCGCTAGCTTTCCGGGCAAAAATACCTATCCGGTGCTAGAGCGGCCGCTATTGCTTTATCCCATTCTGGCAGCTAAAAATTCACGCTATATAGATGCAGTATATTTTTCTACGGACTCCGAGACTTACAAGGAAATTGGTCGGGAACAGGGAATTTCTATCATCGACCGCCCCCCAGAACTAGCTACTAAAGAGGCATTAGGTGAGGATGCCTTTGCTCATGGCTATCGGGTTATCCGAGATGAGAGGAGAGGAGAGGGCAAGGAGATTGAACTGATAGTTCTCCTTTTTTGCAATGCGGTTGCTATACTAGCGGAAACTATTGACCAGGGTATAGATATCTTAAGAGCTAACCCAGATTATGATTCAGCGGTGACTGTTTCCGGCTATAATATGTGGAGTCCCATAAGAGCTAGAAAAATTGGGGGGGATGGCTTACTTCACCCCTGTGTCCCCTTTGAGGTCTTCGGTGACCCAAAGACCCTGAGCTGTGACCGTGATTCTCAGGGAGACGTGTGGTTTGCTGATATGGGGGTTTCCATTGTTCGCCCTCGCTGTCTGGAGGGCTTGAGTGCCGGCCTACTCCCCCAGAAATGGATGGGACAGAAGATATACCCCCTAAAGCAATGGGGGGGATGTGATGTTGACTTTGAGTGGCAGGTGCCAATGGTGGAATATTGGCTCACAAAACACGGTTTTAGTGAAAAAAGAACGCCCTACGACAAATAATTAGCTTGTGGGGGACTGTGGAGAATTACTTAGATGGTGCAGATACAACCCAATGCCAACTTTCATACGGCTAGCGGTCGAACGGTATTCGATGTCCGCCAAAACGAACGATTTCTGGAATACCGGCGGCAGTGGTATGAATACCCGCGCCACTTTATTGTTGGCGAGTTTCCTATCAACCTGGATATAGAGAGCACCAATGCCTGTAATCTCCAGTGCCCTTTCTGCGCCGTCACCTTCAAAAACTGGGGTCCCTATAGGCCCGGCTATATGGATTTCACCCTTTTCCAAAGGATTATTGACGAGGGCGTGGAAAACGGTCTTTGCTCCATAAAACTTAGCCTGCGGGGCGAACCGGTGCTGCACCCAGAACTCATTGAAATGGTGAAGTATGCCAAAGATAAGGGGATATTAGATATTTATTTTAATACCAACGCTACCCTGCTTGATGAAGACAAAATCAATCGCTTAATTGACACTGGACTGGACCGAATATCTATCTCCTTTGAGGGTATCGCCAAGGAAGTTTATGAAAGCTATCGCGTGGGAGCCAAATATGAGGAGGTGGTGGCTAATGTGAAGGCATTAAGGCATATTCGGGACAGGCGAGGCTTATCCTATCCTCAAATTCGGGTTCAAACGGTGTTGCTTCCTGAACTTAAAGGCAGCTTTCCCCAATATGTAGCATTCTGGCAGGGGATTGCTGACGAGGTGGCCTATCTTGATTCCAGGTGTGAGACATCCAATGATGACCATCGGGGACTGGTAGCCGATTGGGCATGTCCTTTCCTCTGGCAGCGAATGGCGATACTCTGGGACGGGACCCTGCTCCCCTGCCTGATGCATGGGGTCTCCGACTTTAATCTGATGGCGTTGGGAAATGTGAAGGAGGTCAGCATCAAAGAAACCTGGCAGAGTGAAAAGGCTACCCAATACCGGGAACTTCATAAGTCAGGTCAAGCCCATAAACTTGAGGCTTGCGACCGCTGTTCCTATCGAGCTATGGAGCTAGAAAAACTCGGGGTTAAAAAAGGAGTAGTTTATTCCGAGTAAAGATTAAACATACTTAGGAGGGTGGTTATCGCTTTGTTTGAAGACCTAAAAGAAAAAAGGATACTTGTTACCGGGGCCAGCTCCGGGATAGGAGCATGCCTTGCTGACCTCTTAGGTTCTTATGGTGCATCGGTTGGTATTCATTACCAGAGTAATAAGAAAGGTGCCACGGATATTGTCAGCAGTATAAATAAACAGAGAGGGAAAGCAAAAGCGTTCCCGGGTGATTTATTGCTTACTTCAGTAAGGACAAACCTGATTAAATCCTTTGTTGATGCCTTTGGCGGCATAGATGTGCTGGTAAATAATGCCGGCGGGGTTTACGGGGCGAAACATCTTCTGGAACTGGATGAGGAATCATGGGACAATACTATGGCACTTAATGCCAAGGCTCCATTTTTCCTGGCCAGGGCTGCTTTTGCCCCTATGAAGGAACATGGTGGCGGCAAGATTATCAACATCAGCTCCGTGTCGGCAAAGTATGGCGGTTCACCGCAGACCCTACACTATGGCGCGGCGAAGGCAGCCCTTGATGCCATCACGGTCGGGCTGGCACGTGCTGGCGCCCAATACAATATACTGGTCAATTCGGTCAGAGGTGGAGTTGTAGATACCCCGTTTCACCAGAAGATAGGAAGAAGCAATCTGGATAGCCGACTAAAGTTGGTACCCCTTAAGCGCGCCGGGCAGCCGCTTGATATTGCCCGAATGGTTTTATTCCTGGCATCAAGCACCGGTGATTATATCACCGGTGAAATTTTTACAGTCGCCGGAGGGGATTAAAATTCAAAGCTTTATTATCTGCGATATTATGAAAGACCCTCGTTTGAAGTAGGATTTATAATGCCAAATGTATTTATTTCCACCAGTTCTTTTGCTGAATATGATGCGTCTCCTTTAAAGATGCTGGAAGATGCCGGCATGGAGGTTCAGGCCAACCCCTACCGGCGTAGACTGACACCAGATGAGTGCCTGAGTCTTTATAAAGATATTGACGGCTTAGTTGCCAGCACTGAGGCTTTAACCGCAGAGATATTAAAGTCAGCCAGGAGTTTAAGGGTTATTTCACGATGCGGAACAGGCACGGATAATATAGACCTGGAGGCAGCTAGGCGGCAGGGGATACAAGTATTCAATACCCCCGAGAGTCCGGCTATAGCTGTAGCTGAATTAACCGTGGGGCTAATTCTGGCTCTCCTGCGCCAGGTACCACGTATGGATAGAGATATCCGTGCCGGTAAGTGGCAAAAGCGTATGGGTAACCTCTTGCAGGGCAAAAAGGTGGGCATTATTGGTTTTGGGCGAATCGGACAGAAGGTGGCCGAGCTGGTTCTCGGTCTCGGGGCGCAGGTAGTTTACTATGACCCAGCCGTAAATAAAGCTGGCTACACCTCAATGTCGCTAAATGAGTTGCTATCTCAATCGGATATAATTAGCCTTCATGTATCTGGAGGAGGAAATGATGCCCCCTGGCTCGGCTATAAGGAACTACGAAGTATGAAGCGGGGTTCATGGCTAATCAATTGTGCCCGAGGCGGTGTGGTGGATGAAGCAGCCTTATATCGGGTCTTACAGGAAGAATGGTTAGCTGGTGCCGCCATGGATGTATTTGTCGATGAGCCTTATACTGGTCCTTTGACTGAACTGGATAATGTCATCCTGACCCCTCACATCGGGTCTTATGCCATTGAGGCCAGGGTTGAGATGGAAATCCAGGCAGTAAAGAATCTGATTGAAGGGCTAAAAGGATAACCATGATTAAGGCGATTATTTTTGACGTTGACGGTGTTATAATTGAGTCTGCAGAGATTAAGACCGAGGCTTTTGCCATGCTATTTGCTGATTATCCAGATAAGCTACCAGAGATTATTGCCTATCACCAAAAAAATTCCGGATTTTCCCGCTTTATCAAATTCCGGTATGTTTATGAGAAGATACTGGGGCAGGAACTCTCCGCCCAAAGGGAGGCTGAACTAGGGGAAAGGTTCTCCCAAGTTGTTCTGGGTGAAGTCATCAACGCCCCATCTACCCCAGGGGCCATAGAGTTTCTCAGCCGTAATAAAGACCGCTATCTCTTCTTTACCGCCTCCGGCACTCCTGAGGAAGAGGTCAGGAACATTATTGCCCATCGCCAAATAAGTCATTTTTTCCGGGAGATTTATGGCTCTCCCAGGCAGAAGGACGAAATCATAGAAGATATTTTGAATAGGAACTCTTTGCAGAAAAAAGAGGCTGTTTATGTCGGTGACGCTGAAAGCGACCGTACTGCGGCGGAAAAGGCTGGCATACCCTTTATTGCCCGTCTCAACTCGGAGAGTCCTGAACTGCAAAACTGCCGTTGGCAAGTTAATGACTTGACCGAACTTGATACTATTTTAGATAATATGAGTTCCTACTAAAGAAAGGTGGCTATAACCGATGAAAGCTATAGTTTTTGGCGGCTCAGGTTTTTTAGGCGGTCATGTGGCCGATGCCCTCACCCAGGCAAGTTATGAGACTGTCATTTTTGATATAAGGGAATCGCCACATTTGCAAACAGGCCAGCTGATGATTCTGGGCAATATTCTGGATAAAAAGGCGGTAGAAAAAGCGGTGGTCGGATGCGATGTGGTATATAATTTTGCCGGGGTGGCTGATATTCAGGAGGCATATAACAAACCGATTGAAGCTGTGGAAAATAATATCTTAGGGAATACAATTGTTCTTGAAGCCTGCCGCCTGAATAAAGTAAAAAGATTTGTTTTCGCCAGCACCATTTATGTTTATAGTGGGGCAGGCGCTTTTTACCGAAGCAGCAAGCACGCCTGTGAGCTTATTATTGAAAATTATAATGAAGTTTTCGGTTTGCCCTATACTATATTGAGATACAGCTCTCTCTATGGTCCGCGGGCAGGCGAGGGAAATTGGATTTACCAAACCCTAAAACAAGCCATTACTGAGGGTAAGATTACCCGTTATGGGAATGGAGAGGAGATAAGGGAATATATTCATGTTGAAGATGCGGCTCGATGCAGCGTGAAGGTTCTTGCTAAGGAATTTGAAAATCAGTATGTAATTATTGCCGGACAGCAGCCAATAAAGGTAAAAGACCTCATGATAATGATTAGAGAGATGCTGGGCAATAAGATTGAACTCGAGTTCCTGCCTACGGATTCCAGCCTTCATTATGAAATAACTCCCTACACCTTTAATCCCAAGATAGCCCGACGGGTTATTAGTGATTCTTATCTAGACATGGGTCAAGGTCTACTCCAGTGCCTTGAGGAAGTCTACAAAAAGTCCCATCTGGAGAAGGAATAAGGCTTGAGAATCCTTCTAAGCTCAGATTCCCCAAATGAAACTGAACACAAATGATTAAAAAAAAATTAGTAAAAGTATATTATGCCGTCTCCATATTATGGCGTGGTGCCCTGGCTATGATACTTGGTGCTATTGTTTGCAAACTACCCTTATTTAGGCAGTACAAGAGGCACTTATTATCAACGTGGCACGATTTTGACAAAAGGAAGGGAGTAGATAACCTCCTATTCGGTCCCCTATTCAACTTCTGGATAAGGTTTGAATATCTAAGAGAGAAAGACCCCGACAAACGGGAAAGCCTAAAGGAGTTGGCAATGGGGGGTAATTCGGGAAGAAAATGCGCCAAACAGGCTGATGCTATACCGCTAGATTTCAATGCGAAGATTGGAGATATGACCTTCAATGAAGCCTTTCCGATGTTTAGTGAAATAGAAAATATCCTGGAAGGGGCAAAGGCCCGGCTAATAGTCATTCAGGTTGGTAGTTCATCGGGGCGGGAAATTGCCTACTTTGCTCATAAGTATCCAGCTCATACCTATATCGGAGCCGATATCTGCCAGGAAATAGCCGACTACGCCTCCAGCGCTCACCAGAGCCAAAATTTATCATTCCGAACACTGTCCGCAAAGCACATTTCGCAGCTTCTATCTGAATATAAGAATGAGAATATACTAATCTTTTCCAGCGGCGCCTTGACTTATATGCAACCTGAGCATCTACCGGTATTCTTCAGTTCCGTTGCTAACATGGCCTCGGCCAAGATTCTTTTAAATGAACCCGGCAGGGAGAACCGAGGCAAGCTACCAGATGAAGTAGCCGGAAGCATGTGGCGGGGAAATTTCACCTATACTCATGACTACAAGTTCTATGCTGAAAAAGCAAACATTAAAACAGTTAAGAGCAGGGTAATAAGACTACCTTACCCAATTTACTATTTCTACTATGGGGAAACAAATGGTTGCCATTGGTAAGATAAGAGCGGTTGCCAATTCGTATATTGACTTTGAGGACGCCAAAAACTTTTAAAAGGTGGTCACCCTTGCTAGCCAGAATAAGAAATATGATTAGAGTAAAGCTAAGCACTCTAGCGTTGCATGCTCGTCGAGAGAATGCGGAACGCATACTAAACCGCCGGATGATGAGTTTTAGCAAGAAGGACATCTTTGCAGAAGAGGACATGTCGGCTCACTTCGCTGACCAGGAGATATCCGATGTGGGGCTGCAAAAGGTGTTAATGAGCTTCATAATCGCTCGAATTAACTTTGTTGAGTGGGTTCTCACCGCGGATGAGATAGCCACTGGAACTTTTGTTGATTTAGGTGATTCCAGCGGTATTTTCTTAAAAGCCTTTGACAAACCGGGCTACAGCCTAAATGTAAGTGAACAAGCGTTGAAAAATATCAAGGCAAAAGGTATTGCAGGCATAGGAGCCAATGTAGGGAGCCTGCCATTTAAAGATAGCTCGGTTGACCATGCTTTGTTGTTTCAGACATTAGAACATCTACCCAACCCTATTGCCACTCTTCAGGAGATATACCGGGTATGTAAGAAGTCTCTCTTTATCTCTATACCTCATGTTTCCCAAACGCAAATCCACGAATTTAACTACGACCCGGCGAGACCTATCCCTGAGCACCATATCTTTGAATTTAATGATAGTGATTTCAGGAAGATTGTCTCCCATACCGGCTTTAAGATAAACAGAGCTGAGGTTGTGGAAGTGCTTGACAACGGGAGAAATCTGAAGGAGTTTCTAATGTTCGCCCACTGGCGATGGTGCTATGAAAAGGATTTACTTTATGGGTGCTTCAAGAAGTTTGCTCTTTATCACCTAATAAAGTAACGGGGATTAATAAATTTTGAGTGGTAACTTTATGTAATATAATAATGGAGTGAATATGAAAGACTTCAAGGTATTATTTATCTACCCTAATACGATGATGGCTACTTTAGTGCCAATCAGCCTTTCCATATTATATCCATGTTTGAAATCAAGCGGATTTCAGGTGGAATTATTCGATACCACGTATTATAGAACGGAAGAAATAAGCTTTGAACAGAAGAAGGTTGAGCTTCTGCAGGTTAAGGAGTTCCGTCTGGAAGAAAAGGACATTTCTTACATAGAGAGTGATGTTTATGCAGACCTGGTAAAGAAGGTTGAAACCTATAAGCCGAATCTTATTGCGGTAACAATCGTTGAAGATGTCTTTCCATTAGCCCTGTCATTGTTGGACTCAATAAAACAATTTGATATTCCGGTTATTGCCGGCGGGGTTTTTGTCACCCTTTCCCCGGAAGAGGTTATCTGCCAAAAAAATATTGATATGATTTGTATTGGTGAGGGAGAGGAGCCACTGGTGGAACTATGTGAAAAGATGTATCGGGGTGAGGACTACACTAATATTCAAAACCTTTGGGTCAAGAAGAACGGTAAAATAATTAAGAACCCCTTGAGAAAACTTGTCGATATAAACCAACTGCCCTATATAGACTTTGACATATTTGAAAGAAAACGGCTCTATCGACCAATGTATGGGAAAATCTACACCATGGTTCATATTGAAGCGGACCGGGGGTGCCCGTATAACTGTACCTATTGTGAAGCACCGCATCTCAGGAAGTTATTTAAAGAACACGGATGTGGTAATTACTACCGGCGAAAGCTGCCAAGCCGAATTATGGAAGAACTGAGACATCTGGCTAAAAAATATAACCCGGATTATATCAATTTTGATGCTGAGTCATTCTTGGCAAGACCCATCTCGGAACTTAAAGAACTCTCCGAACAGTATAAAAAAGAAATAGACCTGCCCTTCTGGTGTCAATCAAGACCGGAGACGGTGACCGAAGAAAAGATAAAAATATTGAAAGAGATGAATTGTAAAAATCTGCAATTTGGCATCGAGCAGGGGAACGAAGAATTCAGAGCCAGGATACTGAAGAGAAGTTATACTAATAAAGAGATGGTAGAGGCTCTCCAGATAGTGGAAAAGTACGGAATCAGATATACCGTGAATAATATCATTGGCTTCCCCGATGAGACCAGGGAGCTGATTTTTGACACTATTAATGTGAATCGACAAATAAACCCGACTACAATAAACTGCTATCTCTTCACACCGTATAAAGGAACCTACCTGCGTCAGTACTGTGTCGAAAAGGGTTATTTAGATAAGGATGCCAATGTGCATCAGCTTCTGGATGGTGCCGAACTAAAGATGAATTCTATTAGTTACCAGGAGCTAAAAGGCTTACAGAGAACCTTCCCTTTGTATGCCAAAATGCCTGAGACTGAATTTGACAAGATACGAATTGCCGAGAAATTTGACGAGGCAGGAAACCGGATGTTCCAGCAACTAAGAGAAATATATTATGAAAGATATTTTTCCTCCTGAATCCAAAAGAGGCNTAATAGTATGCCCACCTCTGAAAACGAGTATTCGTGAAGTGCTGAGGCAACTTAAGGGAAGCGACTTCCGATGGGTTTACCTGGGGGAGGATGTAGCCAAAGCCATCGCCATAGAGCAACAATTCAAAGGCAAGGGACAACGAATAGAAATCGCTGAAGAACTTCAGAAAACAGCTCATTCCCTGCGACAGCCTTACATTGACTACATAGGAAAATTGAGCCTTGAGAACAATNCTATTTCATGGTGGGTTGGCTCTCTCTCTGAAAAAAATCCGTGGATATCCAAAACCTTCCTTTATGCCTGCTATACCAGGCTATGCCAAACTCTTCTCAATTCCAGCAATGAGGAAACCCTCGTCTTCCTTGGCGAGAATAAAGCCTTGAGAAAGAGTCTGGTTAAGAATGTCTCTGCCCATCACAAGTGCGAGATACATCATCTTGAACCAGTAACTCATAACATTCTTGGAGCACTCAGTAATGCACTTGGGATAGTCATCTATAAAGGATACTTTGTATTAAGCGGTATATACCGTCTATTGCTCGCCAAATATTATGGATTGAATCAAGTTCCAGATGGAAAATTAAAGGAGGGGAAGGGGCTGGTTTTACTCCATACCTGGATTGACCAGCGCTCCTTTGATGCCAATGGTGAGTATCACGAGAGCTATTTTGGCAATTTGGCTCATCACCTGAGAAATAAGGGAGAAAAAGTCATCATTGTTCCCTACATTTTACACACTGTTTCATATCGTCAAACCCTTAAGAAGATGGTGCCAAGCAGTGAGAACTTTTTAGTGCCGGAATCATTTTTGAAAATGGCAGACATTTTTCGTGTCTTCGTAAAAACAATGTCAAATCTTCCCCACAAAAGGGCTTATCCTGACTTTGAGGGTATTGATATTTCAGAAATAATTTATGATGATGTCAGAAGAGAGTGGTCAGGGATACGCACTGCCTTGAGTTTGCTCCATTACGAGGTCGTCAAACACTGGAAGAATGCCAGAGTACCAATAGACGCCTTCATTTACACCTATGAAAACCATGTCTGGGAAAAGGCATACTGTATAGCATTGAGGGAATTTTACCCTTCCGCAAAGCTAATCGGTTATCAACATGCCTTCGTCCCCAAGATGCTGTTAAACTATTTCTTTGCCAGAGCCGAAGCACCCATTTTGCCATTTCCCGATAAGGTAATCACCAACGGGAAATATATTGAAAGGCTCTTTACCGAGTCGGGCTATGACCCGAAAAAGGTGGTATGCGGCGGAGCCATAAGGTATGCCAGCATGATGAATAAAGAAAAAAATACGCCAATAAAGAAAGGTGCTTCAAGCCCGGTAGTTCTGGTCACTCCTTCCATAGACAAAAACGAAACTATTGAGCTAATCCGTAAGGTGTTGGCGGCTTTTGGAGAGACGAATAAGTATAAAATTATCCTTAAGCTCCACCCGGTAATTCCTTACCCTAAAATTTCGAGATACATCGGTTTCCTGCCTGAGAATTTTATCGTCTCGGACAAGCCGGTCAGCGAGCTGCTAAAAGAAAGCCAAGTGTTACTTTATACTTCATCAGCAACCTCCATTGAGGCTCTTTCCCTTGGCGTTCCCGTGCTACATATAGAGTCGGATTTTATTATAGATAGGGATAATCTCTCNGATTTTCCATCTAGTGTCAGGCAATCGGCTAAAAATAAGGAAGATATTGAAAGGATGACGGAAAAGATACTTGAAACCGATGAAAAGGAGTTGTCAAAGCAAAGGGTAATATGGGAAGATATAGTCGCCGAGATTTTCGGACCGGTGGACGAAAGCGTGTTTGATTTGTTCTTATAATTGGAGAGTAGTTATGGAGAAACCTGAAGTTGTAATTTTATGTGGGGGCAAAGGCTCCCGGTTAAGCGAAGAAACGGCTCTTAAACCAAAACCCATGGTTGAAATAGGGGGACGGCCTATATTGTGGCATATAATGAAAATATATTCCCATTATGGATACAACCGGTTTATTCTGGCACTGGGCTATCAAGGCGAACACATTAAGAAGTACTTTTATGATTACCGGACTATGGCCAGCGATTTTACTCTGGTGATGGACCCGCACAAATCCCCCGAGATGCACGATGTTCATGAACATATTGATTGGGAAATTACTTTTGTTGACACCGGATTAGATACCTTGAAAGGCGGGAGAATAAAGCTTTTGGAGAAATACATAAAGTCTGATAACTTTCTGTTAACTTATGGTGATGGCGTAGCTGACTTAGATATCGAGAAGTTGNATAACTTTCACCTCTCCCATAATAGTATCGGCACGGCAACCGCAGTAAGGCCTCCCTCTAGATTTGGCGAGCTGATAATCTCCGGTGATAAAATCGTTAAATTTGAAGAGAAGCCTCAACTCGGAACCGGAACAATCAACGGCGGTTTTTTCGTTTTTAAGAAGAAATTTATGGAGTATCTAACCCCCGATGTGAGTTGTGATTTCGAGTTTGGGGCTCTACAGAAATTGGCTCAGGATGGAGAGTTACGGGTCTATAGTCACCGTGGATTCTGGCAGTGTATGGATAATATTCGTGANANNGATTATCTNNNCAAATTNTGGGATNANANNNANGCNNANTGGAAGGTNTGGNANTGANANATTTTTGGNAAAANAGGAATGTNTTCATNACCGGNTGTACCGGGCTNCTCGGTTCACATCTCACTCAGATGCTGGTTGACCGAGGAGCAAATGTTGTTGGTTTGGTCAGGGATATAGTTCCGCAATCGAATCTAGTCCAGTCCGGCGTTTTCGACAAAATAAATATCGTTCGAGGGTGCGTTGAGGATTTCTTTACCGTCGAAAGAGCCCTGAATGAGTATGAAATTGATGCCGTTTTCCATTTAGCGGCGCAGACCATAGTCGGCACCGCCAACCGAAACCCGCTGTCTACTTTTGAGTCAAATGTAAAGGGGGCCTGGTGTGTGTTAGAAGCCTGCCGAAGGGTGCCCATAGTTAAGAGAATAATAGTGGCCTCAAGTGACAAAGCCTATGGTGAACAGGAAGGACTTCCTTATAAGGAAACATCATCTCTAAAAGGTTCACACCCGTATGATGTATCGAAGAGTTGTGCCGACCTTATTGCCTATACCTATTACAAAACATATAAACTCCCGGTCTGCATCACCAGGTGCGGCAATTTCTATGGTCCTGGCGACTTAAATTTTAACCGGATTGTTCCCGGGACAATACGCTCGGTATTAAACAATGAGCCGCCAGTAATAAGAAGCGATGGCACCTTTATCCGGGATTACTTCTATGTAAAAGACGCCGCTTTAGCCTATATCCATTTAGTCGAAAAAATGGACGATATCAAGATTCACGGTGAGGTATTCAATTTTTCCAACGAATTACAGATTTCTGTTTTGGAATTAACCAGCAAAATATTAAAACTAATGGGTAGGACTGACCTGAAACCAGTAATTTTGAATCAAGCCGAAAACGAGATAAAGCATCAATACCTATCGGCTAAGAAGGCGAGAGAGAGGCTCGGGTGGAAGCCAGAATATGACCTTGATGGGGCGTTAAATGAAACCGTGGAATGGTATAAAAATTTTTACAAAGCTAAGGTAATAAAATGATAAATGGTGTAAAGATAAAACCTCTGAAAAAGATTTGTGACGAGCGCGGGATGGTAATGCACATGTTAAGGAATGATGACCCGGATTTTGAAAAGTTTGGTGAAATTTATTTTTCGGTAGTCTACCCTGGGGTAGTTAAGGGATGGCATAATCATAAAGAAATGACACAAAACTATGCGGCAGTATCTGGCTTGATAAAGCTGGTTCTTTATGATGAAAGGGAGGGTTCCCCTACCAGAGGAGAATTGCAGGAAATCTTTATGGGCGAAGATAATTATGTATTGGTTAAGATTCCTCCTCGTGTCTGGAATGGTTTTAAGGGGATAGGCACCGAACCAGCTATTGTGGCTAATTGTGCTACTATCCCCCATGACCCGGATGAAATAAGCCGTCTTGACCCGTTTGATAACCATATCCCCTACGATTGGTCGCTAAAACATGGCTAAGCAAAGGGTGTATAAATGAGAATTCTGGTTACTGGTGGATTTGGTTATTTAGGTAGTCACACCAGTAACTATTTTTTAAGTAAAGGGCACCAAGTCAAGATATTATCAAGAACCGCTCACCCTGAACTATCTGAGTGGAGTCGGCAGTTTGAAGTCGTCATTGGTGATGTTTCCGAGTACTCTGCTATCGAAAATTGCTGCCGGGATACCGATGTTGTTATTCATACTGCGGCTCTAAATGAGGTAGATTGCAGGCTAAAACATAAAGAAGCGCTACTGATTAATGGATTGGGGACCAGAAACCTGCTGGAAGATGCACACCTGAATAATGTGAAGAAGTTTATCTATTTCTCCACCTTTCATGTTTATGGGCCACCTAAAACAGATATTATTACCGAAGAAACCTTGTCCGACCCGATTAACACTTACTCGATCACGCATTATCTTGCGGAGAGGTACTGCCGCCAATTTGAAGTCGAGAAGAAGAACAAAAGATATATACTCAGGATATCCAATGGCTATGGGGCTCCCCTCTTTAGAAGTGTCAACCGATGGGCTCTGGTTTTAAACGATTTATGTTCTATGGCGTTTAGCCAGAAGAAGATAGTGCTGAAGTCCAATGGAACTCAGGAGAGGGATTTTATTGGTATCAGAGATATTATGCAAGGTGTAGAAATATTTGTCGAAAACGACGTAGAAGACCCGGACAGCAATGTGTACAATCTAGGCAGCGGGCAAAATGTTTCCATAATTTCTCTGGCAAGTACTGTAGCTGAGGTGTATCAGGAAAGATATAATAAAAGCATCAAAGTAGAAGTACCAGAGGATGCTACTGAACCGGATATAAAAGTATCTTTCCAGTTTTCCATCGATAAAATAAGGAAACTTGGCTATCAACCGACTTCGGTTATGAAGGAAGAAATCCATAACATCTTTGAATTGTTGGAAGGTTGACATGAAAGTAAGCGTTATTCTTCCCACCTATAATCGAGCCAATATGCTAACTGAAGCCATAGACTCAGCGCTAAATCAGACGTTTAAAGATTTTGAGTTGATTATCATTAACAACTACTCTACTGACAACACGGAATCTGTAGTTAAATCATATGATGATAAGCGGATTCGATACTTTAAAAACCGGAACAATGGATTAGTCAGTGTAAACAGAAATTATGGTATCCAAAAATCTCGTGGTGAATACACTGCTTTCTTAGACGATGATGACCTATGGTTACCGGAGAAGTTAGAAAAGCAGGTTAAGCTTTTAGACTCAAACAAGGAATTAGGATTGGTTTATTCTGGTAGCCATGTGATTGACAATAAAGGCAATTTAATTAGGCACACCTATTTTCGTGGTATAAAACCTTGCCGGGGAGACGTCTTCAATGAACTGCTGGTGTCCAATTTTATTCCTCAGTTAACCGTGTTAGTTAGACGGGAGACGCTTGATAAAGTTGGAAAGTTTGACACGAAGTATAAAATAGCTCAAGATTATGATTTGTGGTTAAGAATAGCTGCACATTATCAAGTCGATTTTATAGATCAACCCTTGGCGAAATATAGATTCCATAAGGATGGTGCCTCGCAAAAGGAAATGATACGGTCATTTCAGGAGGAGATTCTAGCGAAAGAATGCTGGCTAAATAAAGACCAAAGTCTAAGGAAAGAGATAGGAGGTAGAATCAAACGGCGGAAGACTCTCCTCTATAGTGGAATGATATTAATGTCAGGAGTCAATATTTTCAAAGAACACAACATAAAATCAATAAGGGCATTTTGGGACTTAGTAAAATATTTAGCGAGAGCTAAAACTTAGGATTCACTTGGCATGGGCAAGGCATCAACTAGAAAAACTGGCGAGACAAAGAGGAAAGTAATGAAGGTAATCCTAGTTACCGGTGGCAGTGGCTTTTTGGGCCGGCATCTAATACGAAAACTGTTAGATAAGTACCCAGATAACGAGATTAGGGCAATTTCCAGAAGTGAAAATGCCATTCAAAGGCTGCTTATCGGATGTCATAGTAGGAGATTGATTCCGATTGTTGGTGACATAAGGGATGTTAATAGCTTAAATAATGCGGTAAGAGATGCTGATACAATAGTGCATCTAGCGGCGATGAAGCATATTGACCTTTGTGAGATACATCCCATCGAGGCTATTACCACCAATGTTATCGGCACCAAAAACTTGCTGGACTCGTTTAGCGGGCATACCTTCATAGGCATATCAACCGATAAAGGTGTAGAAGCTACTACTTGCTATGGTGCTACTAAGTTGCTAATGGAGAGATTAGTTCTGGAGTGGGCTAGGAAAGAAAAAAGGAGAAGGTATATAGTAATCAGGGCCGGGAATATCTTCGGCTCAAGTGGCAGCGTTATCGAAAGATGGAAACAGGAGATAAGTCAAAATAATGAGATAAGCATTACCGACCCCGAGATGACCAGGTTTTTTATTAATGTGAATACCCTGGTCGATTTTATAATAGAAATTATAGAGAAGGGGGAAAACAGGAACATATATATCCCTTATCAAAAGACGATGAAACTGGCTGATTTAGCTAAGGCAACCATCGATTTATATGGTAATAAGGAGACTAAATTAAGTCTCTGCGGGTCGCGAGTTGGGGAAAAGTTACATGAGTTGTTATTTACCGAGGGAGAAAGGGTTATTTCTCACTTGGATAGCAACCGTTCCCAAAATTCACTAAGATTCAGAGTTGAGGAAATCAAGGCTTGGTTGATGGAGTAAGGATGCTTAGAGAAGCCAGGCAAATCACTGTATTTAACCCGTGGGGAACCACTGCAAAATATATTCTAGTAAATAGACGCCCTTTCTTCCGATAGTAGCAAGTTTAGCAATATTAGGCAGAGAATTTTGAACAATGTCAGGTAAGCGCTGGCTAATACTCGCCGTGGTCTTACTAGCTAGCTTTGCATTTCTATTTTCCATGCAGGCGGCACCTCCCCTAATTCCAGCCATACTCAGTGAATTCCACTTGAGCCATACAGCGGCTGCAGGCGTTATGCTCTTCGTAGCTCTACCGGCAATGTTACTCTCAATACCAGGCGGATTCCTGGCAGACAGATATGGCAACAAGAGACTATCCGTAGTAGGTCTTAGTCTAGTTTGCTTAGGGACTCTCCTCACGGCAGTAGCTCCCTCCTTTGGCTTACTTCAGGGTGGACGCGCTATTGTAGGAATTGGAGGTGCCCTTCTCTTTTCTGCTGCCCCCCCTCTGATTTTCCAGTGGTTTAGCGGCAAAGAGCTAGGATTGGCCATGGGCATCTGGGCTTTAAACATGCCCTTGGCCACAGTCATTTCCTTTAATCTCCTCGGGCGGGTAGAACTAACCTATGGCTGGCGATCCAGTTTCTGGATTGCTACCGCGTTAGCTACCGTGATACTAGTCCTCTTCGCGCTCTTAGCGGAAGACAAAAAGGTGGTTCGTACTCCTATTTCTCTGGCTCCATTAAAGAGAGTCCCCATGTGGATGCTCGCCATCATCTGGAGTACTTTTAATATGGCAGCCCTTTCCCTGACCACTTGGGGAAAGACGCTTTTTATGGATTTCAAAGGGGTTCCACCTGTCCGGGCTGATTTCTTGGCTGGTATGATAATGCTGTTGTCATTTACTACACCACTGACAGGCTACTTAGCTGGGCGGATAGGGAGACGTCGTCCGTTCATATTGCTTTCACTGATTGGCATGACGGCCTGCCTGGCTTTACTACCCACAGTAGATGGGGTTCTGCAAGTGTTACTTCTCGTAGTGCTCGGACTTTTTGCTGCTCTAGCTCCGCCAAGTATATTTGCACTCCCGCCTGAGTTGGTTGGGCCCGAGAATGCGAGCCTGGGCTTTGGCGTGTTAAATACTGCACTGAATTTCGGCGTGCTGATCGGGCCGCTCGTTATTGGTCGGGTTTTGGACATTATGCACAGCGACGTAGCGGTTTTCTCTACGATGGCCTTCTTCGCTGCGTTGGGAGCATTGGTTGCTTACCTCTTAAAGGTGAGGTGAAATTAAAGAGGACATCGGCCACCGCTAAACTGAACAGCAGTTCAAGCACCAATGCAAAGGGATGTTGTTAAGCTTGCCTACAATAGGTTGTAACATAGTATTACTGAAGCTATCTTTTTTTGCTGAACAAAAAGCCATTTTGTGACCACTAAACTGTAGGCGGATTCGACTAAACGAGCAGTGGAAAAGAAGCTGTAAAAGTTCTTGTTTTTACACTGCACGGCCTACACTCAATCCCACTCTCCTTTGCCGACATTTTCCTCTGGTTCCACTTTTGGCAGTAGGGCATCAAGACGTTCCGCTGAAAGAAAGATGACTCGCTGATACCGGTTGGACGAAAGGAGGATAAGGTGACGATGCAAAGACGACGAGAAAATTTTCTTTTGCAGAGGTAATACCTATATCTAGTTAATAACTCTTGTACTAACTATAGTTTCTCGTTGTCTTCGGTAATTTTTCATCTACATAATTGTCCAGGTCATAAATCATCCGCACTCAACCTGCAGTTCAACTTCATTCTGGTTATCCCAGCGAGACACGAACTGAATTACTCATTCTTTAGCTTTCCTATTAGCATTGGCACTACCTTAAAGAGGTCACCGACAATGCCATAGGTAGCTATTTCGAAGATAGGGGCATTTGGGTCATCATTGATAGCCACAATAGTTTCTGAGGTTTGCATACCAACCACATGCTGAACTGAGCCGGAGATGCCACAGGCGATATAGAGCTTGGGACAAACCGTTCTCCCTGTCTGCCCAACTTGATGAGAGTATGGAACCCATCCCTCGTCGACCGGTGGTCGGGATGAGCCTAGCGCTGCTCCCATAGCCTTCGCCAGGTCTTCCAGCAGCCGGAAGTTTTCTGGCTTTCCCAGTCCCCGTCCTCCTGAAATAATAATATCAGCTTCATCAAGTTTGATAGTTTCAGTAATATCCTCGACGAAACCAAGCAGTTTGGTTCTTGATGTTATGCATTCCTTATCGAAGTCCACTCTTATTATCTGCCCCTTTCTTCTCTCATCCGGCACGCCTTTCTTAAATACCCGCTGACGGACAGTTGACATCTGTGGTCGCTTTGCCTGGCAAATAATAGTTGCCATAATATTGCCACCAAAAGTAGGGAGGGTCTGCAGGAGCAGCCTCTTCTCAACATCAATTTCAAGCCCGGTGCAGTCAGCGGTGAGTCCTGTCTCTATGATAGACGCTACCCGGGGAATAAACGAACGTCCCAGTGAAGTCGCCCCAGCAATAACTACTTCTGGCTCATTTTGCCGAATCAGTTCAACGAGTTGGTGAGTGCACAAATCCTCCGAATTATCAGCAAAGTCTGGACTATCTACCAGGTATACTTTATCCGCACCGTAGGCAATCAACTGATTGATTTCATCAATACTGTGACCAAAACATACCGCACTTAATTCAGTTTTCAGACTATCTGCCAGTTCTCTTCCCTTGGCTAATAGCTCGTAGGCAACGCTTTTCAACCTGCCATCCCGTTGCTCGGCAAATACCCAGATTCCCCGGTGTCTATCGCTCGATGCCTCAGTCTCAGNCAGAGTTTCGATAAGTATCGCCTCATAGTCACAGGCCTCCTGGCAAGCACCACAAAGCGTGCAACCCTCCTTTAGCTGGACCTTATTGTCCATAACCTCTAACAGACCAAAAGGACAGACTGGGACACAGTCACCACAGCCAACACACTTATCAAGGTCAATTTGAATTCCCATACTTACCCCAATCCTAGATTAATCCAGCCTCCTTCAGCTTACCAATCAGACACTCTACCTGCTCTTTTACCTCTCCTTGAAATACTTCAGCCTGGCAGCTTCTCTCAGGGGAAAATACTTTGATTACTCTGGTAAAGGAGCCGGACAAACCAACCCTAGCCGGGTCAACACCCAGTTTTTGGGAGTTCCATACCGGAATGACAGCGCTCTCTGATCTGGCAATGCCACGAAGCGATGGAAGGCGAGGCACGTTAATATCTTTTGTGACCGTAATTACTGCCGGTAAAGGCGCCTGAATAGCCTCATGCCCCTCATCAATCATCCGCTGGACTCGCATCTGTCCATCTGACATCTCTTCTATCCGGTTGACATAGGTAACTAATGGTACGCCCAGCATTTCTGCCAGCTCTGGCCCCACCTGGCCTGTATCCCCGTCTATGGTCTGTCGGCCGCAGATTATGATATCATATTGCTCCAATTTATTAATTGCTGTCGCTAATGTGTAAGCGGTAGCCCAGGTATCAGCCCCAGCAAAGGCACTATCACTTAACAAGAGGGCTTCATCAGCGCCCAATGAAATAGCTTCTCTCAGCATTTCTTCAGCCTGAGGTGGCCCCATACTAATAACTATAACCTTACCCCCACATCGCTCCTTTATTCGAACCCCTTCCTCTAAGGCATAGGTATCAAATGGGTTGATGACGTTCTTAATTCCCTGTCTGATGAGATTGTTGGTCTCGGGATTAATCTTGACGTCTGTGGTGCCGGGGACCTGCTTCAGGCAAGCGACTACGTTCATTCCGTTTTTGCCTGTCTCTTCCTTAGGTGCATGGCAATAGCATTTCTCAAGACCTGGTTAGAACCTTCGAATATCTGAGTGATTTTGGCATCTCTCATCATCTTCTCAAAGGGATAATCACTCATGTAGCCAGCGCCACCGCAAACCTGTACTGCGTCAGTGGTAACTTTCATCGCTGCATCTGAGGCAAAGACTTTTGCCATAGCTGAACCTTCGGTATAATCGTAGGCTCCACTATCAACTGTCCTTGCCGCAGCATAAACCAGTGCCCGGGCAGCTTCAACTTGAATCGCCATTTCCGCCAGTATATCCTGGACTACCGGCAGAGAACTCAGGGGGTGACCGAACTGGACACGCTGCTCAGTATAGTTTACCGCGGCTTCCAGGGCTCCCTGGGCCAGTCCAACCGCCTGAGCCCCCACCCCCGGGCGCGATTGGTCTAAGAGCTTCATCGTCATGAAAAACGCCCTACCTAGCTTACCAATCACATTTTCTTCAGGAACCAGACAGTTCCGAAAAATTAGCTCTCTGGTTGAAGAAGCACGAATACCCATCTTTTTCTCTTTCTTGCCAAAAGAAAAACCCGGCGTGCCCTTTTCCACCAGTAAAGCACTGGCGCCACGGGGACCTCTAGTCTTATCAGTCAAGGCAATAACCGTATATATNTCAGCATCACCGCCGTTAGTAATGAATTGTTTTGTGCCATTAAGTAAATAGCCCCCTTCAACTTTTTCCGCAGTTGTATTTATAGCCAGGGCATCGCTACCCGCCTGTGGCTCAGTCAGCGCAAAGGCGGCAAGCTTATTGCCACTGGCAATATCGGGGAGATATTTCTGTTTCTGTGCGTCACTTCCGTGATCGGTAATGATAAAACTCCCCAAGGCAGTAGCCGCATAGCTGACGGAAATACCACTGCATACCCGGCTCAGCTCTTCCACCACCAGACACAGTTCAAAGCAGCCTCCACCCAGACCTTCATATTCTTGGGGNACAAAGATGCGGAACATATCGGCACCGGCAATGTCTTTGATTATGGCCCACGGGAACTCCTCTTTTTCATCTAATTCTGCCCTGACCGGAAGGATTTTCTCCTCAGCAATCCTTTTTGCCAGACTCTTAATCGTCTTCTGCTTGTCACTTAAGAAATACTCCAAGGGAATGCCCTCCTTACCATATAGTTTACTGTTTATTTTTGATTAGCTAAAAGAGATACCATCGTACCAAACNTAACAATTAACTTTTGGAGNACACCCCTGTAATTGGATAGAAAGGATTNGGATAGTCTGACGGGGGTACCCCATTATTCTATTGAATAATTAGAGACTCTGCGAAGGCATCAGGAAAGAGATAACCCAATACCGAGTGAATCCTCTTGTTATTATAAAACTTCTCAATGAAATATGGAAGTCCAGTCATCACGTTCTCAAACGTATCACACTCACATAGATAGACCTCCCCATATTTAAGCATTTTGAAAAGCTCTCCATCCTGACATTCTCGTCAGGATTAGCGCCAGACAGATATTATCACACATTTCCTCTTTTTGTTACTAAACAGGGAAGTAGCACACTGTAAAAAGTAACCTGGTGTACAGGGGGCACTGCACTCATTTTGCAGAGAATCGCTTTTTAGTGTATAATGTTAACAGTTCCAGTTTAGGTTATTACAAGCTTCTTAGAATCACCTCAGATTTCTCTTAAGTATTGGATGGCCCGAGCTCTAACTAAAATTCCGAAGAGAGGAGGTCATCCAGTGAATTTTAGCGACAAGTCAATCCAGTGTTCCGATTGCGGGACTACCTTCACCTTCAGCGCTAGTGAACAAGAGCTTTTCCAGTCCAGAGGCTATACTAATGAGCCCAAGCGTTGTCAGGCATGCCGTCAGGCAAGGAAGTCAGAACGCAATGGAAGTAGCAACTACGGAGCACCACGCCAGATGTTTCCCGCAACATGTGCCGAGTGTGGCAGAGATACCGAAGTCCCTTTTGAACCCCGCGGTGATAAGCCAGTATACTGTAGTGATTGCTATCGAAAAGTCAGACCAGGTAGATAAACTGGTTTGAGACGGTGGACACACATGGGCTGAAGATATCCGGCCTGTGTGTGTCTTGGTAATATGTTGGAGTGTTGTATCATTGGAAGTTTTTTTACGTGAAGGTGAATCCCAAGATTCCATGCTGCGCCGCTTTCAGAAAGTGGTGCAGATGAGTGGTATTTTACGTGAGGCGAAAGCTCACCGACATTTTATATCTAAGAGAGACGCGGCTCGTATTAAAGCCAAAAGTAACGCTAGGCGGAGAAAGCGTCAGGGAAATTAAACGGCGGGCTAGCAAGCAAATAGCTGAGTACTACTTAAGCTGACGACAATTAAAGAGGGGAATCGCGTTATTTAATAACAAGGAGGATTCTAATTATGAGAATCTATGTAGGCAACTTATCTTATGACGTGATCGAAGAGGAATTAAAGCAGGAATTCCTGGCTTACGGTGCAACATTCCTAGAGCGTTTGGAAACTCAAAAGTCATGCTTTAGTAGCTATCTGCTATACTACGGGTAACTACCCAAGTTTGTTGAATGAATTGACAAACAGCTGGAGCGCATTTGAGATAATATATCATAACTGACTGACGCGACTGTATACAGTTAGCAAAATCCAGATACTCCTGATGCTGTAACTTTGGCTTATCCCTTCACCTGCTTCCCTATGCTGAACGCCCCACCTATAGACTTGCCGAATTCCCAGTACTGGTTCGTCGGGTGGGTAACCCAAAGGAAAGGCTTGATCTTAGTTACATCGGGCTCGCCATCAGTTAGGCATGAATCTGTAGAATAAACTTCTTCAATCTGTCCCACGACCATCTCATGGCTTCCCAGATTTAGGATATGCAGAGCATGGCACTCAAGGTTTACAGGGCACTCGCTAATCAACGGTGCATTCGCNAGCTTACCGTAAAAGANGTTNAATTTACAGTCGGCGACTTTATCGGNCTCTCTTCCTGAGACAAGTCCGCAGTAATCTGTTTCTTTTACCAGCTCCACGGAGGGGATATTTACAGAGAACGTGCCATTCTGTTTGACGCCCTTCANAGTATGGCGCTGGTGTTGGAAGGCAACGGAGAGCATCGGCGGGCGGCTGTTTACGATCCCACACCAAGCATATGCGGAAAAGTTCGGCTTTCCATCAACGTTAGCTCCGACAAGAACAGTGGGGAGTGGGTAAAGAAGTATACGTGCACCAATAGCTACCTTAGCCATATGTAATAACCTCCTATTTCTCAAGTTTGAATACTTATCTTAGCTTTCTTTCTACCCCAAAGAGTAACTCTACATTAGGGTGAGGTGCCCCATTAACATTATAGCCTAGATAACCCTACTCTAAAAACATGGGTAAGACCGATGTCGGCAACTCTAATTTAGCCGGTGATACAACTACCGTGGGCAGGTTATTTAGGTTGAACAATCTGACGAAGTGTTTAACCTGGCTTTCCTGCTGACATCAGAAGTGGCGTGGTGATGGGTGGTACTGGACCGGCCACTATCGCCGGGTCAACGATAACTAATAATGTCGAACTCATTGCCGGGATAGTTTTTGCCCAGCTCATAAAGCCGGGGGCGGCAATAGAGGAATTAATTGCTAAACACGAATCGAAGCCCTTGACTCCCGGACAGGATAGGGGAATAGACGAGATAATTGAGGAGACCAGGAGCCATTACCAGCAGAGGGGGCTACTGTAGTGCCTACGTGAAGGACATTATCAATTGCTTTTTAGTATATAAACATAGGTAGGCTTAATAAGCTTATCAAACCCACCATCAGTAGATTCTTAAAGGTTAATCCTAATTAGCTTCATTCTTAGAGATGTACTAACCTTCCCAAGGAAGTTTATGCTTCTCCCTTGATATAAGGGATAGCCAGCTTCCTGGGCACAGCGACCCTCCTTATGATGGCAGCTACACCGACTAAGACAACTATGGTTACAACATAGGGCAGCATTAAAAGTAGCGGGAACGGAATAGGAACTCCCACCGCCTGCAGACGTATCTGGAGAGCGTCAACAAAAGCAAATAGGAGTGAACCGCCAAGTATCCCCCAGGGGTTCCACCTTCCAAAGATGACTATAGCCAGAGCCATAAATCCACGGAATGCGGTCATGTTCTCGTTGAATCTATACATCACTGCTAATGGCAGATACGCCCCGCCTAGCCCCGACATGGCTCCACAGATGAGCACACTAACATAGCGTATTAAAGAGACATTGTATCCGGCTATATCAACTGCCAATGGATTCTCCCCGGTAGCTCTAACAATCAAACCAAAGGGCGTCCGAAACATAACAACGGCGAAAATAACAACCAAAAGTATACCGATGTAAAATAAAACATTCTGCTGGAAGAGAATCGGGCCAACTATGGGAAGTTCACTCAGCACCGGTATGTGAATAGGTGAGAAACCTTCTATAACCGACCTGATTCCCGTCATTCTAAATATGAAGGAACTAAGTCCCATACTAAGCAGCCATATTCCTAGCCCGACAACGAACGTGTTAGCTTTCAGTGTTATAAACAAATAAGCGTGGACTAGACTCAGTATCATACCAACTAGCATACCTGCGATTATTCCCAACCACAGATTACCGGTAAAAACAACTGCCAGGTATGAGGATATAGACGCCATTAACATGTATCCTTCGACCCCTACGTTATATACTCCAGCTCGCTGCGAGAATGCCTCGCCCAGGGCAGGGACGACCAAGGTGAAGCTCATCCGTAGGGTAGCCGCCAGCACTGGAACTATAAGTGGATATAAATCCAATGATCTCCCCTCATTTTATAACCAATCGGGTATGTTTAAAATAGACGTTCCAAGCGTTTCTCTATGACTGGTTCCAATACTAAAGATAACATAATGAGAGCCACCAATACATGAACCACAGTAACATCGATGCCAAGACTCATCTGGACGGAATGACTTCCTGAGAGTAACCCCCCCAAGAGTATAGCTACAAGCACTGTCCGAAATGGCTCCAACCTTCCTATAAAAACAACTAGTATGGCTAGCCACCCGTAATTAGCGGAAAGATAATCTGCCAGCAGATAGTGAATCCCTGATACCTGGGCCATCCCGGCGAGACCAGCTAGGCCGCCACCTAGAATGCCGGAAGTTATCATAATTTTTCCCACTGGTATGCCACCATACAAGGCGGTATCAGGATTTATCCCTATAGCTTTAATTCGATAGCCGAAGGTGCTCCTTTGCAAACTGAACCAGACAATCACGGCAAGCCCCAGGGCGATTAGAATCCCGGCATGTGCGGGGCTCCCAGGCAGTATTGGCAGCCTAGCGGTAAAAGGGATTTTTTCACTTACCGGAATAAATGCTGTAGGTGAGTGCAACGGGAACCGTACTGCATAGACAATAAACCACCAGGCAATAAAAACCGTCATTAAAGAAGTAATAATTTCATTGGTTTTAAATTTGACCTTTAAAATAGCGGGGATTGCTCCCCATATCCCGCCAAAAACGAAGCTGGCTATAGCAATTAAGAGAAGATGTAATGGCCCGGGTATACCGGTTAAAAAAAGCCCGGCTATAACAGCTCCCACCGCTCCCATATACAATTGCCCTTCGGCACCTATGTTCCATACTCCACACCTGAACATCAGTATAAGTCCCAAACCAGCAAACAAAATAGGGGTTGTCGTATTCAGGGTGAGACCTATCCTGAGTAGACTTCCAAAGCCTCCGTCTAATAAACCCCAGTAGACCTCTGGGGGGCTGAATCCAGAAATATAGATTAAAATTGAGGTTACCCCGAGTGCCAGGGCAAACACTATTATCAAAGGGATTATCCTGCGGATAAAATAGCTAAACCCTGGTAATAAGCGTAATCGCGCTGCTATATCTCACCTCCAGCGCCAGCTACCATTCTGCTGCTCTCCTACCAAAAGCGCCTCCCCCTAGCTGAGCAGCTATTCTAAATTTAAAACTTTCCGCCGGGGAGCTAACACTCTTTCCTGGACTTTATTCTCATCTATTAGAGTGCTCCTGGCAGGGACATTTTCAAGCACGATATTCTCAATAACGGCCAGCGGCAGAACCAAACCAAGCTGAAAGACCATCCCTGTTTCTGCCTTATTGCATCTCAGGCAGGATGTTAATTTCTTAGCCCCAGAGGGTATAATACTCCTTCCATCGTAGCACAACTCCAAAGAGCTGCCCCGCGATGGAAGAGTAAAATATTAGCTGACCTCAGGTCAGGTTAACCGTTGTCCTAGGACCTAGGGCCTAGGCCCTAGGTCTTCAGTCTTCGAGTATTTCAGGAACTACTATTTCGCCGGTGCGAATAGCCTCCTCAGCTTCCTCCACCTTAGCTTTAACTTCTTCTGGCACATTGGTTAGCGAAGTGATAACTGGCCAGCCAGCCTCAACGCCGTATACCTTTACCTCTTTTGCTGCGGCGATGGTGCCAGCCATAAAGTCCAGTAGCCCCTGTTCCGCCTGTAACGGATGGTTAGCCAGAGCACTGGCTATGACCCGAGTGGGAGCGTATTCACTTTGATCACGATGTACTCCTACAACCCACACATCAGCCTCTTCGGCAATCTTAAAAATTGACAGGCTATCAGTATCATGAAATAACACATCGGAACCCAGATCAATCAGCGCTGTACCGACCTCGGAGTCATTTTCGGGATCACCCCAAGCGCCTGTGTATATGTTGTTCACTTCTATATCTGGATTGACCGATTTGGCTCCTAACTCCCAGGCCTTCCAGTTCCTAACTATCATAGGATAATCAAAGCCAGCCATGTGGCCAATTTTATTTGTTTCTGTCATCATGCCGGCAGCCACTCCAGCTAGGTATGAACCCTCATGCTGTTGACTCTCATACATAATGACATTAGCCGGCAGTTGAGCGTTTATATCGACACCGCCACCTCCAGTGATAAACCACATATCCGGGTATTTAGGGGCGACCTCGGTCACTGCCTCGAACACCGTGGCACCAGAATCGAGATAAAGAAGGTCAGTCTTCTTCTCCCCCTGCAGCTCCATCCACGTAGGCAGCTCACCCCAAGGAATGAGATCGGTAAAGGTGGTCTCAACCTCTGGATATTTCTCCGTGATATATAAGTAAGCTTCGTGAATATTTTGACCCCATGAGCCATCTGTTCTTGAAATAATGGAGCCGAAAGCCATAGTAATAGGTTTTTCCTCAGGTGCCGGGGCCGGGGCCGGGGCCGGAGCTGGGGCTGGGGCCGGGGCCGGGGCCGGGGCCGGGGCCGGAGCTGGGGCTGGGGCCGGAGCTGGAGCCGGAGCCGGAGCCGCACAACCAGCGACAATTAAACCCGTCACCAGCATCAGTGAACCCAAAAACGTTAATAATCTGGTTTTCATTATATTATAACCTCCTATTTTTCCTTAGTACCCAATATAACTAAAAATCATTCTTCATAGACAACTCCCTCCTCACCGACTGATTGCGGATACTAACACAGTATTGAAGCTTTGTCAATGTGACATGTAAACCTCAAGAAACATAATCCCCCCACCTTTTCAGCCCGCTCACGGCTGCACCAGTTTCAAGGTATTAGTTAGTGGGGTATGCCAGTAATAGGACACGCTGGAGTCCCCAATGTTTTTCTGGTTATTTTTTCCACATTTTCTCTGGCCTTTGCCGAGTCGTTTACCCATGTTCGGTAGAATTCAAAGGGACACTCGGCAATACCCTTGTCGCCTATGTCGGGGTCAGTTAAACCAGCAGTGTAGCCGCGATGAAGCAGTTTGAAAAGGTGATTCTGAGCTTGCCAATTCTTTCTGACATCCCTTATGGCGCTAACTGATAGTTCAGCATATTGATATCCCATCTCTTCACTGCCACACTCCCCCAAAACTCTACCGTCAAAGCCAACGATAACCGAATGACCAAAGTAAGAATAGAAACCGTCATACCCCGTATCATTGGCCACAGCCACATAAACAGTGTTGGCCCACGCCATAGCCGTAGCCATACTTCTCTGTTGCTCTATTGCTGGGTACGGATAACCCTGGGCTACCGCAATTAGTTCGGCTCCCCTCATAGCACAATCACGCCATATCTCAGGATAGTTCCCATCGTCACAGATAATCAAGCTGATTTTGAGTCCCTTGGGCCCTTCAGAAACATAGGTCCTCGTACCTGGAGAATCCCCCCCGAGAGGACACCAAGGCATAATTTTTCTGTATTTCTGTACAATCTCCCCCTTGTTATTGATTAAAATCGCTGTATTGTAATGAGCCTTTTGGGGATGCTCCTCATGCCTTTCCGCGTTTAGTGAAAATACTCCCCAGATATTATTCCCCTTACAACATGCGGAGAAGATTTCCGTCTCTTCACCGGGGATGATTGCTGAAAGTTCCATGCACGCATCAGGGTCATACAGAATTCCTTGCGTGCTGAATTCCGGAAATATCACCAGGTCTACACCCGGCGTACCAAACTTCAGTCCTTCAGCATAAGCTGCAATTTTGTGACAGTTGTCTATAATCTCTTCTTTTGCATGGAACCGGGGTATCTTATAATTTACAACTGCCACACCTACGCAATCATTACTTGACGAAATGTCACCATGTCTCATTTTACTTCTCCTCCTTATGATTTATTCCTTAATCTGTTGTCTTAGCCCGTAAAAATTATGACAGCCCAAACCATTACTTCATTCCTCTTAGATTCAAAAAGTTTTATGGCTATTACAAGCGTACTAAGTGGTATATCAAAAAATATAGTTTTTGTCAATTGTTTGTTATTGCAAAAATGATAATGCGGAGCAAATTGTCCTCTTCGAAAATTGCCACGGAAAGTCTAATTTCTAAGGCCAATTATAGCACTGTTATAAGATGACCACTAACACACTTTAATAGATTGCGTCAATCGCCTAAACAACTGGGCAGTTGGAGACCTATGTAAGAGAGATACGGACGAGTGCACTCCCTTGACAATGGGGAGACAGTGTTATAATCTCTCTTCTAGCAAGACAAAACATAATCTTCTTTTAAACGCAACTTTAAGGCCAGCTGAATTGACAGAGAGAGTAGGAAACGATTGACACATGGCGATAGAATAAAACAAAAAACAATTCAACTGCTCAAGAGGGGATATCCGATATAAGATTTGCACACTTAATTCTGGAATATAGGGGGGAGGTTTTTCATGGTAAACAGTTTAGAGCTTAAAGTACTTACCCAGGAAGAAATAGGCACTATTCGTGATAAGTGCTTGGAGTTTCTATCAACTAAAGGGGTAAAAGTAGAACACCCTGAAGTCCTAAAAACCCTTGCCAGGGAAGGTGCCCAGGTTAGTTTTGACGATCAGACCGTCCGGTTTCCTAAAGATATAATAGAGACGACATTACGCTATACCCCGAAGAGTTTTTCACTGTGGGGCAGACGCAATTATTCTGAATATTATGAGATGGCTATCCCTCACCCGGACGGGCTATTTTATACCGCCACTAATACCGGGGCGGTAACCTACCACGATATAGATTCTAATACCTTTCGCGATGTAACTGTAGCTGACACGGCAGAGTGGGCCCAACTAATGGAGGTCTCAGAGGGGATAGACATCTGTGCCTTTCCTACTATTGGCGACGTACCGGGAGAAGTCGCTGATATATATGCACTAAAGACCTACTTTGAGAATACCGCTAAACATGTTTGGATACAGCCTCACAGCGCCGAGAGCATGGGATATCTGATTGAGTTATCTATAGCAGTAGCCGGTAGCAAGGAGAATTTGAAGAAGAGGCCTATAGTCAGCGCCTGTTCTAATTCGGTCACACCCCTTCAATTCGTGCCTATGGAGATGAATACACTTCTGCAATGTGCCCGTCACGGAGTGCCGTTATACCTTTGTGGACTACCTAGCACCGGGGCAACTTCTCCGATTACTATTGCGGGTACAGTTCTTTTGTCCGCCATAGAAAATCTGGCACAGGTGGTAATGAGCCAATTGATAGAGCCGGGGACCCCGGTCTTCTGCGGTCATCACCGCTTGACACTTGATATGGCGACGGGCAGGAGCCTTTTGACAAGTGTGGAAGCTATACTAGGTGAAATGGCCTCGGCGCATTTCATCGAGGAGGCTTTCCAGATACCGACATTTGCGTGGGGGTATGGAACCGACTCCCATATCCCAGACGAGCAGTCCATGATTGACGGAACTCTTATCGGGCAGCTAGTTGCTCTGGCTGGCACTGATGTTTTAGAAGGCGCTGGTGGGCTTGATGCCTGTTTAACCATCAACCCCGTCCAGCTAATAATTGATAATATCCTAGCTGGTATCTTTAAGCGAATTAAAGCAGGTGTGAAGGTTAATGATGACACTCTAGCCTGGGAAGAGATTTGGGATACTGCTCCCGGCAATAACTTCCTGGAAAGACCCCATACTTTAAAGCACTGCCGTGAAGCTTTACGGTCTGACCTTTTTGTCCGTGACCCGAGGGCGATTTGGGTTGCAGAGGGCGGCAAAGACATGTATATCCGAGCTCTGGATAAGTATAAGGAGCTTAAAAAGGGGCTAAGGCCCCAACAGTTACCTGAAGACGTGCAAAAAGAAATGAACCAGATACTAAAGCAGGCAGAGGAACACCTGGTCTAATAATCATTTACTTGATGCTTCTGAAACAGGATTAAGCATCCTAATAACTTTAAGTCACCGGAGGGGCAAAATACAAATTGGAGCCTGCGGAATGGCTTGTGGGATTTGTGCCTTTCTGGCCAAGGGAGTATGCCCAGACTGCTGTTCAGGCACTGAACCAAACGCACCTGCCAAACTAGAGGAGCTGATAGAAGATGGATTTCCCTGCCCAGCCCTAGCTTGCGCTATAAAGAACAAGGTATATTATTGTTTGAACTGCGATAAGATACCTTGTGATGTTCTCTACCAGGGGGAAATCCCTTATAGCAAAAAGGAACTGACAGAGGGCTTAGGGGAATTAAGAAGACTGGTAAATGAGCTAGAGAAGAAGTAGGCGAGAGTTAATATAGAAAAATATCTCCTTTGACAACTATAAAGCACCACTCTAGAGCTGTGTAGGAAATGGTAAAAGAGATAAAATCAGGCAGAGCGCTGGGGTGAGAAGGACATTTTAAAAAATACCGACATTAAGCAGAAGGGGGAGATTATTGAATGGCATCGTATGAAGAGCTACAAGAGAGTGTTATCACAGGACAGAAGGACAAGGTAGAGGGGATAGCTAATAGCCTACTTGATGGAGGCATTAAACCCAGAGAAATTATTCCTAAGGGTCTTCTCCCTGGCATGTCAGTGGTTGGACAGAGGTTTAAGACTGGAGAAATGTTTATACCTGAAGTAATAGCATCGGCTGCGGCTATGAACAGGGGTTTGGAAATACTAAAACCTTTAATCGTAGGGAATGAGTTGTCAGACATGTCAGCAGGTAAAGTCGTAATAGGTACTGTCCAGGGGGATGTTCACAATATCGGGAAGAGTCTCGTCGGCATGATGATGGAGAGCGGCGGCTTTACGGTAATGGACATCGGAATAGATGTCCCCGCAGACAAGTTCGTTGAAGCAGTAGAGGAAGAAAAGCCAAACATACTGGGGTTATCAGCACTTCTAACCACTACTATACCGCTTATGAAGGATGTTATTGAGGCTCTCAAGCGCAGCAACTTGAGAGACAAGGTTCATGTAATGGTTGGAGGTGCACCGATTACCCAGGAATTCGCCGATTCAATTGGAGCAGATGCGTACGCTGCGGACGCAGTTTCCGCAGTTGATAAGGCCAAGCAACTAATGAGCTAAAGTCCTAGCAGCAGAAGTTGAAGAATCATGCTCTACTGAGGAATATGCTGAGGGAAGAAACATCTTCGGCACTTTCAAAGTAGGTGCTCATATCTAAACCTTGCGCGTGAAGAAGCAAAGGATAATTCTGAGGAACTCCAACGAATAGCTGTTCTGCGACAAATCTTTCTGGATAAGTTACCTGAGTCGGTGCTATCAGAGTTGCGTGACATTCGCGAATTGGGTCTTGAAAGTACTAGTCTTATTAGACGATTGGAGGCGTTATGTCTCCGCTACCGACTGGGTCCAATAGCAGAGGATGAAGCGTGAGAGACGACGATGGAGACTGAGATCGTTCGGATTGTCTGCAGCGAAGGATTTCTATAAAAGGAGACAGCACAAATGGAAATCATACTTGTCAAAGAGAAGGAAACGCCAGGGACTTGGAGATTCAAGGAAGACAAAGAAGGCCATCCCTTGGCTATCTACCTAACCAAGGAGCAAGTTAAAGAACTAGGTAACCCGGAATCTATCAAAGTCAAAAAAGAAGCTACTTAGAGTACCGATTGATTATATCGCCTGAACTATAACCGTATTAGTTGTGGTCTTATCACCCGGTTGTTTCAGGTGGAGTTCGACTGAAGGGGAAAATACAGGTAAATCTAACTCTATAAGCGGTATCCTTTGTGGGGGGGGGCAGGTCACGCCTTTTCTCCGGGCTACATGTGGTTCAGATGATCGCCGGTTCAAATCCAGCCACCCCGACCAGTGAACGTAGTCTCTTCGGCTGTCTGCTACCTCTGGGGCTCGATAATTATCTTGATAGAATTCTGGGCCTCGGCGACAAGCTGGAAGCCTAAACCTATCTCTGCCAGACCCAGGCGATGGGTAATCATCTGGCGCACACGCATAGTGCCAGCCCTAATTAGGTCCAGCGCTGCTTGGTAGTCAGCCGGGCTGCCGCCATAGGAAGTAGTGAGTGTTATATCATTGCGCCAAAAAAGCTCGTTTATGGAAATTGGAATGGTAACGCCGGGATTTGTCGGCGCGAAGAAGAGAACAGTGCCTCCGCGTTCCACTGATTGTAAGGCCTGGGCAATAGCTGATGTGGCGCCAGTACACACTATCACTAAGCCAGCCAAGCAACCGTGGTTAACCTGACGCAGGCGGGTGGGCAAGTCCTCCTCAGCACGGATGGTGACATCAGCCCCAAATCGTTGGGCTGCCTCCAAGCGGTGGTCGTTTATGTCCGTCGCGATCACCAGCCTTGCCCCCAAAGTGCACGCTAGCTGCACATGAAGCAACCCGGCAATGCCACTACCAATGACGAGTACGCTGTTGCCCGGCTGCATATGTGCCAGCCTTTGTCCGCGCAGGACACAAGCCAGCGGTTCAATAAATGTGGCTTCTTCGTAAGACATTTCCTCGGGCAACAGGAATATTCCACGGTCAACATTGATGGCGGTCAACCGAATATATTCAGCAAAACCACCAGGGTCGAAATTCGTCCGGCGCAGAGTGTCGCAAACGGTGTGATGACCGCTCAGGCAGAAGTGACATGTGTTGCACGGGACATGATGCGCCGCTGACACCCGGTCACCTTCTTGGTAGCGCTCTACCCCCTCTCCCATCGCCACAATCTGTCCACCAATCTCATGACCCAGCACCAAGGGTGCCCGGTCAAGGCGATACCATTCCATGATGTCACTACCGCAGATGCCGCTAGCCTCTACACGCACTAGCGCCTCACCAGGGCCGATTTGTGGGATAGGCATCTCCTCTATCCGCACATCCCGGTTGTTATACCACATAGCCACACGCATGTTATTTTTCACCATGCTGGTCATGACTTCTTCAGTTTCATCTCTTTTTCACTGCCGAATAACTCTTGAGCTTCTTTTGGGGTGGCCTTCTGGTGAATAATGGCACGTATAGCCTTAATCATCGCCACCGGGAAATCACTTTGCCAGATGTTCCTTCCCAGATTCACTCCAATAGCTCCTTTTTGCATGCCGTCATAGACAAATTCAAAAACCTTAAGCTCAGTATCGACCTGGGGCCCACCGGCCATAATCACGGGAACGGGACATCCCCTTGTCACCTTACCAAAGTCCTCACACCAGTAGGTTTTCACCACACGTGCCCCTAACTCAGCAGCGATGCGAGAGGACAGAGCCAGGTAGCGAGCGTCTCGTTTATCAAGCTCCTTGCCCACCGCAGTAACTGCCATTACTGGTATGCCATACCTTTCGCCCTCATCAACAAGCTTTGATAGGTTTAATAACGACTCTTTCTCATAGTCAGTACCAACAAAGATAGAAATGCCTACTGCCGAAGCGTTGAGGCGGATAGCCTCCTCCATAGAGGTGGCAATTCCTTCATTAGCCAGGTCTTTCCCGACCATACTGGTGCCACCAGATACCCTGAGAATAATGGGTCTGGTATTGTCAGGGTCTACTGATGAGCGTAATACGCCCCTGGTAATAAAGAGTGCATCAGCATAAGGCAGGAGTGGTTCAATAGTTTTACGTGGTTCTTCCAATTTTCTAGTGGGACCCTGAAAATACCCATGGTCTACGGGCAAGAATAGAGCATGCCCATCCGTTTGGATTAATTGTGCCATACGGTTTGCCATTCCCCATTCCATACTGGCAATCCTCCTCTAAGTTAATAAATTTGCTACCACGGTAACAGCGGTACACCTTTCAGTCATTATACTACAAGGTATGATTTAATTTGTATCTCTGCCAGTTCGGAGTATTTCGTATCGTTGAGGTTTGAAGAAAACATTTTAGTTCCTCGAACAGGACACGGTCAGGATACGCCCTCCACAGAGCCAGGCTATTGACACGTACCGAAGTAAATGCTAGTCTTCTTTCTGAGAAAAGAACTCATACGATATTCGTCGCAATTTTCGAAATTTCGCTGTAGTTTTAGACCTCTTCCAAAAACATCCCCTGAAGACCAGTGTCTTCTTCCAATGCTCTCTTCACCATTAAATCCGTTTTGAGTAAGACAATTTCGTTGGTTACCTCAACTGTCCCCTTAATTAAATGCCCCCCTACCACCCCCTTTATCTCGTTGCCTAAAGCTACATGCAGATGGAAATTGTAGTCTCCCCCCTGATTAGAAATGCTTCCCGTCAGAGAAAGCAGTTCATGCGGTTTCTCGAATTCTTCCGGGGCATAATCTCCCTTTTCCCTGAAGTAGCCCAGCTTAAACTGTTTTAACTGACCTATACCCGACAAGACTACCGCCGTCTTAACCTTATGCATCTGGCACGTTTTCTTTAATGCCTGGTAGATATCTTCACCCGGAAATAGCCTTATGAAGATTAGACTGCCTTTCTCTTTACTCTGCATTTTTATCTCCTTGCTTCACATCGTCAACAACTCTAGTATAACCCATAATTAATTACAAATTGACCAAGAGGGAGTAAGACAGTGAGTGTGCTTAAGCTATTTTGAGCAGTCGGACAAGGTAATATTTATGAATAGGTGGGATGATGCCCAGCATCCCTACAGGAATTTCACGGAGATACGGCTGAGGTAGCAGTATATCTCCATACCGAGGTTCCATACTGCCAGCAATAGTTAACGCTCAACCTGTTTAATCTGATAGCGCAACTTGCCGACCGGGGCTATTACCTCAGCTACCTCTCCCTGGCCCCGACCAATGAGAGCTTTACCTATAGGAGAAACGCTGGAAATCTTGCCTTGAGTCGGGTCTACCTCCCGGGGACTAACCACTGTGTAGTGCAGTTCCTCTCCAGAAGCCAGGTCACACAGGACAACCCTATCACCAATGCCCACCTTGAGCATGATGTCCTTTTGCTCCCTACCGATAATAATCGCTGATTTCAGAGTTCCCTCTAGCCCTTCAATACGTCCTTCCAGTTGCCCGCACTGCTCTCTAGCCGCCTCCAGAGGTGCATTCTCACGAAAGTCTTTATCTGCTGCCGCTCTACGCATTTCATCAATAGCCTCAAGACGCTTACCCTTAAGGGTATCAAGCTCAGCCTTCAATTCGGCATATCCCTGCTGGGTTAAGGTAACAGTCTCTCGGGACAAGCCTCGCCTAGACGAAGATTGAGATAAAGTTTTCCCCTTCCTGGCTTTAAGCTGGATGGCCAGATTAACCTTACCCCATCCCTTCTTCTGAACATAAACCAGGAAAGCCCGTATTAGCTCAAGCTTCTTGGTATAGTTAGTATCCGATAATGATAACCGCTCCGCATAGTTAGCTACCTCAGGTGCCATAAGTCCAGCTAAAGGTCGTTCCGTCCCATACCAGCGAACAAATCTATACACCTCCTGCTGGCTGGCACCTCTTTTTTCGGACAATAAGCTGGCGAGAAAACGAGTAGCGGCCTCACCCAGACTAATATTCTGGCTGCTATCATTCACTCTCAGGAAACCCCCAGATAAATATCACCAAGTTTAACCTCATTATTCTAAACATTAACCAGCGTATCAGTCAATCAACACCAAAAGGAATCTTTATCGCCCCAACCGCCTTAGATATTACCCGGTGTGCCAGTAACCTCAATACCACCTCGGCATGCCAGTCAAAGGATACCTCCGCCTCTTTAAGCAAGGCTTCAGCAATGCCATTGGATTTTACTATATCAAATATCCGGTCAACCTGCTGGTCACTCAGACGCTCATAAAATTTACGAGTCCAGTAACCTCTTCTCAACTCACAGCCCAGCTGCCTCTTCCATTCTCGCTCATAGCCAGCCAGATTCTTGGCCGTCAACGCATCATCTTTCAGCGCCAGGTGTAAATTACTAGCAGCTATACCAGCACACAGGAGCCCATAGTAGATACCGCCACCAGTGGTTGGCTTCACCTGTCCCGCCACATCTCCCACTACTACCAGCCTTTCCCCATAGGTTCTAGGCAACGGCTTTAGTGGAATACCGCCATAACTTAACTCGGTATCAGCAGCAACTACCTTTCCCTGGGTCTTCAGGGATAATACCAACTGCTTGAGATAATGCCCGGGGTTGCGGCGCGACAGTAACCCCACCCGAGCTCTCCGTGATAAAGTTGGCACCAGCCAAGCAAAAAAGCCGGGAGCTAACTTCCGGCCAAAATAAACCTCAACCTCATTTGTCCCGGCGGTTTCCACCTCAGCCTGAGCCCCCATAACAAAATCGCCGACCTTACCTAGACCTAACCTCTCCACCAGTTTTGAGCTAAATCCAGTGGCAATAGCTACCGCCCTGGCCTCAATGTTTAACTGCGTCCCGCGACAAATTGCTTCAACCCTAACCCGGTCATCCCCAATCTCCACACTACTAACCGGGCTGCTTAATAAATACTCCGCTCCCTTACCCTGAGCCCGCTTGGCGATAGCTATATCAAAAGCGGCTCGGTCAACAATACAAGCCTGGTCTTCCTGCCTCCATAGATGGATTAGCCTTCCTGAAGGCGAAAATAACCGGGCACTGTTTACCCNTCTCAAGACGACCTTNTCATCAATGTTAAAAGAGTCAACGCACTCACGACCGATAAGACCGGTGCAGCACACCCTCTCTCCCGGACTTTCCTTCGCCTCCAGCACCACCACCCCGTATCCCATCCCCGCCAGCTTATAAGCGGTATAACTTCCGACTGGGCCACCGCCGATAACTGCCACATCATACAATTTCAACTCTCCGTCTATTAGCCAGGTGCTCTCCTACGGCAACATGACCTTTTTATTGCGTCACCAGTTAGCACTTGGTTGATGAGACCCCCAAATATTTTTCCATCAATCCCATAGCACAGAAGTCGCCACACATACTGCAAGCCTCTCCAGCCAAAGCATGCCGGCTGTGGACCTGGCGAGACCGCTCAGNNTATAAGGAGAGTTTAGCTTGTTCTGACCAGTCAAGCTTCTTCCGGGCTATAGACATTTTCCTATCTCGCTCCTCGGCGCCCTTTACCCCTTTAACTATATCGCCAGCATGGGCAGCGATACGCGAGGCGATTACCCCCAGCCTTACATCCTCAGCCTCAGGCAAAGAAAGGTGTTCCGATGGCGTTACATAGCACAGAAAATCGGTGCCAGCAGCGGCAGCAACAGCCCCACCGATAGCTCCAGTAATATGGTCATAGCCGGCGGCAACATCGGTCACCAGCGGCCCCAGAACATAGAAGGGAGCTCCCTTGCAGATAGACTTCTGTAAGCGAACATTAGCTTCAATTTGATTCAAGGGCAGATGCCCCGGACCCTCAACCATTACCTGAACCCCAGCTTGTTGAGCCCGTGGCACCAACTCTCCGATAACGATTAACTCCTCTACCTGGGCCCGGTCAGTAGCGTCAGCCAGGCAACCGGGACGCACTCCATCCCCCAGGCTCAGCGTCACATCAAACTCTCTAGCCAGTTCCAGCAAGCGGTCATAGTATTCATAGAGNGGGTTTTCGCGCTCATTGTAGAGCATCCAGCCTATTAGAAAAGCACCTCCTCGAGATACAACATCGGCCACTCTTTCCTGTTGCTTAAGACAGGCAATAGCTGACTGGGTCACGCCACAATGCACCGTTATGAAATCAACGCCACCACGAACATGCTCTTCAATCGCAGCGAACAGGTCATCGGCCGTCATCTTAACTATGGCATCGTACCTATTTATCGCTTCAATCCCGGCCTGATAAATCGGCACGGTTCCTATCGGCACAGAGCTAGAAGTAATAATAGCCCGACGGATAGCCGATATATCGCCACCGGTACTTAAATCCATAACCGTGTCTGCCCCGGAATCAACAGCCACCTTCAACTTTTCCAGCTCAGTATCAAGATTACCAAAATCAGAAGACGTCCCAATATTGGCATTTACCTTGGTAGACAGCCCTTGACCTATGCCACAAGGGGTAAGATTAGCGTGTTTAGTGTTAGCCGGAATTACTATCGCCCCGTCAGCCACACCTTGTTGAACAAAGTCAGTTTCCACCCCTTCTTGTTTAGCCACCAAAGTCATCTGTATTGAAGTAATGCCTTTTCTGGCTAATTCTAGTTGAGTCATACCGGCCCCCTTAAAAATAAAACCAAGGGCTACGGCGGTCACTACCAGACCCTTGGTCTAATCACTACTGCTTCCCTACGCTCGCATTACCGAGATCAGGTTCACAGGGTTGGCACCAAACGCCTCTCAGCTCTTAAGCACCCCCTAGCGGTTAAAGCCTATTCAATTTTAAACTGTAATATAACATAAACTCAGCTTAAATACAATGTCCTGCGCCTTTATCATCTGTCTACCTCATCCCCTTAGCTTCCCTCTCCTTCAAAGGAGAGGGAAGCTTTTTAGAAGAGGGGCTAACACTCCTCTTAAACTCCCCCTTGCCCTTGTCA
>NZBQ01000011.1 GCA_002688105.1 Dehalococcoidales bacterium | reverse complement strand
CTCTTGGCCACCTTCTTCTTCCAGTAAATATCCTTCACCGGTATGCCTACACCCCACGCCTGACAGACATCAAATATTACCTCATCTAATTCATACCTCACGAAAAAATATATGTCTTCAGGTTCATTTATAATTTTATGCCGGCACAACCACTCGCCCAACTCAACTACTTTCTTTCTCACTAGTCCATAAGCCCAGAATTCAATGAAGAAATTATGGTCCTCTGAAAAATGTGCAACCTTCCTCGTCTCTCCCAGAAGCTTATCGAATTCCTTCCTATCTTCATCGGTTTTTATCATTTGGCGGCACTTTTCAGTCATCTCATCCCGCTCTCTTAGCAGACCTTCTACATCTCTCTCAATGCTTTCACCCTTATCAAGCTTATCTATGAAGTTCCTTATGTTTTCAAAAAGAGTAACCGGGTCATCTATCCAGGGTTTCTCATCAATATATAAGCCCTGAGACTCAGGCGCCAGAAAGTAGGGGTACTTGAACTCATCAAACTTCTTCATCCACTCTCTACCCTTATCACTCTTGCCCAACACCGTAAAAACCTCGCTCCCCCTGTGGTCATTGAAAACATCCTGAAGGCTAAGCTTGACCGCCAGGCGGGCCAAATCTTTTAACCTCTCCTCAGGCTCAAGTACCAGAGGTTTCAAGCCTTTGGTCAACTCCCGACACAATTCGGCAAAACCGTGCTTCTGCCCAAATAGATATAGCTCCAAGAATTGACCATAGGGTACATTAAACAGTTCAAAGTGATGAGCCCCTACTCTATCCGTCAACCGCCAGAGGTTATGATTGGTGCTCAGCACATCATAGGCGGTATTGGCATTGATGTCAGTGACTCGCGACATATCATCGATTTCAGGAAGGTCAGGGAAGTGTATTTGCTCTAACTCTTTTATGGTTGCCCTCATATTTTTTTCCCACTTTTTTACCAGCTCCTCCCAGTGCTCAAGGTAGTACTGCCACCTCTCCGCAAAGATTTTATGCCGCTCTTCAATTATCTTAGGATCAGTAATTACAATCGAAGTGTTATATGCATATCCGTTCACCAGCCGGTAGGGAATCCCCATACTATCTGGAAAAACAACTACCCGACTCATACTTACCGCCAGCCACAACTCGTCCCCCCCACAGACAGTCTCATCCAGAGGACGTATTGGCCGTGGGAAATGAAGGCTATTCTGATACCAGAACTGCCCACCTTCCCACTCAGCCATCTTTCTATCCTCTCCGCTATCAAAGGTAAAATAACTGGGATACATTTCCCGCCAGTCCTCCGCCCCGGGCACCGGTGGGACTTCACTGGGTTTGGGTAACTTCTTTTCTTTTGCCATTTGTCTCCCCCTTCTTCATAATAAGATAAGACTGCTTAGTTTTAAAAGCTTCGGAACTCTACCTATTTCCCTTCTATTGCCTCATAAATTTCTACCTTAAGCGGCGTGCATCTCCAGCCATTGCAAGGGGTAAGCGCATCCTCCGGACAGTTAGAAAAGGCAACAATACAATCCATCTCCAGCCGAATCTCGAAGTAATCCCCAGGTCGACTGACCGGCTCTTTAATATGCCGCTCCCCAGAAACAGCTTCATACTCTACATTCATAAAGACATTGAACGCATCCGGAAGTTCCTCAGGGGAGATACCAAATGGAGCCAGTACTCCAGATAGTATTTCCCAGCAACCATCATGATCAGAGAAACCATACATTTCATATATTGCCCGATTACACATATGACCAACCAGTGTATGTGTGCCTCCGGGAACCGGGGTGTCAGCCACAATGGTTGCCATAGGACGTTCCCCGGTTGAGAATATGATATCCCTGGTAGTCAGTATACTCTTCCGCGAGTATGGCACTCCCGGTTTCACCTCTTCCGGTCTCATTTGCCGCGACATGGATATTCCATTATTATGCTTTTCCTTAGTATTATGCGCGTTGAAGAGAACCAGGTCTGCCACCTGTTTCCCCATAACATCTACGATACGAAAATACTGTCCCCTTTTAACTATCCTAGCAAAACCAGTCTTGGGAAAAACCACCTCCTCATAAACGAGCTTCCTTTCCAGCGGTACGACGAGAAGCTCACGCCTTTTATTCAGTGGAGCGGAACCAAATGGATACAAATCTTTCTCCTCAGCCATTTTACCTTCCCTCATAAAATCATATTTAAGGCATCTACTTCTTTTTCTCTTTCAGCCACTTAAGCATTCTCTCCGGTGTTATCGGCGTCTCCTTGGGCCTGATGCCTACCGCATTATATACCGCATTGGCAATGGCAGCATAAGCCGTTGGCACCGGATGCTCCCCGATACCTTTAGCCCCAAACGGACCAAAGCTCGCCGGTGCCTCCTCAATAAGTATCACTTTAATCGAAGGTATATCACCTATATTAGCTATTTTATAGTCCATAAAATCAGGGTTGAGATAAATATTCTGTTCCCTATCAAATATTAACTCTTCATATAGAGAAAAGCTTATCCCCTGAATTACCCCACCACATATCTGATTCTCCACAATCTGAGGGTTTATCGCCTTACCGATATCATGTGCCGCCACAAAGTTGACTACCTTAGTCTCCCCGGTCTCAGTATCTACCTCAACCTCGGCAATATGGACTTCTACCGGCGCCACATAATATTCATAGCGTTTCGCTCTGCCTATAACCTTCGGCGGCGGTGGAGCAGCCCTGCCCACTACCGGCTCGGTTATCAAGCCTTTCAAATTAACCTTCTTCATCGAGTCCTTCTTGCTGAAAATCACATTATCATAGATGTCCAGTTCCGAGGGGTCCAGATGGAGTTCAGCCGCAGCTAGTTTAAGCAATTCTCGCTTAACTTCTTCAGCCGCCAGCCGACCAGCCCAACCCCCCACAAACAGGGTTCTACTGGCAAGGGTGCCACGGTCATAAGGCATATCGTCAACTGTTCCCGTAGTATTGGGGGATCTAACTTCAAAGTTTTCCACCGAAGACAAACCAAGCACCTCAGCTATTATCTGGGAAATGGACGTCAGATTACCCGTCCCGATATCGGTTACTCCGGTGGTTAATACCACTTTTCCATCGGGATGAAACTCCACGATTGTCCCTTTATGATGGTCACGGTACCAATCACACCATCCGGTGCCAAAACCGATACCCAGCCCTCTACGCTTTGTCTCTTCAATAGCTATCGGTTTACCCCACCCTTTCCATCTCTCAGACCACCCCACCGCTTCTTTAGCCTTCTTCAAACATATGTCCATGGCATGATTATCCATGATATTACCGTAAGGTTGTATCTTTTCGCCAGGCCTGGTATTCTTATCCAGCCTGAGCTCCCCGGACTCCATACCCAGCCACTCTTCAACCTCATCCATAAGCTGGTCTACCGAAAACCGATAGGTCGGTACATATACCGAGCGAAGCTTTTGTGTTGTAACCGTGTTAGTATTGACATTGTATGCCTTTACCCGACAGTTATCTGTCTTATAAAGGGCAACATTAACTAATCCCATGGTAGAGCCGCTTCCGCCCTCGGGACTCCCATAAGCACCCACATCGTAAACCTGGTATAAATCAATGGCGGTTATGGTCCCGTCTTTCTTAACCCCAACCTTGGCTCTAATTACCACCCCCCAGCGAGCCGTCATCATAGTGTCGGTGTCCCTGGTGTAGATAAACTTCACCGGACAACCACACTTCTTGGCTACCAAACTTACGATGGCGTAATATTGCTCGTCTTTCTTGCCCCCAAACCCACCTCCCAAGTTACCTACCTTTACCATGACATCATTAACCGGAATCTCAAAATAATCAGCCAGGGCGTTTCTAAGGAATAATGGCACCTGAGACGCCGCCCAGACATTTAACTTGTCTTCGTCCCACTTAATCACGCATCCCCTAGGCTCTATCGCCGCATGTAGAACCTTCGGCATCCGGAAGGTGCCTTCAGCAATGAAGTCCGCTTCCTTTAAGCCATCCTCGACATCACCCCATTCCAGCATTTCAGGCTCCCCTTCAAGGTCGCATATGTTTCCTTCGGGATATAATTTAGGGGCATCGGGCTTCATCGCTTCCTCAGCATCGGTTACCGACGGCAGAACTTCATACTTAACCTCTATTTGCCCTACCGCCTTCTCCGCTATTTCCTCGGTATCCGCCGCTACCACCGCAATCGCATCACCAACACAACGAACATGGTCATTCAGAGGATAACATGGTCTCATATCTTGGGAATAAAAAAATTTATCAGGTACATCTTTGGCGGTGATAATAGCCTTTACGCCGGACATTTTCTCAGCTCTTTTAACGTCTATCTCCTGCACCAGGGCGTGAGGATGGGGAGAGTACAGCATCTTGGCATATAGCATTCCGGGCAGCTTAACATCGGCGATAAAGACAGCCTTTCCGGTTATCTTGTCAAGAGCTTCACGCTTGGGAATGCTCTTACCTACTATAATATTTTCACTTTTCATTAGTCTTCCCCCTAGGGAATAGTTCTAATATCCTGACATAAGCCCCACACCTACATAAATTCCCATCCAGTACTCTCTTCACGTCATCCTGAGTAGCCTCTGGTTTTTTAGACAGCAGCGCTTTTAACGACATGAGTATTCCAGGCGTGCAGAAGCCACATTGATACGCCCCCTTTGCCACAAACTTTTCCTGCAAAGGATCAAGAATACCCCCCTCAGCTAACCCCTCCACAGTTATAATCTCTTTTCTGTCAGACTGTGGTGCTAAAACAAGACAGGACGGAATGGCCTTCCCATCCATCAGCACAGTACAAGCACCACAGTCACCAGTGCTACAGCCACACTTTACCCCGGTTACGTCAAGGGTTTCCCGCAGAACCTGGAGTAACGTCCAATTATTCCTAACCTCCAGACCATGCTGCCTGCCATTTACCTTCAAGGTGATGTCTGTGCTAAATTTTCCAGCCAATTTTTCACCATCCTCCCTTCAAGGCTAACCTGATAACTCGCCCCAATAAGACTTTACTCATCTCCATCCGATACTCTGCTGTGGAACGAACATCGTCAATTGGGTTTATTTCCCGGCAAATAATTCGCTTCGCTTCCTCTATGTTGGCCTCACTTAATTCTTTACCTTCCAAGAATTTCTCAGTTTTTTCAGCTCTCACCACCTTTGGGGCAACACTGCCCAGAGCTATCTTAATACCGGAACACTTATCATCAGAGAGATTAAACGCGGTGCTTATATTTATTTTAGCAAGGTCCTCTTTTGTCCTCTTCAGTTTCATAAACGCTTGCTTATCAGGTGATGCTGGAACCTCAATCTCACACAAAATTTCACCCGCCGCCATCTCTGACCTTCCGAAACCCAGGAAGAAATCTTCAATCGGCGTAGTCCTTACCCCCTTGGGGCCAAATATTCTAAGATTAGCCCCCAGAACCACTAAAGGAGGCGCCATATCAGATGCCGGGGAAGCTCTGCATATATTGGCACCAACGGTGGCCAGGTTGCGAATTATAGTCGAGCCCATTACCTCTGACGCCATATGTAGAGCCGGGTAATTCTGCTCTATCAGAGGCGATTCCCTGAAATCTTCGATAGTGGTCAAAGCACCTAACTTCAATACACCGTCCTCAAGGCGAATATAGCTCATATCAGGAATTTTAGTGATATCAATCACACATTCCGGCGCCAGCAATCCACGCTTCATTAATGGCACGATATCAGTGCCACCAGCAAGGATACAAGCCTTCTCACCATAACTCAAATATAACTTAGACGCATCCTCCAAATTCGCTGGAGCCATATATTCAAACTCTTTTGGTTGCGTTTGAAATCCCATACTTGTCATCTCCCTGCTATTATTTACCCTACCAGCTAACCCAATAATCGTGACCAACCGCCTTAATAAACTCTAAAGGGCTCAACGATACACCGATACTTCAGGTATCTGAGCCCCTTAAAGAAATTTTTTGGCTTATATTCAGGGCTACAGCACTAAAGGTAGCTATATGACGCTGCAACTCTTTTCATTTCCAGAAAGATTCACCCAAACAGGTTCCTTCACTAGCTCACGAAATCACATAAATACTTTGGGGTGATTTCACTTGTAGTTCTCTGGTAGCGGTCTTCTCTCTTGAAAAACTTACCTACCGTTTGCTGGAAAACCAAGAAGGGCGAGACATAGTGTAATGTTTCTTAACGCCCTTGTCAAGCAGGGTAAGCCTTTTCCCAGAGGTACACCACCGGGATTGGGCCGACCCTCCTTCAGCAATCTATTTATCGAGTTTCTCCTTCTCTGCAGCCTCAAGTATCCTTGAAATCTCACGGTCCGCATCCTCAGGCAGTGGCGGGACCTCATGAATTCTGAGTATCTCCTGGGCCCTTTCCCTGGCCCGGGCAGCAACATCTTTCGATCCATCTCGTATCCATTCTTTATAGGATAGCCGATAGTTAAGAGTCGGTAAATACTGTTCCTCTCTCCACCACTTTTTGGTGTGTGCTTCCTTCAAGAAGTTTCCTGGAATAGGACCTACCCTCTGTATGATGTCAGCGGCTAATGTCTCCTCGTTTACCGTAATCCCCTGCAGGTATCGACCAATCATGCCGAACATCTCATTATCAATAACTATTTGTTCAATGGATACACACGCTTCATCATCAATTCCGCCGGCACCAATGATATAACCCACCCCCGCTTGCGCCAGCAGTAAGTAAGACATCGCTTTCTCATATCCGACCTGCTGATCCGTAGGCAATTTACCTCCGGTGAGGCTATCGAAACTAGCGCTGGGTATATTATAGAACCTTGACATGCTGGCATTAGCTGCGGCAAGCATGTATCCTTCTATTCCAATGGCATAATACCCGTTGCGCATATCCATAGGGGTGGCCATGGTGACACGCAAAAAACCAACACCTGGATTCACCACCTGTTGAAGGACCAGACCGGCCATAAGCTCAGTATTTACCTGCAACACAGTACCAGCCAGAGTTGCTGGCGAGCTAGCACCACATTCCCCTCCGGTGTCGGTAAACATACCCCATCCTTCTTTGGCAATGCGCATTATTGCATCGCATTGGTCAGCCGGATAGGTTAATGGAGATTCACAGGTGGTAGCAATTAACATTTGTATTCCAGCAGCTTTGGCCATCTCAATAAGCCATTGCACTGTAAAAACGCCCGAAGCCGTCCACGCCCCTTTGGTACTATTTCTTATCATCGCCGCCGTTGCCCATTCAAAACCGACTTCCGGGGGTCGGTCGGCGACACCCAAATTTGGCGGATTCACACCATGTATATTTTCTAGTGCGTCGCAGATACGGGTTATTTCAGATAAATCCTTAACTGTTGCGCCTCTTCTAACACCAGTATCGAAATCATATATAGCTGGGCCAGTTTGGTTAACAAAATAGACCCTATCCATCGTGAATTCTTGGTCATACTTAGGATCTCTGGCCTTAATTCTAAAACTGCTGGGACAACTCTTGAGAGCACCCTCAACGACATCTCGGGGGAACTTCACTCTCTGGCTCTCAAAATCCACATTGCAGCCAGCCCCTTTGAGAACCTTAAGCGCTGGTTCCCACTTAAACACAACGCCCGTGTTCTTGAGAATCTCCAGGGTCTTCTCATGGATGGCCTCCTTTTCGTCCTGGGTAAGTAATTCGATGGGGTTTTTACAAGTAAAACCGGCTAATGTCATTTCTATTTCCCTCCCTACTGATTAATTCCCATCAAAGCCTTGATTGTTATGACCGCTTCAACAGCATTCACTGCGTAGCCGTCGGCTCCAATCTGCTCAGCCCATTCAGCGGTTACCGGGCCGCCTCCTACTATAACCTTAACCTTTGAACGAAGGTTATATTCGGCAAGGGCTTCCAGTACATCCCTCTGGCCGACCATGGCAGTGGTTATTAAGGCTGAAATACCCACGATATCAGGCTGGTACTGCCGCACTGCTTCTACGAACTTCTTCGCTGAGTTATCAGTTCCTAAGTCGTATATCTCAAAACCGTTGACCACAAGCATAGTAGCCACGAGGGTCTTGCCAATGTCATGGACATCCCCGGCAGCAGTTCCTATCACGACCCTGCCCACCACTTTTCTCTCTACCCCCGATTTTTTAAGCTCCTCCACGAAAATCTTGGTTCCCGCCTGCATGGCATCGGCAGCGGTAGCCAGCTCAGGTAGGAACATCGTACCTGCTCCGAAGCAGTCTCCAACAGTACTAATCCCTTTGCCCAATCCCTCTTCCAGGGCAAGCAATGGATCGATACCTTCTTTGACAGCCTTCTTCGCCACTTGTTCTGTGTTCCGAGGGTCACCACTAATGACCGCTTCCTGTAGAGCCTTCAATAGTCCCTGTTCTCTGTCCATTCTTCCCTCCTTCCTAATGATATCAGCGTCGGTTCTCCTCTGTTCTATGATAGATGCTCTTCAGCTCATATCATACCAACTTACTCCCTTTCGCCTATGAGACGTTAAATTTTTCAACCCTCTAAATCTGAGATTATAACGAATGCCCCTCCCTCTGTCAAATAGGTAAACGGGTTCATAAAATTGGCGACATACCCCCTCCTTCTGGCTACCGACTCTTGCCTATCTTCAGGACTGGAAGAACGAAAGTAAATTTGATTTACACGCAGTCTAGTGCTAATATGAGCATTCACCAATAAGGGAAAAACCATAATGATATCAGCCATACTGCTAGCTGCCGGCGAGTCAAAGCGAATGGGCAAGCTGAAACAGTTAATGCCCTTTGGCCAAAACACTATCGTGGAACAAGCCATTGATAACCTGCTGAATTCCGTAGTGGATGAGACTATCGTAGTGCTGGGATATAGAGCTGAAGAGGTAATAAAGACCATAGCCGCTAAACCAGTCAAGCTGGTGGTAAATCCAGATTACGAGCAGGGGATGAGCACCTCTATAATAGCCGGGCTAAACCTGATTGATAGCCGAACCCAAGCGGTGATGCTCATCTTAGGTGACCAGCCACTTATAAACAGTCAGACCATCAACCGATTGATAGAGGCATTCTACAACCACGATAAAGGCATCGTCATCCCGACATATCAGGGTAGGAGAGGACACCCGACCATCTTTACTATCAAATATAGAGAGAAACTACTAGGGCTAAAGGGTGATATCGGGGGAAGACAGATAGTAAAAGACCATCCCGGTGACATTCTTGAGGTAACCGTTAACTCTGAAAGCATTGTCACCGATATTGATACTATAAATGATTATCAATCCCTCCTTGACTGAATCGAAACACCAAAAGACTCACGTTGCGGCTTGACAAAATCGTCATATCGCTTGTAATATAACACAGGCTACTCCAGCCGGGGCAAGCGACAAGTGACCGAGATAAAGATACCAAGGTTTAGAGCCGGGAAGCCCTCCCGTTTTGCCCACCACCCAGAGCCAGGCTACACATTAAGAGGCAGAATATGGGTGGAGAAGGACGGCGAGCTGTACATGGGATGGGGGAGAGCCATGCTACTAGAGCGCATTGACAGGTTTGGCTCGATAGCGGCGGCAGCCCGGTCCATGAAGTTAGGCTACCGCAATGCCTGGCTTTGGATAGAAGCCATGAATCGTCTGGCGCCGGTTCCTCTGGTTGAGAAAACCGCTGGCGGGGCTGGGGGAGGATATGCCAGATTAACCGAGGAGGGACGAAAAGCGGTTAGACAGTATAAGAAGCTGCGTGCTAAATTCGAGGAATTTCTACAGCCGATAGGATAATTTTTTTGCGGGGTGTTATATCTCATGCAATATAGCTCCTATTAAGCATGACAGGTAAAAGGCAAAATTGCAAAAGTTATTCGCTTTACTCTTAGTAGGATTACTGGTGCTTATTCCTATTGGCGGATGTACCAATGGAGAACAGAAAACGATAACTGCTTTTTGTGGGTCTGCCAGCAAGCCGGCCATGGAAGAAGCCGCTCAAACATTTGAGGAAGAGACTGGAATAAAAGTTTACCTTAATTTCGGTGGCTCGGGAACCATGCTGTCGCAAATGAAATTATCTAAGAGTGGCGATTTATATATCCCCGGTTCTCCTGATTATATGGCTATGGCAGAAAGGAATAGCGTGATTGACCCTGAGTCGTTGAAGATAATTTCCTACCTGGTTCCAGCCATTCTGGTTCAAGAAGGCAATCCCAAGAATATACTGGGCCTGTCTGACCTGACCAAACCAGGAATCAAGGTTGGGATAGCAGACCCTGAATCAGTTAGCATAGGCTTGTATGCCTATGAAATACTGAAGCATAATAACCTTCTAGAGGAGGTAGGAGAAAATATCGTTACCTATGGCGAAAGTTATTCAAAGATTGTCAGTCTAGTAGCCTTGAAAACGGTAGATGTCATTATCGGCTGGCGAGTTTTCTCCAAATGGGACCCTGATACACTAGGCGTAGCTTACCTCAAGCCGGAGCAAATTCCAAGGCTTTCCTATATACCGGGAGCAATATCTACATTTACCGAGGACAATGAGAGCACACAGAAATTCTTAGACTTTTTAGCCTCACCACAAGGCCAAAAGATTTTCAGTAAGTGGGGATATATCGCTACTGAAAACGAAGCCCGAAACTTTGCTCCCGAGGCTAAAATAGGCGGAGAGTATAAACTCCCTGAGACATATGAACCCCTGGTCAAATAGAAACCTATTCGAAGGTAGAATATATGTTCAAAGTTTTAAAAGGCGTTGGTGGTGAGAGAGCATTTAAAGGAGCAACCGTCAGCGCTCTAGCCCTATTAACCATATTCCTCGTAGGTATAGTAGTATCTGTACTCACCTATACTGACTGGAATACCTTTGTGTCTGCCATCCTTTCGGAGGAAATCCTCTTTGCCATCAGGCTAAGTCTTTCCACCGCTACTGTAGCTACCATTATTTCAATACTAATTGCAGTTCCAGTAGCTTACGCAATCTCTCAGACAGAATTTCCCGGGAAGAATATAGTTGATAGCATGCTTGACTTGCCCATTGTCATATCTCCTATAGCGCTAGGTGCGGTACTGCTGGTCTTTTTCAATACCCAAATAGGTGGCGGGATTGATAATAATATAATGAAATTTGTCTTTGCGGTACCGGGTATAATCCTAGCTCAAATCATAGTTATTAGTGCTCTAGCTATCCGACTCTTAAAGTCTACCTTTGATAGTATTGACCCCAGATATGAGCAGGTAGGTAGAACATTGGGCTGTAGCAAACCGGAGGTATTTTTTAGAGTTACCTTACCTTTAGCTAAAGATGGTTTAATAGCCTCCGCCATTCTCACCTGGGCCAGAGCCGTAGGAGAATTTGGTGCCACCGTTACCCTGGCTGGGGCAACTGCTATGAAGACAGAGACCTTACCAACTGCTATTTTTCTTAGCTTGGCTACTGCTGACATAGAAAAGGCAATAGCCGTGATTTTGGTGCTGATAATAATTGCTGTAGTTGCTTTACTTGCTATCAGGAAAATCATCGGTAGAAGGTATCCGCTATGATTGAAATCAAAAATCTTTCCACAAATTTAGGAGATTTCTGCCTAGAAGATATAAACCTAACTATTGATGATAGAGAATACTTTGTTATCTTGGGGCCAAACGGAGCCGGGAAAACCGTCCTCATCGAGTGCATTGCTGGGCTTCATCGTATCAAACACGGAGAGATATGGGTAGATAAAAACCAGATTACTCATCTGACACCAGAGGAAAGGAATATAGGATATGTGCCTCAAGATTATGTATTATTTCCTTTTCTAAATGTAGCCGAGAATATTGCCTTCGGATTAAGACAAACAAAATACTCGAAAGCTGAAGTTCAGGAGCGGGTGAAAAATTTAGCCAATCTACTGGGCGTCTCCTATTTACTAAATCGGGGCATACGCTCCCTGAGCGGAGGAGAAAAACAAAGGGTAGCCCTAGCTCGATCCTTAGCTCTTACTCCAAAGATTCTGCTTCTGGATGAACCGCTAAGCGCCTTGGATTTACAAACAGCTAAATACTTAAGGTCTGATTTACGACATCTCCATAAGGAGCTAGGGGTTACTACTCTACATATAACCCATAACCAGATAGAAGCTGAAGAAATGGCCGACAGAATTGGTATTCTCGATAAGGGTAGGTTGGAACAGGTAGGTAGACCGGATGAGATATTCTTTTACCCTCAGAGTGAAATAGTCTCTGATTTTATTGGCACACCAAATATCTTAGAGTGTGAACACTGCCGCACACTGGGGCAAGGACTAACAGAGGTTAAAAGTAGCGGGTTGCCCATTATTATACCCCATGAGGGAAATACGGTTAGACGAATTGCCCTTTTCCCACGCGATATTTATATTTCTGAAACTAAACCACCCGGGCCACAGGTTAACCGATTTAAGGGAACTATCACCAATATTAAAACCTCCGGCGCTACAGTAAGGCTTAAGGTTAAGGTAGGAGGGAATACCCTACAGGCAGAAATGCCCCGTGACATTTTTGAAGATATGGACTTAACGGTAGGTAAGGAAGTCTTCTTAATATTAAAGCTGAGAAGGATAAGAGTTTTTGAAGGTCAAGATAGTGGGTGAAAGAAACCAAAAGCTAATATGTTAAAGGGAATTTTAATTAACTGAAGGTAAGACTAGCTAAACGGAAAAGGAGAAATAACGAAAAATTTATCCCTATTCTGTTATTCCAGACATTAGGGGGTATAATATATAATAATGAAGATTATTGATGACTTAATCTCCAGTCTGGGTGAGGATAGTGTGGTGCGGGGGGGTATATTCCTGCGTCTTCTGGACGACGGTAATCAGCAGGAACTGCGGGCTGTCATCTACCTTCCGCGAAGAACACCCAAGTCACGGAACAGTGAGAGGAGTAGGCAAACTAAGGGACAAGTCGGCGTTAGAGCTAACCAGGTATGCTCAATCGGACAAGCTCCTTGAGGCATCTATCGGAATGGCAACCATAAACTCGCTAATCGATGTTGACGAAACTAGGTGCATCACCAAAAATACCCTTGATATCCTGGCAGAGAAGGGAAGGGATAAGAACATTGCCATAGTGGGTCACTTCCCCTGGATTCCAAAAATAAGAAAGATAGCCAGGAAACTCTGGGTCCTGGAGCAAAGACCTCAGGCTGGTGATCTGCCCGCTCAAGCCGCTGAAGAAATTCTGCCTCAAGCCGATGTAGTTGCCATTACCGGGACCTCCCTCATAAATCACACCACCGAAAAACTACTGGAGTTAAGCAAGGGCAATTTTATCGTTATAGCAGGACCTACCAGTCCACTGTCGCCGGTCTTGTTTGACTGGGGTGTGGATGTCATCAGCGGGGTAAAGGTGCTTGAACCTGAGAAGACGATTTGTTCCATCAGCGAAGGCGCCATTCTCCGGCAGGTGGAAGGGATAAAACTACTGAATATGGTCAGGCAGAGGTGAATATGAAATTAAGTGAGCTGGTAGTTCTCATCAAAGGCGGAGGAGAACAGGCCAGTGGAGTTGCCCACCGGTTAGCCTGTTCTCACTTTAAGGTCTGCATAACCGAAATACCCAATCCTCAAGCGGTAAGGAGAGGTGTTGCCTTTTGCGAGGCAGTTTATGATGGCGAAAAAGAGATTGAAGGAGTGGTAGCCAAGCTTATTTATTCTCCTGATGATATCTTTCAGGTATGGAAAGAGGGTAAGGTGCCGCTCTTAATTGACCCGGAGACTAAGGTTAAAGACATTCTGAAACCCGATGTTCTAGTTGATGCCATACTAGCCAAAAAGAATCTAGGAACCAAAATATCCGATGCTTCTCTGGTAATCGGGCTTGGCCCCGGCTTCCAAACCGATAAAGATGTTCATATGGTAATCGAGACTAACCGTGGTCATAATCTGGGCAAAGTAATTTTTAAGGGGGAGGCAGAGGCGAATACGGGCATTCCCGGAGTAATCGCCGGGGTTTCTGCGGAAAGGGTGTTTCGTGCCCCCAAGGCTGGTCGATTTTCAACTAAGAAAAAAATTGGAGACCGGGTTCAAGCCGGCGAAGCGGTTGCTCTGGTTGATGATTCTCCGGTCGAAGCCCAGGTGGAGGGTGTCATTCGAGGACTTTTGAGAGATGGAACCAAGGTACACCAGGGAATGAAAACAGGAGATGTTGACCCCCGGGGAATTGAAGGGCACTGTTTCACCGTCTCAGACAAAGCTAGAGCCATTGCTGGAGGAGTCCTGGAGGCGATATTATGCCATTTCAACAGGGAGGAAAACTATGGACATTAACGACCTAAAACGGATAAACAGTTTATGGAGCAAGATATATCCTTACCTGGCTTCGCAAATAATGGAGGGCTACAGGAGAGACTCCGGGGTGGTTCTGGAATTAGGACCATTTTCCGGCGGTATCTCCCTGGAGTTAATCAGGTTACACCCCAAGCTCAATATTACCATTGCCGATGAATCGCCGGCGGCGGTGGAGTATTTGAGGCAGGAGATATCAACTTCTGGATTATCCCAAAAGATAGCGGTTAAAAAAACGGATTTAAACCACCTTGCTTTTGATGACTCACAATTTGACCTGGTGATATTTAGAGGAGCCGTCTTCTTCTTGAAAGACAAGGAAAACCTTCTTCAGGAAGTATTCCGGGTACTAAAAGATGAAGGCATGGCATTTATCGGCGGTGGATTTGGTAAAGGAACTCCCCAGGAACTGGTCGATGAAATTGCTGATGAATCTCGCGAATTGAACAACAGGTTAGGTAGACCGTGGGTCAGCATAGAGGAATTAGAGGAGATGATAAGGAAATCAGAATTAACTGACAAAGGCAAGATTGTGGAAGATGGGGGATTATGGTTAAACATCGAAAAATAGGAGTATCAAGAGGTTAATACTTGGCACAAACTATTAACAGTCTCAGGCAAGCCTTTGGCATCCATCAAAGAGAGGTAATAAGCCTGGTTGGTGGCGGGGGTAAGACAACCCTTATGTTCGCTCTAGCTCAGGAATTAGCTTCAATTGGCAGCTCCGTCATTACTACTACCACCACCAAGATTTTTGAGCCGTTACCATCCCAAACCCCACTGCTCCTCCTAGAAGCAGACGAGGAAGAGATGATAAGGTTGCTGCTAGAGAATGTGAACAGGTACCGGCATATCACATTGGCCAGTGAGAAATTAACTTCAGGGAAGTTGAATGGAATCAGTCCAGAGTTAGTCAGCAGGTTAGCCAAAGTAAACCGGCTATCTTATATTATCGTAGAAGCCGATGGGGCGGCTCGCAAATCCTTGAAGGCACCCAATCCCACTGAGCCGGTAATCCCATCTAACACGTCTCTGGTCATACCGATAGTTGGCCTCGACGCCCTGGGCAGCCGTCTCACCGAAGAAAATGTTTTCCGCCCCCAGATCGTCTCCAAATTGCTCGGGCTGCCGCTAGGTGAAGTCATCTCAGCCGAGTCCATCGCCACTCTAATGACTCACCCCCAGGGTATAATTAAGGGAAGCCCGGACCGGGCGAGAATCGTCCCCTTCATCAATAAAGTGGATATAGACAAAGATTTAGCCAAGGCAAGGGACTTAGCCAGTAAGATTTTAGCCGTAAAGCACCCTCAGATTAAGCAGGTTGTACTGGGGCAAGCTCAATTACCACAGCCGGTGATTGAAGTTATTTCAATGGAGGTCAGATGACAGACATAACCGACATAGACCAGGAAGTAGTCAGAATTAAAGCCGAGGGAGAAGAGGCGGCACTGGTTACCGTAGCCGCCGCCGAGGGCTCCACTCACAGAGAAGAAGACGCCAAGATACTAGTCAGAGCTGACGGCAGTATAATGGGCACCATTGGTGGTGGCAAAATAGAAGCGCAGGTCATCGAGGAAGCGGTGGAGGTAATAAGAAAGGGTGAACCACAGCGACTATGTTTTAGCTTAAAAGAGGGAGGGGAGCTGGGGACGATATATGGCGGGGACACCGAGATTTTTATCGAACCAATACTATCACCGCCCACCCTGTATCTCTTTGGCGGCGGTCATATAGCTATTACCCTGGCAAAGATGGGAAAGATGATAGGCTTCGGAATAGCGGTAATCGACGACCGACCTGAATTCGCCCACCCCGAGAGATTCCCCGAAGCAGAGCTAACCCTGACTGAAGACTTTGCTAAATCGTTCCAAAAACTAAAGATAAATAAATTGAGCTACATAGTGATTGTTACCCACGGTCATGCGGGTGACGAAGCTGTGCTGGAAGGGGCTCTGGCTACCGAGGCGAAGTATATCGGCATGATAGGCAGCCGAGCCAAAAATCAAATCGTCTTCTCTAACTTACTAGCCCAAGGAATCTCCCAGAAGCAGCTGGACAGAGTCCATGCCCCGATTGGTCTTAACATACACGCCCAAACTACCGAGGAGATAGCCATCAGCATCCTGGCGGAGATAATACAGGTCAGAAGGTCTCCATCCGCTGGCACTGGTATAGCGGGACACTTTACAGAGTAGCGCCCCGGTAATCCGGTGGCGCTACTAGTAATCAAGTGTTTCCTATTAGACAATTCGTCTATACGTGATAATCCATATCTGTTTAGAGGTACCCTATTAAAGCTCATTCACTCAGAGAACTTCCTTATCAGGAACTTACGCACTCATAGTTAGGAGGATAAAGTTTGTCTGGGGAGTTTCGCTATTTCGTCATCCCTCGGCAGCAAATTCTGGAACATTCTTGGGGTTACATTGCGTAAGTTCTTTACCAAGCTCATGAGTCCATCGTAGTCATCTGTTAATTTTTTATGGCTACTCACAGACCAAGGTGCCTTCTCTCAAAATTTAGATACCTTTTTCTCAGCAAGGGCTTCCGTGCATTTCATCCATTCGTCCACCATACGCCTGTATTCACGCACAGCTTGGCTTATTTTGTTACATTCATATCTAATATTATCGTCAGTAATTTTGGTGCTGGAAGTGTTTTTATGAAACTCAATATCGCAAATATCACGGCCGCCACCCCAGCGAAAATCGCATTATCCAAAACACTTTCCAGTCGTCTGTAAAACCAATCTCCCATACCCCAATTCCACCACTTCTAGGGAGTTTCGCAACTAGCTCAAATACTTTGTCTATTCGACAGGCTATGCTACAATAAATTTCAAACAGGCAAGGAGACAGAGTTGGCCAGCAGCCTCATCGCCGAGCAACTGAAACAGCTACCAGATAGCCCCGGCGTTTACCTGATGAAAGATGCCGAAGGGAATATCCTGTATGTAGGCAAGGCGGCTAACCTTCGCCACCGGGTAAGGTCATATTTCAGTGCCGGGCAGAAGCTGTCACCCAAAATACAAAGGATGGTAGCCCGGATAAACGACATCGACTTCTTTATTACCACTTCGGAACAGGAAGCCCTTATCCTTGAGTTAAACCTGATAAAGAGGCATCGCCCCCTCTACAATGTAAGTCTCAAAGACGATAAAACCTTCCCTTACCTCAAGATAGACCTCGATCAAGACTGGCCAAGGATACATACTACCCGACGGTTAGAGGAGAACGGGGGACGCTACTTTGGTCCGTTTGCCAGCGCTAAATCAGTGCGCCAGACCCTGAAGGTGATAAAGGGAATTTTTCCCTTCCGCTCCTGCCCCAGAACCATCACCGGCATCGACCCCCGACCCTGCCTTGAGTATTATATCCATCGCTGTCTCGGACCCTGCATTGGTGCCGTAAGCAAGCCGGAATACGATGAGGTAATAAGACAGGTAATCCTTTTCCTAGAAGGCAAACATGAGATGATAGTCCGAACGCTGGAGAGCCAGATGAAAGAAGCCTCCACAAGCCTGGATTTTGAAAAGGCGGCCCTGCTTAGAGACCAGGTTCAGGCATTAAACCGGGTTGTGGAAGGACAAAGGATTGCCGCTACCGTGAAAGGCGAGCAGGACGTTATCGCCTTCACCCAGGATAACAACCAGGCCTATGTCCAGGTTTTCTTTATTCGTAGCGACAAGCTGATGGGACGGGAGAGCTTTATATTGCATGGCACCCGCTCTGAAGAAGCGTCACAGATTATGTCAAGTTTTATTAAGCAGTTCTACGTTTCCTCCCCCTATATCCCCCCGCTATTACTACTCCAGCACCCGGTAGCAGATAAGGCTATTATTGAGGACTGGCTGCAGAGCAAACGAGGAACCAAGGTGCGTATTCAAGTGCCCTGCCGGGGCAATAAAAGACAGCTGGTGAAGATTGTTGCCGAAAATGCTCAGCAAGGTTTAGAACAACTTAAAATTAAACAGATAGCCGCGCCTAAAGCACTAGCCACGGCTTTAGCCGAAATAAAAGAAGCCCTTGAGCTACCTCACCTGCCCAACCGAATAGAGGGCTATGACATCTCCAATATTCAGGGAAAGACAGCGGTAGGCAGTATGGTCGTCTTTGAGCAGGGAAAAACAAAACCGTCCCATTATAGACGCTTCCGCATCAAAACAGTGGCAGGGGCTGACGACTATGCCATGCTGCGGGAGGTGCTCAAGCGACGCTTTAAGCGAATCAGTGAGGTCTCTATCTCAGATACATGGGCAGTCCTGCCTGACCTAGTTCTCGTTGACGGCGGCAAGGGGCAACTCAACGCTGCCCGGGGAGTAATGCGTGAAGCTGGTGCCGAGTCCGTGCCTGCCGCCAGTCTAGCCAAGGAGAACGAAGAGCTCTTTGTTCCCCGGAAGATGCAGCCTATTGTTCTGTCCCGCAGTTCTCCGGGACTTCAATTACTCCAGCGCCTTAGAGACGAAGCGCATCGTTTCGCTATGACCTATCATCAGCGTCTGCGCAAGCGGGAAACCTTTGCCTCGGCTCTGGATACTATCCCGGGCATTGGACCCAAGCGCAAGCGAGCCCTACTAAAACGGCTTGGCTCAGTCCAATCCATCCGGACAGCTTCTGAAGAAGAGCTAGCCGCCACCAAAGGCATGAGCCAAAGCCTGGCCAGAAGAATAAAGGAGTATTTGTAAACAGCCATGCCAGCCAATTTACCTCCACAATACTTTGAAGCGGAAAAGAGATTCCGACTAGCCAAAGAGCCAGCGGATAAGATAGTAGCGCTGGAAGAAATGCTGGCGATTATGCCCAAACACAAGGGAACGGATAAGCTCCGGGCTGACTTAAGGGGAAAGATTGCCAAGCTAAGCCAGACATTAGGCAAAAAAACGGGTGCCCACCGAGCGTCTACGGTTATTGAGAAAGAAGGGGCAGCCCAGATAGTAGTAATCGGTCTGCCTAATGCCGGAAAATCCCAGCTTGTTGCCAGTATTACTAACGCCTCGCCGACAGTAGCTGAATACCCCTTTACCACCCACCAAGCCACCCCGGGAATGATGGAATTTGAGAATATACAAATACAGCTAATTGATACCCCACCCCTAGTCCCCCAATCTATTGAGTCCTGGACGCCACACATGATTAGACGGGCTGATGGCTTGTTAGTTGTGGTGGACTTAAGCAATGCCCCGCTGGCTCAGATGGAAACCCTCACCAAGCAACTGGCTGAGATGAGGGTAAGTATCGACACCGGCACGGTTCAGGAAGGGATTATTTTAAGCCAGAAGAAGGCACTAATCGTGGGCAACAAGCTGGACCTGGAGAATGCCGGTGAGAATTACTCAGAGTTGCAGAACAAATATGGGGAACAGCTACCTATTATCGCTATCTCCGCCAGAGAAGGGACTGGATTGGAGGAACTGAAGCTTAAAGTCTATCAAATGCTGGATATTCTCCGGGTATACACCAAGACCCCGGGTCAGAAGCCGGACTTTAATGACCCGATAATCCTGGACAGGGGAAGCCGGTTAGAGGATGCGGCGGCTCAAGTCCACAAAGACTTCCTGGCCAAGCTGAAATATGCCCGCATCTGGGGTTCAGGCAAGCACGACGGCATAATGGCCAAGAGAGACCACTTCCTGCAGGATGGGGATGTTATAGAGCTACATATGTAGCTGAGGCAATTCAACACCTTAGCACTTACCCAAGTTGAGCGGTTTATCGAAAAAGTATTATAATTCTCAAATTGTGGATATTAAGTCGAGGTTAGGAAGGAGTGATACGACCAAGACAAGCGTTTTACAGGAATATGGGGAGGAAATGGAGAGACTGTTGCGGCTTAAAACCTTCCCTTTAGCCGTGAAGTTGTTAGAAAAGGAAGATGATATCCCCGAGGGGACGCAGAGGACGCTAAAGGACTGGGGCTACCATCTGGCTCTCTGCCAGGCTTCTTCAATGGCACGCCGTGATGGAACACATATCGCCATGCTCAAGGAAGATAACTGGTGCTTTTTACCGGTCATAGGTTACGGATTTGCCGAACCCCCTCCATACTTCCTTGAAGGACACAGCTATTTCCTCCGAAGCACCCAGACCTTAGAATTAGGACGGATTCAGGCACATAATTTCCCACATCTAGAATTCGGTAAGTACCTCGGCATAGCGCTGGCTCCACTAAAAACAACCAATTTTAAACCCGACCTGGTGATGATATACTGTGATTCCACGCAACTGACACTGCTACTTAAATCAATACAATACACCGGTACTCAAGAAGCGATTACCTGTAAACTGAGCGCCAATGCCGTTTGCGTTCATGCCATTGTCCCGGTAATACAAAGTGGGGGTTACCAAGTCACGCCGCCATGTCCTGGTGACCGCCACCGAGCCATGGCCCAAGATGACGAATTAGTCTTTACGGCTCCGAAGGAAAAACTGGAAAAACTGATACTCGCACTCAGGCATCAACATGACCACGGATTTAGACTTGGCACCGGGCTCACGTTAATGCCTGATTATAAATTGTTTGAGCCTTACGCGAAGATGGGGGAAATATTGGGGATGGATACAAACCAATAACTACATCTCAAGGTAATTCAGAGCTTTGACAACTTGAAAGGGATAAGTTACAATAAAATTGAACGATGGTAACCCCACTGAGCCAGCCTCACACAGCCTACCTGGAAATGTATTCTCTTTTGCGTGCCGCTAATATTTTAAGTCGGCAATTAACGAGTGCAAAACAGGTTGGGCAAGAACTCTGGGGCACTAAGGACGATTAAATATGGGCTCAAGCCTGAGGTAGAATTGAGCAAAGCAGATTCAGGGGGCAAACTTAGATGGATGGCTGGGTAGATAAGATTATAAGAGTCGACCTGACCAAGGGTATCTGCACGGTTGAAGATTTGGACACTGGTTTAGCCAAGAAGTTTATCGGTGGGCGGGGTTTAGCCACTAAAATTCTCTCCGATGAAATAGACCCCAAAGTTGACCCACTAAGCCCTGAGAACAAATTAATCATCGCTACCGGACCATCCACCGGAACCGGGGGATTAGGCAGCGCCAGATATATGGCAGTCACCAAATCGCCTCTAACCGGGTTTCTGGCCTGCTCTAATGCCGGCGGCTTTTTTGGCCCTATGCTGAAATTCGCCGGTTATGACCTTATTATCTTCGAAGGCAGAGCTAAAAAGCCCGTCTATTTATCAATCGTAGATGATGCCGTGGAGCTCCACCCGGCACGCCATTTGTGGGGTAAAACCACCCACCAGACCGAGGATATTATCAGAGACGAGATTGGAGATTCTTGGACGGCGCGAGAAACCAGAATAGTCAGTATCGGTCCGGCTGGCGAAAAACTGGTGAGGTTCGCCGCGATTATCAATGATAAGCACCGAGCTGCTGCCCGCTCCGGCGTCGGCGCGGTAATGGGCTCTAAAAACCTGAAGGCGATAGCGGTCAGAGGAACCGGAGAGGTCACCATAGCCGATAACAAAGGCTTTCAAGAAGCACTCCTTTCCGTACTGGAGGCTAACAAAAAATCGCCGGTAACCAGTTTTGATGACCTGGGTTCTTACGCCTGGCAAGGTACACCACGCGGAGTCGCCCCATTTAGTAAAATGGGCATCTTCCCGGTCAGAAATTTCCAGGAGGGAGTCCTTGAGGGAGTCGACAAGATTAATGGAGTAACCCTCAGGGATACCATTCTAAAAAGACCGGTCTCTTGCTATTCCTGCCCCATCGCCTGTGGCCGGTGGACTGAACTCAAGGCTGACGGGCTTGAAGGCGAAGGCCCAGAATATGAATCAATTGGGCTCCTCGGCGGCAGTTGTGGAGTAAACAATCTATCCGCTATCACTAAGGCTAATTACCTCTGCAATGAATTGGGAATGGATACCATAGACATGGGTGGCGTCATTGCCTGTGCCATGGAGCTTTTTGAGAAGGGATTTCTACCCGAGAAAGATATAGGGTTCAAATTAAACTTCGGTGACGCCAGAGCTATGGTTAAGCTTACCAAACAGACCGGGCTGCGCCAGGGTTTCGGAGATACGCTCGCCGAGGGCGGGTATGGATTAGCCGAAAAACACGGCCACCCTGAGCTATTCATGGGGGTGAAGAAACAAAGCTTTTCTGCCTACGAGCCCCGGGCACTTAAGGGCAGGGGACTGGGATATGTTACCTCTAACCGAGGGGCTTGCCATATGAAAGGCATCATGCACTTCGTTGAGCTTTCTGACCCTACAAGCATAGAGGGTAAACCGACGATACTTAAAGGTCTTCAAAACCTGATGGCAGTGCACGATTCGGCAGGCCACTGTTTCTTCAACTTCCGCGCCATATCCGCAGATAAGTTGCCGGAGGTGGTACTTGCCGCTCTGGAGTCAGTAACCGGTGCCGGCTATGATAAAGAGAGCATGCTGCGTGCTGGAGAAAGAATCTGGAACTTAGAACGGCTGTTCAATATAAGAGCCGGACTCACCAAAAAGGATGATACTCTACCCCCAAGGATGCTCAAAGAACCAATGCCAAACGGACCGGTTAAAGGACAGGTGCATGAACTCGAGATGATGTTACCCGAGTATTACCAGCTGAGAGGATGGGATGAGAATGGTGTTCCCACCCCGGAGAAACTTACTGAACTGGGGCTGGAGGAAGAAGGAAAAAACCTAAAGTTAGCCCCCACACGACAAAGCAGGAGTAAAAAATGAGTGCCAAGGTATACTTCCATGGTTATATCGCTCCCTCCCCAGATATAGTGAACGTCGCCAAGGTAAATGGTAACACGGTGGGTCAGTGTCTTAACAACTTTGTTAATCATTACCCCAGGGCTAAGGGAGTGCTATTTGATGAAAATGGTAAGGTGCGTGAGCATTTTTGGCTTGTCATTAATACCAACAGCATCTCCCACGAGGAACTGGATAAGCCAGTGAAAAGTGGAGATGAGCTTCATATAATGCAAACGATTTGTGGGGGATGAGACGGGAACAGAAAGCTTGCTGGGGATGAAGAAGATTAGACTTCATTCAGTGAGGTAATGATGAAAAGGATAAAAATAGAGGCTGCTAAGTGTGTGGGTTGTCGTTTGTGTGAGATAGCCTGCTCTCTCCAGCACTCTGAAAGTAAGGTCAACCCCCAAATTTCCCGAATAAGGGTTTTTCGAGAAGGAGACCTTATTTTGCCAATGATAGCTGGGCCGTATACCGAAGCGATGTGTAATTCAAAACATACCGCCATAATTGACGGTCACGAATACGATGCCTGCATTTTTTGTCGTGCCTCCTGCCCGGCTAGACCTATTTTCAAAGAACCTGGTCTTGATACCCCGTTAAAGTGTGATTTTTGTGGAGAGCCACCAGACCCTCAATGTGTAAAAGTGTGTCCTAGTGCCGCTTTAACATTGGTAGATGAAGAGGAAGGCATATCGTGGAAACCGTAGCGCCATTTAAAGAAGCCGCCGATGCTATAAAGGAAGCCGGCGGTGAAGAACTAAAGCTGTGCTTTCAGTGCGGACTTTGCACTGCCAGCTGCCCCTGGAATCTAGTCAGAACTTTCCTACCCCACAAGATGATACGCCAGGCACAATTTGGCTTGCTTGAGTTGGAGGAGGAAGAATGGTGGCTATGTACTACGTGCAATATGTGTGTCAGTCGCTGTCCCCGCGGCGTCGGCATAACCGATATCATACGAGCCGCACGTACCATAATGATTGAATATCGCATGGCTCCCGAAAGCCTCCGTGTCACCATGGCCAGCCTGGGCAGCGTTGGCAATCCATGGGGAGAGGAACGAGAGAAGCGCGCTAATTGGGTACGTGACCTCGAGGTTAAGACCTTCACCAAGGATAATAAGTTATTGTATTTCCCGGGATGTGTCCCGGCATATGACCCTGAGCTCGGCAGCATAGCCCGAGCTACCGCCAGCATACTGCAAAAAACGAAAGCAGACTTTGGCATTCTAGGTTCTAAAGAGAGCTGCTGTGGTGAGAGTGTCCGCAAGGCAGGCAACGACAGCGTATTTGAGCATTTGGCGAAAAGTAATATCGAGACTTTCAATGAAAGCGGAGTAAAGGATATAGTGGTCAGCTCTCCCCACTGCTATACCACGTTCAAGGATGAATACCCCCAGCTTGAGGGCAACTTTAATGTAACCCACTTTACTCAATATCTGGCTAAACTCGTTGACAAAGGTAAACTCAAGTTTAAAAACAAGCTCAATAAAAAGGTTATTTACCATGACCCCTGCTACCTCGGGCGCCACCAGGACGTATATGATGAACCCCGAAAAGTGTTAAAAAATATCCCCGGCTTGGAGTTAATGGACGAGGTTGACTCACGGGAAAACAGCCTTTGTTGTGGCGGTGGTGGGAGTAGAATCTTTATGGAAACCAAGAAGGGTGAGCGGTTCTCCGATATCCTAGTAGAACAAGCGATCGAGATGGGAGCCGAGATGCTGGCTACCGCCTGTCCCTACTGCATTCTCAACTTTAAGGACAGTGTGTTGACAGTGAATAAGGGTGATACCCTCGAGATTAAAGATATTTCGGAAATAGTTCAAGAGGTAATTTAGCCGACATATTACATTGTTTACGGAATTGTTACCCGTTGAAAGTCAAACCGAGTAGCAAAGAAGATTATGACCAATAGCGATAATGAAAATCTGACTCCAATTCCTGCCGAAGGTAAGGTGGGAGCAGTAATGGTCGTCGGGGCGGGGGTCAGTGGCATACAGGCTTCGCTAGACCTGGCCAATTCTGGCTTCAAGGTCTATCTGGTGGACAAGGGACCAGCCATTGGCGGCAAGATGTCTCAGCTGGATAAAACCTTTCCCACTAATGACTGCTCCATGTGCATCTTATCTCCCAAATTTATTGAATGTGCTACCAATCCGAACATATCCATCATAACCGGTGCTCAAATTGATAGTATTGATGGTGAGGCAGGGAATTTCAGGGTAACCCTACTCCAGGAACCTCGATACGTTGATGTGGATAAATGTACCGCTTGCGGAACCTGCGCTGAATATTGTCCGGTAAATATCCTTGATGTCTATAATGAGAAGCTAGCCACTCTCAAATGTATTCACATTCATCTGCCACAGGCGGTACCAGCCGCCTCGGTAGTTGACCCCGCCCAATGCCTCTTCACCAAGAGAAAAGCGTGCCAGATTTGCGTACTAGTTTGTAAAAATAAGGCGATAGACTTCCACCAGCAAGAGAGGAAAATGGAAGTCGAGGTTGGCAGCGTAATCTTAGCCCCGGGCTATGAAGCCTTCGAGCCACAGCTACAGAGCCAATATGGTTACCCCAAGTTGAGCAATGTAGTTACCAGCCTTGAGTTCGAGCGTATATTGAGTGCTTCCGGACCTTATCGCGGAGAGTTATTGCGTCCTTCAGACAGAAAACATCCCAAGAAGATAGCCTGGATTCAGTGCGTTGGTTCCCGGGACACCACCTGCGATAATACCTACTGCTCCGCGGTGTGCTGTATGTATGCCATAAAACAGGTGATATTGTCCAAGGAACATAACTCCGAACTTGAAGCGGTTATACTCCACAATGACATCCGTGCCTACGGTAAGGGATTCGAGCGATACTACGAGAGAGCACAAAATACCCCCGGAGTCCGGTTTATATGGAGCAAGGTATCAATTTTAAAAGAGACACCGGAGACAAAAAATGTGGTGCTCAGGTATCGTGTTAATGGGACTGAGGTGAAGGATGAAGAATTTGACCTGGTTGTACTCTCCATAGGTCTGACCTCAACTGACGGCCACCGGCAGCTGGCAAATAAACTGTCCGTTGGAACTAATCAGTACGGATTCTGTGAGAGTCCTGGTTTCTCCCCTACTGAGACCTCCCGTTCCGGAATCTATGCTTGTGGTGTATTTCACGCCCCTATGGATATCCCTGACTCAGTTACTATGGCCAGCGGGGCAGCATCGCTTGCCTCACAACTTCTTTCGGACCAGCGAGGAACATTAATTGAAGAGAAGGAGTACCCATCGGAGCGGAATGTCACCAGAGAACCGCCGAGAGTAGGCGTCTTTATCTGCCACTGTGGCACTAATATCGCCAGGGTAGTAGATATACCAAAGGTAGTTGAGTATGCCAAAAGACTGGATGGGGTTGTTCATACTGAGGAAAACTTATTTAGCTGTTCCATCGACTCAGTTACCCACATGGCCGAGACCATCAGGGAGAAAGGGCTTAACCGGGTAGTGGTTTCTGCCTGCACCCCGAGGACACATGAACCGCTATTTCAGGATGCTCTCAGGTCGGCCGGAATTAATCCTTACTTATTCGAGATGGCTAATATTCGTGAGCAGTGTTCCTGGGTGCATACGAGAGACGGAGAGATAGCCACCCGAAAGGCACAAGACCTGGTGAGAATGGCAGTGGCTAAGGCCAGTCTCCTCAAGCCCCTGTACCAATTACCCTATGACATAACCTATGCCGGCCTGGTTATTGGGAGTGGCATCGCCGGCATGGTAAGCGCTTTAACCATGGCAAATCAAGGATTCAAGGTTTACCTGGTTGAGAAAGATAAAGAACTGGGTGGGATAGCCAGAAGAATTCAAAATACTATTGAAGGACGAGATGTCCAAACCTACCTTCAGAAACTTATCCAGAAGGTTCATAAAAATCCTTTAATCGAGGTACATACCGAAGCCAACATCGTTGACTTCTCCGGTTATGTGGGCAACTTTACCACCAAGATAGCGGAGGGAGCCGAACGGAAAGTTAAAGAGATAGCCCACGGGGTAACCATTGTTGCCACTGGAGCTGAGGAATTTAAACCTGCCGAGTATCTCTACGGACAAGACCCCAGGGTATTAACCTCACTGGAACTGGAAGAGGAGTTAGCCAAGAACAGCGAGAAGTTTAAAGATTGCCACAGCCTGGTGATGATTCAATGCGTCGGCTCGAGAGATAGCGAACGACCCTATTGCAGTCGAGTATGCTGCAGTCTGGCAATAAAGAATGCCCTCAAGCTAAAAGAGATAAACCCGGAGATGGAAATCTACCTTCTTTATCGAGATATGAGGACTTACGCCTTTCGGGAGGATTACTACCGAGAAGCCGCCGATAAAGAAGTAAAGTTTATTCGTTATGATGTAGACGATAAGCCTGAGGTAGAGGTAGTGACGGAAAATGACCAATCTATCCTGAGGGTTACTGTAACCGACCCTACCTTAGGTCAGCGCCTTATGGTAGATGCCGATATAGTATCCCTGAGCACAGCCTCCGTTCCATCGACCGATAATAAGGAATTATCCCAGCTTCTCAAAGTGCCCTTGAATGAGGATAACTTCTTCATGGAAGCCCATATGAAGCTTCGTCCGGTGGACTTTGCTACCGATGGCATCTTCATGTGCGGCCTAGCCCACAGCCCCAAGTTTATTGATGAAAGCATTACCCAAGCCCAGGCAGCAGCTTCTCGAGCCATTACGATACTGGCTCAAAAGACGATGAAAGCCAGTGGTGCCATCTGTGTCACCGATAAGTGGAAGTGCACCGGTTGTGGAGTCTGCCAGGAGGTTTGTCCTTTTAGCGCTATAGAGGTAGAGGCCAAGGAGAAGGTGGCAGTGGTCAATGAAGCCCTGTGTAAGGGATGTGGGGTCTGCGCTTCATCCTGTCGAAGCAGTGCTCTGGATATAGGGGGAGTCAGTGACCAGCAGACCTTGACTTTAATTCAAGCTCTTTAAGGTGTGAATGATAGTAGAATCTAAGGACTGGAAACCAAAGATAGTCGCTTTTCTGTGCAACTGGTGCAGCTATGCCGGTGCTGACCTGGCCGGCACCAGCCGGATACAGTATCCACCTACTGTCAGGGTTATTCGAGTTCCCTGCTCAGGGAGAATAAATCCATTCTTTATTCTAGCCAGCTTGCAGCACGGTGTCGATGGGGTACTCATCAGTGGATGCCACCCCGGCGAGTGTCATTACCTAACCGGCAACTACAGCGCCAGGAGAAAGTTCGTTTTACTAAAGAGTCTTCTGGAGCATACCGGTCTTGAGGAAGGACGTATTCAGTTCAGTTGGGTATCAGCCTCGGAAGGGGTAAAGTTCGCTAAAGTGATAGCCGAGGTTACCGAAAAGGTAAAGGCTCTAGGCCCAGCCAAAAAGCTGGTCAAATCCAAAACTTGAGATGAATTAAGATGCCAGAATTAACGAATAAGATACGAGAAGTAGCCCGAGACCTCCTGCAGCAGAAGAAGGTTGACCTGGTCATCGGGTTCGCACGTGGCACCACGCCAATGTGCAGCACTCCCTGTTTTGTAAGACAAGATGGGGAGGTAAATGGGTTGATTTGGGACTCGTTTTGCGAAAACAATTTAGCTAAATATCTGGTGAAAAGGTCAGATAAAATTGCCATCATAGCTAAAGGCTGTGATGCGCGGGCTGTGGTCGAACTTATCAAAGAAAACCAGATTAGCCGAGACCAGGTAGTAATAATCGGCGTTCCCTGCCAGGGAATGGTTGATAGAGGAATGGTCAGGTCGGCGCTCGAAGGCAATGAGATTCAGGAGGTTGAGGAAAAGGATGATAGACTCATCATTAAGGGAAAAAATTTTGAAAAAGTTCTGAACCGGAATGAGTTCCTCCACCCTTCCTGTAAGGTCTGCACTCATCGAAACCCGGTGATATACGACATCTTAGTGGGGGATACGGTAAAGGAGCTGGATACTGAACCATACCTGGATGTAGCCGAATTTGAAGCTCTCACACCCGAGGAGCGAGAGGAATATTTCTCCAAAGAGTTTGCCAAATGTATCCGCTGCTACGCCTGCCGGAATGCTTGCCCCCTGTGTTACTGCCAGGAATGCTTTGTGGACTGCTCCAAGCCGCAGTGGATAGGCAAGACGACCGAGGCCAGTGACACTGCTATCTTTCACATTATGCGTGCCTTCCATCTGGCGGGACGCTGTGTTGAATGCGGAGCCTGTGAGCGAGCCTGCCCGATGGGGGTTGATATCAGGAAGCTAAACCGAAAACTGACCAAGGATGTAAAGGAGCGATTTGACTACGAAGCCGGGCTGAACCTGGAGGAAGTAGCTCCTTTATCTACATTTAAACCAGATGACGCTGAGGAGTTTATATTGCACCCGTAAGCCGGAATGCAGGATATGAAGTATGAAAGCCAAGATTATCAAGAAAACAGATATAGCCAGCTTCCTTGATAAGCTTATCGAGGACTACGAGGCGTTTGCCCCGGTAGAGATGGATGGTCTTATCAGTTTCGAGAAGGTTAGCTCGAGCAGTGAAGCACTCCTCGATTACCCGAACTCCAAAATGCCACCCAAACAGCTACTATTTCCTCAGTCGGAAACATTGTTCAGCTACAGCTCCACCAAAGATACCGGTGAATTAGAGGTACCGTCAGGTCCAGAGAAGCCCCGGCTAATCTTTAGCATCCGTCCCTGTGATGCCATGAGTTTCACGCTTTTAGACAAGGTCTTCGGCGGAGATTTCAAGGACCCTTACTACTTAAACCGGAGAGCTAACACAGTATTAGTGAGCATAGGCTGCACAACACCCAGAGCTAGCTGCTTTTGCAACTCAGTAGGCGGAGGACCATTTTCCACAGAAGGCTCGGACCTCCTGCTGATAGATATTGGTGATGAATATGTAGTTCAGATAGTGAGTGATAAGGGGGCAAAGCTCTTAGATAAGAAAGGGTTTGAGGATACCGGGAAGGAAAAACTGGATTTGGCTGCCGGAGTTATCAAGACGGCAGAGGCGTCCATGGGTCCGGGGGTGAAGACAGAGGGATTGAAAGAGAAGTTGGACAGCATCTTTGACGACCCGGTCTGGCAGCAGTTGACTGAGAAGTGCCTCGGCTGTGGGATTTGCACCTATCTCTGCCCTACCTGTCACTGCTTTGATATAGTTGATGAGACGATCGGTTCAGGCGGAGAGAGAGTCCGCCTCTGGGATTCCTGCCAGTTCCCCCTGTTTACTCTACAGGCGTCCGGAGCCAATCCCCGGCCCACGGGTAAGGAGAGATTCAGACAAAGGATGATGCACAAATTCAGCTATCTTTTAGATTCCTGCGACCAGATTGGTTGTGTGGGTTGTGGTCGTTGTATCACCGAATGTCCGGTCAACCTAGATATCCGCCAGGTACTGAACAGCATAGCGCAGTTAGAGAGTGTCAAGTGAAGAATCCGTATTTACCTTTACCAATGAGAATAGACAAGGTCACGGTGGAAACCGACGATTGGGATATTAAGACCTTCTCCCTCTCTTTTGTTAATCAAGAGGATGAGGCAGACTTTAAGTATATACCGGGTCAGTTTGTCGAGCTATCTGTCCTGGGTAAAGGAGAAGCCCCCTTTGGTATGGCATCTTCCCCTACACAGCCAGGACGTCTTGAGTTCACCGTTAGCAAAATAGGAGTGGTGACCACGGCTCTGCATAACATGGAGGCAGGCAGGACAGTGGGGGTAAGGGGACCCTTGGGTAACGGCTACCCCATAGAGGAACTCAAAGGCAAGAACATGGTTATGATTGGCGGGGGTTTTGGCTTCTCTACTCTGAGAGCACTTACCAACTTGGCGCTGGATGAGACGAACCGGGACAACTTCAAGGATATTACCGTCATCTACGGTGCCAGGAGACCCGGGCTACTGCTTTATAAGGACGACCTCGAGAAGTGGGGGAAGAGAAGCGATATTCATCTACACCTCACCGTTGATACCGGAGATGAGGAATGGGCAGGTAAAGTGGGGTTCGTCCCTGCCGTTACTAAAGAAGTCGCCCCCAGTTCTGAGGAGGCCTATGCGCTGGTCTGTGGACCGCCAGCGATGATAAAGTTCACCCTGCCCGTTGTCGAGGAGCTTGGGTTTCCGCCGGAGAGAACACTCCTCTCCATGGAGATGAGAATGAAATGTGGGCTGGGGATGTGTGGTCGATGCAATATAGGCAGCCAGTATGTCTGCCGAGACGGTCCGGTATTTAGTTTAGCCAAATTAAGCCGGTTACCCCAAGAATATTAATCACCACCGGTAATTTTCGTTGCTTAATGTCATCAATCCTGCCGTCCACCCAGACGACATGTCATCATGACTTTCTCCGGCTCAGAACTCTGGTAACAGCCGTGCTTAGGCTAGCTGAACTCAGGGGCTTGACAAGGTAATCGGCAGCGCCCCAGAGCCCTATAACAGATAGCAACAGCACCACAGGTAGTGCCCGCCAACTGAAAATGACCAGAATCTGCAACAGAGATGACTTGACAACTACAGAGAATATGCTATATAGTTTGCTCGCAGATAGACGGTTTACGGTAGGAGATACCCTGTACAGGGAGCCGAAGGTGAAAGAGACATAGAGTACAGGCTCTGTGGCTTGAAACTCTCAGGCAAAAGGACTACCGCAAGCAAAACCTCTGGAGAGACCCCAGATGAGGGCGCCGAAGGAGTAAGGCCGCAAACATAGTGGCGGGCAATCTCTCAGGCAAAAGGACAGGGGTTAACCTGCTTAGTGTAGGTTAACCTCTTTTTATTTGGGGAAGGTGAAGTATAGTCAATAAGCAATTATATAAAAGAGGAGCATAAAATGAACCCAAAGGAATGCAAGTACACATCGGAACATGAATGGATTTGTCCTGAGTCCGGAGATAAGGGGAAGATAGGTATTACCAATTATGCCCAATCTCAATTAGGAGATATAGTTTTTCTTGACTTGCCCACCTCCGGCACTCAAGTGGAAAAGTCCCAAAAGATGGGCGAGATAGAATCTCTGAAAGCAGTTTCGGGTCTCTTCGCACCGGTCAGCGGACAGGTATTGGAAGTCAACCAAACTGCCATTGATGAGCCCAACCTGGTAAATGAAGACCCCTACGGAGACGGCTGGCTGGTCAGGTTAGAATTGAGCCAGCCTTCAGAACCTGAAGCATTGATGAACAGCGACGAATATAATAAATTTGAAGCTAAATTATCTCAAGAAGGTTCAAAATAAGCGGAAGGGAACCGATATAAATGCCATCACCCTATTTACCGAATACCGATGCTGACCGCAGCACTATGTTGTCAGAGATTGGGGTCAGCTCATCGGATGAGCTATTCAAGGATGTACCGAAAGAATTCCGCAATGCCCAATTCAAACTACCGCCGCCTCTCTCCGAGCTAGAACTTAAAGAGGAACTTCGTCAGCTATCAAACCTCAATGCGAATTTGGATGATTACTCCTGTTTTCTAGGAGCCGGCTTCTACCGGCACTTCATCCCCAGCGTGATTGGGCACATCACCGGTCGAAGCGAGTTCTATACGGCTTACACCCCATATCAGGCTGAGGCCAGCCAAGGGACGCTGCAAACCATCTATGATTATCAGTCGCTCATCTGCCAACTTACCAGAATGGAAGTGAGCAACGCCGGGATGTATGATGGGAGTACAGCGGCAGCCGAGGCAGCCTTAATGGCATGCCGAATCACAAGAAGAGACAAGGTCGCCGTGCTGTCCACGGTAAACCCGAGGTATTACCAGGTAATTGATACTTATGCCAGGGGACACGATATCCCCCTGGATAAGGTCGAGCCAGATTCAGTCAATCTGCCTCCAGACTATGCTTGTCTAATAGTCCAACAGCCCAATTTCTTTGGCTATTTCGAGGCTATAAAGTCATATGTCCAGAAGGCTCACGAGGTGGGGACACTGCTCATCGTCATAGTTGACCCTATTTCTCTGGGAATATTTAAGCCACCCGGAGATTACGGAGCTGATATTGTTGTCGCTGAGGGACAGTCACTGGGTAACCCGATAAGCTTTGGGGGACCGGGTTTAGGTATCTTTACCTGCCGGAAGGAATACCTGCGTCAAATGCCGGGTAGAATTGTGGGTAAGGCCGTGGATGTCGATGGTCAAACCGGCTATGTCCTGACTCTATCGACCCGCGAACAACATATCAGGAGGGAACAGGCTACCTCCAATATCTGCACCAATGAAGCTCTGGTGACACTAGCGGTAACGGTTTATCTAACGACCCTGGGGAAAAACGGACTCCGCCGTGTAGCTGAGTTATGCTATCACCAGGCCCACTATGCCGCCGATGTCATAGGTAAACTCAAGGGATATTCCCTCACTTTTCAGCAGCCCTTCTTCAAAGAATTTGTGGTGCGCTGCCCGGTGGCACCCAGCCAGATTAACCAAGCGCTTTTTAACGAAAATATAATCGGTGGCTTAGAGGTGAGCCACCTAATAGACAATGGGATGCTGTTCTGCATCACCGAGGTAAACACCAAACAGGAGATAGACAGGTTAGTAAAAATTCTGGAGGGACTGGCAAATGGAGCATAAGTCACTTCCCAGCATTAGCCAACCGGACAAGATTGGTTGCAGTCTTCCACCTCTGGAGGTACCTCCGTCAAAGCTACCGCCCAAAGAGCTTCTCCGCCAAGAGCTTGGGTTACCTGAGGTAAGCGAAGGTGAACTCGTCAGGTATTTCACCTCTCTCAGCAAGTTCAACTATGGCGTAGACACGGGATTTTACCCCCTGGGAAGCTGCACCATGAAATACAATCCAAAATGGCATGAGGAGGTGGCTAAACTCCCCGGCTTTACCTCAGTCCATCCCTACCAGCCGATAGACTCTGTCCAGGGAGCACTACGGCTTATGTCCGAGTTGCAGGAACTTTTAACTGAGATTACCGGTATGGCCGCGACCAGCCTGGCACCCATGGCCGGCTCCCAGGGAGAACTTGCCAACATATTGATGGTGAAAGCATATCACCAGTCCAGGGGGGATAAGATCAGGCAGAAGATACTGTTACCAGACTCAGCTCATGGCACAAACCCGGCCACTTCCGCTATGTGTGGGTTTAAGGCCGTCACCATACCCTCAAACGACAAAGGCAACTTAGATATCAAGAGCCTGAAATCTATGATGAACGAGGAGGTAGCCGCTCTGGCACTGACCATACCCACTACTTTGGCTCTCTTTGACCCACAAATAGCTGAGATAAGCCAGCTTGTACATGAAAGGGGAGGCCTCCTGTTTGGTGACGGAGCTAACCTGAATTCTCTGCTGGGAAGAGTGAAATTTGGTGACCTGGGCTTTGATTGTGTCCAGTTGAACCTTCATAAAACCTTCAGTACTCCACACGGAGGCGGTGGGCCGGGGTCAGGTCCCGTCTGCGTCAAACCAATTCTGACCGACTTTTTACCCTCTCCATCAGTGACGAAGAACAGGGGAAAGTACATATTTACCTCATCAACCAAGACTATCGGCAGTCTGGGTGCAGCTTACGGGAACTTTGGGGTGATGATTAAGGCTTATGCTTATATACGCTCTTTAGGCGCGGAAGGACTGAAGGAGGTCAGTGAGAACGCGGTCATAAATGCTAACTACCTTAAGGAGAAACTGAAAGCATATTATTACCTGCCCTATGACCGCACCTGCCTGCACGAGGTAGTATTTTCTGGGAAGCGACAAAAGGCCAAAGGGATCAGGACATTAGACATCGCCAAGCGTCTGCTTGATTATGGCTTCCACCCTCCTACCATCTATTTCCCGCTGGTAGTTGAGGAAGCTATCATGATAGAGCCTACTGAGACGGAGAGTAAAGAGACACTGGATGCTTTCATTGACGCTATGAAAAAAATAGCTAAAGAGGCGGAGGAAAATCCTGAAATCTTGCACACCGCCCCACACAACACACCCATCAGGCGGCTGGACGAGGCCACCGCCGCCAGGAAACTAGACTTACGCTGGTAGAGGTGACATAGATATAGATTTTGACGATGAGCATTGCCACGAAGAAAAAAGCTAACTGCCCGGATTCTAAGAAAAGCCGTTTACCATACCGGAAAGTATGTATCATCGGTCACCTGGGAATAATGCCATACGAGCTTGCCTTAAAGCTGCAGCAAAGATTAACGCAGGCGAGAGCTGAGGGTGATGTTCCCGATGTATTACTGCTACTGGAGCACCCACCAGTGGTCACCATAGGACGATTTAGGGGAGAAGAGGACTTGATTGTTCCTCCAGAGATACTGACCGGGGAGGAAATAGCCGTCTTTCTTACCAATCGTGGGGGTGGCATCACTTACCATGGTCCGGGACAGCTGGTAGGCTACCCCATACTTAACATCAAAGAGAACGGCCTCAGTGTGCGTGAGTATATCTGGAAACTGGAGTCAGTTATTATCAAGTTACTGCTTGGTCTCGGTATCCAAGGTCAGCGGGTGTTAAAGCACCCCGGTGTCTGGGTACACGAAAAGAAAGTTTGTTCAATAGGTATACATGTCAATCGCTACATTACTATGCACGGCTTTGCTTTGAATGTAAGCAATGACCTGCGGTATTTTGAATATATAAGACCCTGTGGCTTGAGAAGTGAAATGATGACATCACTTTCACAATTATTGGAACGTCCCATAGAGGTCAAAACCATTATTGATAGCTTAATCAATTCCTTCTCAGAGACATTCGGATTAGAATGTGAGCCAGGAAATGACCAGTGGCTGTCTCAGCCGACGGTACCCCGGGGGAAGTTAGAATAAGATTGAGTAGCGCTACTTTACCGTAACCGTCCCTTTTGGCTCGCTGACCACATCTCCAACGACAGTGGCATCTTCCACACCTGCCTGTCGCAAGCTGTCTAGCAAAAGTTCAGCTTTCCCGGGAGCCAGACAGATTAGCAATCCCCCGGAGGTTTGGGGGTCAAACAGGATGTCCTTTATATGAAGGGGCACCTCGCTGGCAATTGTTATCGCCGTGGAGTAGAACTCTCTATTCCGGCGCAGCCCACCCGGGCATAATCCTTGCTGGGCAAATTCTTCTGTTCTCGGCAAGAAAGAAATTGAAGTAGAGGAGATATTGATACCAACCTGGCTGTTCTGAGCCAGTTCGGTGGTGTGCCCGAGAAATCCAAAACCAGTAATATCAGTGCCGGCATGAATCCCTACCTCCTGCATCAACTCTGAGGCTTTGTTATTCAGCGTTGCCATACACTTTGTAAGCCTGACTACCGTCTCTTCGTCAACCATTTCAGCTTTCACCGCAGTGCTTATGATACCGGTTCCCAGCGGTTTAGTAAGTATCAATTTATCTCCTGCTTTAGCCCCGGACTTAGTTACCAGCCGTTTGGGATGCACGGTACCGGTAACAGAAAGCCCATATTTGAGCTCGTTATCCTCCACACTATGTCCCCCCACCAGTAACACCCCTGTCTCAAGCATCTTATCCACCCCACCTTTAAGGATGTCCTGCAAGACGGAAATATCCATAGACTTTATCGGAAAGCAGACTACATTCATAGCTGTCAGTGGCTTGCCACCCATAGCATAGACATCACTCAAGGCATTAGCAGCAGCAATCTGACCAAAAGTGTAAGGGTCATCTACTATAGGCGTGAAGAAATCTATGGTCTGGATGATAGCCAGGTCATCGGTTAGCTGGTAGACGCCGGCATCATCTGGACTCCTTAATCCTACAAGCAGATTGGGGTCAGACATCTCAGGTAGGACGCACATGGCTTTGTTTAGGTCTCCCGGACCTATCTTGGAAGCTCAGCCAGACCCACTAACGGTTTCAGTCAAGCGAGGATTTACCCTCTTATCCATTTAACGCCTCCACTACTGAAACTGCAGATTAGACTCCAGTTCCATCTGGTATTTTAGCATTCTCTGGTTAAAAGGGCAAAGCCGCGTACTGGTTCATATGATTAGTAACACATGACCTCCTCTCTTCGTCATTGCGAGCCGAAGGCATGGTAATCTCTCACAATGGCACGTTTCGGACTGGTATGGTAGCTTTTAAAGTTAGCCTAGATATATTAAAATACCGTAAGCGCAATGGACAAAGAGTTTCGTAACCTTCCCAGCGTGGATAGACTGCTCTCCGAAGAGCGTATCAGGCAACTTCAGCAGAACTATCCTCATACCTTGATAGTGGATTTTATCCGCCGGTATCTGCAACAGGTACGCTTATCTATCGCTGCCAGCAACCCGTGCCCGTCCGTTAGTGAAATAGCGGAATCTATTTGTACCCAGGTACGCGCCTTAGCAAGCCCCACCCTGCGCCCCGTAATTAATGCTACCGGCGTCATACTCCACACCAATCTGGGGCGTGCTCCACTCAGCCAAGAAGCCATAGCCGCTATGGAGGCGATGGCTAAGGGCTACTGCAACCTGGAGCTTGACTTCGATAGTAGAAAACGGGGTTCCCGCAATACTCACCTTGAGCCGGTTCTTTGCCAGCTAACCGGGGCTGAGGCAGCGCTGGTAGTAAACAACAATGCCTCAGCGGTGCTGCTAGTCCTTACCGCACTAGCTAAAAAGAAGGAGGTAATTGTTTCCCGGGGTCAAGCCGTGGAGATTGGTGACGGTTTTCGCATCCCCGATGTCATGCGCCAAAGTGGAGTGAAGCTAATTGAGGTAGGAACCACCAACTGCACCTATATCACTGACTACGAACAGGCGATTAACCCACGGACAGCAGCCTTAATGCGTGTTCACTCCAGCAACTTCAGGCTAATGGGTTTCACTCACTTTGTTACCCTTGACGAGTTAGTAACGCTGGGCAAACACTATGAGCTACCGGTATTTGATGATCTGGGCAGCGGCAGTTTCCTGGACACGACCAGATTCGGACTCGACCCAGCGCCAATGGTACCACAAAGCGTTGCCATTGGCGCTGGGCTGGTCCTCTTCTCTGGTGATAAGCTTATGGGTGGTCCTCAAGCCGGCATTATTGTCGGCAGGAAACAACTTATTGATAAATTAAAGAAACACCCGCTGGCACGGGCAGTGCGAATTGACAAGATAAGGCTGGCCGGCCTAGCCGCTACTTTAATTCACTACCTGAAGGATGAAGCGGTAAACAAAATCCCGGTATGGCGCATGATTTCAGCTTCTCTGGAAGATATTGACCGGAGAGCCAGATTATGGGCTCAACCTCTCCAAGGCTTGGCCAGAGTGGTGGAGGGGGAGACTATGATAGGGGGCGGCAGCTTGCCCGGAGATACCCTGCCCACCAGGCTCGTCACCGTGGGAGAAGCCGAGAAAAGAAAACACCAAAATATAGCTCAAACATTAAGCCAAAGGCTGTGTTGTCAAGAGATACCAGTCGTAGGACGAATAAGTGATAATGTTTTGCTTCTCGACCCACGCTCCGTGTTTCCTGAAGAGGATGAGGTCGTGCTTCAAGCCCTCCAAAGGGTAACTACTGACCTGCAGCATACCTGATAGTCGTCAAAGCCACCAAAGGGGGCATATGATGTTCGTGCTGGGTACTGCCGGACACATAGACCATGGTAAGTCAGTCTTAGTGCATGCTTTGACCGGAATTGACCCTGACCGATTGCGTGAGGAGAAGGAGCGGGGCATGACTATTGACCTGGGCTTTGCCTGGCTAAAGCTGCCCAGTGGTCGGGAAGTAGGTATCGTTGATGTCCCCGGGCATGAGCGTTTCATTAAGAACATGCTGGCGGGAGTGGGCGGGATAGACCTGGCTCTACTTATCGTCGCTGCCAATGAAGGAGTGATGCCCCAGACCAGAGAGCACCTGTCCATTCTGGACCTGCTCGGAATAAAAAAAGGCATCGTGGTCATAACCAAAAAGGACATAGTAGATGACGAGTGGCTGAACTTGGTCAAGATGGAGGTAGAGGAATTACTTGCCCCGACCACCTTTTCCCAAGCTCCAGTCGTGGCCGTCTCGGCAGTAACCGGGGAGGACTTACCCGACTTAACTTCAGCTATTGATACACTTTTAGACGCTATCGAGCCCAGGAAGGATACTGGACGGGCGAGGCTCCCAATAGACCGGGTGTTCACTATAGCCGGCTCTGGCACCATAGTCACCGGAACGTTGATAGATGGCTCACTCACCACCGGGCAGGAGGTAGAGATAGTCCCCCCTGGCTTGAGGTCGCGTATACGGGGGTTGCAGACGCATAAAGCCCGCATAAATACGGCGACTCCTGGAAGCAGAGTTGCCGCCAATTTGGTCGGTATTGCTACTTCCCAGCTACAACGCGGGGATGTGCTTACCAAGCCAGGCTGGTTGAAATCAACCGTTATGTCAACTGTACAGCTTCGCCTGCTTTCATATGCCCACCATCCCCTACCCCATAATACTACCGTCAGCTTTCATACCGGCGCTACTGAGACGATGGCTAAAGTCCGCTTGCTGGAGAAAGAGAAACTTCAGCCCGGGGAAACTACCTGGGCTCAGTTATCACTGAGCAAACCGGTGGCGCTGGTCAAGGGCGACCACTTCATTATCCATTCATCCACGGGTACCCTGGGGGGCGGCGAAGTCGTTGAATCACATGCCCGACGATATCGTCGCTTTCGCCCCGCCGTTATTCAGAGCCTTAGCGTCAGGAAGCAAGGCACGGCCGAAGAGATTATCATGGCAATACTGGAGGCAAAACAGCTCCTGGAGTTACCATCTCTCTCAGCTCAATGCGACCTGCCTGTCACCGAAGTCCAGCCGGTGATAGCATCCTTAATCCAGCAAGGGAAGGCAATGGAGATGGGTCAGGGGGAACACCGCCTCTTCCTGACTATACCCGGCTGGGAGCGTCTAACCCAAAAAGTAACCGCCGCACTCCAGGACTATCACCACAGGTTCCCGGCTCGTCCGGGGATGCCCAAAATGGAACTAAGTAGCCGATTGAAGATGAGAACACACTTCTCGGCTGTTTTACCCGGGCTTCTCAACGAAGGTACTGTCATCGAGGATGGTGCCGCCATTCGCCTGCCCACTCACCGCATCCAGCTAACTCAGGCTCAGCAGTCAGAGATAGACGTCTTCCTGCAGTCGCTAGCCCAAAATCCCTACACTCCACCCGGCGACCTCATTCCTGAGCCTGATTTGCTCAGTTTGCTCATTGAGCAGCGCCGTGTGGTCAAGGTAAGCGACGAGGTAGTTTTTTCTACCTCAGCCTACAATGAGATGCTGGAGAGGGTTACTGCCCACTTAAAGGCAAACGGCAGGGTGACCGTAGCTGAAGTGAGGGATATGTTTAACACCAGCCGCAAATATGCCCTGTCTTTCCTGGAACACCTAGACCGAGCTAAGATAACCCGCCGTGTCGGTGACGAACGAGTCCTTCAATAGCAAGCTTAGGCGGAGTATAGGTGTAGTGAAAAAAGTAATGAAATATTTATATAATATATATTTATCACTACAAAATCTCACTACAGTCACTCTTATTGATTTGATTTGGATCGTAAAGATACCTTTGTTATCCATAATCCTCTGGTTGCCAAGTGTGGTACTGGTAATGGAACAGAACCACACCCGTTAGCAAGATTGGGGTCAAAGATGACCGCCCACGGTGGTAGCTTACTTTCATTCAGATAGTTCTCTATAGGTTCGTTTGAGTTGGGAAATTCAAATGGCTCAAATCTTATATGAAGGCTGCCCGATATTTCCGTAGACCGTTGATTGAATTTATTCCAAATCCACCTCTTCTTTAATCCTGCCCATAGATGGCTTATGTAGTGTAAGTGGCAACCATATTTCCAGTGGTTGTTCGTTGGTTCAATATCTTGATGGGTGAAATAGAAGCAACGCCAATCTGAGCCATATTCAAATAAGTATACATGGATATATCTCCGTTCTAACAGACCAGAGCTAATCTTTTTCAAAGTTTTCTTTGGATTACCTGTTTTCATTACATCTCTGTCGGTATCCGACACTATTAAATGCTCAGGAATATATTGCTTAAACTTGCAACGGTGTGTAAAGCGGATTCGGGAGCAATTATGGATTAACAAGAACAAATCATGCTCTGACAGCACAATCTTTCTGGAAGACTGTTCGGCTTCGGCTTTCCTTGTTGTTAAGAATAGTTCTTTAAGTCTGTCAGGAACGCCTATCTGATTTACTCTATCGTAGTATTCTGCCTTTCTCCGTTGCACATCACTCTTAACTTGAGACTTAATATCTGAAGTGATAAATCTACCCTTTGCCCGTAGCTATTCAAGTTGCATATCTATATCCATTTGAATAAGACCTTCTTGGTCGATTGCAAAGTAGAGTGCTCCAGACCGAGTTAAAGGTGAACCGAATCTGGTGATATGTCTATTTCTCATTCAGGCTTTCCCCGTGATGCCATTCGGCTATAATGTTATCACAAATTGAAATTTCTCTACGAGACCAACTTTCAGGGATTAGGCTTCAGGTTAAGCTAGTGCCCCCGGGGATACCCCCACGAACCCCACAGGGCAGGTGGGAAAGCCTGGAAATGGTGTAAAAATACACTCGTAAAGTAAAAATTGGCTTTCGGGTCTATTTGGGCTACAATAATAGGCTAAATGGGGGTTTAAATGAAGGGTAAAGCCAAATGGTATTCAATGCTAATGAGGGGATTAGCTCTTTTGCTGGTTAGCTCAGTTGTCGGTTGTAGTCAGCCAGAACAGCCGCCGACACCTATACCAGCCCCAAGCCCATACGGGACAGTCGGCTGGGATGAGGCTGACCGACATATTGGCGAAAGGACTACGATATGTGGGCCGGTCGTTCACGCCAAGTGGGATAGCGACAGCGAGGGCAAACCTACTTTACTATACTTTGGCACGCCTTTCCCACATCCAAAGCAATTTATAGTGGTCATCCGGATGGACTATCGGGCTAACTTCCCCCGACCTCCAGAAACTTATTATTTAGGTAGAACCATTTGTGTTACCGGGCTGATTGAAGAGTATAATGGGATTCCTCAAATAGAAGTCAAAACTCCAGACCAGATTGAAGAGAGGTAAAATAGTTATTCTCGCTATTCTGCCCCTGGGCATCGCTAAGGGGGTAAGAAATGAGAAAAATTAAGTAGAACATTGGCGGGAGCGCATGGGGGTCGAACCCACCGAAGACACTTTTAATGCCCCCCAACGGATTTGAAGTCCGCGAAGCCCACCGGGACTCATCCGCTCCCCAGCCCCAACACAAGTATATATTACTAATACCCGGAGTACAATTGCCTAGCAAAGCGAGAGGGCTACGTTTTACTAAGGCTAAGCAGCACTTGACTATTAACGCTTCCTCGATTAAATTAAATCAAGTGAGGACTTCCCGATGACCAAGCATATTCTTACGGCAATCATATTGTTATCACTGGTATTCACCCCTGGCTGCCAAGAAATAGCCGAGCTAATCCAGACGTCATCCCCGACCGGTCCCGAGATACTCAGGCAAGCAGAACTAGGCTCGGAGTGGCAAATGAACCAGATGAGAATTGAGGTAGCCGCCGATGACGAATTATCAATCCTTCTAAAATTAGACGATGGGGACAAANCAGACGGCTACTTCTATCTTGAAAAAGGCAGTAACATAGGTTTTCACATAACCGGCAGTGCTACTATCTACAGTGCGGAAGCCCAGGAGACGACAGGTTTAGTCACCTCCGACCGATTTTCCTTTATCGCTGACCAGGCACAAGGAACTACCTATACATTAACCTTTGACAATACCGACCCGCAAACGAAGGTAACCGTTTTCCTGGAGATTATCTACCCTGTCACCGGCTCCATATTTATTCCAGTTGAGACCGAGTAACTATAGCCAGTCAGCTATCTTCAGGTAATGTCCAGCTCTTCCAATTTTTCTGGCAAGGGTATTCCGGTACGTGCCTGCCAGCCCATCAAAGTATAGTAGTAGCTTTTAGCTTTCTCGAATTTTGCGGGGTCAAGCGGTTTGACATCTAGAGCGGCGCTGGTCTTAGATTGGAAAAAACGCCGAGGTAGGGTATCGTCAGCCTCGGTAAACCCCTCCCGGATATCATATAACCTAGCTACAGTCAAAATTCTCTCAGCCACCCGCAGTTGCTCCATCACCCCGGTATCCCATCCGGTGACCGCCGCTACAATATCGGCCACCTGCTCGAAGGTATAAGGTAAGAACGCACATAGTACCAGAGAGTCGAATACAATCTGCTCAAGATGAACTGCTTTAAATAAGGCTACTTTACGGGGACCGATATCACCAACAGGAACCGGTTCAAGCATCCCCAGAGGTCTTAGCGCCTGCATCTGTTCCTGAGTGACATACATTGTGTCATGCATATTACAACAATGGTCGGCACCATGAGGATTAACCATGTAGCCCAACCCTAGCCCTGGTTTCATCCGTGGTTCGTGCATCCCGGCCTCCAAGCCTTTGACCTGGATAGCGAACTCCTGTGCCTGACCACCGATGCTCTGGGATGCCCGAGCTGTACCTTCAGCCAGTAGTTCACCGATACCCTCACGCCTGGCAATCAACTCGATGAGCTTAAGCATAGCCTCATCATTGCCAAACCTTAGTTCAATACCCCGGGTATCCTTGACACTCAGCAGCCCGTTCTCAAAGCACTCCATAGCAAAGGCAATCACTCCACCCGTTGAAATTGTGTCCAGCGAATAGGCACCACAAAGCTCGTTGCCTTTGGCGATAGCTTTGAGGTTATCTATGCCGCAGTTAGACCCCAGTGCCGCCAAGGTCTCATATTCGGGTCCGCCGTAGGCAGGGTCTACCGGATAGGGTTCTTCAACCTTTACCGTTTTCTTACAGCGGACGGGACAGCCAAAACAAGCCTCCATTCCTATCCTAATCGTGTCCCGTACGGTTACGGCACTTATCTTCTTCACCCCCGGAAATGAAGCGTCACGGAAATTTCGGACGGGTAGATTACCGGTGCTCTCCCATTTCTCCATAGGTGCGCCGGTACCAAACTCATGAAAAACATGTACCAACTGCATATTAGCCAGCAACCACTGTCTTAACTCCTTCAGACGTTCAGGCTCCGCTATCTGAGGCGCCTGATGCCCCCTGACGGCGATAGCTTTAAGATTCTTTGACCCCATTACCGCCCCCAGACCTCCCCTGCCCGCAGCATCAAAGAGACCATGCATAATGCAAGCATAGCGAACCAGATTTTCTCCGGCTGGTCCTATTAGTGCCACACGTACCCGCTTATCCTCCAGTTCAGTTCTAATTGTCTGCTGTGCCTCCTTAGTCTTTTGTCCCCAGAGGTGGCTGGCGTCTCTTAAGCTTGCTTCCCCATCGTGAATCCAGAGATAGACTGGTTTCGCCGACCTGCCCTCGATAATAATGGCATCATAGCCAGCTAGCTTAAGCTCAGACCCCCAAAATTCGCCAACCTCTGATTTGGCAATACCGCCGGTCAAGGGAGATTTGGCGCCAACGCAATGACGACCGCTTCCCGGTAACGAAACCCCCGTCACCGGCCCCAGAGCCAGGATTAGTTTGTTATCAGCACCTAAAGGGTCAATTCCCTGCTTTAATTCTTTCCACAAAAAGTATGAAACAAAGCCAGCACCACCCAGATACTTTCGACAGAATAGCTCATCGATTGTCTCCACAGATATACCATTGTCAGATAAGTTCACCCTTAGAATTTTACCATTATAACCACCAGGTAACTGTTTAATCACTGGCTCTCACACCTCTCAGCATAACCAATAGTTTACCTTATACTTACGCAGAAATAAAAGTCGGGGTAACATTGCTGGTTTTTGCGGAGAACTTGACAAAGTATCGGCATAATAATTTATACTGGTCTTCTAACCCCTGATTAAGATAACATCCGTGAGAGGAGGCTAAGATGGCTGTATCCGGCAAGTATGGTAGAGTGGATATTCCTAAGGTCGGTGCCGATGAGCCTGTGTTCATACTCCGGGCGCAAGATAAGCTCGCTGAACCAGCCATCGAGATATATCGCCTGCTGGCTATCTCCCATGGCTACCAACTGGCTCATGACCTGCAAAAAGAGATAGAATCGTTCCGGAACTGGTCTGGTCCCAAGAAAATGCCAGATTAGTCTATTATCACTGCCTACTGGTAACGCAACCTAGAAACATTGCGAAAGGGAGAGACGAGATGGTCAAAGCGATTTGGAATGGCGAGATACTCGCGGAAACCGATAAATATGAAATGGTAGAAGGCAATGTTTATTTCCCGCCCGAGTCGGTCAAATGGGAGTATTTTAAAGAAGGCGATAGGCAACACACCTGCCCCTGGAAGGGTAAGGCACGCTACTATGATGTAGT
>NZBQ01000010.1 GCA_002688105.1 Dehalococcoidales bacterium | reverse complement strand
GAGTGTGATACGTTTGAGAACGTGATGACTGGACTTCCATATTTCATTGAGAAGTTTTATAATAACAAGAGGATTCACTCGGTATTGGGTTATCTCTTTGACCTGCCCCCATAAACTATACCACTTTCTAAGTTAGTCTCATCGGCATATTCCCAAGAGGAACCGAAACGGAACGCTACTCTCTTCCATACAAAGCGTTGAGTTTCTCTTTGAATTCTCCCTCCGGATTCGCAATCCGGATCAAAAGCTCATCATCGGACAATCCTGGTTCAAGTTTACGTAAATCATCCACAGTTATTTCTGGGGCCTTCTTATTTTGGAAGCGTTTGGCCTTGGGTGAACTCAATATCTTGTCCTTGATATTTTGGTCCCATGGGCCATCTGGTTTCCCATAGTACCCCAGGGCATACTTGGCTACTTCGTCGGAAATTATTCCATACCGCTGGCCACTGGTGATGTTGAAAAGGGCTTGGGCGACGACAAACTGGGAATAGGGAGTGGCCATCACCGGATAGCCGAACTCAACCCGTACTTGAGCTACTTCTTCTAGAACTTCATCCATCCGTTGTGCCTGTCCTATCTCAGCGAGCTGATTTCTTAGCGTCCCCATCATTCCTCCCGGCGCCTGATGCTCAAAGTGAAAGATGTTGTATTCTACGGGTTTTCCCATCGGCATGCCACGCTTTTCTGACTCACTTCGGAAATAGTCAGATACGGCTTTGAGTGCCTCCTCATCAATCTGCACTGTGTAACCCAGACGACGAGCATTTCTAATCGTATTCTCCGCTGATGGCAAGGACGAGCCATTAGCCAAAGGTGAGACAGCGGTGTGTAAAATCTTTGTACCTTGTTTGATAGCCTCTACATAGCTCATGGGAGCAAGCCCCATGGTACAATGTTCATGGAATTCAACCGGTATGTCCTTGGTTTCCCGTTGTATCGCGTGCAGGAGGGTACGAGTGCGCTCCGGTGTCAGCACGCCGGCAGTATCTTCTACCTGTATACCGTCAACTCCTCCCATTTCCATCAGCATGCGAGCCTTCTTGGCATATAGCTCATCAGTATGCACCGAGCTGAGGGTAAACATCAATGCTACCACCACCTCGGCGCCTTCTTCCTTGGCTACCCCGGTAAGATAAGCAAGCCTGTTCATCATGTTCTGATAATCACAGACCCAAAAGCTCTTAATTCCATTGGCAACTGCTCGTCTTATCCAGAGCTCAATAGCTGCGATTGGCTCAACATCAAACCCAAAGGCAGCCGCGACCATATATGAGGTACGCAAAGGAGTCCTAGGCATAGCCTGAGAAAGAATCCGGAATCTCTCCAGAATACTCTCATGAAGGTAGCGGATAGCCACTACTGCGCCACGACCACCGACCATTCCTATAGCTCTGTATCCAGTCTGATCCATCACTGGTGCGATGGAGAGTATCATGTCGGTTGGCATCCGGAAACCCCATAGGCTCTGTTGAGCATCTCGAATAGTTTGGTCTACAAATTCAATCTCAGCCATGATAATATTCCCCTTTGAACTAATGAGTTTACTTACAAAGTGCCGCTAAATCAATAACCCGATTCAAACGCCTCGTTTGATACTCCTCCATAATCCGAACTTTGTAGCCTCATTTCCTGCCACCTTCACGCAAGAACTTTCGGTAATCGTCAGCCGTGCCAACCTTCCGTCCTAAAGCCTCTACTACCGCTACCGCGTGCCTAACCAGAGATGTATTATCCTTTATCATTTCATCCTTGTGTGGATACATGTATATGGAATCCTCCATCCCCACCCTAGCTCCTATCAGACCTAATACAATGGCCAAAGGAACTAAAAACAGTCCGGCTCTTCCGGCCATATCAAGCATTATGGCACAGTCTGGAGCAATCTTTCTGAGTTCCCTGGTCATATAGCTGACACATTCTAACAGAGTGTAGGGGTCCTCTATATAACCCCAACCTGGGTTACCCACCGCCAGACGGAAGTAATACGGTTTCTTCAGAACTCCGGTATCTACAAGCCAGCGTTTTACCATTGAAATGTCACCCAGATTGTGAAGTACAATTTCGGGTTTACAGCCGATATCTTGTATAAGTTCCACGCTGGGTCGGATTATATCAACTGTTGTACATCTGGAGTACTCACCGGCTAAATTAACCGCGCTAACTGTCACCGGGGCGGTTTCCATAATGCCTTTAAACTCGAGTACGGGGCGCAGGGAGTCAGCCAGAGTAGCTCCTCCCTCTGGACATCCGCAGACAAGGACCTTCTTTCCATATTTTTCTTTGATGGGGTCAATTACCTCATGGTATAGTTTGGCATCCAGGGTATGCCCACCTCGCTCATCCCTAACATGGGTATGGAACGCACAGGCGCCGGCTTCCAGTGATGCCTCAATTTCTTTTCTAAGCTCCTTAGTATTATATTTTTGGTTGGGGTTGTCCTCTTTCATAATGAAAGCACCGACCGGGGCTACCTTGATAACAAAGGCTTCCGGCATATCCCATCGCTGTTGTATCACCCAAGACTTCCTAGGAGCGGCGTAGAACGTCTCTTTTGGTGTTGCATATCTCTGTGGTAAACTCTTCAGCTTTTCCAGCCTCTCTTCGTATTGACTATCAGTCATGTCACTCCTCCTTTAATTAGGTTTGAAATACTTTTATCAAGGACATCAGGGTCTATCCTTTCTTCGGTTCGGTTTTACAGTGATTTTGTAGAAACTCTTTCGCTATTGCGTCAGCAAATTTATCATCGTTTATGCGCGCATCGATTTCCTTTACCGTAATTGCTTTATTCAACGAACTCACTAATGAACCAACGAAAGCCTTATCAGCCGCAGGGTCATAGAAAGCCCTTCCCTTATAACCAAGGGATGAAAAGCCATGCTTAGGTATCAAAACCTTTACTGGCCCGGTGGCTAGGTTCAATTTACTGGCTACAATTTCGCCTATCAATCTCATTTCATCAGCTTTTAATCTCATTAGAGTTGCCTGTGGATTATGGGGGAGCAGGTTTCGGGACCGGTATTGGCTAGGAATTGTGTCGGGAGCAAGGAAGTTTATAAAATCAGCGTTACCTGGAGTAATAATTTGAGGAATCCCCTTCTTGCCAGCTGCCTCCAATCGATTGGGACCAGCAGTGGCAACTCCGCCAAACAACTCATTCCCGATTTCGTTTAATCCTAGTTCTATAACCCCCCTTACCGGATAGCTTCGAATCAGCTCTTCAAAGGTCATTCCGCCNATGCCTATGGTATGGAATATTACCACTTCAAACCCTTTATCTTCAAGGGATGATTGAACTTTAAGCCCACACTTAGTGGTAGTACCTAGCATGGTCATGAATACCAGAGGTTTCTCTGAGACCTCTAACTTCGGAGATTCTACCATACCTATTATGGCACCAACTGCATTACTTAAGGCTTTCCTTGTTAACATATTAACCCCAGCTATATCAGCTACTGAGGGCATTATAGCTATATCCTTAGTGCCTACATACCCTCTAATCCCCGCTTGTACAATCTTCTGTGAAGAGAGCATAAGCTTAGGGGCACCTATAGGCAGCTCCCTCATCACTGCTGACGCTACAGCAGTACCCATTCCACCCCCTATCGCGATAACCCCCTGAAATTTTCCGGAATGGTATAAATTTTTAGTAATCTTTATCGCCCCAGATGACATAACTTCTGCTGCTGGGCCAGCCTCATCAAAACTACGAACTTTCTGTATGGTGCTGCCAGCTGCCTTGGCGACTTCCTTGGCCGTAATGTTAGGAGTAAAAGGAGACCTCTCTAAGCTGCCAATATCCATAACTAAGGCAGTGTGCCCTCGCTTCCCTATCAACTCTTTTATATACTGAGCTTCTGAGCCTTTTGTATCAAGCGTGGCTATGCATAGGATAGTTCCCAATATGGTGTACCTCCAATAGTTCAGACTGCCTTCTCTAGAATATAAACCGCGTTATTATCACCGTCGACTCTGATCCGATCGCCGGTCTTAATCTTAGTAGTCGCTTCGAGAGTTCCGGAAACGCAGGGTAAGCCATATTCCCGGGCTACGATTATGGCATGGGCTAAGGAACCACCAGAGTCGGTCACTACTGCTTTGGCAAAATTAAAAATAGGATGCCAGGTGGGATTTGTAGATGGCACCACTAGGATCTCTCCGAGTTGGAAAGTGGACAGGTGCGCTGTGTCCGTAAGTACGCGGGCTGGGCCTTCGGCAACCCCTGGCGTCGAGGCAGCACCATAAAGGTCAGCTTTTAGCTCAGGTTTTACCTTTGGCACCACGGCTAATGCCCATATTATAGGGTCACGTTTTGAATTGGCAAAGAACCAGTCTGGATCCCCGACAAAAAGCTTCTCCGCCAACAGTTTCGGGGCGCCATCAACAAATCCCTGGTATTCTTTCCTTCTTCTCTGGACTATTTTGCGAATCGCCGTTGGCTCCATATTTACTAGTAACCTCATAATTTCCTCAGGGATTAGGAAATTAACATCATCCTGGTCATCGAGCACACTACCTTGGACACCTCTCCTCCCAATTTCCATGAGTATATGCCTACCAAGGGCAGGCATATAACAATCGACAGTATAATTATGTTCCTCACTGACAATACCAGACCACTGGGCAGCTTTCATCAGCTTCTGAAACCAATCTCTTTTGTCACTAGGGACACGGGAGAGGACATCCTTTTCTGNCTTCTCTCTTTCCTTAACCAGGCGCTCATAGGATTGATCCATGAGGAAGGCTCCCCCTTTAGCCATGTCTCCCCTTATCGCGGGCAATGCCAATGTTGGTTTCTCAATCCAGGTAGGCATGCAACAGTCAAGGAGTGTTTCCGTGCGCCAGCCGTACTCATTCAGGGATTCACGAAACTCCTTAAGCCACTTCCTGCCGGCTTCGCTCTCATCAAGTTTGCTCAGAAGTTTCTCATCATCCGGGGTAGCCTGGAACACTGGGGCAAGCTCCAGTTCATTAGCTCGATCGCCGAGTCGCCATAGCTCTCTATCAACTTCGAAAGTTTTGGTCTTAAAACCCGACATCAGCGCTTTGAATTGGGGGTGGTCTTCATCAATTCCGAGCACCTCTTGGCTCAGTTGCCCAAACTGCTGATAGGCAGTAAATGCAGCATCCATCGGATAGAAATGTATCTCCCAGGTCCTCTGCTTAACCGATAAATAATATTCAAAGTGCTCCAAGAGTCCAAAGTTGTCGAGCTTCTCCATATCGGTATTCCTGAGGCGTTCAAAGTGCTCCATCATTTCAGGGATAAGTTTTCCCCGCCATATCCCTCCGAAATCTTCAATCCACGGTTTCATCCTTTCCCTGTATATGGGCTCACGCTGTTTTTCCTCCTCTTTAGTTGTTGGCCTTAATCCTATATAGTAACAGCCCCCTATTGACCTCACACTCAGTCCCTTGGCGGTTGGCACCATTAGTTGGTTGGCCGCCCAAGCAAAGCAGCGCATATCATAGTACTGGAGCGCCCAGTGGTGAAATGGCTTCCTTATTGGTATAGAGTAGGACACTGCCATCGCCCAGCACTTGGTGACCTCCAGGTCTACTTCCTCATCAAAGTTGTAAGTCGTCCAGCCAGAATAACTTATCTCTTCCTTCATTACTACACCTCTTGTTATGGTTTTAGGATTTTGTTTCCTTATTTATTGCTCTATGCTTCAGCCTATATCACCTCCTTGGCCAGTTTATTCTGCCTTGCTTCCTTGGCATCCCTTTGTGTTCAACAGTCATAGCTTTTTGAGATAATCCTCAAGCCATTCAATAAGAGTGTAGCCGTCTTTTCCTTCTTTGCTTGCAACCCTTGTCTTCCCTCCTCTTTTCAGCGTACATGTTCCACTGGCATCGGCGATAATGTGGGCATCACCTTAGACACGATACACTCTGCATTCCCAGCTTCAGTCCTACTGCATAAAGGAGACATCTCAGACCACAAACATTACCGAAACTCATGAACTGAAGGTTTGCTTCGTTTCCTGAGGGTTCGATGGCGCTTTCGCTATTATCTTAGCGGGGCGTGTCTGAAGCAGAAAAATGTTGTCTGGGAAGGGCAAATCAGCGCTAATAGCCCACTCCATATCCTGAGGTACACCAAAGTGAGATTCCAATGTCTGGGCCAATTCAGCTATTCTAACCACTTCCTCATCGCTTAAGCAGGGAACGAGGCGTTTCTCAGCCGGGACTTCTTCTTCCACAGTACCTTCATCTTTGGCTACCACACGCATTCTCTTATCGCTGATCACTCTCTCTATTATCTTCGAGGTATGTTTGTCTATGATATATCTATCCGGGGTCAGAGTTCCACTGACCACACTCTCACCTAATCCCCAACTGCCTTCGATTATTATTTTGGTTAAGTCACCGGACATAGGGTCACCGGTGAAGCCAACACCAGCACAGCGAGCATTCACCATCTCGAGTACACAGACGCCAAGAAAGGGGGAGTCCTCTACTGCCACACCCTGCCGATCGAGAGAAGCTATAGTTCGGGTATTAAACATGCTTGCCCAGACCTTTGTTACTTTGTTCAAAAGCTTGTCTTTGCCCCTGACGTTGAGATAGGTTTCATACTGCCCAGGATGACTTTTCGTTCCGGCAGACCTTACGGCAACACTAACCTCGGTCCCGGCTCCACGTCTACTACATAAACTGTCGTAATATGATATTATAGTCTCCTGCATGTCCTGTGGTATTTCCTTAGTTTCCACAATCTGGCGTAACCCTTGGCTTGCCTCCTCATATGCTTGTAGGCTGTGCACTCCGCCCTCGAATTTGGCGAGAAACTGCTCTATTTCCTGTTCTGCGTTTGATTCCCTTATGAACCTTTCCTGAGCTTTAGGTGAGAGACTGAAACCACTAGGAACAAGCATTCCCATTTTGGCCATTTCGCCTAAATTGGCGCATTTCTTACCCGCCAGTTCACTATGCTCTTGTCCTATCTCTTCAAGCCAGAATATCCAACTGTCAGCCATGTGTGTTCACTCTCCATCAGATAGCTTGTCTTCCTTGACTCTAAGTTATTATATTGAAA
>NZBQ01000009.1 GCA_002688105.1 Dehalococcoidales bacterium | reverse complement strand
GAGGTATGAATTAGATGAGGTAATATTTGATGTCTGTCAGGCGTGGGGTGTAGGCATACCGGTGAAGGATATTTACTGGAAGAAGAAGGTGGCCAAGAGAAAAATGATGTGGGAGAAGTTATGTGAGTATACTCCTCCTACCTTGCTTGGGGTATTTCCTGAGGGAGAGTTTTCTGACCCATCTACGGTAATGCTATGGGGCATAACCAAGGAGAGGCTGGAAGAATGGGAAAGGGCTGAGGAAGAGGAAAGTGATGTGGTGAATGGTGTAGCCGCCTCGGCTGGTGTTACTGAAGGGCCGGCCGTAGTCATCCCCAGATTCTCAGAGAGCTATAAGGTAAAGAATGGTGATATCCTGGTTACGTCTTCGACAGCGCCGGCCTGGGGGCCGGTTCTGGTAAGGAGCAAAGGCGTAGTGCTGGATGCCGGTGGGAACATGTGTCATGCGGCTATCATTGCCCGGGAAGAAGGGGTTCCCGCCGTTGTGGGCACCAGGGTTGCCACCCGTAAAATCAAGACCGGGGATATTATCAGGGTGGATGGTGATGAAGGCATTGTGACAATTCTTAAACGTGTTTGAGCTAGAATCAACTCAAGGAAATCTTGAATTTCTGAAATTATAAGTTTTCTTGGGACGATAAAGTCTATAAGGGATGGTAGTATTATGGTGTCACTGGATGAATTTAAGATTCTCAACTATATAAATATCAGGCAGGCAATAGAAGACCCGGATGTTATCGCCTCAATAGTTGAAATGGAGCCGGCCAAGACGAGAGAACTATTTGGTGGCTGTGTTAAAACGGGTTATATTTCTGAGGATAATGGTATGTGGATGCTCACTGAAAGCGGAGAAGAAGCGATTAGTCAATTTAGAAAAGCCGAGGTGGAAGGTCGGGAGAAGGAGTTGGAAACTGTCTATGAAAAGTTTGATGAGGAGAATAATACTTTCAAAAAGATAGTGAGTGAATGGCAGATAGGAAAGGATGACCAAAAGGCTCTTGATGAGTTAGAAGGTGTTCATGCTAGGGTAGGTGAAATTTTCCAGGGGTTAACCGAGCTAGTTCCGAGGTATGAAATTTATCCCAGCCGGTTTAGCCGGGCTCTCCAGAACCTTAAGGATGGCAAGACAGAGTACCTAGCCAAATACAGTGTGGATTCCTATCATACTATATGGTTCGAGTTACATGAGGATCTTATTAATCTTTTAGGCAAAGAGAGGGATGAATGGGCGTAGAGAAGCGTGTTTACTTTTTCCAAAGCGGTGAGGGTGAAGGTAGCCTTGAAATACGGGATATATTAGGTAATAAAGGGGCTAGGTTGGCGGATATGGCTAGTATCGGAATAGCTGTGCCTCCGGGCTTTATAATATCCGCCGAAGTCGGTAAATATTACACTGGTGAAGGCCAGTATCCACCAGGGCTAAAAGACGAGGTTAATGCGAATCTCAGGAAGCTGGAGAGAGCCACGGGCAGGAAGTTTGGGGACCCAGAAAACCATCTTCTTGTTTCGGCTCGTTCTGGGGCAGCCGTTTCTATGCCTGGCATGATGGACACAGTGCTCAATATAGGTTTGAACAGGAGTATTGTGGATAGGCTGATTAAGAATAATAAAGCCCCTTGGTTTGTGTGGGACTGCTATCGGCGTCTCTTACAAAGCTTTGGAACTGCTGTTGAGGGGATAGAAGATGGCGAGTTTGACATAATAATCAGGAATAAGGTTAGCGAAGGGAATTTAACCTCTGAAACCCAGCTTGAAGTGGAGGACCTGCGAGATGTCACCCAGGAGTTCGAGGAAGTTTTCCAGAAACATGGTAAGAGTTTTCTGGAAAGTGTTGATGAGCAGTTGTGGAGGTCTATCGGCAGGGTATTCCAATCGTGGAATACCCCAAGGGCGATTGAGTATCGCCGGATGAAAAACATATCGGGTGACCTCCCGGGCACGGCGGTAACCGTTCAGACAATGGTCTTCGGCAATAGTGGGGATAACTCATGTTCGGGTGTCGTTTTTTCACGGGACATATCTACGGGGAATAGAGGACTCTATGGTGAGTATCTGACGAATGTCCAGGGAGAGGATGTGGTTGCGGGAACCAGGAGACCAAAAGAAATTGAGGAGCTAAGAGAAGAGATGCCGGAAGTGTACCCTGCCTTAGAGAAAACTTTGGAGAAATTGGAGAAGAGGTATAAAGACGTTCAGGATGTTGAATTCACGGTGGATGAAGGCAGACTTTTTATGCTACAGAGTAGAACCGCTAAACGGACGCCTAAGGCAGCGATAAAAATAGCTGTTGATATGGTGGAGGAGGGGTTAATAACTAAGGAAGAAGCCTTATCAAGAATCTCAACGGAGCAGTTGGAACAGTCAGTGGCTACTCAGCTTGACTCTGTCGAGAAAAAAGTTATTACCTCAGGGATTCCTATTTCTCCAGGTGTGGTTAGTGGTCGTGTCGTCTTTACCCCTAAAGATGCTCTGGTTTGGAAAGGTAAGGGAGAACAAGTAATCCTGGTGCGACAAGAAACTTCCCCGGCCGATGTTGCCGGGATTAAGGCAGCTGTGGGTTTGGTTACTTCTAGGGGTGGTACCTCTAGCCACGCCGCTATTATATGCCGTGACCTGGGAAAACCATCAGTGGTTGGATGCCAGGGAATTTGTATTGAGTATAAGGACAAGCAGTGCCGAATGCCTGAAGGCACTATAATAAGGGAAGGGGATAAGATTTCTATCGACGGAAGCAGTGGTGAGGTAATACTTGGGGAGGTACCAGTGGTAAGTCTTGACCAGGATGAGGATTTAAATAAACTGCTAAAGTTGGCTGAGTCGTCCCCGGCGGGGCAAAAGATAGGGGACTATCTAACCAGGCAAAATGCTTAAAGAAAGAGAGCCAAATAGTTGAGGGGATAACTTATGCAAAGTAAGAGTATCACCATTATTGCTACCTTAGATACCAGAGGTAAGGCGGCGGCATATATCAGAGACCGCATCAGGGAGAGGGGTCATAATACCATAGTGGTAGATGTTTGTACTGCCTTAAAGGAGCCTCCTTTTAAGTCTGATGTAACTCATGAGGAAGTAGCTAAGGCGATTGGGAAGGACATCAAGGAGATTGCCGGCATGGAGGAAGCGGAAGCTATATCGGTGATGGCTGAGGGAGCTTCAAATATTATTCAGAGGCTACTTTCGGGTGGAAAGTTGGATGGCATAGTTGGACTTGGTGGGTCTATGGGGACATCCCTTTGTTTGAAGGTGATGAAGGAGCTTCCGTTTAATATCCCGAAGTTAATGGTATCGACGATAACCTATACGGCATTGGTGACGCCCGAGTCGGTGGCGATGGACCAGGTAATGATGCAATCGGTTACGCATTCGTGTGGTGTGGACAGAGTAACGAAGATGGTATTGAGGAGGGCGGCTGGAGCGATAAGCGGCATGGTGGAAACCCAGCAGGAGGAAAAGGATGAGAAGCCGTTGGTAGCGATAACCACGCTGGGTGCATCGGCATTTTCTCACGTCGATTATTGCTCGGACATGCTTATTGAGAGGGGGTATGACCCGGCGGTCTTCCATTCCATAGGGATGAAGACTTGCGAGACTCTCATCAGACAGGGACACATTGATGGCATACTGGATTTCACGATGTTTGAGATAGCCAATTATGTGTGTGGTGGCGTGATTAAAGGCGGTGACGAGAAGTTAACGGCGGCCGGTGAAACGGGTATTCCGCAGGTTGTTGCTCCGGGTGCTATAAGTTGGTTCCAGTGGAACGGAGCCATAGATACCCTGCCAGCGAAATATAAGAACCGAGAGGTTAGATGGCACAATCCTTTGACGGCTCAGGTGCCGGTTAGCCAAGAAGAGAAGGTGGAAATAGCCGAGATAATGGCGGAGAGGCTAAACAAAGCAAAAGGGCCTGTCGTTTTACTAATCCCGCTTCGGAGTTTTTCCCGGCTGGATGAAGAGGGGACACCGATGCATGACCCTGAAGGTCGTCGGAGATTCATTGAGGTAATAAGGGAAAAGATAAATCCTAGCGCAGTTAGGTTTATTGAACTGGATATGACTATCAATGACCCGGCTTTCTCGGAGAAGGCAGTAATGTTGTTTGATGAAATGATGAAAGGAACTTCCAAGAAAGACTGAAAAATTCGTAGGTTTGGACTTGACTTGTTTTGTATTCTTAATGTATCGTGTCTAGGTAAATTTGGTGGAAACTATTTTAAGTCTGTTGTAACGCTTAATTGATAATCTCATTATGAAGGAGGTGGGTGCCTATAGGAAGAGTAAGACGAGTTTCAGTTCTATGTGGTACTACGGGAAGAATAGGAGGTTACAATAAATGAAAAATAGAATGGTAATGCTACTGATTGCAGTGGTAGTGGTAACGGGATTAGCTATTGCTGGTTGTGCCGCTCCAGCACCGGCCCCGGCACCGGCCCCGGCCCCAGCGCCAGCACCGGCCCCAGCACCGGCCCCGGCCCCAGCGCCAGCACCGGCCCCGGTCCCGGAAGTTGAGAAGACCACGGTGGCCGTCGCCACCATTGGGTCGAGGACAGATGGCGCCTGGTCTCAAGGTATTTACGAAGCTTACCTATATCTCCAGGATAGGTATGGGGATATAGTTGATATCACCTTTACTGATTTGGTTCCCTGGGGTGATTTTCCTACGTTCCTGGAGGTACAAGGGGAGTTGGGGACTGAGCTTCTTTACACTGATTCCGGCCAAACCTGGGGTGAGGCTATGAAAGCGGTTTCCCCTAAATACCCGGATACCTGGTATGCTGTACCTGGTTCTGATGCCGGGGTGATTGCTCTGCTGCCACGTAATGTTGCTGGTTATGACCGGAGAGAGGAACAGGGTTATTTCATAGCTGGAGCTATCGCCGCTATGAAGTCAGAGGCCCAACATATTGGCCTGGTTGTTGGCGTTGATTATCCGGAGCTAATTAGGTGTGGTACCGGTATGGAGTTGGGGGCTAAGTGGGTTAATCCGGATATACAAGTGGAGTTCATGGTGGTTGGCAGTTGGATTGACCCAGAGAAGGGCTATGAGAGTGCCCAAGCGATGATTGCCACGGGTGCTGATGTGATTTTTCAGTACGCCGATGAGTCTGGCTTAGGAGTTCTTAAGGCCGCCCAAGAGGAAAATAAATGGTTTGTAGGAGTTGTCCGTGATCAACATGACATGGCGCCTGACATAATCCTAACCAGTGTTCTTCTGGACCATTATCTCTTGGCAGAACGCGCCTTACTGGACTACAGATCTGGCACCATTACGCATACGGCCTCTAATTATTCCCTCATACAAGGCTGGCCAGCTATCGCTCCAGTGAGTAATGTGTCAGATGAAATCGCGGCTGTAGCTGACAAACTCACCGAGGCTATCGCCACCGAGGTGATACACGTCCCGTCGCTAAGAACCCTAAACTATATAGGGACCGTATGGCCTGATGACTACGATATACCATCTGCTGAAGAACTAGGCATAGAATTACCCTGAACTTTGATCACTTCGTAGTCGGCTTTACTTTATCCTCTCTACTCTAGGGAAAGGGGAGGAGAAGGGGTGATTCTTGGGCAGGTCTTAGGACTTGCCCAAGGGTTGCCTGGAGATGCGAACTTGGTGCGTAATTTGACTTATAGACTGCACGCCATAGAAAGTGCGGGTATGTCGGTGTGCGATGTGATGTAGGGTAAAATATGTAATGGCAGTTTTATAGATAATTCTGTCGAGCGGATTCAGACTTCAGTATGGTAAATAGATTAGAACTTTCGTCAGAGGAGATATCTATGAGGCTGGTTTGGAGGGTGAGATGGCACCAATTCTGAAAATGGAGAACATTGTTAAACGGTTTGGAGAGTTAGTAGCTAATGATAATATTACTCTCCAGGTGGAGGAGGGGGAGATACATTCTCTGCTTGGTGAGAATGGCGCCGGCAAGACAACTCTAATGAACGTTCTTTACGGCTTATGGCAGCCAGATGAAGGGGCGCTATACATCAGAGGCCAAAAGATGAAGCTGAGGTCCCCTAGAGATGCCATAAATCAGAAAATAGGGATGGTATCTCAGCACTTTAGTTTGGTTCTGCCGCTCACCGTCAGCGAGAATATTGTTCTTGGAGATATTCCTGCCAGAAACGTTCTAATCGATGAGAAAGAAACCCGGAGGAGGGTGTTAGCTCTGGCAGAAAGTTGTGGCTTTCACATAGAAGCACAGGCAAAGGTAGAGGAGCTATCGGTGGGAGAGCAACAGCGTGTCGAAATCCTTAAAGCCCTTTACCAAGGTGCGGAAATCCTCATTCTGGATGAGCCAACGGCTGTTCTTACTTCTCAGGAGACAGAGGAATTGTTCAAGATACTGCGCTCAATGACCAGCCAAGGAAAATCGGTTATATTTATTACCCATAAATTGATGGAAGCACTCCTCACCGACCGGATAACAATTTTAAGAGATGGGAAGATTGTCTCAGAGCAGGATGCCAAGGGCGCAACTCATGCCGGATTGGTTGAGGCAATGTTTGGGGGAAAGGTAACTGTTCGGGAATATAAGCCAATAGCCGCCAAGGATAGATCCCCAGTTTTAGAGGTAAAAAATTTGCATGTCAAGGATGTTCGGAGGCTAACCAGGATTAAAGAAATATCCTTTAATGTCTTAAAAGGCGAGATTGTGGGTGTAGCTGGTGTAGCTGGTAATGGTCAGAAAGAGCTGATTGAGGCTATTACTGGCCTGCGCAAAGTTGAAGAAGGCAGTATATTGTTCAAAGGGAAAGAGGTAACCAATTACTCGCCAAAAGCTCGGAGGGAGATGGGAATGGCGCATATCCCCGAGGAGCGGATGAAGATGGGCTCGTTTAGTGATTTGGCCATTAGCGAGAATCTAATCCTGGGACGAGAAGATAAGCCTCCTTTTATCTACAGATTTCTTTCCAATCGTTTCCCGTTTTTGAATTTTCTTCCCATCAGGAGCTTCGCTGAAAAGCAGGTCAAAAAGTATAATGTGATAACGAGGGGAATAGATGCGCTAGCCAGGCATTTATCAGGCGGGAATCTACAGAAGATGGTCTTAGCCAGAGAATTCGCCTGGGAGCCGGAGCTTATAATTGCTGCCCAACCGGTCAGAGGCTTGGATGCCAAAACTGTTGAGTTTGTGAATGAGAGACTAGTAGAGCAGAGAGAAAATGGGAAAGCGACTTTATTAGTCTCTTATGACCTGGATGAGGTTTTGAGATTATCCGATAGGGTTGGAGTTATGTTTGAGGGGAAAATGACGATGTTCCCCCACGACAAAATTAATAGAAGTGAGATAGAAAGACTGATGGTTGGCGGTGGAGGAGGTGAGGGCTAGCAGTGAGATTACGTTTATCCCCAAGGCGGGGCTATTATCTTAGCAAGGTAATCCCTTTATTAATCGTGTTTGCTGTAGCATTTGGGATTACTTCAATTTTAGTTGCTATTTCCGGGTTCAATCCCGGAGAAGTGTTTTTGGGCTTGTTTAGCGGAGGCTTTGGGAGTTTACATAGGCTAGGTCAGGCGCTAAATCAGGCGACCCCTCTTCTATTTTGTGCTTTAGGACTTTTACTGGTATTCAGGGCTGGAATATGGAACATAGGTGCTGAAGGGCAATTGTATATGGGAGCAGTAGGGGCTCTTATAGCCGGATATTTTGTTCCCAGTATACCCGGGCCGTTGCAGATTCTCTTAATGGTTATATTTGCCTTCATTTTTGGGGCGGTATGGGGAGCAATACCTGGATATTTACGAGCCAGATTCAATACCAACGAAATCATCACTTCTCTACTCATGGTTTTCATTGCTGTATGGTTTGTATCTTATTTGATAAAGTTTCCGTGGAGGTCAACTACTGCGGCCGGTTTTCCGGTAAGTGAACAAATATGGCCTACCGCCTGGCTGCCAATACTGCCGGGAACTGGCGCACATGCGGGATTCATAATAGCCTTGGTACTGGCAGTAGTGGTCTGGTTCATTTTGCAAAAGAGTACCTACGGCTATCATATTAAAGCTGTAGGTGTAAATCCTGATACAGCATTGTATGGTGGTATACCGGTTAGGAAAATTGTTGTAACTTCTATGATTTTAAGTGGTGGTCTGTCTGGTATTGCCGGGATGGCTCAGGTATCAGGGATTTTCCATGTGCTGGCAGATAATATTTCTGTTAGTTACGGGTTTCTAGCCATAGTAGTTGCTTTTGTTGGAAGGTTGCATCCTCTGGGGGCAGTGATTATGGCGATATTCCTGGGAGGGTTATTATCTGGGAGCCATTATGTTCAGTCAAGTCTTGGCCTTGATGTTACCGTGGTTCATGTATTAGTGGCTGTCATTATGTTGGCTTTGGTGCTACTGCCATTCCTAGAGCAACGCTTTGAAAATCTATTTAAGATTCATCATGATTAACTGATTGTTAAAAGGGAGGGGTAGATATATGGATTTTTACCCACTTATAATCCCGGTGTTAGCGGCTACCCTACGGATGAGTTTTGCTTTGCTCGTTCCGTCGTTGGGTGAGGCAGTTTCAGAGCGGTCTGGAGTATATAACGTAGGTGTTGAAGGATATATGTTAATGGGTGCTGTAGCCTCATACCTTGCGGCGGTTACTACCGGCAATGTGTGGTTTGGCATAGTTATAGGAATGCTGGCCGGTGCGGCGCTCAGTCTAGTCCACGCCTGTTTGTCGATAACATTTAAAACTAACCAGATAATCAGTGGCATAGCCATATGGCTGTTTAGTATGGGAATTAGTTCCTTTATATTTAGAACAGTGGGCATCACGGACCCTCTAGATGGTTTTGCATCTGTTCAAATACCAGTGCTGAGCGACCTCCCTGGAATCGGTCCAGTCATCTTCCAGCAGAATGTCCTGTTTTACATTGCCATGCTTTTGGTTGTCGTTTTTGCCCTTATTATGTTCCGGACACGCTTTGGTTTACTTGTTAGAGCAACGGGGGAGAACCCATTAGCAGTTGATATGGCTGGATACAGTGTCCCCAAAATGCGTTACCTCAGTGTTCTTATCACTGGTGCCATGTCAGGATTTGGTGGGGCATATCTACCATTAGCAGTATTACATAGATTCAGTGAGAATATGACCGCCGGCCGTGGATTTATAGCTCTTTGTATTGTCATCTTCGGCGGGTGGAACCCGTGGGGTATACTTGGTGGTTCACTTCTGTTTGCTTTTATTGATGCCCTACAGATGCAGCTGCAGGCGGCAGGAGTTCCTGTCCCGTTCCCGCTACTCCTTATGTTGCCCTATGTTGTAACCGTAATTGTCTTAGTCGGTATAGTCGGTGTGGTGAGGAAAGCTGTTCCGCCTAGGAAGTTGGCTGTCCCTTACATCAAGGGAGAAGTCTAAATTTCATTATTGCGAGACTAATATGTGTCTCTGGGTATAATGCGATTTCTTTATCTCGAAAAAGAAAGGGGAGTTAAGTTGTCACTAAAGACGAGAATGGTAGGATTGACCTTTAAAAATCCGCTGATTGCCGGTTGTGCCGGTATAACCGAGTGGGCGAAGGTTACCGAGAAATGGCTGAAAGCCGGGGCTGGCGGTGTACTCGCCAAAACGGTAACATCTGACCCAAAGTTACGCAGTTATATTAGGCCGACCTTTTATCCGTTAAGCAGGCATGGCCTAAAAGGAGCCATGACAGAGGGGGAATTGTTAAGCACCATACCCCCGGATGTTTGGGCTAAAGAAGAGGCTCCAAGATTCAAGGAAATATGCCAGAAATACAATGCCAGGTGGATACAGAGTATTGTTGGTCGGGGGGCAGACTTAGATGATTGGGGCGAGTTAGCCCAGTTGGTAGAAGCGGCTGGGGTTGAAGCCATTGAATTGGATTTAGGCTGTCCGCTGGCGCCGGGAGAATCGGATAATTACGATGAAATTGAGCTTGGAGAAGACCCCGGGATTACCGCCAGGCTGACTGCCGCGGTAAAGAAGGCAGTAAATATTCCCGTCGGCATTAAACTTTCACCTACCATTAGAAGGCTTGATAGGATAGCTGTTATTGCTCAGAGGGACGGTGGGGCTGATTTCTGCACGGCGGTCAATGCACCTGGAGGCTTTTCAATTGATGTGGAGAATGAAGTAATCAGGGGAGCAAACACCCTGGTCGGTTATATTCCCGGGCCATCTTTGAAGTGGTGGGGAATTGCCAAAGTGGCTCAGATCAAACAAGCCTGTGACCTTGAAGTATCAGGCTGCGGTGGCATTTTCAAGACAGAGGATGCTCTCGAGTACATTCTTCTCGGCTGTCCGACGGTTCAGATGGTTTCTTCGCTATATTTTAAGGGTGCGCGAGTGTTCCCCGAAATCCTTAACGGAATTGAAGCCTTTATGGAGAGAAAAGGATATAACAGCATCAATGACTTTAAAGGTAAGCTTTTGCCTCAGCTGAAGCTATATAAAGATGTTCCTCATGAAGAGGCAATGCTGGATCTAAAGAGTGTATCCACTCCTGTTCTGCCTGAGTTTGATGTTGGCAAATGTAACTTCTGCATGCAGTGTGTTATCACCTGCATTCATGATGCTATAAGTGCCGATAAAGATAAGGACGAAATTGGGGTAGATGACGTGGAGTGCGTGGGTTGTGGATTCTGTGCCGGGATTTGCCCCACTGGTGCCATCTCTATCGTTCATGCTAAAACGGGCAAGACGATCTGGGCAGGAGAAGGTCCGGTTGATACCGGATGGATAGAGTGGTAAGCCTGAGGATAATTTCTATATAGCCCAAAATCTTAGGAGGGAAGGTTTTATGAAATTAGCTTTAGTGCAGATGAAGCCAGAGCTTCATAACAAAAAGCGGAATCTGGAAAAGATTCTGGACCTTTCCAGCCAGGCGGCCAAGGATGGGGCTGACTTCGTTGCCTTTCCTGAGATGGCTCTGACCGGGTATGTATGTGGTAAAAGATGGTTGGAACATGCGGAACCAATTGGAGGACCTGCAACTGAAAAAGTGGTCAAACTGGCTAAAGATAAGAACATTGATATCCTTTTCGGTATGCCGGAGTTGAACGGGAGCTTAGCCCATAATTCAGCAGTGTTAATTGAGCCTGACGGGGTTTTAGGGGTCTATCGAAAGCTCCATTTGGTAACCTTTGAATATGCCGGGGTCCGATACGAAGAGCATCTCTTCTTTAAACCGGGCTTTGACATCAAGGTGTTTGATACCAGGTTCGGTAAAATTGGGGTAGAAATTTGTTACGATTTCTGGTTCCCAGAGATAGAGAGGTGCTGTGCGCTCCAGGGAGCCTGGCTGCTGTTTAACATTTCGGCTTCTCCTTTTAAAGTCCCTGATGTTTTCCGGCTTCTCGCCCAAGCCCGGGCAGTGGAAAATCAAGCCTTTTTCGCCTTTGTGAATGAGATTGGCCCACAGGAAGGAGTGGTTTTTGAAGGCGGCTCCTGCATAGTCGATAACGCTGCTCAAATTATAGAGAGCGCACAATATGGAGAGGACCTTAACGACGAAATCATTCAGAGGGAATTAGACCCTGATATCATCACGCAGGCCAGGCTGGACCTTCCATTGCTGCGTGACGTCAGACCCGAGATTTTAAGGCGAGTGGCTGATATAGCTGAAGATTTATACTTTCCACCGAAAAGGTGAGGGCTTAAGACTCTGATTATGTGGTTAAGCGGTAAGCCACAAATTAATTAAAAGGAGGTTAATGCTATGGTACTGGACATGAAAAAACTTGAACCTGAGGAAAGAGAGTTTTTTGAGGTGCTGAAGGAATCCGGTAGGTCTACATATGAGCATGCTAAGGCGGCTATGGTGGGCTCTCTGGCGGTTGACCATCAATTGGTGGCTGCTGTTGAAGCTAAGTATGGGCCGGAAAAAGCCATAGAAATGCACCGCAAAAAGTGGGAGTCGGTGGTAGATGGGGCATTCAAAGCTGCTAAGGAAGTACTTGGTATAGATAAAGTGGATGACCTTGACAAGCTGGTTCGGATACGAATGTTTATCAATGACGGAACTCCTTGTCCTTCTAAAATAAGCGAAGAACCCGGTCGTGCTACTATGACTGTCCTGGCTTGTCCTTTGGTTCAAATAGCCAAAGAAGTTTTTGGTGAAGATTTGGATTCTACCTGGTTGAAGGCAGCTGCTGCCACTGAAGAATGGATTTATCCCAGGTTGATAGAGTTGGCTGGGCTGGAAGATAAAGTAGTAGCTACCGCAGACAAATTTGCCTGTCTGGACAAGGCAGACCATGTTTGCCGTGGCATCTACGAGTGGAAGACGACCAAGAAAGAACCTGGGGAAGTAGCGCCGGCCAAGAAAGAGGGGAGATTGGGTGACTGCCGTGACTTAAGCCTGGACGATGTTCTGGACTATTGTATGGCGGTAACCAACCGGACATCTGATGAACAGGCGCTGATTGCGACCAAAAATCAGTATGCCGGTGTTTACCTTACCTGGAAGTGTCTGAATGCTGAATTTGGGCCGGAAATAGCTGAAGAATTATATTGGGAGTGTTGGAAGCAGTTGCTGGTTATGTCTTACAACGCCGCCTTGGAGAAGTTAGGTATGGAAAAGCCAAAGACCGCCCGAGACATAGGCAGAATACATCAAGCATTCTTCCTTGATGTGCCTTCAAGATATAAGGTGGTGAAGGATACGGAAGACGAGTGGATTGCTGAAGTGCATTGGTGTCCTAATCCGGAGTTAGGACCGCCTGATGTTCACGCCAGAAAAATGGCATACTACAAAACCGAATATTCCCTTTCCCTTAGAGTGAACCATTACGTTATCGAACTTGCCGGTTTAGAGGATGAAATTGAGGATGAACAACCCACCGGTTACTGCACCTTCGCTCTGGAATACGGTCCTTGTCAAAACTGCCAGTTTATCTATCGTAAGAAAAAGAAATAATAGGATAATTAAGAAGGAAGCTTACCGCAAGTCTCGTTCCTGATTAGAAGCCGGGAAATTGGAAAACCGACCGATCTCGGCGAGATAATCGTGCGAGTAAGTATGTGCTAAATGGTTGCCAGAGGTAATCACAAATCTGGGGGGAAGACGTAAAGTATTGAAAACCTTTGAGTACCTTGAACCAAAAACAGTTGAGGAAGCGATCTCCCTACTTAAGAAATATAAGGGGAAGGCGAAGTTAATTGCCGGTGGTACTGATGTATTAGTTCTGATGAAACAGGAGGTGGTTACACCTCATTACTTAGTGAACCTTAAGAGAATCCCCGGTTTAGCTTATATTAACTCAGACGGCGGGAACGGGATAAAAATCGGTGCTTTAACTACCCTTCGTGCTATAGAGACTTCCTCGGTAATTCAGGAAAAGCTCGGTGTTTTAGCTCAGGCTGCCGGCCGGGTGGCTTACCTCCAGGTCAGGAATGTCGGTTCCATCGCCGGTAATATCTGTCAGGAGTCCAGGTGCTGGTATTATAATCAATCTCATGATTGGCATCGAAGCTGGACGCCATGCTATAAACTGGGTGGTAAGGTGTGTTATGTGGATAAAGAAGACAGGGGCTGTCAAAAAAGGATTCTCCAATCAGATACCGCTCCAGTCTTAATTGCTTTAGGTGCCAGGGTGAAAATAGTTGGCAAGGATGGGGAAAAAGTAATTCCGGGAGTTGATATGCTACCTGTTTTAGAGAAAGTGTAGGTTGTGCTATAATTACCTGACTTGGTAACTTATTTCAGTTGAGCAAGCAAGTGTTTTGACAATTTATAATCTGCATCTAAATCCTACCGGTAGCTTTTGTTCTAGTGGGTCGGTAATTTACTTACCCTCACTGGTAGGTGAGTCGTGACTTTGGTGTTAACCTCTGTGAAAAGATTGTAAGGAGGGGGGCTATGTCGAAAATAGGTAAAGAGAAGCTTAAGGAAATTTATATCATTATGCTAAGGATCCGGGCTTTTGAGGAGAGGGCAATAGTGGAATACCACAAGGGAATACCTGGGTTTATACATTCCTCGATTGGGGAAGAGGCAATCCCGGCTGCGGTCGGAGCCTTCCTTAGAGGGGATGACTATCTTCTGACCACTCACCGGGGTCACGGTGATATTATTGCTAAGGGGGCCAGATTTGACAAGATGATGGCTGAGCTCTTCGCTAAAGAGACCGGATACTGCAAAGGTAGGGGAGGTTCAATGCATATCGTAGCCACAGACCGCAATATGCTGGGCGCTACGGCGATTGTTGGTGCTGGTCTCCCTATAGCTTCTGGAGTTGCCCTCGGCTGTAAAATGCAGAAGCTCGATAGGGTAACTGTTTGCTTCTTCGGTGACGGTGCCACCTGTACCGGCGCCTTCCATGAGGCTCTTTGCTTTGCCTCAGTTTGGGACCTGCCGGTAGTCTTTGTCTGCGCCAACAATTTGTATTCTCTGAGTACTCCTCAGAAGGTATATACTAAACTTGAGCACATATCTGATAGGGCTAAAGCTTACGGGATTCCCGGAGTAACCGTGGACGGAAATGATGTCGCGGCGGTTGCTGAGGTAGCCAGTGAGGCAATAGAGAGGGCTAGGAAAGGTGGTGGTCCTACCTTTATTGAGGGAATGACCTATCGAATATATGGACATCACATGGGCGACCCGGGGACTAGTTACCGGACCAAAGAGGAAGTAGAGGATTGGAAGAAAAAAGACCCGATTGCAAGGCTTCAATCCCGCCTGCTCAAGGCAAAGGTAATAACTAAATCGGATATCGAGGAAATACAAGCTGACGTGAACAGGGAACTCGATGAGGCGGTTAAGTTTGCTGCTGAGAGCCCCGAACCAAAGATTGAAGATGCCCTTAGTGGTATTTACTATACAGCAAGATAAAGGCAAGAGGGTGAAAATATGAAAGAGTTAACCTATAGAGAAGCACTGCGTGAAGCGCTCCGGGAGGAGATGAAGCGTGACGAGTCCGTTTTCCTGTTGGGTGAGGATATAGCTGAATATGGCAGCTCCTATAAGGTACCACAGGGATTAGTTGATGAGTTTGGTCATGAGCGGGTCAGGAACACCCCTTTAGCTGAGGCCGGAATAATCGGGGCTACGCTGGGAGCTGCTCTGGTGGGAATGCGACCGGTAGCTGAGATAATGTATATTGACTTCTCGCCCATCGCCATGGACCAAATTTTTAACCAGATAGCGAAGTTTCGCTACATGACTGGGGGTACCGTGAAGGTGCCGCTGGTGATACGGACCCAGGGTGGTGGGGGGGTATCGGCAGGACTTCACCATTCTCAGTCTCTGGAGGCACTATATACTCACATGCCGGGGCTGATGGTGGTTATGCCGTCTATCCCTTATGACGCCAAAGGCCTGCTCAAGTCGAGTATCCGAGAGGATAATCCGGTTATGTTTATCGAACACAAGGGACTTTATGGCCAGTCGGGGATGATTCCCGAGGAAGAATATCTGGTGCCGTTAGGCAAAGCAGAGGTTAAATGCGAGGGCAAAGATATTACCGTAGTTGCCTATTCCAAGAGCCTCGTTCTGGCTTTGCAGGCTGCTGAGACTCTGGAGAAGGAAGGCATATCTTTAGAGGTCGTTGACCCACGGACGCTGTTGCCTTTAGATGAGGATACGATACTGGATTCGGTTAAGAAGACAAGCAGATTAATGGTTGTTCATGAGGCTTGTAAGACGGGGGGATTTGGTGGGGAGGTAGCCGCTATTGTTGCTGAAAAGGCGATAGACTATCTGGATGCGCCGATTAAGCGGGTGACGGCTCTGGATTCGCCTATTCCCTTTAATCCCAGGTTAGAAGACTATATTATCCCTAATGAGGGCGACATTATAGCTGGAGCTCGGGAGTTGATGGGGAAAGAAGTCTCCGCCCGGTAATCTCTGGTTGAACCAATACCTCAACTTCAAAGGCAGAAGCTGAGGGAAAACCAATGGGGGGATTAAGATGGCTACCGCAGTGTTATTACCTAAACTTGATGAAGCAATGACCAAAGGGAGAATCGTGAAGTGGATGAAGCAGGATGGGGAACAGGTGAAAAAAGGTGAAGCTCTTCTTGAAGTAGAAACTGAGAAGGTAACCTTTGAGATTGAAGCGGAAGAATCAGGTATTTTAAAGATAGTGGTGGGGGAGGGGGAGGAGGTGCCGATAAAAACAGTCGTTGCCTATATCCTGCAGCCGGGTGAAAAAGCGCCGGAGGCCCCCAAGGCTCCGGAGCCGGTAGCCGCCGTTAAAAAAGAAGCAGCAGTTGAAGCGTCTACGGTAGCAGTGTCGGTTGAAGTGCCGGAGACACTGGAGAGAGCCGGAGGCAGAATAAAGGCTTCCCCGTCGGCTAAGAAGATAGCCAGAGAGCATAATATCAATCTAGCTGTGGTAAGGGCAACCGGTCCGGGTGGCAGGATAGTCAGAGCAGATGTCCTGCGGGCTGTGGAGGAGGGCAAGGTAGGAGCCGCTCAACCTGTTCGGGAGGAATTGGCATTAGCTGAAGAGGAAATAACCTCGTTATCCTCTATGCGAGAGGTCATTGCCTGTCATATGATTGAGAGCTTTCAAACTCCACATTTCTACCTGACAGTGGAGGTTGACGGACAGGAATTGGTCAAGACACGTACACAATTGATACCTCTCATAGAGAGCAAAATTGGAATACGACTAACTATTACTGATTTACTGATTAAGATAGTTGCCAAAGCGCTGGAGGATAACCCGTCGGTCAATTGTGCTTATGCTGACGGCTCTGTCAAGCTCTTCAGGCGAATAGACATAGGCTTGGTTACCTCTGTTGAGGGGGGGCTGATTGTTCCCATTATTCGCCGGGCAAATAAGATGTCATTAGCCGAGATTTCTCAAGACAGAGCTGAGCTAGCTCAGCGAGCAAGAGATGGCAAACTCAGTCTGGGAGAGATGAGAGGTAGCACTTTCACCATCTCCAATATGGGAATGTTTGGGGTAGACCAGATCAGTGCTATTCTCCAACCCCCTGAGGCGGCTATTTTGGCCGTGGGCCGCCTTGCCGACAAAGCCGTGGTGAGAGACGGGCAGGTAGTAATAAGACCCATAATGACAATGACTTTGTCCATTGACCATCGGGTTCTGGACGGTGTTATTGGGGCACAGTTCCTGCAGAGTCTGAAGAATTATATCGAAAGTCCGGTCAGTGTGATTGTGTAGATAGCTTCATCTCATTAGTTCACCAAGTAAGGGGCGAGTCAATGGCTAAAAGTATCATAGTAATTGGTGGCGGAACTGGCGGTTACGTAGCTGCCATTCGAGCCGCCCAATTGGGTGCTCAGGTAACCTTAATTGAAAAGGATGCTCTGGGAGGCACCTGCCTCAACCGGGGTTGCATTCCGACCAAAGCCCTGCTTCAATCAGCCGATATGCTGGCAAAAATCAAGGAAGCTGGTGTTTTCGGTATCTCGGCGGGAAAAGTCTCCATAGATTTCTCAGCAGTAACTAAAAGGAAAAACGCCGTCGTTGAACAGCTGGTGTCTGGCGTTACCTTCCTGATGAAGAAGAACAAGGTTAAGGTTATTGAAGGTATTGCCACCCTGATTGATTCCAAAACAGTAGAGATTTTAGGGGGAAGTGAGCGGGTAACTGCCGATAATATTATTATTGCCACTGGCTCAAAGCCCTCCACGATTCCGGTTAAGGGCATTGATGAGTCCGGGGTAATAACCAGTGATGAAGCTTTAGTTATGGAGCAATCTCCCAAGAGTATTGTCATCATCGGTGGTGGGGTGATTGGACTGGAGTTTGCCCAGATTATGAGCCGGCTGGGAAGTGAGGTAATTATCGTAGAGATGATGCCTCAGATATTACCTACCGAGGATACCGAGGTTGCCAACATGCTCGGTGGTATATTAGAGAAAGATGGCATTAAGATATTCACCAGTGCTACGGTCAAAAGCATCGCAAGTGCCGGACGAAAGGGGAGTTTGGTTTCGTTCACCACTAAAGATGGTAAAGGTGAACAGGAAGTGATAGTGGAGAAGGTTCTGCTCTCGGTGGGGCGGCAACCTAATACCGATGACCTGGGAGTGGATAAGCTGGGGTTGGCTATGGAGAAGGGTAGAATCGTGGCCAATGAACGGATGGAGACAAATATCCCCGGTGTCTATGCTGTTGGCGATGTGATAGGGGGACTGATGCTGGCTCATGTAGCCATGGACGAGGGTAAGTGTGCCGCCGAGAATATCATGGGTGCTGACTGTAAAATAGATTACTGGGCTGTCCCCCGATGTGTTTACACTTCTCCGGAACTAGCCGGGGTGGGGATAACTGAGGCTGAGGCTAAAGAGGAGTATGGGGATATTAAGGTTGGCCGGTTCCCCTTTAAGGCTAATGGTAAAGCGCTGATACTGGATGAGACAGCGGGTATGGTGAAAATTATTGCTGAGGCTCGCTATAAACAAATTCTGGGTGTGCAAATCCTCGGTCCTCATGCCACCGACCTCATTGCTGAGGCTGTTCTCGGCATAAAAATGGAAGCCACTTTGGAAGAAATTGCGGCTACTATTCATGCTCACCCCACACTATCAGAAGCAGTACTGGAAGCCGCTCTAAATGCTGAGGGAAAGACCATCCATTTCTGAAAAAGGATTGATAAGCGGATGGAGAGAGAATCTATCGCAAGGGTAAGCCGGTGCCGGGCATATGACCTGGGTGTTGTTGAGTATGAGGAGTCCCTGCGGTTGCAGGATGAACTGGTATCAGCCCGTATTGCTGGTGAAATTCCAGATGTAAGCCTGTTTCTTCAGCATCCTCCTGTATTTACCATTGGGGCCTCCGGGAGTGAGGAAAACATCATTGCCTCCAGGGATTGGCTGGATAGTGAGGGAATATCTGTCCTTCACATTGACCGTGGTGGAGATATAACCTACCACGGACCAGGGCAGTTGGTGGGCTATTTGATTTTCGATCTGAAGACCAAGGGGAGGGGCATCCATCAATATGTGCGTAACCTGGAGGAGGTGGTCATACGAACCTTGGGCGCTTTCTCTATCCCAGCCTATCGCAATCCTCAGTACCCTGGTGTCTGGGTGGGACAGGATAAGATTTGTGCCCTGGGCATCCGGGTCAGTCGCTGGGTCACCAAGCACGGTTTTTCCCTGAATGTAAATACTGACCTGAAGTACTTCAATTGCATTATTCCTTGTGGCATTGCCGATAGGCGTGTAACTTCAATGTCTCAGTTACTGGGACGGGACATTGCCTTAGAAGAGGTAACTTCATGTATGCTAGAGCAATGCGCACAGGTTTTTAATACAGATATTAGGCAAGGTTCTGTGGAGGAACTCAATAGATTTCTATGTCCAGTAGGCGTCCTGAGTGGTTGAGAAAGCAGGCTCCTTCTCCATCTGTCCTTAATGAGATGAGGGAGCTACTGAGCGGACTATCACTTCATACCGTGTGCGAAAGTGCCCTGTGTCCCAACTTAGGGGAGTGTTTTTCGCATCGAACTGCCACCTTCCTTATTATGGGAGATATTTGTACTCGCCACTGCCGTTTTTGTGCTGTCAAAAAGGGAAAACCATCTCTCCTCAACCCGGATGAGCCCGGCAATGTCGCCCGAGCCGTGAGTGAACTGCAGCTAAAGCACGTCGTCGTTACTTCAGTAACCAGGGATGATTTATCCGATGGGGGAGTTGCACACTTCAGTAAAACCGTGAATGCCATCAGGCAGGTTAAACCTCATCCTACTGTTGAGGTTCTTATTCCTGATTTTAAGGGTTCTCTCAGTGCGTTGCAGACCATTGTTGATAGTTATCCGGAAGTAATTAATCACAATTTGGAGACTATCCCTCGCTTATACGCTGAGGTGCGTCCCGAGGTTGATTACCATCGCTCACTCAATCTGCTACGGGCAGTGAGGTCTATGGATGGGAGGATATTAACCAAGTCAGGGCTGATGTTGGGGTTGGGAGAGGAACATGATGAGGTGGTAGCGGTAATGGAAGACCTTCTTGCTGTAGGGTGTAGCCTCTTGACTATTGGACAATATCTGGCACCCTCATTCGAGCACCATCCGGTGATAAGATATGTTACCCCTCAGGAGTTCGACGAGTATGAAAGTATAGGGGAGAATATGGGTTTTGACTTTGTAGCCTCCAGTCCCTTTGTACGCAGCTCTTTTCAGGCAGCAGAAATGATGGCAACTTTAGTCCATAATATATGACGAAAAGTGTGCTGAGAACTACACTCGCTATAGAAAGCATCTTGCTTGCCGAGGAATCAGGTTTGTCGTATAGTGGTGGTATTGTAAATGATTAGGGGGTTGTTCCGTGAGCAGTTCAGATGTAGAGACACTGAAGACCTCAACCATAAAAGATATAGAGGCTAGCCGTAGCCAACTCAGTGAACTGGCTCTAAAGATACATTCCAATCCGGAGCTGGGTTTCCGGGAGGTAAAGGCAGCCGCTTGGCTAACCCAGTACCTGGAGCAAAATGGCTTCTCTGTGGAGCGAGGTATCTGTGAACTATCGACTGCTTTTAAGGCAGGGTATGGACACGGAAAACCGATTATAGCGATTATGGCTGAGTATGACGCCTTGCCTGGCCTTGGTCATGCCTGTGGGCATAACCTAATATCAACCTGCGCCGTTGGTGCCGGAGTAGCTTCCAAACTAGCGATTGACCGCTATGGAGGGACTATCCTCGTTATTGGCACTCCGGCTGAGGAGATACACGGGGGTAAGGTAACAATGGCTGATAGAGGGGCTTTTGACAACTTAGATGTGGCTATGATGGTGCATCTGGGACAATACAATAGCCCTGTCTTTTATGCCTTTGCCGCTCAGGGTTTAGAGGTTGAGTTCTTTGGTAAAACAGCTCATGCCGCCGCCGCACCAGAGGCGGGCGTTAATGCTCTAGAAGCTATGCTCCTGTCTTTTGCCGGCATTAATTCACTCAGACAACACATCAGGGATAAAGCCCGAATTCATGGTGTTATTACTGATGGTGGAGAAGCGGTTAATGTAGTTCCAGCCCATAGCGCTGCCGACTTCCTGATACGGGCTGAGGATGATACTTATCTAGATGAACTAAAACAGAAAGTTATGAATTGCTTCATTGGCGCCGCTACCGCTAGCGGGGCCCGTCTGGAGTATAAGTGGGCCGACATACGCTATGCTACTATGGATAATAATCCGATTCTAGCCCGGTTATTCAGTTATAACTTACAATCTCTGGGACGCAAAGTAATTATGCCAGACCCCAGTAAACTAAGTGGCAGCACTGATATGGGTAACGTCAGCCAGTTAGCACCTAGCATTCAGGCTGTGGTGGGCATCACCTCACCAGGGGTAGCCTTCCATACCTCTGAGTTTGCCTTGGCAGCCGCTTCGGATGCAGGTATTAACGGCCTCATTGATGGTGCCAGGGCGTTGGCTATGACCGTGGTTGACCTGGTGTCCGATTCCGAAGTGGTTATGAAAATCAAAAAGGAATTCCAGGGGGTAGGGGGAGCTAAGACTTGATGCCACCAAGTTACTAAATGGAGTAACAAACAAAGTCAGGATTACAAGAACACTGGCTTCATCTGTCTGCTGGAATAAGTTACGGTAGTTCTACTAGCCCCACTTCTTTATTAATTCGCATATTTTGGGCGCGTTGTCAAATTGATGGACTGTCATACCCACTGGAGCCTGGTCACCTACCGCCTCATAAACTGCTTTGGCTACCCTGTACCCACAGGCACCACATAGCTCTACCAGCTCTGCTTTACCTTCTTGTATCAACTGTTTGGCGGTTTGGATGGCAACTTCCGGGCTACTAACCCCGACTACTGTCAGCGTTACGCTAGGGGTATCCACGGTTGCCCGATGCTTGGTTGAATCAGCACTTTCATCCAAAAACATGTATAATGCTTTTATCTTCTCCATTCCAACCCTCCATTTTTAAATTTCTTACTCAATAATCAGGTCGGCCAATTCTAAGGTATCAATATCTACCAGCCCGTATTCACTTAATTTATAGGTGGGTATTCCGTAAGCCATAGCCATAAAACCAACGCTCAGCATGGGTGATTTAAAGTGAGAGCCGAGCTTATGGATGGCATCGGTGACTTCTTTGAATCCCTTTTGAACTACCTTTAACGGTTGGTCTGACAATACCCCAATGATGGGAAGAGGCAGCGACGCCAGCACTTTTCCCTTGTCCACAACAACAAAACCTCCGCCCATTTTCTGAATTTGTTGGATGGCGAATAAGATATCTTCATCTGATGTCCCTAAGACAGTGAGATTATTCGTTACCGGATTATAGGTTTGGGCGAAAGCGCCGCGCTTTAATCCAAACCCGGACATAAAGGCTTTTCCTATCTTGCCAGTTCCCCGGTGACGTTCCAAGACCACCATTTTGGCGACATCCTTGGCTGCCTCGGGCCGGATTTCTCCATTCTTGACCTTTAGTACGGCCTCTTTTCTTTCCGAGACGAGTGTTCCGTCGATACAGTGGAGCACACGTACCTTTACCGAGTCCTTACTCTTATCGGTGGTGACGGCCAGGTCTTTTAATTCGGTTGGTCTCTTCAGGTTGATTTTGGTTTTCATGAAGTCTGGATACTTGACTTTAGGTGTAGGTTTGACATATTTTCTCTTCTGGACAACGATTTCTCCTTTGGAGACTACATAATCCAGGTCAAATTCCGTCAGGTCACCAGTAATCAAGATGTCGGCGAATCTGCCTGGGGTGATGCTTCCTATATCGTGGTCTTTCCGTAGATAGCGGGCGGCATTGATAGTGGCAATCTGAACACCTGTTACCGGGTTCAGACCCTGACGAATTGCCTTTTTCAAAGTGAAGTTGAAATGGCCTATATCGTAGAGGTCAGCGGGGTCTCGTTCATCGGTAGCGAACATAAAATGATCGGCGGGCATCCTGTTCTCGGTTATCGCCTTGACCACATTGGCTAGGTCAACGGCGGCAGAGCCCTCACGCATCAAAATTTCCACCCCCAGGCGAAGCTTCGATATGGCTTCATCAGCGCTCAGGCATTCGTGGTCTGAGTTCGGCCCCAAACTGATATATGCCTGCAACCTGTTATCAAAAGTTTCAGCGGCGTGACCTTCAATCAACTTGCCTCGTTTCAAAGTTTCGTCAGCCAGCCTCAGCATAGTTTCGTTGCCATCGAGCAGCCAATCCGGTGGCGGCTCATTGATACCAATGTTCTCTGGCCAATCGAGCATTTCAAAGAGTTCTTTTTCACTAATGCTCTCGGAATTACCGAATGGATTATGCTGCAGATAAGCCACTACGGGTATGAGAAAGAGAATATTCAAGCCCATTGCTTGGGCTTCATCTAATGCGAAACGAATCCCTTTTATGCCAGCCACAGAGCCGATTTCGTAAAGATCGGTGGCAATGGAGGTGGTTCCATTAGCTAAAAGCGTCTCAGCCCATCGGGTCATGGACAATTGTGAGCCGCCCATATGATGATGGGTATCAATGAAGCCGGGAAGTAAGAATTTATTAGAAGCATTAAGGGTTTGAGTTTTCGGGCCTAGCGTATGCTTCACATCTCCCACACAGGCAATCCGGGTTCCCTTGATGGCAATATCTGCCGGGTAAATCTCACCGGTATACACATTGACCAGTTTGCCCTTCCTGATAATGAGGTCAGCCCTTTCCTTGCCCAGGGCAGTATCCCTCAGCACTATTCTTTCGTTTACCATCTTAAATTTCCAGTCTCATCTCTTCAAAGGCGGTGAAAAAATAACCAGAGTCCTGAAGGTTTCTTTACCGATGACCTCCATACTGTGCTCGGTATTTGGGGGAACAAAGAGACAGCTGTTCGGTTCCATGAGGAATTCATTGCCGCCAATAACCGCTTTCGCCCTCCCGGACAGAACGAAGGTAAGTTGCTCAGCATTAGGATGTATGTCCGGGTCAGCGGTTCCGCCTGGCTGTATTTCACTCATAAACACATTAACATTCTCAGCACCAACATTATCCCTGGTGGCTAATTCCCAGCCATACGTTTTAGTGTGATTGGGTGGTATACTTGCCTCCACATTCGCTATTTTAATACATTTCGGTTCTTTTTCCATGAATTTGAGTCCTTTCTTCTTGCCGTTGATGTCTCATTCTTTCCACTCAGCCGGAATCCATTCATGAGTTTCGTAGAACATAACCTTCATATCAGCCAGTTTGCCCGCAATATAACCGTGGACATCCTTGAAATAGTCTGAGCTAAGCGTCTCCTTGGCGGTCTTCATGTCCTTATAGTAGTTCTCCGCCATATATCGGTATGGTGCTGGGTCGTCTCCGGTAGCGACATTGAAACAGAACTTCTGTAGGTTGGGAACTTTCATGACCTGGGGGATTCTCTGGTTGAAGTAGTAATTCTCAAACTCCTTGGGGTCTACCCCTTCCTTCAGATTGTAAATATAGACTACTTTTACCACGGTCCTAACCTCATTTCAGGATTGGGGAAGGAGAGGATTCCCCTTCCCCTGAATTGACCTCGACCAGACGAGCCTTAATTATCGATAAACCCGACAGCCTCTTCTTCAAACGGGAACAGGCTGAATATCGAGATGCCATCCTTGGTTACCACAAAATTCTCCTCAAGTCGAACACTGCAGTTTCCACCAGGCCCGTCGCTGGTAAATACCTCAAGAGCCATATAGAAGTTCTCCTCAATTTCAACCGGATAGTCTGGTGAAAATCCCTGGCTTACCCAGAATCCTTCGTAGAGTCCACAGCCGATGGTATGGGCAAACTGAACCAAGGTGCACGTTTTCTGGGTGTTGTCATAATATCTTGGCCAAGTTTTGGCGATGTCACCTGTAGTTGCCCCCGGTTTAACAATGGATAAGGATTTCTGTAACAGGTCGTAGCACCTCTTGTAGACATCCTTTTGTTTTGATGTCATTTTTCTTTCCACAACCCAGGAACGGCAGGTATCTTGAACATAACCGTAATAATTGTTGGTATTAAGGTCTAGAGTAATCATGTCTCCCTGGCGGATAAGCTTGTCGGTAAAGGCACGGATGTACGGATTGGTATTGCCCCCGGAGGCCACATTCGTTCCCCAGCAGTGCTGGGCTCCAAGTTGATACAAGAACTCAACAACTTTCCCCAAAACCTCTCTCTCACGGACACCTGGTTTGGCAAATTCGTTTTTGGCTTTCCAGTAGCCCATATCGCCCCAAGCGGCCGCAATTTTCAAGGCTTCCAGTTCATCCTGGTTCTTTTTGTATCGTGCCTCAAAGATCGGCTGACCAGCGGGTACGAGGTTGATGCCCATACTTTTGGCGATTTCATAGCCGCCAATTTCAATACTGTCAATACCCAGTTTCTCTTTGGTGATATCTACACCGTTTGCCTTACAGACTGACTTAATCTGCTCCCAGTATCGCTTGCATTGCTCAGCGAATCCACCAGCCGCAAATTTATAGGTAATAGCGGTATCTAACCTGTCTTCCGTAACCCATGGGCAATGCATTCTGGTTACTTCCATGTCAATCCCTATGGTATCAAAGAAGTAGGCCGGCTTATCTGGGAAAACGAGCAGATATCTGGCACCGTTGTTGCCCTTCCAGGCGTAATCCCAAGTTCCATTGGCGTAACGAATATTATCGCCAAGATTGAGTAACAATGCCGGGATACCATGTTTTTTCAAAGCCCATTGCAGTCTTCCGTACCGGTACTCCCGCATCCTTGCCCAGTTGATTCGCTCCTGGAAGTCACATCCATCCTGACCATAAAGGTGGCGAGGTGACCACTCATGCTTGAAATCTTTAGCGCTGAAAAAATCCCAACTATGTTCTTCCTTGGTCCAATTGTCTCTTAACCCCATTTTTAGACTCCTTTCTTTGCTTTAATATAAAAACAGGACCTTCCACGTGCTAAATGGCAAAACTATAAAGCACGATTTTGGTCCCGTTACCAAATTAATTTGGGAAGTACCTGTGTGGGGATAATTACTTTGCTTCATGCTGCCCCAATTTTTTACCACAGATATAGTAACCTTGTCAACTCCATGTAAGCGTTCTGGCGTCTCAGTGACCCATCGATAAGAAAGTAGTAATACCAAAGGGCAGAACCTGGCTATTGTGGTCTTAAATATCAGCTTGGTTGATAAATTCTCTATTGCTTATTCGTCTGCTTTCTTGCGTTTTTCTTGTTTTTGTGTTAAATGTTCATAAGTTATGTTAAAATAAACTAAATTGCTTGGGGGTCGTTCACTGGGAGATTAACAGAGGAGTAGTGTCGTGAGAGAGGCTATTAGAGATTTTATAGACTATCTGGCTGTGGAAAGAGGCCTTTCCCAAAATACCATAGAGGCTTATCGTAATGACCTTCAGCAATTAGCCATCTTTATACAGAAAGAGGCGACCAAGCTTGGCGTCATTACTCCGTGGGCTGGTTTTAATCGTCAGTCCATGCTTAGTTATCTGCTTAACCTGAAGGAGAGGAATTATGCCCCGACTACAGTGGCTCGCAAGGTAGCGGCGGCTAAATCTTTCTTCAACTTTATGGTATCTGAAGGTATTATCAAGACTAACCCGATAGGGGATATGGGTTCACCTAGGGCAGGGAAGTCATTACCTAAACCTATCTCAGTCAGTCAGGTTCGCCGTTTGTTAGAGCAGCCGACCAAGCTATCTACGCTGGAAGCTAAAAGGGACAAGGCGATGCTGGAGCTATTATATGCCAGCGGCATGAGGGTGAGTGAGCTGGTATCTTTGAACTTGAATGATATTGATACCGGGAGTGGTTATGTGCGTTGCTTTGGCAAAGGACACAAAGAGAGACTTATCCCTATTCATAAACAAGCTGCTTTAGCCGTAGACGAATATATAAACGAAGCTCGTTCTCGTTTGGTACATAGTGATACCGAGTCGGCTCTATTCCTTAACGCGCGTGGTGAGAGGTTGACCAGACAGGGACTTTGGCAAATATTAAAGGGTCATGCTAAATCAGCCGAGCTGGACACTGAAATTACTCCTCATACCCTGCGGCATAGTTTTGCGACTCATATGCTGAATGGTGGGGCTGACTTAAGGTCAGTTCAGGAACTGTTGGGTCACGCCAATATCTCAACCACACAGATTTATACTCATCTTACTACCGAGCATATCCGGAGCAGTTATGAGAAATCTCATCCCAGAGCTAAGTAGCCTGGGTGAAGTTCTAAAAAAACTCCGGGAGGGGGGTGAAGTTCTATATGTCTGGTACATCCCGGCGAAGTCGGGGCAAGCACTCGTCTCAAAGTAGAAAAAAGAGAGGCAAGTTTGGTGCCTCAACTATGGAGGCTCAGCGGCCAGCAGCTACTCAAACCTATGAGCCGGTTACCCCGTCTCAGGTGGCTGCTCCTTCAGCAAGCGTGCCTACCTCGATGCCGGCACCGACTGCAGTGCACTATCCCTTTATAGCTACTGAACTGCGGAGAATCGGTATTCTGGCCGGGATAGCGCTGGTTATTCTAATAGTGCTATCGTTAGTTTTGTCCTGACTCACCTTATGGTGAGGGCTCAGTATGGATTTTGAAGCTGAAAGAGCTAAGTTAATTGAGCACCTTCACACTGAGATTAAGGATAAGCGGGTATTAGCGGCTATGTCTCGTGTTCCACGGGAGCGTTTTATACCGCCAGAAGAGCAATACTTAGCTTATGAAGATGGACCGTTGCCTATTGGCTTGGGACAGACAATTTCACAACCTTTTATTATTGCTCTTATGACCGAGGCCTTAGAGCTTACTGGCAGTGAAAAGGTGCTGGAGGTAGGGACGGGCAGTGGCTATCAGACAGCTATTCTCGCTGAATTAGCTCGATTAGTGATTACTACAGAGCGCCTACCTATTCTGGCTGAGACGGCTAGGAAAGTATTGGATAGCCTAGACTATACCAACATTGAGGTGCACCTGGCTGAGGAGACTTTAGGTTGGTGGGTGGGGGCGCCTTATGATGCCATAATAGTTACGGCGGCTGCTCCCAAGGTGCCGACTGACCTTGTGGCTCAGCTAGCCATTGGCGGGCGAATGGTAATTCCGGTGGGCTCGCGCTATGTTCAAGAGTTATATAAAATTACCAGGCATAGGACTAAGAATACAATTCGTAACTTAGGCGGCTGTCGATTTGTCTCCCTTATCGGTAAAGATGCCTGGGAACAAGAATAAGGAGGGAAACTATGGAAGTTCTGGAAGCAATTAGAACCAGGAGGGGTATTCTCAAGTATAAAACTACCCCGGTAGATGATAAAACTATTGAGGTTGTTTTGGGGGCTGCCCGTTGGGCACCATCCTGGGCTAATACGCAATGCTGGCGGTTTGTCGTGGTGCGGGACAAGAAAATAAAAAGCTGGCTTGCCGATACCTTAGTTGGTGATTTGATTAGAGACATTCCTAATCCAGCCATTGAGGCGATAAAGACGGTGCCGGTAGTGATTGTGGCTTGTGCTGAGGTGGGGCAATCTGGTCGTTCAAGGGGTGCTCCGGAGCCAGACACGGATAAGGGCGATTACTGGTATATGTTTGATGTAGCCCTGGCTATGCAGAACTTGGTACTGGCTGCCTGTTCGTTGGGGCTGGGCACAAGGTATGTTGGTGGGATAGATGCTAAAAAAGTGGCGGAAATCCTGGAGGTGCCAGCAGGTTTCAGTGTGGTGGCGATGACTCCTTTAGGTTACCCGGTAGAAGACCCCGAAGTTAGGCCCAGAAAAGAACTTTCTGAAATTGTTTTTAATGATATATATGGCTCCGGGTAAGATGCTATTTATATGAGCTATAAGCGGTGGATTTTAGTTGCCATTGGCTTATTCGGCGTTGGGCTGGCGCTGGGTTTGGTTGTCCCAGCCGGTAGCGTCAGCTTTCTTTCCGAAGACATCGTTGCCCTTGGCGAGCTTGGCGACTTCTTATTTTCATTGCCTCCAGCTCTTACTGCTGTAGTCATCTTTTTCAAGAATGCTTCAGCCTTGCTGTTTAGTTTTGCCCTCAGCCCGATTTTTTGTCTGGCGCCTATTGCGGCGTTAATACTCAATGGCTGGGTTCTTACTATGGTGTCAACTATGATAATTCAGGAGGAATCACTTGGTTTCGTATTAGCTGGTTTACTACCTCATGGCATTATTGAGCTTCCGGCTTTCATCCTGGGTGAGGCAGCGGCTCTTAGCTTCGGTTTCATGGTAATATTGATTATGTTTAAAAAGAGGGAGAAGAGCCAATTATTGCCCAGCCTGAAACAGAATTCGAAGTATCTCGCCATAGCCTTCGCTTTACTGGTGCCAGCGGCTATCATTGAAACATTTGTCACCCCACTTTTGTTAGACTAGGATAATAAGGAGGACATGATATGCAGGAACTGGGTCTGGCATCCCCCTTTTGGGTAATTGTTCTAGTATGGCTGGCCAAAGTGATATGGCTGGTTATTATTTGTGTCTTTCTGGCGTGGCTTGGAATTAGAGCCCTGGATGCTCTTATGCCTTATATTGATAAGCGTCAACGTATAGGAGAAAGCCCGGTGGCTACAGGACTATTCATTGCTGGTTTTTTCATCCTGGTGGGTCTTGTCGTCCACGGGGCGGCTACTACACCGACCGTGTTTGGTGGCTCATTACTTAGCTACTTCTTTGATTTCAGGCAGTTAGGGATATTGGCGGTAAGCTTTGTGATAAGCCTGCTTATCGGAGTAGCTATATTTCATATTGTTGACAAGCTAACACCCAAAATACCATTTAAGAACATCAATAAGGATGGGGTGGCGGTGGGTATCTATATCTTTGGTTATCTCATTTTCTTTGGCTTGATACTTCATGCGGCGTTAACCACATCACTTTGATAGATTTTCATCTACCTCACCCCCTTAATCCCCCTCTCCTTAAAAGGAGAGGGGCTAGCGCCTCTCTTAAACGTTTGTTATGAAGGAGGGATAGCCTTGGGTAAATGACCTCCCAGGAGTTATTGTTATGAAAGGGATTAAGGTATTACTGGGCTTGATAGTGGCATTGGTGGCTGGTTTAGGAGCGGCTGGTTACGTGTTGGCGACTCCGTCGTCTGGTTTCTATGAAGCGAATGGTGATGTATATGATGACTGGAATATAAGTAGAACCAGAGCCTTTGGTGAAGACGGCTTTTATCAGATAAGTAAGACAGCTTTCCGTCCGGTTATAGTCTTTGAGAGTCTGGGGGAAAGCTCTGATGTGGCTTACCGTCTGGGCGAACAGTTAGTTGCCCAATATCCAGATCCGCTGCTGAGGGCAGAGAAGATATTTCACTTCGTGCGGGATAGGGTAAACTATACCTCTGACATCGAGCAGTTTGAATATGATGAGTATGCTCAGAATGCCGACGAGTTGGCGACCGTTATTGGCCAGAATGGTGTTGGTTATGGTGATTGTGAGGACTCTGTGGTGTTGCTGGCGGTTATGTATAAGGGGGCTGGCTACCGCTCAGCGATAGTGGTTGGTCCAGGTCATACCGCCGTCTTGGTCTACCTGCCTGATTATAAAAAAGCCTCGTCAGTTTTTGAGCTGGAGGGTGAGACGGGTTGGGTATGGGCTGAGGCTACGGGCAGGAATAATCCTCTGGGCTGGGTACCCAAGGAGTATATCAATGTTGAGCTGGCTGTCTATGAAGTCGGTGAAGAAGCCATAGCTCCATTAGAACCGCCTGCGGCACCAGCCGCTGCCGTTACCCAGGCCGACGGAGGCACTGCCGCCCGACCCTTTCCTTTCTTTGGCATAATTGGTTTGTTATGGTTGCTGTCCCTATTCCGGAGGAGAAGACGCGCTCGCTATCGGAGGTGACATTCCGTCAGAATGTTTGATTAGAAAGGGTGTGAAATTTTGTGCACGTTTCTATCGGAGAGTAGCCACTACAAAAGTTAATTTTCTGTTCGCTCCCAGTATCTAACGCATCGCTCGTTGATTTACACGGGGACAGGCCAAACCTATCTGGTAACCTAGATGGGGAAGTCACTCAGTTAGTCCCGATTGGTTCTTAATTACCTCGAACATCTCATCCATTTTACCAGTAACATATTTATTATTCTTTAACATATCATGGCGCTTGTCCCATAAGAAGGAGTATATATTCATGTTTCCATATCCGCTATTCAGCTTATCTCTAATAATTGAGGGGATATCTAAAGGGGATATTTTGTCGTTAGTAAGTATGGCCTCAATATATTCAAGCTCTTCGCAACTCCAAATTTCGACTGGCGCGCAATATGATTGTCTAAGTAATCCTGACGTATTCACCATTCTCCTAATTAAATCATATACAAATGGGCCAAGTGGCCAGTTTTGAAACGTAACTATTATCGGGTAGTAATTTGCAATATTACGAGTATCTATTCCACTCAAATGAAGGCTACCATTTCTTAAAGATTTAATCGTTTCGTCTATCTGTTTTGCAGCTTTATCTTTTTCATTACTTTCAATGAACGCCATATTTATGTCTTCGATTAATGAATCAAAATCGCAATCAATAATCGTTCGTTTTAGCTTAAGTGGTTTAGTTTTAAATTCCATCAAAACAGCTAAATTTCCGTATACTAAGATGGCATCACATGTCTTTCTCCGGCTATGTACCGGTGACCTGTCCTACTCCACTAGTTGTACCAGTTTCTAAGTTAGAGTTGCCTGTGTTAGAACCGGCTGTATCTTCACAGGAGTGGGTAGTCGGAAGGGGTTTAAGGGGCAAAGCCCCTTCTAAAATCTCTTCCCCCTCTCCTTTGAAGGAGAGGGGGATAAAGGGGGCGAGGTAGATACATAATCACCGTTACTTGCCGTAGCTGCAAGCTATTGAGTATAATATGCTGAAGTGAGCTAGAGAGAGCAGGTGATTTGATGAAGCAGTATGGGTTGGAGAATATTCGTAACGTTGTTTTACTGTCTCATTGTGGTGCCGGTAAGACATCGCTGTCAGAAGCAATTTTGTTTACTGCTGAAGTTGTTACCCGTTTCGGCAAGGTTGACGATGGTACTACTACCTCGGATTACGACCCTGATGAGGTAAAGCGTAAGATTAGCCTTAACTTAGCCCTGCTTCCCACTGAGTGGAAGGAGACTAAGATTAACCTGCTTGATACTCCCGGTTATGCTGACTTCGTTAGTGAGGTCAGGGCAGCCATACGGGTCAGCGAAGGGGCGGTAATTGTAATCTGTGCCGCCTCCGGCGTTGAGGTGGGCAGTGAGCAGGTGTGGGGATATAGTGAGGAAGCTAATCTGCCTCGACTTATCTTGGTTAATAAGATGGACCGTGAGAATGCTGATTTCTACCGTATCATGGAAGAGCTTCAATCGAAGCTCGGTCGTAAATGTGTACCGGTGCAGTTACCAATTGGCGCTCAGGATGATTTCCAGGGGGTTGTTGACCTGCTGACCAAGAAAGGCTATACCGGTTCTCCCGCCAAGGAGTCGGAAATACCCTCATCATTGTCGGCTCAAGTTGATTCTTTTCGTGAGAAATTAGTAGAGGCGGTGGCTGAAATTGACGATAGGTTATTGGAGAAGTATCTATCTGGTGAAGAACTCAGTCCGGAGGAGATAATTAGCGGCTTACGGCAGGGTGTGATTGCTGGCAAGATTGTGCCGGTTTTGGTTGGTTCAGCTACCAGGAATATAGGGGTTAGCTCGCTGCTGGACGCCGTACATAGTTATTTGCCATCCCCCAAGGAGCGAGAGGTATTTCTGGCTGACGATAAAACAATCGAACCAAGCCAGGAGGCTCCCCTGGCGGCTCTGGTGTTTAAGACCAGTGCTGACCCATATGTGGGTAAACTTACCTACTTTCGGGTTTACACTGGCGCTATTGAGAGCAATTCTCAGGCGTGGAACGCGCTGCAGAATGGGATGGAACGCATCGGGCAGTTGTTTATGCTGAGAGGTAAGAACCAGGAGCCGGTGCCTAAGGTTGGGGCTGGGGATATAGGAGCGGTAGCCAAATTGAGCTTGACCAATACCAGGGATACCTTGTGTAGCAAGGATAAGCCGGTAAAAATTGCTCCCATTATATTCCCTGAGCCGATTTTTAGTGCTGCGGTACATCCTAAGACTAAAGCTGATGTAGATAAGCTGGGAGGGGCATTGTCTCGACTAGCTGAGGAGGACCCCACGCTTCAGGTGCGTCGGGAGACGGATACCAATGAGACAATTCTATCCGGGCTTGGTGAGACTCACCTTGAAGTGGCGGTGGAGAGAATGATGCGTAAATTCGGTGTCAACGTCGAGCTGTCCACCCCAAGAGTTCCCTATAAAGAGACGATTACCGTGCCGGCCAAGGCTGAGTATAAGCACAAGAAGCAATCTGGAGGGCACGGACAGTATGGGCATGTGTTGTTGGAGATTGAGCCTTTACCCCGCGGCAGTGGCGATGAGTTTGCGGCAAGGGTAGTTGGCGGTTCTGTGCCCAAGAATTATATCCCGGCGGTAGAGAAAGGGGTTAATGAGGCAGTTCACGAGGGGATTTTGGCTCGTTACCCGGTAGTTGACATAAAAACAACTCTGTATGATGGTAGCTTTCACCCGGTTGATTCCTCGGAAATATGCTTCAAAATTGCTGGAGCCCAGGCGCTGAAGAAGGGATTAGCTCAAGGGCAGCCAATTCTCCTTGAACCGATAATGAATACTGAGGTGAGGGTTCCTGAGGAATTTACCGGTGATATTATTGGCGGTCTTAATACCAAACGGGCCAAGGTGCTGGGTATGAATCTTGAACATGGAGCCAATGTTATCGAGGCTCAAGTGCCGCTGGCTGAGATTTTGCGCTACGCTATCGACCTCAGGTCAATAACTCAAGGCAGAGGTAGCTATACTGTAGACTTCAGCCACTATGAGGAAGTGCCAGCTAACGTTGCTCAGAAGGTTATTGCCGAAAGGCAAGCTGAGAAGGATTAGCTTGGCATCAGGACAGTCGGGTCAGGTGGAGACTTACTACGCGGTCTATGCCAGCCAGGTCTGGCGTTACCTCTATCTTAGCTGAGGGGAAGAGGCTGGATAAAGTGGTGGTTACCGCCTTTTCCTGTCCCTGTCCCATCTCCAGGAGCAGGTAGCTCTCAGGGTTAAGTTTGCTATTTAGTTGACTGGCTAGCTGGCGTATCTTTTCCAGCCCATCCGGGCCTCCATCTAATGCCAGCCGCGGTTCAGAACTAGTCTGGATAGGCAATTCTGATTCCCCAACATAAGGGAGATTGGCTACTATCAGGTCAACCGGCTCAGGCAAGGGGTCGAGCATATCCCCTGGTAAGAGGCAAACTCTCTCGGTCACTCCGTGTTTTTGGCAGTTGGCTTGGGCTACTTTGAGGGCCGGGGCTGATATATCGGTAGCATAGATTTTAGCTTTTGGCAGGTTTAGTGCCAGGCTGATGGCGATAGCCCCGCAGCCAGTACCAATTTCGGCGATAGTAACTCCTGAGCGATTTTGCGCTATCTGGATAGCCTTTTCTACCAGCAACTCGCTTTCCGGTCGGGGGATGAGGACATCATGGTTCACCTGGAAATCATACCCATAGAACTCGCGATGCCCGATTATATAGGCGGTGGGCTCACCCTTAAGGCGGCGTTTAACCAGATTCCAGAAGGTTTTCTCTTGTTTGGGACTTAATTCCCGGTCGAAGTCTATATATAATTGAGTCTGGCTTATCTTCAGTGCGTGTCTTAGCAGCAGCTCACTCTCCAGTAGGGCGTCTTCTATGTTCTTAGCGGCCAGACTACCTCGGGCGTGATGAATAGCCTGTTTTAGAGTCATGCCAGTTGCTTTTCTAACTGCTTGGCTTGGTCGTGGGCGGCTAGGGCATTAATGAGTTCGTCAAGCTCTCCTTCCAGGATTCGGGGCAGATTACGGAGGGAGTGTCCGATGCGGTGGTCAGTAACCCGGTCTTGAGGGAAATTATAGGTTCGTATCTTTTCGGCACGGTCGCCAGTGCCCACCTGGGAGCGGCGCTGAGAGGTTATTTCATCGTCCTGTTTACGCTGCTTTATATCCAGGAGTCGGGCTCGGAGCACTGACATCGCCTTATTTTTGTTTCTTAATTGTGAGCGTTCATCCTGGCAGGTAGTAACGATACCGGTAGGTAAATGGGTGATACGGACAGCGGTGGCTACCTTATTGACGTGCTGTCCTCCGGCGCCGCCACTGTGGAAGATGTCAATTCTCAGGTCGTCGGGTTTTACTGATACCTCTACCTCACTGGCTTCGGGGAGAACGGCTACCGTGGCGGTTGAGGTGTGAATTCTGCCCGAGGATTCGGTGGTGGGCACTCGCTGCACCCGGTGGACTCCCCTTTCATGCTTGAGTCGGCTGAAGGCACCTTTACCCTTTATTTCAAAAATGATTTCCTTGAAGCCGCCTATATCGCTTTCATTATGGTCAATAATGTCTATACCACAACTTTTAGATTGGGCATACCGACTATACATGCGGAAGAGGTCAGCGGCAAACAGAGCCGCTTCGTCACCACCAGCCCCGGCTCTGATTTCCATGATGATGTCTCTTTCATCATTGGCATCCTTGGGCAGTAGGGCGAGTGTTATCTCTTGAAGTAGCTGGCCCAGGCGTGACTCAAGGCTGGCTATCTCTTGCCTGGCTAAAGTCGTCATGTCTTCGTCTAGTCCAGTACCCAGCATTGCCCTGGTTTCCTTTAGTGACCCGGAGACAACTTTATATTCCCGATACCTGGTTACCAGTTCTTCCAGGCCGGCTTTCTCCTGAGCCAGGACTTGCAGTCGTTCAAGGTCGGAGGTTATCTCAGGCGTGGCTAGCTGGTGGTCCAGCTCCTGAGAACGCTTCTCAACTCTTTTCAATTGGTCTTGTATGATTTTTTCCATATTGCCTCAATATTATATCACAGCCTCTAAATTGCGCTCAAAAGAAGGGGAGGAAAGGTTATGGTGGTAGTGAGTTTTAGCTCTAGTAATTATGGAGAAAAATTGGCTCCCCGGGTAGGACTCGAACCTACAACCTAGCGGTTAACAGCCGCCCGCTCTACCATTGAGCTACCAGGGAGTGCTCTGGCTGTCCACTTAGGAAGGATGCCGAACCTTATTATCGCCATTTTCGGATAGGAAGTCAAGTTCACTGGCTAACTGGAGTGCTATCTCAAAGTCGCCTTCGAACTATTCAGGCAACTGTTCTCTAAGTTGGATATGTGCTTCGTCTTTGATGGTGATAGACCTTGTTACAGCTCTGGCATACCGGTCAGGCTTGTGCGGATGCTTCTGCTACTTAGTTGGCAAATGTTTTGTCAGGCGCTGGTGACCACGTCAGTCACCTCAAAGCCCAGTTTACCAAGACCCTGAGCAACAAAGTTAAAGCCTAACTTGTGAGGCTCCTCAGTCAGGGTTATTCCTTTAACCAAGATTGTTATCACTTTGTTCATCACCAGGGTGAACGGTCTCTCATTACTTATGGCGGAAAAGGGGATTTCTTCCGAGTCAAGGCCAAAATACGAATTCTCTTTAGGCAGTTCATTCCCGTCCAGCATTAGCGGCAGGAGCTCAGTGCCATAACCAGCGCCCAGAGTATTCTTCAATTCAAACTGGAAACCTTGCTCATTGTTACGCAAGCTCCCTTTGACATACAGCCGTTTAAGCAGGAATGGTGGTACACTAATCATCCTTATACCTCCTTTTAGAGCTAATGATTTATGGTAACTATCCCCTCTTAACAAGTAATCAAGGATTTTATTATGCACTACAATAACATTATTTATAATGCAACGCGTTTATCACTCATCGCCACTCTGGAGCATGGTGAAGAATGTTTCCGCGACTTCGGCTGCCTCTGCCGGTAGGGGGTTGATCTTCCCCAAAACCGAGGAACAGAAGTAAATCTTTGCCGTCTTTTCCACAAGCTCACATATAGTAAAAGCCTCACGCAGGGTTCGGCCAATACCCACTGCCCCATGATTGGGCAGTAATACTGCGTTTCTCTGCCCTAGAGCGTCAATGGCATTGGCAACTAGTTCCTGGCTGCCGGGAAGAGCGTACTTGGCCAGCTTTATCTCGCCTCCAATAAACGTCACCTGGTCATCCAGAATGGATGGAATTTCCAGACCGGCAACTGAGAGGACACTGGCGAAGACTGAGTGAGTGTGAATTACGGTATTAATGTTCTTCCTGGCTTGGTAGATACCAATGTGTAACATTGTCTCAGCTGACGGAGTTAGGTCTCCTTCTACCGGTTCGGTTTCGAAGTCAATTACCTGTATTTCGTCGATGGTGAGTAAATCATAATATCGGGAGCTGGGAGTAATTGCCAGCAGTTCCCGACCACCATCAGGTGGCAGGCGCAGACTGACATTTCCGGATTTGCCTACCACCAAGCCCTTCTCCAGCATTTTTCGACTCGTATCCAGCACGAGCCTCTTTTCCTCTTGCCACTTGCTCACTTCATTCCCTCACTTAGTTTTTCGAGCCATTTACCGGTAGTAATCCACCTTTGGTAATATTCGGCGTATTCCGAAGCAGAGGGCCGATCAGGTTCAATAACTCTAAACTTGGGTCTCATAGCTTCCATGCCTTCTTCCAAACTGGAGTAGTTTCCCGAGCCAACAGCGGCACACACCGCAGCTCCCAGCCCTGAGACTTCGGTGGTCTCGGGAATATGGACCGGCACCTCAAGCACATTGGGGAGGATCTGGGCAAGACACCGACTCTTAGCCAAGCTGCCACCAATCTTAACTTCCCCTATTTTCGAAGCTGAAATTGCCTCGAGTTGAAGGTAATTAGCCTTGATGGCAAAGGAAAGGTTTTCCAGTGACGCCCTTACCAAGTGAGCACGCTCTACCCCAGTGACGCTTAGGGGCACCGGGAAAAGGAAGCCGCCAAATTTTATTGCCAGATGGCTCATGTCCATAATTGCGGGACCAATATACGCCAGGACCTCTCCAGCTCCCGGTGGGGCCTGCAATGCCATATCATCCATCAGTTCATAAATCCCGTCATTTGAGGAGGCTTCTTTACCGAAAATCATTTCTTTGAGCCAGTGATAAGCGTTTCCCGCTTCGCCGGTGCTACTTTCCAAAATCCACCTTGCCCGTAGCGGGTGACAACCCGTCCAGATTCTAGCCCCAGGGTCAAATACTGGCTTATCGGTAGCTATCTGAACCGGTGCACTCCATCCCAGGATAACACCCGCCTGACCTCCATCTTTTATTCCCAGACCAATTAAGGCACAGTGAGTATCTGGTGCTCCTTGAGCCACTGAAGTACCTTCGGCGATGTCGGTCTCGTCAGCAGCTTGACGAGTAACTGTTCCCACTTGGCTCCCGGCTGGATCAAGTGCCGGGTAGATAGCCTCGGGTAGAGATAAAAGTTCCTTTAACCTATCAGACCATATGCGGCTTTGGATATCAACTAATCCCAGTTCGCTAGCTCCACAGACTTCGCTCACTCGCTCGCCAGATAGCTTGTAAATAATCCAGTCGCTGATAGTCAAAACGGTGGCGATTCTGTTGTAAGTCTCCGGCTGATTTCTTTCAAACCATTTTAACTTGGCGGGGACAAAGAGGAAAGAGGGAGCATGCCCGGTAATGGAGTAGATCTCACTACCAAACTCATAGTCAATTGAGATTCCCTCGGTTAGTGCTCTGAGGTCAATATTAGGACTGGCATACAGTTCACCGCCTTCTTTATCCAAAAATACCACACCTTCTCTCTGACTGGTAGCACTGACGCCGACTATAGCCTTGCCACTTACGCTGGTGTCCTTAAGAGCTCCCTTGATACTCTCACAAATTATGTGCCAGAATTCGTCAGGGTCAAACTCCCTGCCAAGAGGATTGACCTCCGCCGGCGACTGGTAACTCCACTCCTTGCGGCAAAATGAGATCGGGTGTCCGTTGAGGTCGGTGATAAGGCAACGGACGCTACTGGTGCCAGCATCTATGGCCAGGACATAGTTAGCGGACATTTTGTTTCCACACCTCTGGGTTGACCAAATTTTTTGGCCGCTTGCCGTCAACAAATCTCTCTATTTCCTCAACCATCATTTGGGAGTACCGTTTAACTGTGCCATCGGTGGCACCACCTATATGAGGTGTCAGAATTGCATTATCTAATTGTAAAAGCGGATTCTGTGGCGACACCGGGTGGGTCTGATAAGTGTCAAAGGCGGCGCCAGCGATACGCCTTTGCTCGAGAGCCTGGAGAAGCACTTTCTCATCCACCACCTCCCAGCCCGCGGTATTTATCAGGTAAGCCGTAGGCTTCATCAGGCCAACTTCATTGGCGCCTATCAAGCCTATGGTCTCAGGCGATACCGGGCAATGGATGGTAATAAAGTCGGACTCTCTCATTAGCTCAGGTAAGCCCACTCTTTTGCCGCCAGCTTGGGTTATCCTTTCTGGATTAACATAGGGGTCATAGACTAGAACAACCATATCGAAGGCACGAAGCCTTTTGGCTACCTCGGAACCGATGGCTCCGAGGCCAATTATGCCAGCTACATTGCCCGCCAGTTCTACCCCACGCAGCGTGATATAAGGTTCTACCGGGTCGAGCCACTTTCCTGATTGCACAATTGAGTGCGCGCTGGGGATATGGCGTGCCAGGGACAACATCAACCCGACGGTGAGTTCGGCTACAGAGACAGCATTTCTGGCTGGAGTGTTAATCACCGAGACCCCGTGCCTGGTTGCCGCCTCTACATCGACATTGTTCACCGAGTTACGGCAGACTCCCACCAAGCGAAGGCTGTTTGTGCTCTCGAAAACCTCATCAAAAATGAAATCGGCCTCAACTACCACGATTTGTAAGTCATGACGCTGAATACGTTCTATCAGTTCTTCTGGGGAGAGCAGTCTTCTGGTATCCAGCCAGCTTTCATACATAATCTCCAACCCTTCTCTCAGCCTTCGCAAAGCTGAAGGGTCAAAAGGGGCTAAAATAAGTGCCTTCACTGCTTCCTCCAATGGTACGAGTACCTTAATATTTGCCTATTGTTCCCTATCCCGTCTATACCCATAATCTAGCTCTAAGGAGAAAGGGCTAAATCAACTTAGAGTAAATCTGTAAATAGTCTTTTTCCAACAAGTTATTTGACCTAGCGAAAGAATCGCATTTGACCAATATGGTGGTAACTTGGTCTCTTGGGAGTTTATTACCTTTCATTTGGGTAATGTTAAGCAACGTATTATAGGCGAGGACAAATGGTATTATGCAAAACATCCGGATAGGCCGTTCACTTTCCGGTATAGTCTTTATATATTTCAGGGTTGAATTAAAGTAGTCCAGTATTACCGGGGCTAGCTCACTTAGTATCCTCTTCTTCTGAAAAATAGATAGGTTAGTCACTTTGTCAAGCGTAATGCCGTATTTTTCTGTTATTGACGCTGGAATATAATACCAGCCCCTTTCTATATCTTTCTGGTAATCTTTTACAATATTAATAACTTGCAAAGCTAAGCCAAACTGTGTCTGATATTTTTCCAGCTCTGATTTTAAGGCTGAGATATCTTCCTGCTGACAGAAAATCTGGGTAAGCATCTCACCAACGATACCGGCTACGTAATAACAGTATTCTTCCAAATCCTTTACATTCTGAAGCTGAAATACCTTTGAATTACTTTCCAGTTTTCTTTTTTGAAACTTCGCCATGCCTTCCGATGTCCGGGCAATATGAGGGGCGACAATTTCTCGATAAACATCGGGCAGGTCAAAATAACATCCTATAACTCTACCTCCATTTTCTACGAGGTTCTTATCCGGTGACTCTTCCTCCCACCTAAATTTTAACGATTCATACAGCTTCAATCTTTCATTTAAGTTTTTATTTCCCCTGAAAATCTCTGAGTAGTCACGAAGCGCGGTTATTTTCTGAGTCTCATTCTGAAAGTTATTGTCCTCAAAGGTATCGGCAATCCGGAAAAGTAAATAGCCGAGCAAAACTGCCTTATAGATATCCCCTTTTAGCTGAGCTATATTTAGAGCAAACGTCCTTGATACCTTGGGTAAAATTTCCTCGCAATATTTCCAGTCCATTTTTGTGTCTATCAGTGGGTTAAACTGCTTTTCCAACCTTGCTTTCACCTTACACCCCCTGCGAAAAGACTCTGTATTGGGCTAAGGCGATTAACGGGAAATAGATTCGATACAGGTCATATCTCAGGTAGAAAGCTCCGGGAAATCCGGTGCCGGTATAGGCATCCTCTTGCCACGAACCGTCGTCTTTCTGGGAGTTCAATAGATAGTTAATGCCTCTTTTGACCGCCGTACTAACCTGTTCACCGGCGGCAATCAGCCCCGAAAGCGCCCAGGCTGTCTGAGAGGCCGTGCTTGGACCTTTGCCTCGGCAGAATGGGTCTTCATAGGTGTGGCAGGTTTCGCCCCAACCCCCGTCTTGGTTCTGGCAAGATTTAAGCCAGGAAACAGCCCGACGGATATAGCTTTGCGTTGTGTCCTCTTTGGCTGCTTGCAGGGCATCAAGAACCAAACCGGTACCATAGATATAGTTGACACCCCAGCGGCCGTACCAGGCTCCATCGGGTTCCTGCTCCCTTTTCAGATAGGATAGCGCTAATTTGAGCGAAGAGCTATCGGTTTTAGGTTCTCCCAGTAATTCAACGGCATGAGCCGTAACGTCAGGGCTGGTCGGGTCAAGAGGTGTCATGAAATCGGCAAAAGGAATATATGCCAGCATTTTCTTGTTGTTGTTCCGGTCAAAAGCTGCCCATCCGCCGTTATGGCTCTGCATGGCTATTACCCACTGCCGGCCTCTTTTGATGGCTTCAGTTTTGCCCGCGTCTTCTCCACCAGGGAGCCGCACTTTCATCAAGGCTTCAAGCACCACAGCGGTATCATCAATATCAGGATAGAGGTCGTTCTCAAACTCAAAGGCCCAGCAACCAGGCTCGACTTTGGAATTTTTGATCTGCCAGTCACCACCAATGCGAATTTCCTGTCCAAGTAACCAGCGGGCTGCTTTAACCAGTGCTGAATGGTGTGCTGGCAGGCCCGATTTGCCCAGCGCAATCACCGCCCAGGCGGTATCCCAGACTGGAGAGGTGGCCGGCTGCAGGCGGAACACGTCGCTATCTTCCATGATGAAGTCTTCCAGCCCCTTTAACCCCTTGTCGATAACTGGATGGTCTAGGTTGTGGCCAAGGCATTTCAGAGCTATCAGCGAGTATACCCAGGGAAGCATAATACCTCCCCAGCTCCCATCAGCTTCCTGGTGCTCGGTGACCCACCTCTCAGCCTTACGCAGGGCAAGCTGGCGGACTGGCTTGAAGGGCAGCTTCTCCCCGGCTTTGAAAAGCCGGTCGAGCCAAAGGAAGAAACTCCTCCANCTGAAAAACTTCTCAATCTTGCCTAAAGAGTAATCACGCTGGCTTTCCGGCTCCACGTATAGTTCCGAAACTTGAGCAGATTCGGGTATCTGGCATGTCGTTTTCTTGGCCAGAACCACCATTAGGGCTACGATAGTAGCCCGGGACCAGCTGGCAAACTCGTAGATATTAAAGTAAAACCAATCAGGGAGAAGAATTATCTCCGGAGGTATGCCCGGTGTTCCTCGCCAATCGTACTGGCCGAAGAGGCTAAGCCATATTTTAGTTAACGTATTAGCCTTACTTATACCTCCGTGAGTCAGGACAAATTCCCGTGCCCGTTGCATAAATGATTCGCTTGGTGATACTCCAGCTAGCTTCAAGGCAAAGTAAGCCTGTATGGTAACGTTAAGGTCGCCGGGACCATCATAGTAGGTACTCCAAGAGCCATCCGCCCGCTGTTTACTTTTCACATAGTTGTTCACCNTTTGTNGTCTCTTACCNTCAATCTGGCCGGTCATAAAGTACATGAGGGGTATATAGCCGGCAGCTACGGTAACATCTGCCTCAAGATCACCCACCCAGTAACCATCTTGACTCTGGAGACCAAGCAGATAGTCCTGAGTTTTTTTGATAGCCTGACCTACAGCAGAGATGTCCACCTCTAAGGGTGAGGCCTCTGATGTCATCCGTTTTTCAGTTTCGGCGATATTTTCAGACAACCTGAACTCCTTGCTCTTTGCCACCAGCGATGTCCACCGCTAGTGAACGTATCCATTTTGCCTAAACCACTGCCTTGCTTTTTCCAAAGCTTCTTCTACCGGTGTCTGAGGGATACCCAACTCCCCGACAGCCTTGGAACAGTCAAAGTGCCGGAATTTGCATGCTGCCTTAACCGCAGCCACCGGGATTCGAGGGTGTCTCTTCAAGACCTTCCCTGAAACGAATTCATCAGTGTAGGCGGCTCCTAAAGCCAGCCAAAGTGGAATACCAAGATTAGGGGCTTTGATGCCGGTTATCCGCTCCAGAGTATTGAGAATTTCCCGGAAAGTAAGATTCTTGTTGCCGAGTATGTATCTCTCACCTACGCGCCCTTTTTCCAGAGCTAGGATATGCCCTTTAGCTACGTCCTCCACATCGACTACGTTCAAGCCGGTGTTGANACAGGCGGGCATCCTCCGATTCAGAAAGTTAACGATAAGCTGACCGGTGGGCGTCGGCTTAATGTCAAGAGGCCCCACGGGCACGGTTGGATTGACTACGACCAAAGGCAGTCCATCATGGCATATCCTTAAGGCAAGCCTCTCTGCCATATACTTCGATTTCTTGTAATGCCCCGGCAGCTCACCGGGGCTTGCCTCCGCTTCCTCAGTGCCGAGGTCACCATTCTGGCTGATTCCTATTGTTGACTCAGTGCTGGTGTAAACGACCTTCTTTATTCCTTTGGCTAAGGCGGCGGTCAATATGTTTTCGGTGCCGTGTACATTCGTGTCATATATGACTTTCGGGTCAGGAGCCCAGAACGTGTATGAGGCAGCAACATGAAAGAGTACATCACAGCCAGCAAGAGCCTCATCCAGAGATGCCCTGTTCCGCAGGTCTCCGAAAAACACCTCTATATCAAGGTCACGGATATTCTGTTGGTTACTTTCTCTCCTTACCAGAGATCTCACCCGGTAGCCCTGCTTTAGCAGCTCGCGTACTAGGTTGCCACCAATAAATCCTGTCGCTCCGGTAACCAGTGCTTTCATCAAATATCCCCAGCTTTATTTCATAGATTAACCACTAGGCGTTCGATAACCTCGGTCAGGTTCTTCCTTGCCTGCCGCATCTTCTTGGAAAGGGCAAACAACTTAATCAGGTGCTGAGGGTGGGTAACCAGATAAACCAGTGCTTTTTTCAGTTGCCACGAACCACCGGCATCCAGGATTTGGTCACAAGGTGGGAGGTTATCCCATATTGTGTCGGAAATGGCGCGAATAGCGAGGAACGGGATATGCCTGTCCGAGGCTACTCTGGCGACCCAGTAACTTTCCATATCTACGACATCGGCATGAAACGTTTGGCCCAGCACCAGCTTAGCCTCTGGGCTGAGAGCTGGCCTGACCACAGTTACACTGCTTCCCNGGCGAAACCTGGTCCTGGTGCTTTCCATAGCCTGTAATACCGGAGAAACTAAGCTGTCGTCAGAGTAACAGGGATTTTCCGGTTGGGGTTCTTTGTGTATCTGCTCATTGGCAGCGTAGAGCGTTGAACAAATGATGACATCACCAATCTTTGATTCCTCAGTTAATCCTCCAGCAAAGCCAAAGGAAATCACGGCTGTAACCGGATAGTGTTCCAGGACAAATCTGGTCGCGGCTTCGGCTCTCTCCTTACCGAGTCCGGTTTGCCCCAGCAAAACAGTTTTATCTCTGTATTTACCCCGGTACATATGGCAATCCAATCGGGTAAAGGCTTCCTGAAGAACCATGTGCCTTTGCAGCTTAGTAATCTCTTCTTCCATTGCCCCCAGTAGAGCTAACATTAGCGCCTCCCATAACGCTCTCTCCATCAGAAAAGAAATCCCAGGCAACAGTTCGCCACAGGTTGGATGGACTCTTGCCAATCTCATCTAAGGCATCGGCCTCAAAGCCGCAGTGAACCATGCAGTTAGCGCAGCGCGGGTCATTACCTGGGCCATATCTCTCCCAGGGAGTCTCTTCCATCAATTCTTGAAAAGACTGGCAGTGCCCATCAGTGATAAGGTAGCAGGGCTTCTTCCAACCCTTGGGNTTTCTGGTCGGGTTGCTCCAAGGTCGGCACTGAAGCTGTCTTTTTCCCGCCAGGAATTCCAGATAAAAAGGTGTGTTGTAGAAACGGAAGCGCTTACGCTGGTTATATATAGGATGAAAGATATTATGGATTTCGCTCTTGGAGAGAAAAACGTCGCTGCCTACCACATCGTAACTAAATGCCGGTGCTACCATAATGCCGTCAACGGGTATTTGCGAAAGCAAAACGAAAAGGCGCTCCACATCTTCGAGGTTCGTCTCCTTGTAAATAGTGGTGTTAGTGTAAACCGGGAAGCCAGCCTGTTTGGCTGCTCTCATTCCAGCAATAGCGGTCTCGAAAACACCTTCTCGCCCAGCTAATCGGTTGTGATACCCAGCCAAACCATCAAGGTGAACAACGAAACCGAAGTAAGGGTTGGGTTTGAATTTTGTCAGGGATTCTTCCAGCAGCAACGCGTTGGTGCAGAGGTGGATAAACCGCTTTCTGGCTATAATTCCGTTAACTATGGGTACAACATGGGGGTGGAGTAGGGGCTCACCCCCGGTAATGCTGACTACCGGTGCCCCCGACTCGTCAACCGCTGCCAGACATTCATCGACAGAGAGCATTTGACTAAGGATGTCCCGGTACTCTCTAATCCGCCCACAGCCGGCGCATGACAAATTACAGCGGAGAGTGGGTTCCAGCATCAGTACCAGGGGAAACCGCTTTCTACCTCGGAGCTTATTTCCGATTAAATACTTGGTCAAGGTGGAGGAAAGCTGCCGAGAGAAAATCATCGCTAGCCTCTCGTTTTTCCCCTCAAAAGGGAGGTGTTCTTGAGTTCTTTGATGCTGGCGGCACCAATACAGAACATTGCGACTTTCAACTCCTCAGTGACTTTTTGAATAGCGGCTATTACGGATTCCTCCGAAATACTGGCGGCTTTTAGCAGGAGTGCGGCCATACCCGCAGCATCAGCTCCCAAAGCCATCGCCTTGGCTACCTCTAAGCCAGTCCGTATGCCGCCACTGGCAATGACAGTTATCTCAGGAGCACCCCGCAGCACCATGCCTATCGACTCTGCGGTAGGAATGCCCCAGGAAGCAAAAGTACGAGTGATGTTAGCCCCTCCTTTGGTATGTACTCGCTGTCCTTCTATCTCGCTCCACGAGGTGCCACCGGCACCAGCCACGTCAATACCACTGACACCAACGCTAGCCAGTTTACGCGCCACAGTGTCGGAAATACCCCAGCCTACTTCTTTGACAATGACCGGTACTGAAAGTTCGCGACAAACCTTCTCAATCTTGCTGAGCAGGCCAGCAAAGTTAGTATTGCCACCAGGCTGCAGTGCCTCTTGCAGGGGGTTAAGATGCAAAACCAGAGCATCAGCACCGATCATCTCCACGGCCTGACAGCACTCGCTGACGCCATATCCATAATTTAGCTGCACCGCCCCCAGGTTGGCAAAGAGCAAAATGTCCGGCGCTATATTGCGCACTTCATAACTTGAAGCAGTCACTGGCTCATCAATGGCACATCTCTGAGAACCTACTCCCATGGCTACTCCCATTTCTTGGACTGCCTGTGCTAAATTACGGTTGATGCGTGCCGCCGCATCAATACCTCCGACCATGGATGAGATGACCAGGGGAGCGCTAAGCATCTTCCCGAACAAAGGAGTTGACAGGTTGATACTGGTTAGATCAATCTCAGGCAAGGCCTGGTGTATGAACTGATAATCGTCCAAGCCGGTGTGCACTTCTTTGAACTCGACATCATTGTTTAAAGCAATATCCAGGTGCTCTTGCTTTCGCTGGCTATTGGCTTGACTTATGGCTAGAGGTACAATACGGTCTGGCAACTACTTCTCCCAACTGATATTAAAAGTTTCGTTCTATGAGAAACCGTGCCATTTCTTCTAGGTCGCACTTAGCCGATGGCACTAGTGCCAACTTATCTATCGCTTCAAGGGCTTCATGACAGTACTTCTCTACTATCTTCTGAGTCTGGAGCTGAGCCTCGGCCGACTCAAGGATTCTTAATACGGTCACTACACCATCCTCATCAATCGTTCCATTCTGATAAACACTGACCAACTCTTCTCTCAAACCATCCCTAGCTTTTTCCAAGACACATACAATGGGAAGCGTTTTTTTCCCGTGCCGGATGTCACTTCCGAATGGCTTACCTGTTTTCCCTTCGTCACCCCAAATCCCGAGAATGTCATCTTTAATCTGAAAGGCCAGTCCCAGATTCTCGCCGATGTCTCGGAGGTGTCCTATTACCTGCTCGTCATCAGTGCCCAGCAAGGCTCCGATCTCAAGCGAGCAGGCTATAAGCGCTGCCGTTTTCTTCTCAATCATTCCCAAATAGTCAGTCACTGTGATATCAAAGTGATTTTCATAGCTGATATCAAAATACTGACCTTCGAGTAATCTGAGGCTGGTCTCATCAATGAGATGTTGGATACGCAGTTGCTTTTCCAGTGGGATATCGTACTCCGCCAGGCGCAACAGTACAATGTTAGCCAGAAGGCGCATTGCCGTCCCGACATTGATGGCTTGAGACTTTCCATAAATGCTCCAGACTGTCGGCCGGTGGCGTCGTTCCCTATCATCATCCTGAATATCGTCATGGATTAAAGAGTAGTTATGTACCAGCTCGATGGCGGCGGCAGCCGGTAATGCCCTATGGTAATCTCCACCTACTGCTTCGCAGGCGAGCAGACATGAGGTAGGACGCAGTGCCTTGCCGGCTGAGTCTCCTACAGAATTCCCATTATCATCTATCCAACCGAGATGGTATCGCATCATGTCATACAAGGGCAAGTCTCTCCCAGCCAGCGCCAATTTCAGCTCAGCATTGATTTCGTCACGATACTTCTCGAATACTGCAGGTAATTTCACCGGCTTACCTCCTCTTGTTGCTTGCTGGAGGCTTTAATAAAAAGCTCTGGGTAGGAGATATTGATGCGCCGGGCTATGCCCTCGGAATCCAGGTCAAACATAGCACGGAACAGTTCCTGAGTACCGTGTTCGACAAACCTGTCTGGCAAGCCGAGGCACTCCACCTTCACCTCGGGTAATTTAGCGCTCCCCAGTAGCTCCAGAACGGCACTGCCAAAGCCGCCGGCGAGCGTGTTCTCTTCTACCGTTAGCAGTCTCTTGGTTCTGGTAGCCAGTTCAAGCACGAGTTCTGAGTCCAGAGGCTTGGCAAAGCGTGCATTAACTACGGCGCAGTCAACACCATCCTCTGCCAGTTGCTCGGCGGCAGCGACTGCCGGGTATACTGTCGAGCCAATGGCTAAAATAGCAAGGTCTTGACCGGCTTTAAGCATCTCTCCCTTACCCAGAGGCAATTGCTGCAGGTATGGCTTGAGCGGTACACCCTCGGCGTGGCCTCTTGGATAGCGAATCGCCATCGGTTTCCCCGCACTGATTGCGGTAAACAGCAGGTGCTGAAACTCGTCTTCATCCTTAGGGGCAGACACGATCATATTGGGGATGCTGCGTAAGTAAGAAATGTCAAAAGGCCCTTGATGTGTCTTGCCATCATCACCCACAATGCCAGCTCGGTCAATAGCGAAGACCACCGGTAGATTCTGTAAGCAAACATCGTGGATGATTTGGTCATAGGCGCGCTGCAAGAAAGTGGAGTAGATAGCAGTAATAGGAATGAACCCCTGGGTAGCTAGCCCGGCAGCGAGTGTCACCGCATGCTGCTCGCAAATACCAACGTCGAAAACACGGTCAGGAAATCGGTCAGCAACTGCCGCCAGTCCCGTTCCATCGAGCATAGCCGCCGTGATTGCCACTACCTTCTCGTTCTCCTCCATTAAACGAAGGACAGTTCGTGCAAAGACCTGACCGTAAGGTGGGGCATTACTGCTCTTGGTATTATTTGGCGACATACCGTGAAATTTGGTAGCGTTGTCTTCAGCGGCAGTATAGCCCTTGCCTTTTTTAGTAATCACATGAATGAGCGTCGGCTTGGGTTCAAAATCCCGCGCCCGGGTCAGCGCTGCCTCCAACTCCCCGATATTGTGACCATCTACTGGTCCTAGATAAATAAAGCCAAGATCCTCCCAGAAGGCGCTGGGGAGAAGGGCTCTCTCAAATTGGCTCTTGACGTGTTTGCTGAGTCCCCAGGCTAATTCTCCAAAAGGCAGTAGCGTGATGGTTCGCCTCGCTTGTCTCTTGGCAAACTCATACCTCGGGTCAAATCTTACCTGGTTGAGTAGTCCGGAAACAGCCCCAACGCTTGGGGAGATAGACATCCCGTTGTCGTTCAAAACCACCACTAGTTTGGTACCCAGATGACCAACGTGATTAATCGCCTCGAAAGCCATTCCAGCGCCAAGGGCACCGTCGCCAATAACTGCTATCACCTCATAGCTCATCTTAACCAAATCCCGGGCTAGTGTCATTCCCAGAGCTGCTGAGATCGAGGTACCCGCATGTCCAGCACCGAAAGCGTCGTGTGGACTTTCGCTACGCGCTGTAAAACCTGACAACCCGCCGTAGTGGCGGAGGGTAGCAAAATACTCCTTACGACCGGTCAGTAGCTTGTGAGTATAACTTTGATGTCCCACATCCCATACTATTTTGTCGTCGGGGCTATTGAAAACCCGATGCAAGGCTATAGTCAGTTCAACCACACCTAGACTGGAGGCAAGGTGACCTCCATTAAGGGATACGGTTTGGATTAGCACTTCCCGGATTTCAGCCGCAAGCTGCTCGAGTTCTGAGTGTTTCAGCCTCTTCACATCAGCCGGAGAATTGACTTTGTCCAGTACGGTTGCCATACTCTTCTTTCAGTCGGGGGGATATATCATCAATCAATAGTATAGGTTGTCTATGCATTGGCAGACAGAGTAATCATACTAATCAGTCAAGTCTTTGTCAAGAGGTTACCAGCGGATTTTTAGATAGAGCAACAGGCTAAGAGTTTTTGAGGTACAGAAAAGGGGGTCTTCACATTCCGAATTCCATGAAGGCCCCTGCAGTAACACGTGGAGCAGCCATTTATCAACTATCTTGTCGTTGAGGGACGTTCAAGCCAGTCACCTGACCACCATGCCTCTCCCTTTGATTCACCATGCCCTATTTTGGTTTCGGCTAGAGCTGGAACGAGTAAGAAAATCAGCATACAGAGAGATACCGTCAGTAGACCAAGTAAGCCAAGTTCACCCCAGAGATTGTGGCCAACCATCGCTAGAGAGAGCGAGCCAATGGTTACCAGGGCTCCAACCTTCAGTACTCGCTGCCGCAAGCGAATGAACACTGCAGAGGTTACCGCCAGCAGCCCTAGAGCTATGGCCATCGGTGCATCCCATTGATATAGCACTGCTCCACTGCCCAGAAATAATCCCCCTACATGTTCAATGTTGAAAAGCCAACTTGCGAAAATCGGTAGCGGCACAAGCATCAAGGAGACCAGAATCCAATCTCTTCTTATCACCCGGATGGTTGTCCGAATGATAATCCACAGGGAAAACACGCAGAATGCGAGGAATAGCAACAAAGCTAACACGTTTGGGGGAGTGCCGTAACCCTGGAAAAGGAAGGACACGGTTTGCTCTGCAATGAATCGGTAGGCATATCCCGCAATCAGGAGAGGAAGAAGAGAATATCCAATCCAGGAATACAACCAATTTGGCTTACCGTGCCACCATCCAAACAATGTTACGCCGACGATTGAGGCAAAGGCGGCCGGTGCCAAGATAGGATGGTGCCAGAGATGGGAAGCAAATAAGCCAGCGAGGATGAGATGGGGTAAGGATGTAGTTACTGCCTCAGTCCAGCTTCCTTTGCTATGCGCCTCATACATCAGTCGAGCTACCACTCTGGCTCGTCCAAAGGATTTGATAGCCTCTCGGGTCGCCTCTCTTTCGGAAGTGCCGTTCTCTTGTAGCTCCGCTATCCTTTCCTGGAAATAGGCGTATAACTCACTTATGATTCGTTTTTCTGCCACGGGGTCTAAGTGAAGATGCGATCTGACATCGTCCAGATAGTTTCTAACCTCGGGTAACATAACTCTAAGCTTTATTATTATGAGGCGTTAGGCTTAAAAATAAGCTTCATTGCGGTAGTAAAGTCTTGCCAGGCAGTTATTTTCTTTCTCAGCGCCTCTTTACCTTTCTCTGTTATCCGATAATATCGCCTTTCCTGTCCATTGGGCATTTCTTTCCACTGACCTTGAATGAGCCCGTCATTCTCTAATTTGCGAAGAGCCGGATAGATTGTCCCTTCCTTGAATTGGAGAAATCCCCGGGTTCTTTCCTCTGTTTCTTTGATAAGATGATAACCATACGTGTACCTCAACTCGTCGACTAAAAAGAGTAACAAGGTCTCTGTATTTCCTCGTAGCAACTCTGGTAGATAACCTGATGGGATACCTTGCATGGCAACTACCTCACCTTCCTGTGCTCCAATATAACAACAGGGTTTGGTCCTGTCAAGTGATGCTGACCCAAAGACTAGGCGGCGGCACACAGGCCATTTTGACAGAGGTAACGGAAGCTTTCTATGAGAGAAAAAGGTGGCTGCCGAGCCTGGATTCGAACCAGGGCTAAGGGATCCAAAGTCCCCCGTGCTACCACTACACAACTCGGCATCTTATTCTGTTGACTTTTATCCTGGTGCCGAAGGTCGGACTCGAACCGACACGGAGGTCGCCCTCCAACAGTTTTTGAGACTGCCGCGTCTACCATTCCGCCACTTCGGCTGGTATTGCCTCTGGAGCGGAAGACGAGATTCGAACTCGCGACCTCCTCCTTGGCAAGGAGGCATTCTACCGCTGAACTACTTCCGCCCCGGTATTTTATGGTGCCGAGGCCCAGAATCGAACTGGGGACACGCGGATTTTCAGTCCGCTGCTCTACCAACTGAGCTACCTCGGCGCAAGGATTCGCAAGGATTATTGTAGCTTTTGGGGATATGGGTGTCAAGCATGCTGGGCATGCTGGCTTTTATTAGAGAATAATATGCCCCTATTTCAGCACTATATTGTCTATCAGTCTGGTATTGCCGATTTTTACCGCCAGTGAGACCAGAGCCGGGGGATTGATCCGGTCTAATTCGTTCAGAGTGTTAGCATTGGCTACGCTGACATAGTCAATTTCGGCCAGTGGCTGTTTTTGGATGAGGGTAAGCATCTCCTGGCGCAGGTGNTCGGCATCTTTCTCACCCTGCGACCACAACTTTTGGGCCAGGCTGAGTGCCTGGTAGAGGACTGAGGCTGCCTGGCGCTGCTCAGGGGTAAGGTAGGTATTACGGCTGCTCATTGCCAGGCCATCTGGCTCGCGCACCGTGGGCACGGCAATTATCTCCAGGTTCATGTTCAGGTCAGCCGCCATCTTTTTGATGACGATTAGCTGCTGGGCATCCTTCTGCCCGAAGTAGGCTTTGGTTGGCTGTATGATATTGAACAGCTTGGCGCAGACGGTAGCCACCCCCCGGAAATGACCGGGGCGGGAAGCGCCTTCCANTNGTTCCANAANNTCACNCACCTCTATCCGGCTATTGAACNGTGGTGGATACATCTCGGCTGTAGAGGGTATGAAGACAATATCAGTCCGTTCCTTATCCAGTAAAGCCAGGTCGCGTTGGGAGTCACGTGGGTAGCGGTTGAGGTCTTCCTGTGGGCTGAATTGCGTTGGATTAACAAATATGCTGACTACTACCCATGTATTTTCCTCTCTGGTTCGTCTGACCAGAGCCAGATGCCCCTCATGGAGATAACCCATGGTTGGCACCAAGCCAACCGGCTCGGTAAGCTGCTGTCTTAGCCGTTTCATGTCATCTATTTTTTCAATAACTTTCATAGAAGATGTTGTCTACCTCACCTCCTTTGTCCCCCTCTCCTTTGAAGGAGAGGGGGAGGGTGGTTGTAGAAGGGGCTTCGCCCCTTCAAGCTTCCCTTGATAGGTATCGTCCTTTTTATATTGATGGGGAAGGTAGGCTTATTTAGTTAGCTTGGCTAATATACTTTCATTCATAGTGAAGCTCTGCTCTTCAGTAGGGAAGCTGCTTGTTTGCACCTCATTATAATATTGGGTGAGGGCATTTGACATAATATCAGCGAGCTTGAGATACTGTTTGGTATGCTTGGGGACAAAGTCGGTGTACCAACCCAGGATATCGTTAATAACCTGTACCTGNCCATCGCAGCCTATACCGGCACCGATGCCAATGGTGGGTATACTTATCTTTTGGGTAATAAGGGNAGCTAGGGGGGTGGGGACGGTCTCTAAGATAACAGCAAAGGCTCCCGCTTCTTCCAGTACCTGGGCATCTTTGAGCATCTTGAGCGCTGCCTCGGTGGTTTTACCCTGCACCTTGTAACCACCCAGCTGATTAATTGACTGGGGGGTAAGTCCAATATGACCCACCACCGGTATCCCGCAATCCACAATGCTTCTCACCTTCTCCGCCACCGTTACACCACCTTCAAGCTTAACTGCTTGGGCGCCGCCCTCCTGAATAAAACGGGCAGCATTGCGCTGGGCGTCTGAGATGCTGGTATGGTAGGTCATAAAGGGCATGTCACCAANCACCAGCGCCCGTTTGGTGCCTCTTACCACGGCCTTAGTATGGTGCAGCATCTCTTCTATAGTTACCGGTATGGTTGATTCGTAACCCAGGACTACCATACCCAGGCTGTCTCCAACCAGGATTAGTGGTATGCCTACCTCATCGACTATCTTAGCCGTTGAGTAGTCATAGGCGGTGAGCATAGCAATTTTCTCATCCTTTGACTTCATATCTTTAATCTGGTCTATGGTTATACGCATTTGGTTCTCCTTTAGAAAGGTATAGTCTCGACGGCTCGTTTAGTTTCGGTGATGGTATTCTTGGCATTAACATATACCAGTGTGGGTAGAAAATTATGATCTTGGTCATCCTCAGCCTGACAATAGGAAAGAATGATAATAATATCTCCCTTGGCCGCCAGTCTGGCAGCGGCGTCGTTTAAGCAGATTTCTCCGCTGCTTCTGGCCCCCTCGATGGCATAGCTACTAAAACGGGCGCCATTGTTGATATTTAGCACCTGCACCTGCTCGTAGGGGAGGATATCGGCGGCTTCCATAAGCTCCTGATCAATGGTAATACTGCTTTCGTAGTCGATATTGAGGCTGGTAACCCTGGCTCGGTGAATTTTACTTTTGAGCATTATTCTCATCAGACTCCCCTTAATAATTATTTTTGGTCGGGTTGTTTCAGTATCGTCTCCAGTTCTTGTGCCTGGCGTTGGTTTATTGTCCCCTTTGCCAGAGCGATAGGTATAGTTTGCCGCCCAAGTTCCCGATAGGTGGTAAGCANGTCAGGGGCTATTTTTTGTAAGGCATCAAGATGCTTCTTAATAGTNCCGGTGTCGCCACGGGCGATTGGTCCGGTAAGGCACTGGGGTATACCGATAGTATCAATGTTGTTAATTGTCCCTCGTAGCAGTGGGAGCAGTGCCTGAGTGGCTTGATGCGGCGGGATGGCAAAGGTTTGCCATAGGTCGGTAGCTCGTTTAACCAGGGTTACCATATAGTTGCAGGCGACAACGGCGGCTAAATGATATGCTACTTTATCCTCTGCCTTTAGCTCTATCCAGTGACCATCGAGAGCAGTAGCCATATCTTTGAGGAGGTTTAGTAGCGGCTCCTCAGCCTCGATAGTGAAGGTTGAGTCTGACATGTTTCCCATGGCCTGTTTTGTACTGGCGAGTGTCTGAAGGGGATGGAAGACGCCGGTGTAAGCGCCCAACTTCTTGGCTGGCTCCAGAACGTTGGTTGAATCAGTGCCACTGCAGTGAACTACACTCTGCCCGGCGTGCCATTTTATTTCCGAGGCTACAGCGGCAATGGCGTCATCCGGAGTGGTAATGAAGACAAGCTCGGCAGCGTCAGTCACAGCCTGGTTATTATTGAGAGCCTGACAGCCGCTGACTGACTGAGCCAGGTTTTTAGCTGAAGTCTGGTTCCGGCTGGATACCGCGACTACACGGTAGCCCTTACCGCTCAGACGAATCGCCAGGGCAGTGCCGACAGTTCCAGCGCCGATAAAGCCTAATCTAATCATTTCATTTTTTACTGAGCTAAGCAAATATAAAAATACCTCCTCCGACACCGCCAGAGAAGGCATTCAAAAACTTGAATTTTGTGCCGTCTCGGTCGTATCCGATCCAAGCGACTCAGGTTATTAATGATACTTTTCTAAGAGCTCACCGCCAGATTGGTCGATGGCTGATAACTACTTATCTATTGTATGAGGATAGAGTAGATTTGTCAACGATGGAGGTGTTCTATTGCCTACTATCCACGCAGTTNCTGAAAAAGTTTGGAGCATAGACTGTCAGTGATGGGNGATGAGTTCCGGTTAAAGAGATTAGCATGCAGGGGAGTGATGGAGATATTACCTTGCTCTATTGCCCATATATCAGTTTCCCTTTCGGAGTCCTTGGTACCNTCACTTATCTGGTNGCGTACCAGCCAGTAGCATGGCTGTTTCCCGTCGTACCCTTCCTTAACGGTGTTGATATGACTCTCATCAGCTAATTTGGTAACCTTTATCCCCTTAATCTGGGCTGGGGGCAAGTCAGGCAGATTTATATTGAGGAAGATATCGGCAGGNAAGGTTTGTGAGTCAATCTTTTTAGCCAGCAATACCGCTAATCTAGCAGCGTTATTCAAGTAGAGGTTATCTGCTGTCTCTACGGAAATGGCAAAGGCGGGATAACCGTGCAGGTAGCCTTGCATGGCAGCCCCCACCGTCCCGGAGATAAGCACATCATTGCCCAGGTTTCGTCCCTGGTTTATACCCGAAATGACCAGGTCTACTTTGTCTTTGATTAGTTTACCTAGTGCCAGGATAACACTATCCGCCGGCGTACCCTCTACCGCATAGGTTTCCACCCCTGGTGCCATTGCCCTCGCTCTTTTTACTCGTATTGGCTGGTGCAGACTAACCGCGGTACCTATGGCACTCTGCTCCCTGTCCGGAGCTACAACTACTACCTGAGCGATGTTCCTTAGCTCATTAACCAGCGTCCACATCTCTGCGGAAAATATTCCATCGTCATTAGTTACCAGTATCTTCATGCGGGTTTCTCCTATGCTTATCCTCCCGCAGTTTATCACGGGGGAGGTAATGACCACAAATAAACTTGTCGGGGAGGTGAGTCTGTGAGATAATATGGTTATGCTTGGTCATGGTTGATAAAACTGTCATTGCTAGGAGCGTAGCGATGAAGTAATCTCAAACAGATGATATATTGAGGAACGAGATTGCTTCGCCTTCGGCTCGCAATGACAGCACCAACTAAAACCGAACAGTACCATCTGGGGGCAGGTCACGTTACTGCTAATGATATGTGCCAAGCGACTATAGATGATAGGGGGGTCACAGGTGACAAATCATATTGCACTTAAGCAGTGGATTGAAGAATGTGTCGAGTTGTGCCAGCCTGATAAAATTGTTTGGTGTGATGGCTCGGAGGCAGAGCGGGAACGTCTGGAGAGAGAAGCTTTTGCCACTGGTGAACTTATCCAGCTTAATCAGGAGAAGCTTCCGGGGTGTGTTTACCACCGTACCGCCGTTAATGATGTTGCCCGCACCGAANACCTNACNTATATNTGCACCAGCCGGNANGANGANGNTGGCCCNACCAANAACTGGATGAGNCCGNAGGAGGGCTANGAAAGGGCNGGGNCNATTTTCCGNGGTTCNATGAGAGGNCGCACCATGTATGTCATTCCATTCTCTATGGGACCTATCGGTTCACCCTTTACCAAGTATGGTGTCGAGCTCACCGATAGTATCTATGTGGTTCTAAACATGCGCATAATGACCCGCATGGGCAAGATGGTACTTGATGAGCTTGGTGATGGTGGAGAGTTTACTAAATGTCTCCATGGTAAGGCGGAGTTAGATATCAACAAGCGCCTCATCCTTCATTTCCCGGAGGAAAACACTATCTGGAGTGTGGGCAGTGGCTACGGAGGCAATGTCCTTCTGGGTAAAAAGTGCCTTTCTCTTCGTATTGCCAGTTACCTTGGTCGGCAAGCAGGTTGGATAGCCGAGCATATGCTCATCGTTGGCATCCAGGACCCACAAGGCAGGATAACGTATATTGCCGGAGCCTTCCCCAGTGCCTGTGGCAAAACTAACCTGGCGATGCTTGTTCCGCCTGATGCGCTGCGAGACAAAGGATTTAAGGTGATGACCATCGGTGATGACATCGCCTGGATGCGAATTAAAGAAGATGGGCGGTTATGGGCAATTAATCCCGAAACAGGTTTCTTCGGTGTGGCTCCTGGCACCAACTGGAAGAGCAACCCAAACGCAATGATGACCATCCAGAAGAATTCCATCTATACTAACGTTCTCCTCAAACCAGATAAAACAGTCTGGTGGGAAGACGGTGATGGCCCTCCTCCACCAGAAGGCTATGACTGGAAGGGGAATTACTGGAGACCAGGCATGACTGATGATGAGGGTAAAATCATCACCAGCGCTAATCCAAACAGTCGTTATACCACCCCAGCAGCTCAGTGTTCTTGTATCGCCCCGAACTGGGAGGACCCTGAGGGAGTACCGATTTCAGCATTTATCGTTGGGGGCCGCCGAGCATACCTGGCGCCTCTGGTCTACGAGTCCTTTGACTGGCAGCACGGCGTCTTTGTTGGTGCTACGATGGCATCGGAACGTACTGCTGCCCAGTATGGTAAACTTGGCGAGGTGCGGCGCGACCCCATGGCGATGCTGCCGTTTTGCGGTTACAACATGGGTGACTACTTCGGTCACTGGTTGAAGATGGGTAAGCGTTTGACAAATCCGCCCAAACTCTTTCATGTTAACTGGTTCCGTACTGACGAACGAGGTAAGTTTCTCTGGCCCGGATTTGGTGAGAATCTGCGAGTGTTGGACTGGATAATCAGGCGCTGCTACGGTGAAACTGAGGCTAGAGAAACGCCGATTGGCTATGTGCCCACCTCTGGTACGTTTGACATGGATGGCCTTGACCTACCGGCTGAGGTGATAGATAAGTTACTTTCCATTTCCGTGGATGACTGGACAGAAGAATTAAAGGGGATTAAAGAATTTTTTAATAAATTCGGCAACAGACTTCCCAAGGAAATGTGGTATGAATATCAGACACTGAATCGTCGCCTTGGCAATAACACCTGACGGTTATGTTATTTCTGGCTAAGGGAGGTAAAAGGTGGAAAGAACCGTCGCCATATTAGGCACTCTGGACACAAAGGGTGTGGAGTATAAGTTCGTAAAAGACCGGATAGAAGCCGATGGAGTCTCAACACTAGTGATAGATGTTGGTGTAGGGGGGCAGCCCACTTTCACCCCTGACATATCTGCCTCAGAAGTAGCCAAAGCGGCTGGTGTTGATTTGAATGACCTAATCAAGGAAAGAGACCGTGGTCGGAGTATTGCCATTATATGTGAGGGTGCTGCTGCCATTGTCAAGGACCTGTACCAGAGGGGTAAATTTCAAGGGCTTATCTCTTTGGGTGGCTCAGGCGGCACCTCTATTGGTACCGCGGCAATGCAGGCTTTGCCAACGGGCGTGCCAAAACTGATGGTTTCAACAATGGCTTCAGGTAATACGCGTCCCTATATGGGCACAAAAGACATTACCATGATGCCTTCAGTAGTTGACATAGCTGGAATCAACCGGTTGTCACGACAGATTCTAGCCAATGCCGCCGGGGCTATTGCTGGAATGGTCAAGGTAAACGTGAAAGCTGAAACCGAAAGTAAACCTCTGGTGGCGGCGACCATGTTTGGGGTAACAACACCCTGTGTGACCCAGGCAAGAGCAATTTTGGAATCAGCCGGATATGAGGTGCTGGTTTTTCACGCTACGGGGACGGGAGGTCGTGCTATGGAGGGTCTGATTCGGGACGGATTTATCAAATGTGTCCTGGATGTAACTGCTGCTGAACTTGCCGATGAACTGGTTGGCGGCGTTTTAAATGCCGGGCCAAACCGAATGGAAGCGGCTGGTGAACTCGGGATACCACAGGTTATAGTGCCAGGTGCTCTGGATATGGTTAATCTTGGTCCTCCTGAGACGGTGCCTGATAAGTTTAAGGGTCGCCGATTTTACCAGCATAATCCCACAGTAACTATTACCAGGACAACAGGAGACGAAAATGCACAGCTCGGTAAGATTATAGCTGAGAAGCTGAATAGGGCAAAAGGCCCTACCACCGTGGTTATCCCCAAGAAAGGTTTTTCGGCTTACGATAGCGAAGGGCAGCCCTTTTATGATACGGAAGCCGATGCTGCTTTCGTCAAAAGCCTTAAGTCTAACCTAGGGGAGCAGGTAAAGTTAATTGAGATGGATAATCACATTAACGATGAGCAGTTTGCCCGTACGATAGCCAACCTGCTGTTAGACAATATGGAATAAGCCGGCGCTAAGCAGCACCGACGCTTTCAAAAACTACATCACCTTGTATTTGGGGCCATCCCCTCCCTCGGGGACTTCCCACTTTATATTCTGGAGGGGACATTTTACCCGGCAGGTCTGACAATGCAAACAGTTGGAGGGGCTTAACCCCAGTTCGTAGTCCTCAAACTTATATACCTCTCCCGGGCAAAATGATTCACAAGGGTGGCATCCATATTTCTCGCCACAGGGCTTACACTCTTTAGGGTCTAAGAAGGTAATATGGGAAGGCTCATCCTCACGGTGGTCAGTCCCGGAAAAACTAACATCAGTCAGTCGGTCAATTCCACCGTCATATTTTCTGCCCAACTTGGACTTCCTCATTCCTTCATAATCCGGTTTAGCACCTAATCTAAACGGAATGCACTGCTGTACAAATGTCAGCGGTGCTCCCACATATACTCCAGCTCTCCCTGCCTTGGCAAAAACCTGCCTGTAATTCCTTGCCCCATTTATATCTTTCATAACAAAACTTTCTGCCAGACGGTCTTCATATTCCTTTAAACTCCACTTTGAGAAAGAATTGTGTTCAATAGCACCAGAAATAGCCTCGGCAGCCGCTACCCCCGATTTAATGGCATAATGCAGTCCCTTAAGCTTTTTTGCGTTAGTTAAACCGGCGGCATCCCCAATGATAACGGCACCATTGGTAACCAGTTCCGGTATTGAATAATAGCCGCCTTCGGGGAGTGTCTTGGCGCCATAACCTACCACCTCTCCACCCTCAATCAATCCTCTGATAAATCGGTGGGATTTAAACACCTGAAGTTCTTGCTGGGGATTCAGGTCACAATATCTCCAGTCCAAGGCCAGGATAAGAGCTACCGCTACGGTATTTGCCTCTAGGCTATACATGGTACCACCGCCAAAAACATCAGGAGTAAGCAGTTTATTAGGAAAACCCATGGTATGTATCACCCGGTTAGCCCCAAAATTATTTTTTTCCGGTAATCTGATAACCTCCTTAACCCCGACCGAATAAGCCTGTGGATTTCTACTATTTCCAAGACTAAATCTTTTAACCACCTCCTCGGATAGCAAACCTAAAGAACCTTCACCAAAAACAGTTACTTTTGCCTCAATTATCTCTCCCGGTACATAGTTTGATTGCGGCTTTCCATCTTTGTCCAGCCCCTTTTCACCAAGCTTTACCCCCTTAACAAAATTATCCTCAACAACGACTTCCTTCGCCGCAAAACCGGTATATACCTCAACACCAAGCGCTCGGGCAACACCCTCCAGCCAATTGACCATCTCGCTAACCGAAATAATATAATTCCCTTTATGATGCATAGGTGACGGCACCAAGATTTCGGGGACATTGATAGCCAATCCGCCTGACAGGAGAAAAACTAACTCGTCTCTTTCCACTCTATTGGCTAGCATCTTGGTTACAAATTTATGCTCGCTCTCTCTCCAGCCAGGCATTAATTCATCCAGCACTTCAGCCTCAAAGACCGCCCCGGACAGAGTATGCTGACCAAGCTTATCCGCTTTCTCTATGACGACGACTGACTCATTTCTCTCCTTTTGATTAAGGAGCTGTTTTAGCTTTATCGCCCCGGCCAGGCTTGCCGGACCTGCCCCAATAAATAACACTCCTGCCTTATTTTGTGCCTTCACTATTCTCCCCCTGCGAATTCAATACATTAATAAGTTCCGGAGCTATCTCTTCCAAGTTGCCTATTACTCCGTAATCGGCAACCTTGAAAATTTGGGCATCCGGGTCTTTATTTATGGCTACAATAATGTCAGAGCTTTGCATACCGGTTAGATGCTGCACAGCTCCTGAGATACCAACAGCAACATACAACCTGGGCTGAACTGTTTGACCAGTCTGGCCAACCTGATGGCTACGGTCAATAAATCCTGACTCAACTGCCAGCCTTGAAGCCCCCACTATAGCCTCTTGATTCAAAAATTTACTCATACTCTCAGCTAATGGGTGTATATATTGGTCATAACCCTCTTTTGTCTTGCAGCCCCTGCCGCCACTAACGATTATCCTGGCATCCTTAAGCTCAGAGGTACATTGGCGAAGCTCGGCAGAAACTATCTTAGCCCCAAAATCAGCTTCGGTTATATTAGGGGCATATTCAAAAATCTTACCTGTCCTTGTCCTGTCAGGTTCTAAAGCCTTCATAACCCCTGGTCTGGCGGTAGACATCTGCACTGCCGAGTTCTGGGTAATTATGCTAGCCATTATATTGCCGCCTAACGCCGGCCTAGTCTGCATTAAAATTCCGGTATATTCTCGCTCACCCCGTTTAAAGTCGACTATATCCAATCCGGTACAATCAGCGGTTAGTCCTGAGTCTGAGCTATAAGCAACTCTTGGACCAAGCTCCCGGCCCAAGGGGGTGGCACCAATCAACAGCATCTGGGGTTTATATTTTTTAATTAGCCCCGAGATGGCTTTGGTATAGGGAAGCGGCAGGAAATTCTCCAGCAACTCATGCTCAGCAATATAAACCTTATCCGCCCCGTAGGCTATTAACTCTTCAGACATCCCTTTTATATCCTTACCTACCAGAACCACGCTAACTTTTTCGCCAAGCGAGCCAGCCAACTCAGTAGCTTTGCCCAGCAACTCAAATGCAGTCGGGTTTATTTCTCCCCCTTCCTGTTCGGCATACACCCAAACATCACCTTCGTAATCACTCTTCTTGCCTTCCGGAAGCTGGTATTTTGGCTTATCGACTGCTTCATCAACCTTTATCTCGCTGGTGTACTTTTCTTTTATCATCCTTGCCAATTTACCTAAATCATTCTCAAAAATACAGGTCTTCCGGCTAACTTCCTTCGGCGAGAAAATCTTTACTACATTTGTTCTAGAGCCGACTAACCCGATGCGAGATTCACCGGCATTTACATCTTCGGCGCTCCACTGGTAAAGCTCTTGTAAATGTGCCCATCTGGTTCTACTGAACGAGGCATTTAAGGGCTGCGTCCATTCGGTAACGGTCACCAGACAAGGATAATTGTCTGAAGCTATCGTCTCAGTACCTCTTCTGGTTATTCTCTCGACTCTCAAGCTTCCATTATCAAAGCTAAAAGAGGTGGCATAGGCTATATGCACTATACCCAGCTCTTCGGCAACCTGCGCCGGAACCTGGGCAGTATCACCGTCGATTGACTGCATACCGGAGACAATTATATAGTTTTTATCGCCTTTAAATATCTCCTTTTCAATTTTTCTTATGGCTTGGGCTAAGGGATAAGCGGTAGCGGCGGTATCAGCACCGCCGAGCTTCCTATCTGTCAACAGAACACCATCATCAACACCGATAGATAAAGAATATCTCAATACCTCTTCGGCAAAAGGCGGACCCATAGTCAAACTAACCGTCTTACCCTTCTGCTCTTTCCTCATCCCTAAGGCAAATGCCAACGCCTGCTTGTCAAGTTCATTGCAGACATTATCTAACAGGCCTCTTTTTAACGTACCTTTCTCCCAGTCCCACGCCTCTTTAGGAATATTCTTTATATCGGGCACCTGTTTAACCAAAACTATGTAATTCATTATCCCTTTCCCTTTCCCCTTCTCTCAATTCTTCCCCAGCCAGGTCTCTATCTTCCCACGATGGCTCCACGTTAACTAACGTACAACATAGACCGAGGCAAATTAAGGTATCCTCTGGATACCTTAATTTGTACGGGTGTGAAACATATACTCTAAGCAACTTTAGCTTATCCTATAAATGACAAGTTTTTTATCATACTATCCTAGCATATTATCGGTACTGTTCGGTTTTAGTTGGTGCTGTCATTGCGAGCCGAAGGCGAAGCAATCTCGTTCCTCAATATATCATCTGCTTGAGATTGCTTCATCGCTACGCTCCTAGCAATGACAGTTTTATCAACCATGACCAAACATAACCCCCAGGTTATTGAATTAGCTGGGTACTCATTGTAACATATACTAGGATATAGTTTGTATTCAGCTTATGATTTGCAATTGCCTGCCAGAAGATATAGATAGGATATATTGTACCCTTTATGAGGTAGCCAGAGCCTATGAAGGTGTTATCCCGGCTGACTGCTATCATCAGCCCTATATGCCCAGAGAGGAACTCGAGCGGGAGATGAAGCGTATGGCTTTCTTTGGCTGGGAGGTAGGTGGTGAGATTATCGGGGTAATGGGGTTTGAGCCGATTAAGGAGGTTACCCTCATCCGTCATGCCTATG
>NZBQ01000008.1 GCA_002688105.1 Dehalococcoidales bacterium | reverse complement strand
GCCGAGTGAATGATAGCGAACAGGAGCTCAGCGGAGGGATACAATTAAATCCAAAATCAGATTTAACAATTCTTATTAATACTTCTGACGAGGCAAATAATGCCTTTTTAACTCGGAAGTATATTCGATTCCTACAGATTCACTATTCTCTTCAAGCCAAGAACTTAACCTGGTTTTACCCTTGGGGGGATCTCGAGAGTAAAGGAGGTCTCCCATCAACCCATCCACTTCATCTTTAGTAAGTACTACATCATTAACAAATTTACCTACTATCTTGGAAAGAATTAAAGGCAGCCATGCTGGTAAATGGATAATCTTGGCATTGCTGTTCATCTTATCTTTAATTAAATGGACTAGCCCATCATATGTAAAGGTTTCAGGACCAACTGCATCAACAACCATATCTTCATCCTTGCGTGCTGCGTCGATTGTAAGTTCTGCTAAATCTTCCACATAGATTGGCTGGACTCTGTAGTTGCCATCCCCAAAGATACCGAAAATAGGAAAGTTTCTCAAGTACCAAGCAATGTTATTAATCAGAATACCCTCTTTGCCAAAAATCACAGTTGGGCGGAGAATTGCATAACTTAAACCAGCTTCTTGGATAAATCGCTCAACAATCCTTTTACCTTTGAAATAAGGGAGAGAAGATTTTTCATCAGCGTTCGTTATACTTATATGTACAATTTTTCCCACTCCAGCCTTTTGAGCTGATCCAATAAGAATTTTTGTATTACCTACCGCTCGTTCAAAGGTCATCTCGCCATATGGAAATCTTATCCAATAGCTGTTGTAGAGAGTGTCAACTCCAAGCAAACTCTCAACGAGTTCTTCTGGCTTATCAAAGTTGTATGGAAAAACTTCCACTTGCTCGCCAAACGGATTTTCTTTGACAGGATGTCCGGTGAGGGTTCTGACCCTTTCCCCCATAGAAAGCAATCGTCTAGCTATATATTTTCCCGTATAACTGAACGCTCCGGTCACCATATTCAATTTGTCCAGATTTGACTCTCTAACCAATTCTTCTAATCCCTTTGATGTGTATATTGGCTCGAATTGTGCCTCATAAAAAGAGTAAAATCAAATTTTATAAACTTTTTTGAGCCCAAGTGGAATTCACGCCTAGCTCCACTCGCCACCTTCTTGCCAGACCCGAGCTCGTTCCTTAGCCAGCAGGCGCTGCTCAGGTTTCTCTAAACCTGGGTCTATTTCAAAGAGTTTTGTCGCCTCACTGCGGGCTAGCCCCAGTAGCTTCACATCAGAGAGTTTAGCCATACGCAGGTCAGGCAGTCCACTCTGTCGCGTGCCGAAGAACTCTCCGGGACCCCGCATTTCCATATCCTTTTCCGCCAGGATAAACCCATCCTGAACTTTCTCTATCACATCCAGACGCTCTCTACCTACCTCCGAAGGGTTCTGGGCCAACAGCATGCAGTAACTCTGTTCCTGTCCCCGCCCGACTCTGCCCCGTAACTGGTGCAGTTGCGACAGACCAAAACGGTCAGCGCTCTCCACCAGCATTACCGTAGCGTTAGGCACATCGATTCCGACCTCTACTACCGGCGTTGAAACCATAATGTCCACATCACCGGAGCGAAAGCGACGCATTACCTTATCCTTATCCACTGCCGACATACGCCCATGAAGCAACCCTAACCTCAAGTCAGGGAAGATTTTCTCGGATAGCTGCTGGAATTCAGCGGTGGCCGCCCTTGCCTGAATTACCTCCGACTCCTCAACCAGAGGGCAGATAATAAAGGCTTGACGACCTTCAGACACCTGACGGCGTATAAAAGCATAGGCACTATCCCTCTGCCATGGTTTAAGCCACCTCGTCTTTATCACCTGTCTTCCCGGAGGAAGCTGGTCAATAACCGATAAATCAAGGTCACCGTATAAGGTCAGGGCCAAGGTTCTTGGTATCGGTGTCGCCGTCATTACCAGCACATGGGGATTAAACCCCTTCTGCCTGAGCGCCGAGCGCTGGGCAACCCCAAATCGATGCTGCTCGTCAACCACCGCCAACCCCAAGCGGTGGAATTCCACCCCCTTCTGAATAAGGGCATGGGTACCGATGATAATATTTATATCCCCATTCAGCATGCGCTGCTGGAGTTCCTGCTTCCTCACCGGTTTGATGTCACCAATAAGCAGCGCCACGGTAAGAGGCCGGGATAAAAGCCCGGAGTAACTGCGCAGGTAAGCCTCGCCCTCTTCCTGGTGACCGGTTTTAGATAACAGCTGGCAAATATTAGTAAAGTGCTGCTCAGCCAGAATCTCGGTAGGTGCCATAAATGCCCCCTGATAGCCACTGGCGACCGCCATAAGCAAAGCTGCCACCGCCACTACCGTCTTGCCACTACCCACCTCCCCCTGTAATAACCGGGACATCGGCTGCGATTTCTCTAAATCAACCAGCAGCTCCTTGAGAACTTTTTGCTGAGCTGCGGTTAACTCGAAGGGTAAAGACTTGAGGAAGGTGTCCAGCACCGGTGTCTGGGCACTGAAAGAGTTACCCGGCTGGTCCTCCTGCCAGTGACGCTTCTTGTTCAGCACACCCAGTTGAAGGATAAAAAGCTCGTCAAAAGCCAGACGAACCATTGCCTGAGCTTTACCTACCTCGTCTTCCGGATAATGAGCCTGGCTTATCGCCCGGGGTAAGTCCAGCAGTTTACACCGCCCTTTTAGCTCTGGCGGCAGAAAATCCTCTACTTGCCACGCCCACTGGTCAACCACCGCCTTCATCAATTTTCTTACCTGGCGAGGGCGCAACCCCTGAGTAAGGAAATAGATAGGCACCAGACGTCCGGTGTGAATCAGTTCCTTATCCTCGACTAGCTCCCACTCCGGAGACTCAAATACATGCCGCCCGTTAAACAAGCCCACCCGGCCACTGAGAACTATCCGGGTATTAGTTACTAGCTTCTTAGCCAGGTAGGGCTGGTTAAACCATACTACCCTGACATTGCCCGTTTCATCACCTACAATAGCTTCAGTGCCACGTCTACCACCCAGCATGGCTACACCGGCCTGCCACACGTTAGCCACAATAGTCTCCTCCGGCCCCTCGGTAAGCTGGGAGATAGACTTCAACTGGCTATAGTCAAGGTGACGGTGAGGGAAGAAATAAAGCAAGTCCCGCACTGTCTTCACCCCCATCTTATCGAACTTAGTCGCCAGAACTGAGCTAATGCCCCTGATAACCGTAATGGGTGAATCAATGGATTGCCTGACCACGGTACGAGACACTTTGGCTACTGAGGATGGTTTAACCGCCAGCGGGGGTAACTTAGCCTCATCTTTTTTCTCCTCCCCACGCTCCATCCCATCTACAAAGTCGAGCACATCACTTACCCACTGCTTACGCTGCTGTTTTGTCAAAGAAGCATAGTTGGAATTAGTCAGAAGCTTACGAAAACGGCTTAACTGCCGAGGCTTGGTTATCGACTCTACAGCCTGAGCAGACCAGTTGTGGAGGAACCTATCCAGACCACCAATTACGGCTGAATCTACATAACCCTTCTTACACTCAAGGTCGAGAATCTTACGCAGAGGCTCAGCATTTATTGACAAGGTTCTGCCTCCGTCCGCCTTAACTTAACAGCTATTTTTTATCACCCAATACCGCTACCAACAGGAGACCGGGACCGGTATGCGTACCAATTACTGGGCTTGTCTTGGAGCGATAGATACGCTCTTTAGGAAATCTAGAGCTAAGCCGCTCAGCCAGCGCCTCAACTTCCTCGGGAGTGGCAGCATCCTCTATAGCTATCCCATCAACATGGGAAAAACTCATAGCAAAGTTATATAAGTAATCTATTGCTTTAGCCCGAGAGCGCGTTCTGCCAACAGGTTCAACCACACCATTTCTCAGGGTTATAATGGGATTCACCTTAAGCACTGAGCCCAGAAAAGCCTGGGCGGCACCAATACGCCCACCCCTTCTGAGATATTCCAGGGTATCAAAAACAGCGCACAAATCGGCACGAGGAATATTCTTTCGGGTTACCTCTATCACCTCATCCAAGCTAGCCCCAGCGTTAGCTGCCATGGCAACAGTAATAGCTATAAATCCCTGAGCTATGACCGCCCATTGTGAATCAACCACCTCCACCCGACACTTCCGCTTCATCAACCCGATACTCTGTAACGCCACATCGTAGGTAGCGCTGAGCTTGGAACTAAGGACAATAACCAGGATTTCATCCGTCTCCTCAGCCAGCTTATCATATACCTCAGCAAAGGCTCCCGGCGAGGGTACTAAAGTAACCGGCAGGATTTTGCCGTGTCTTAGCTTATCGTAGAACTGCTCAGTCGTTATGTCAACTCCGTCACGATAGACATCAGTGCCAAAGCGGACATTTAGCGGAATCACGGTAATCCCCAGCTCTTTAACCACCTGAGGGGGCAAATCAGCGACACTATCAGTAACAATCTTAATTGTCACCGCCTAAATATACCTCCGACTACTCTACGGAAACAATATAGTTATAGTGAGGTTGGCCACCATTAATTACCTCAACCTGTAGCTGAGGATGCCGTTCACGAATAGCTACCCTAGCCTGCTCCGCTTCTTCCGACTTAGTATCAGCCCCGTAGTAGAGGGTAACTACCTCAGCTTCACCTAAATCTAGCTTAGCCAGCACCTCATCAAGGACATCGTTGCTATTATCACCCACAGCCACCAAGTCCCCATCTAGAAAGCCTATAGCCTGTTTCTTCTTAATGTCCAACCCACCCAGCTTGGTGGAACGCACTGCCCGGGTAATTTCAATAGATTTTACTGATGGCCTGGCTTTCTCCATAAGCTGAGCGTTTGTCTCAAAGTCAGCCTCGTAGTCAAAGGCTAAGATGGCAGCTACTCCCTGTGGAATGGTCATCGTAGGCACCACTTCAACAGTTTTCTCGGTCAAGGGCTTAGCCTGGTTAGCGGCGGGCACTATATTTTTGTTATTAGGCAAGATAATGACCTTATCGGAAACTGCTGACTCCACCGCCTGGAGCAAATCCTTAGTGCTGGGATTCATCGTCTGTCCACCAGGGACAATAGATGTCACCCCCAGACTAGTAAAAACCTCGCTAAGCCCGTCTCCAGCGACCACCGCCACAATAGCCACCTCAACCTCCGGTGCTCTCTCCTTCTGCATCTCCAGGTAATCACGGTGCTGCTCGTCCATATTCCGCATAGATGCCTGATGCACGGTGCCCAATGAGGTAGCGTAGTGAACAATAGAGCCCGGATCCAGGGTATGGATATGAACTCTAATCGTGGACTCATCACCGACTACGATTAGAGACTCCCCTTTCTTTTCCAGCTTGGTTCTAAGCTTATCGGGGTTAAGCCCCTCTCCTTTAAGGACAAACTCAGTACAGTATCCATAATAGATCTCCTCATCAGCGGCTACCATCTGCGGTGTCCTGACACCTAAGGTTTCACTGCTGGTAATAATCCAGGGTTTACGAAACTGTATCTGCTCGGCTTCACCTTTAAGAAAGAGTAGCGCTCCCTCCAGAATTATATACAGGCCTTGTCCCCCAGCATCTACTACTCCAGACTCCCTTAACACCGGCAGAAGTTTGGGAGTATTAGCTACCGACTCCTTAGCAGCATCGACTGTAGCCGCCATAACCGATACCAAGTCATTGCTTTCGCCAGCCGCCTGNACCTCGGCAGCCGATGAGGCGTCTTTAATTACGGTAAGAATGGTGCCCTCTACCGGATTGCTCAGCCCTTTATAAGCCATTATTGATGCCTGTAGCAANCCATCAGCCAGGTCTTTACCGGTAAATGATTCTTTCTCGGCTAAACCCTGAGCTAANCCACGATAAATCTGGGACAGGATTACTCCACTATTGCCCCGAGCCCCCATCAGCGCCCCCTTAGCCATAGCCTGAGCTACCGCTGAAACACTTTGGTCAGGAGCCCGATAGGCTTCCTCCATAGTGGAACGCATGGTAAGTAGCATATTAGTTCCGGTATCACCATCAGGCACCGGAAAAACATTCAAGGCATCAACATCTGGAGCACTTTTCTCCAGCCAGGAAGTAGCGGCAGCAAACATTTCCCTTAAATCTTGCCCGCTGACAGGCTCAACCTGCTTCATCTTATCCCACCCCTACCAGATTACTTGACAAACTATCCCTTTTAAACCATATCACCCATCAAGGGGAATAATTTCTTCAGAAGGAGTATAGCTTGTCAAGCTTGGCTGGCTATGATAATATTAGTAAGTTAATTTTACAGTAAGCTTAGTTGACTGTCAAAGGAGAAGAGATATTGAAGTGCGATTTATGCGGGAAGTNACCGCAGTTCGGCCACAACGTGAGCCATTCAAAACGGCACACTAACCGTCGCTGGATACCTAATATTCACCCGGTCACGCTCACTATAGATGGACAACCAAAACGACTCAATCTGTGCACCAGATGCCTGCGCAACCAGCATAAAGAGGCTAAGAAGCTACCTTCTACCTCAAGCTAGTCCGTATCTTTTCCAGAGTTTCCTTCACTGTTTGCTTTGAATCAAACACTGCTGCCCCGGCTACCAAGACGGCCGAAATCGGCAGAGAGAATAGACGAAGCGAGTTTAATTTCGGGACTACTTCCCACTCCTAAACTCCCTGATTATTTTCTTGGCGGCGGTTAAGGCTCGGTCCACCTGCCCCGGCGCCGTGCCACCAGTAACATCCCGGGCAGCGATAGACGATTCGGCGGTAACCGAGTAAATATCCTCGTCAAACAATGGGGAAAACTCTTGATAGTCAGCCAGGCTAATTTCGCTAAGTAATTTACCCTTTTCCGCGGCGTAGCTGACTAACCTGGCTACTATATGGTGAGAGTTGCGGAAGGGTTCCCCCTTTTTGACCAAATAGTCAGCTAGGTCGGTAGCTAAAATATAGCCCTGTTTAACTCTCAACCCAATATTTTCCGCTTTAATCCACAGGGTTTTAACCATACCGGTAAATACCTCTAAGGTAACTAGCAGCGTATCCACCGTGTCAAAGAAGCCCTCCTTATCCTCCTGCATATCTCTGTTATAGGCTAGGGGCAGGGCTTTCATCATCGTTAGCAGAGCCACAAGCCTGCCATAGACCCGCCCCGTTTTACCCCGAACCAGCTCAGCCACGTCAGGGTTCTTCTTCTGAGGCATAATGCTGCTGCCGGTGGCATAAGCCTCATCAAGCTCAATAAAATCAAACTCAGCTGAAGACCATAAAATAATCTCCTCAGCCAGTCGGGAGAGGTGCATCATGCACAGGCTAGCCGCCGCTTCATACTCAACCACAAAATCCCTATCCGAGACAGCATCCATACTATTATTACTTATCTGGCTGAAGCCCAGTTCGCGGGCTAAGAAATCCCGGTCAATTTTATAGGTTACGCCAGCTAGCGCTCCACTGCCCAGAGGCATAACATCGGTACGCTTCAGACAGTCATTAAAACGGTCAATATCCCGCTGGAGCATCTCAAAATAGGCTAAAAGGTGATGAGCCAGAAACACCGGCTGGGCTGGCTGCAGATGAGTATATCCCGGCATAATCACGCTCTTATTGACTTCAGCCAAGCTAATCAGCGCCTGCTGAAACTCCCTCAGCCTGACCAGAGTATTAGATATTGCTTCCTTAGCGAAAAGACGCAAATCCAGCGCTACCTGGTCGTTCCTAGAACGGGCAGTGTGGAGCTTACCTCCCACCTCACCTATCATCTCAACAAGCCTGGACTCGATATTCATATGCACATCGTCGAGTTCGGGCTTAAACTGGAATTTACCCTGCTCTATTTCCTCGCCAATAGCTATCAGCCCCTGGACAATAACCTCAGTCTCTTTCTCTAAGATTATACCCTGCCTAGCCAGCATTCTCACATGGGCAATACTGCCCGCAATATCGTGACGGTATAAGCGCCAATCAAAGGGAATTGAAGCCGTGTATTTGACTACCGATTCGTCGGCATCTTTATGAAATCGACCGCGAATATGGCTCATTTAGATTCTTCCCCCTCTAAGTTTTTACTACACCGGTGGTAAGCTTTTCTGCCCAACATACCACTTTACCCCATTTATATCTTCCCATTATTTTAAGCCTCAATGCTATTCATAATTTATAGATATAGACCTTCTATTCAATACCTCACCGAACTAACACAACTCAAGCCTCTTCGCGCTTATCCTCACCCGCTAGCTGTATCTGAAACTGAGTTTTAGCCGACAGTCCCCAGAGGCGCATAAACCCTTCCGCATAGCTCGCATCAAACTTATCATCTTTATCATAGGTAGCCAGACCATAACTATACAGCGATGCCGGAGCTTTCCGCCCCACTACCATAGAGCTTCCCTTAAACAGCTTTAAGCGCACGGTACCGGTAACAAAACGCTGCGAAGATGACACATAGGCATTCAGATCCTGACGCAGTCCGGTAAACCATAGGCCATTATAGACCAGATCAGCATACTCCTGAGCTATCCTCTGCTTAAAACGCAGTTGGTCTCGGGATAAGGTCAACGCCTCCAGAGCCAGATGCGCCTGGAGTAGTACTAATGCGGCCGGGGCTTCGTAAATCTCCCTTGACTTTATACCTACTACCCTGTCCTCTATGTGGTCAATCCTGCCCACCCCATGCTCTCCGGCCAGCTCATTTAGTTGCTGAATTAAACTTATACCACCCATCTTCTTACCGTCAATAGAAACCGGTATCCCCTTATTAAAGCCAATCTCCACATAGGCTGGCTCACCGGGAGCATTAATCGGAGATTTTGTCCAAGCAAAGGCGTCAGCCGGGGGCTCAACCCAGGGGTCCTCCAGAACCCCACACTCAATGGCACGTCCCCACAGACACTCGTCAATCGAATACGGGCTGGAGACAGTAATCGGCACCGGAATACTATAACGCTGAGCGTATTCAATAGTTTGCTCACGGGTCATACCCCATTCCCGAGCTGGAGCTATAATTTTAAGGTCCGGTGCCAGAGCGTTAAAAGCAACCTCAAACCTTACCTGGTCATTACCTTTACCAGTGCAACCATGAGCCACCACCTTAGCCTCCTCCTCCCGAGCTACATCCACCAACAGCTTAGCCATCAACGGTCGACCCAGAGCGGTAGCTAACGGGTATTGCCCTTCATAGATAGCATTTGCTCTTAAGGCGGGGAAAACAAAATGATTAACAAACAACTCCTTGGCATCCTTCACCAGCGATTTCACCGCACCGACATCAAGTGCCTTCTGCTGAATAGTAGAAAAATCACGCTCATTGCCCACATCAATACTGACGGCAATAACATCCAGGTTATACTTCTCTTTTAGCCATTTAATAGCTACTGAGGTGTCTAAACCACCACTGTAAGCCAGTACTACTTTATCTGACATACCAAAACTCCTTTAAATTTATCGAGAACCAGACTCGTTAGCACCCAAAAATTCGATTACTGCCTCATTAAATTTGGAAGCCTTTTCAATATAAGGGCAGTGACCACATTCCTCGATTACCTTTAGCTTGGCAGTAGGAATCAGCTTACGCGCATTATGGGCTTGCGCTACGGGGATAACTTTATCCTGTGCCCCGTGGATAAGCAGGGTGGGTGACTTAATCAGGTGAAGCTTATCAAGTATAACTACGCCATCATTTGGCCCTTTGAGGCTTACCCCATTACGTATCATGCTTAACATCGCCCGTTTCGCCCCGGGCATTTTCAGAAGCTGGCAATCTCTATCAACCATCTCATCAGTAACCAGGTATGAGTCATAGAACGCCTCCTTCATCCTACGCCTTACCAATGGCTTTATCGTTGGCCTCACCATCAGCCCACCCAGAAGAGGCAGAGAGCAGAGCCGATAGAGCAGCGGCACCTTATCCATCAGACCTCCGCTATCTACCAGAACAAGCTTGTCAATTTTCTCGGGGAATTTAATAGCCATCGCCATAGCTATTATACCTCCCAGGGAATGCCCTATCAGACTGGCACGCTTATTCCCAGAGCTTGCTCAAACCCGGTGGCAAATTCAATGGCAAAGTTAATATCGTAATCAATCGCCGGCTTATCAGATAATCCATGCCCGGGCAAATCCATAGCATATACCTGGTAATGCTTGCTCAGAGGGCCAATATTAAGCCACCAGGTCTCCAGAAACCCACCAATGCCATGAATGAGCTGGACCGCAGGACCACTGCCGCCGGCAATATAGTGGATACTAAGCCCATTTACCGTCACATATCCTTCATCCAGGTTTTCCGCCTCCAATGGTTCCATCTCAACCTCTCGTGTTTTCACACTTGGCTGGCCAGCCTGTGTAACGCTTTATCTAAAATACCCAACGCCTCATCAACCTCATCGTTGCCAATAATAAGGGGAGGCATAAACCGCAAAACATTGGACTTCAGTTTATTAACCAATAAGCCGCCATCAAGACAAGCCATTACGGCTGACTCGGCAATATCACGGTTAAACTCTACAGCTACCAACAGTCCACGTCCCCGCACCTCGGTGATGAACGGGAATTCCCGTCTCAATTTTTCCAGCCCGGCAGTGAGATACTGCCCCACCTCCTCTACCTTCCCAGCGATATCGTTATCAATGATAAACTTCAGGGTAACATAGCCGGCGGCACAGGCCAAAGGATTGCCTCCAAAGGTAGAACCGTGCTCCCCCGGAGTAAAGACAGATGCCTTGTCCTTGGCCAGAATAACCCCAATTGGTACGCCACTGGCCACACCCTTAGCCAAGGTCATTATATCAGGTTCAACGCCATACTGCTCATAAGCGAAAAGTGTTCCGGTTCGTCCCATGCCGGCTTGAATTTCATCCAGAATAAGCAGGATTCCTTTCTGGTCACACCAAGCCCGCACTCCGGCTAAATAAATATCGTCAGGCATATTGACGCCACCTTCTCCCTGAACCGGTTCTAACATCACGGCACAGGTTTGGCTGGTAGTAGCCACCTTTATCGCTTCCACATTATTATACTCCACATTTACAAAACCGATGGGTAAAGGAGGATATGGCTCCTGGAATTTAGGCTGACCGGTGGCGGCTACCATAGCCAGGGTACGACCGTGAAAAGAGTTCATGGTAGTGATAACTTCATAGGCTCCGTTCAAATAACGCTTTCCGTATCGCCGGGCTAGCTTCACTGCCCCTTCATTAGCCTCCACACCGCTGTTGCCAAAAAATACCTTATCCAAACAGCTATTCTGCACCAAAAGCTCAGCCAATTGAACCTGAGGGACAGTATAAAACTGGTTTGAAGTCTGAATAAGGGTATGTGACTGCTCCGTTACCACCTCTGCCACCACCGGGGGACAATGCCCCAGACTATTAACCCCCCAGCCACCGACAAAGTCCAGATACTCCCGACCATTTTCATCCCAAACCCTTGCCCCTTTCCCCTTGACCAGGGTCACGGGTATGCGTTTCACAGTATTCATAAGGTATTTATGCTCAAGCTCCTGCCAATTAGTCATCTTTAATCTCCAATTATGGTGCCGCTACCACCCCCCTCTACCCCTCTGAGCAGAGCATGCGGCTGCCTACCATCTATAATACTGGTAGCTGAAGTGATTGACGAGGCTCTTACGCCGGCCTCAACCTTGGGAATCATCCCCCCTGATATTACGCCCGAAGTCACTAAAGCTTCAGCCTCACCGGGTGATAGCTTAGGCAGCAGGTTACCTGACTGGTCACTGATACCAACCACATCAGTTAAAAAGACAAGCTTCTCAGCCCCAATGGCGGCAGCAATTTCGCCGGCCGCCGCATCAGCATTAATATTTAACATTGGTATAACTCCGCTTGGTTTATCAAATGAATACAGACTGACCGGAGCAACCACCGGGATATAACCCAGGCGCAAGAAAACCTCCAAGAGGGCAAGATTTATCTTAACCACGGTTCCGGTGTAACCTAGCTTCTTGTCCTTAATTCTACCCTGAATGAGACCTCCGTCAACCCCACTAATGCCTAGCGCCCGCCCCCCCAGGTCATTGATTTTAGCTACAATCTCCTTGTTGACCAAACCGGCCAGCACGGCAGTTACTACCTCAAGAGTTGCCTTATCCGTTACCCGTTGACCCTGAACAAACTGGCTGGAAATGCCCTGTGTCATCAGCCACTCGGTTATCAGTTTACCGCCGCCATGGACTACCACCAGCAACTTGCCCTGCTGCTGAAGCTCAACCATGTCCTCAATGGCCGTATCATGACTGCCCAGGGTAGCCCCGCCGAGTTTTACCACGATAACTTTATCCAATATATTACTCAATCCCGACTCCTTATAGACTGTTATCAAGTAGTGTATTGACTGTTAATGGTTACATATTCCTCAGACAGGTCGCAACCCCAGGCAGTAGCCTCAGCCGTGCCCAGATTGAGGTGTAAACTTATCGGCACCTCACTCCGACCTAATAACTCGACCACACTCGGCTCACTGAAAGGCAGGGGTTTCCCCGCCTTCACCAAACAAATATCACCCAGGTAAAGGTCAACCTTAGATTCAACCACCCCAGCGCCACTCCGCCCCGCTGCCGCCACAATCCGCCCCCAGTTGGGGTCGTTACCGTGCACCGCCGACTTCACCAGGGGTGAGCTTACTATTGTCCGAGCCGCCAGCCTGGCCTCAGCTTCACTAATTGCCCCGCTAACGGTAACCTCAATAAGCTTAGTAGCCCCCTCGCCGTCACGGGCCATGCTTTTAGCCAGACAGAGACAAACCTGGTCAAGACCCTGCTGAAAGGCGTTGGCTTCTGGGCTGTCTGGTGAAATCACCTTATTCCCCGCCGTCCCGTTAGCCATAATTAAAACCATATCATTAGTGCTGGTATCCCCGTCAATGGAAACCATACTAAAGGAAACATCCGCTGCCTTCCGCAGCGCTAGTTTAAGAAAAGCTATGTCCACGGCGGCGTCAGTAGTCAAGAAACAGAGCATAGTTGCCAGCTCAGGATGAATCATCCCCGAGCCTTTGACTATCCCGCCAATAATAAACTCATCCCCGCCAGAACTAACCGTTACCGCCGTCTCCTTGTCCCTGGTATCTGTGGTCATAATAGCCCTTACCAGTTCATGACCACCGTCTTGAGAAAGGACAATCTGCCCGATCCCCTCCCTTATGCGCTCCATAGGTAGCCGTTGACCGATTACCCCGGTGCTAGCCACCAGAACCTCCTCAGCTGACACCCCGATATTCTTAGCGGTTAAGTCTGCCGTCTCAGCCGCATCAGCCAGACCTTCTTCACCGGTAAAGGCATTAGCACAACCGCTATTTACCACCAGTGCCGAAGCCCTCCCCTTCTGCAACCTCTGCTGGCACAGCACTACCGGAGCTGCCTTAATTTTATTGGTAGTAAGCAGAGCCGCTGCCACACACGTCACCTCAGAAAAGAGAATGCCAAGGTCAGGGACATCGCCCGCTTCTTTCTTCACTCCAGCGCAGGTGGCTCCGGCATGAAACCCCCGGGGTGAAGTAATCGTCCCCGAGGCAATAAAATCAACTTTAGCTACCATTTACCAAAACTATATCATACTCAAAATAGCTAAGCAACGAATAGCGGATAACCGAGCTTAATCATCTTAACCCACCATTAGCAACTGACCGATATGGCAAAAATTTATAGCCTGTAGTAGAATAGTAATGATTTTAGCAATCAACATACGGGAGAGGTTTAAATAATGGAATCAAGGACAGTCTATTTTGAAAATCCCGGCAGCGAGAATACTGAGGCAGTACTCAAAATCGCCAGGCGACGTGCCGAGGAGCTGGGTATCAAGAATATAGTGGTGTCTTCCACCAGAGGCGATACCGCAGTCAGGGCTATGGATGTCCTTAAAGGATTAAGGGTTATCGTGGTAACCCATGTTACCGGCCTCAAGGAGCCCAATATTCAGCAATGCTCCGAGGAGAGCAGGAAAATCGTGGAGAGCCAGGGGGGCATAGTGCTGACGACTACCCACGCCTTTGGCGGGCTCAGTAAGGCTACGCGCAGCAAACATAATATGTTCGTTCTGGGAGAGGTAGTTTCCGATACGCTGCGCATTTTTGGTCAGGGGCTGAAGGTTGCCTGTGAGGTAGCCCTGATGGCGGCGGATAGTGGTCTGATAAACACCGAGGAGGAGGTTATCGCCATAGGCGGCTCAAGTAAAGGCGTTGATACTGCAGTTGTGCTCAAAGCGGTAAATACCCATAACTTTTTCGACCTCAAGGTTAAAGAGATTCTGTGCAAACCTCACTTCTAATAGCTTGACAACAATCCCACCCTTTTAATCCCCCTCCCCCTTAAAGGGGGGGGCTCTTATTGGAGAGATGGCTGGCTATCTCATCAATCCTTGGCGACGATGACATCGGTAGATTTAATGACGGCGGTAACCTCGTCCCCGGCTTTGAGATTCATCTTCTGGGCTGATTCAAGGCTGATGAGCGAAACTATCTCTATGCCGCGGGCATCAATGACCACCTCCGCCATCACCTTACCCAACTTGGCCGACTTGACCTTGCCTTTAATTTGATTACGAGCACTAAGCATAATTACCCCCTTATTCTAGTTAAGTAAGTGAAACTCTAGCCACAAAAGAGCTTTTTATCAAGGAGGGATTTAAAGGCTTGGTGTATCATATACGAATTTATTCCTCACCCCTCCCTCGCCTTTTTTTGCAGTTCGTAGAGCCTGGTGAGGGCTTCCAGCGGGGTCAGGGCATCAATGTCCAGCTTCTCCAGTTCCTCCACTGCCGGTGGCTTGGGACCGAAGAATGTCATCTGCTGGACTACTATCTTCTGGCGGCGTCTGCGGGGCGAGGGCTTGGGGGGTGGGGGCTCAGTTACCACCGCCCGGCTGCCCCCTTCCAGCTCGGCTAATACCTCCCCCGCCCGGTTTATGACTGCTTTGGGCAACCCTGCCAGTTGCGCCACATGGATACCATAGCTCTTGTCCACGCCACCAGGCACCACTTTATACAAAAAGATAACCTTGCCCTTCTCCTCGGTTACCGCCACGTTAAAATTCTTCACCCGGGGCAAAAAGCTGGCCAGCTCCACCATCTCGTGATAGTGTGTGGCAAAAACCGTCTTGGTGCCCAGCCCGGCATGGTTATGAATATACTCGGTAACGGCTCGGGCAATAGACAGTCCATCGTAAGTGCTGGTGCCCCGCCCAATCTCGTCAAGGATGATTAGCGACTGCGGCGTGGCGTTATTGAGGATGTTAGCCGTCTCCACCATCTCCGCCATAAAGGTGGACTGACCCGCCGCCAGGTCTTCCCTGGCACCAATTCTGGTAAAGATACGGTCAACCAGACCAATTTTCGCCGAATCCGCCGGGACAAAGCTGCCCATCTGGGCCAGCAGCACAATCATGGCTACCTGCCGCAGGTAGGTTGACTTACCGGACATATTAGGACCGGTGAGCACCATAATCTGGGCATCATCGTTGTCCAGATGAATATCATTGGGAACAAAGCTGCTGTCAACCAAGCTCCTCTCCACTACCGGGTGGCGTCCCTGATTGATAACTATTGCCTTATCTGTGGTCAACTCAGGTCGGGTATAGCTATGACGCATCGCTACCTCAGCCAGACTGGAAAAGACATCAACATTAGCCAGGGCATTAGCCGTAGCCAAGACGCGCTCGGTAGCGGTACCTATCTGACGGCATACCCGGTTGAACAGGTTAGTCTCTAACTCCTCAATCCGTTCCCGGGTATTAAAAATCAGCGACTCATACTCCTTTAGCTCAGTGGTAAAGAATCGCTCACCATTGACCAGTGTCTGCTTCCGGACATACTCCGAAGGCACCTGAGAAAGGTTAGGTTTAGACACCTCAATATAATAGCCGAATACCTGATTAAACCCCACCTTCAGGGACTGAATACCAGTCCTTTCCCGTTCCTTACGCTCCAGGTTGGCCAAATACTGCCTGGTGCTCTTATCTGCCAGACACAGGCTATCCAGTTCCTCGGAAAAACCCTGTTTTATTACCCCACCCTCACCCAGACTGGACGAGGGCTGTTCCTCTATCGCCTCGGCAATCAAATCAGCCACCTCCGAGCAGGGCTTGAGCAGATCCTTCAACCACTTTACCGGACTATCACCCTCATGAGGTCCCAGCAGTCCTCTCATCTCCGGTATTACCTCAAGACTGCGGCGCAGGGTAACCAGCTCACGAGGGATAGCAGTGCCTCCCTTTACCCGGTTAATCAATCGTTCCAGGTCAGCAACATCACCCAGCAACTCAGTAACCCTTTTACGTGCTATGGTATCCTTATAGAACCAGCTAACGGCATCCTGCCGCTTAACCAGTTCGGCAATATCGAGGAGGGGCTGACCCAACCACCGTTTTAACAGCCTGCCCCCCATCGCCGTCTCGGTCAAGTCAATAATTGACAGAAACGAGCCCTCAGCCGTCCCCGAGCGACTGTTGCGGAAAAGCTCAAGATTGCTCTGGGTCTGTTCGTCCAGCGCCATAAACGACTCAGTAGAATAGGTAGCCAGACGGGTTAACTGCCCCAGAACCCCTTTTTGCGTTTCATTGATATAGTGGAGAATAGCGCCGGCCGCCCTCACCGCCAGAGGCAAATTAGCACAGCCGTAGCCATCAAGGGTAACGGCATTAAAATGGTCAAGCAGTGTCTTCTGGGCTACCTCCAGCTCAAACCAGTAATCCTCAAGGGAGGTTACCGGGGCAGTTAAGTCCAATTCGGACAAATCGGAACTCTCGGCAGTGATAACCTCCGAAGGATTAAGACGCTTTAGTTCGGGAATAAGTCGCGGAAAGGGAAGCTGAGTGGTGGCAAACTCGCTGGTAGTTATGTCAACATAGGCAATCCCCACCTCCCCAGCACCCAGAACCAGGCTGGTCAGATAATTATTGGTTTTACTATCCAGAAGACTGGGCTCAACCACGGTACCCGGCGTTACCAAGCGCACGACCTCACGCTGAACTAAACCTTTAGTCTCACCGGGCTTGGTTACCTGCTCGCAGATAGCCACCTTGTAGCCACGATTGATTAGTCTGGCCAGATAGTTATCCAGGGCATGATAGGGAATACCGGCCAGAGGCACCTTACACCCCTTGCCCATTTCCCGGGAGGTGAGGACAATCTCCAGCTCCTTAGAGGCAATCGCGGCATCCTCGTCAAAAGTCTCGTAGAAATCACCCAGTCTGAAGAGGACGATTGCCTCGGGATACTTCTTCTTGATACTGAGGTATTGCTGTCGGACAGGAGTCAAATTATTCTCAGCCATCTTATACCTATTCTACTAAACTTTGATGCTAAAAGAAATAAGGAAACGAGATATTCCTATCTCCCCTTCTCAAGCTCCCCTCCCCTTCAACGAAGGTGGAGAGGGGTATGTAAAAAACAGTTTATCATCATTCAGCTAATTTATATTGCAGATTTTTCCTCCTTGTCTTATACTTACAATCTTAGGAAGTGGGGATTGCCACATTGAGCCTCCCGTAAGAGGCTAGGCGCTAGGAGGGTAAACATGCCACACGGGTATACTGGTAAGGTTTTAAGAGTTGACCTATCCGCAGGAAGGCAGGAATCACGGAACAGACCTATTACCGCTGGCACAGAGAATTACAAAATAATATCATCGATAACTTGCTCCAAAGCGGCTGGGAGGCTGATTACATGGAAAGGCTAGTATGGTACAGACAAAATCAACTCGGGGTCAAATCAAAGACCAAAAGCCAGAGATGAAGTGGAAGAAAGGCATTTGTGGCATTTGTCCGGCTGGTTGCTGGGTGGAAGCAGGTTTTAAGGACGGTAAACTGGCGGATATCAAACCGGACACCGGTCACCCCCTAGGGATGCTCTGCAGACGCGGACAGCATGCACCGGAGGTAACCTACTCTGACCATCGGCTCAAGTATCCTATGAAGCGGGTGGGGCCCAAAGGTTCCTATGAATTTGAACGTATCACCTGGGATGAGGCCTATGATACCATTGTGAAGAATCTGAATAAAATTAAGGAAGAATCGGGTCCAGAGGCGGTGGCTATCTATACCGGGCGTGGTGCTTTCGAGCTATCGTTGTGTGATATGTTCCAGCCTAAAGGGGTGGCAGTATCTTCGGCATCCAACATCTTATTCCCGTTTGGCTCGCCGAATACCATGGGCGTGGGAGCGCTCTGTTACGTCTCCTTTGCCATGATTGCCCCTCACGTGACCATGGGCCGGATGCTCATCAACATGTTCACCGATATGGAGAACGCTGAGATGCTGGTGGTGTGGGGTACCAACCCAGCCACCGATTCACCCCCTCTGGATATGTACCGGCTGGAAGCGGCGGCTAAGCGGGGTGCGGACATCGTGGTCATCGACCCCCGCCGCACGGAAACGACGGTCCGCACCAATGCCCAGTGGGTCCCCATCCGGCCCGGCACCGATGGCGCCCTCGCCCTGAGTATAATCGAAGTGATGATCGATGAGGAGCTCTACGACGAGGACTTTGCCGAAAACTGGTGCCATGGTTTTCAAGCGTTGGCAACCTATGTCCAGCACTTCCGACCTGAAGTGTCCGAGGCCATCACCGGAGTGCCAGCAGACACCATTCGGGACCTGGCCCACCGCATCTGCAACGCCACTGGCGCCTGTCCGGTGATGTACACTGGTCTGGAGTATTCCAATAGCGGGATCCAGGCTATCCGAGCTGTGCTAACCCTGTTTGCTCTGGCTGATCAGCTCGATGTACCTGGCGGCATCGGGTTAGCCATGCCAAACAGCCATTTCCCCATCAATCGCTCCGGCAACCAGGAAAACCCTGATATAGACCTGGCGGTGGCCCGGGATAAGTTCCCGATTTATAGCCGATATCGCGGTGAGTCCCATGCCAGCGGGCTGCTGGATTCAGTGCTCAAAGGCGAACCATATCGTATCCGAGGTTTGCTCATCCAGGGTGCTTCTCTGCTGACCTCCTGGCCGCAGACCGCTATCTGGCGCGAGACTCTTTACAGACTGGAATTTCTGGTCTGTATTGACTGCCAACTCACCGCCGATGCCGCCTATGCCGACATTGTGCTCCCAGCCACCACTTATTTTGAAATTGACTCCTACATGACCTATGGACCCATTTTCCGCTTACGGGAAAAACTAATCGAGCCCGTGGGGGAAGCTCGCAACGCTTACCTCATCATGGCTGAATTAACCAAGTGGTTGGGCTACGGGCACCTATACCCCCAGACCGAAGAAGAAATGATCCGCTTTGCTTTAGAAGGCTCCGGTTATACCCTCGAGGAGGTGAAAGCAGCCGGCGGCTCGGTGAAGCTCCCGACAGCCATGATGGCGTACAAGAAATGGCAAAAAGGGTACTTACGAAAGGACGGCAAACCCGGTTTTGACACTCCCACCGGCAAGTTTGAGATCTGGTCCACAATTCTCGAAGAATACGGCTATGAGGCGCTGCCCAAATACATCGAACCTTCAGAAGGACCCCAGGGCAGCCCTAACCTGGTGGAGAATTTTCCATTGGTGTTCAACTCCGGTGCCCGACCCCAGACCGATTTCCGTTCCCAGCACCATGGTATCAAAGGTCTGGTGAAGGACAACCCGGAGCCTACCGTAGAGATAAACGTTGAGGATGCCGAGGAGCGAGGAATTGAGAGTGGCGATCTGGTGAAAGTCAGTACTCCCCGGGGTGCCGTGCTCTTTAGAGCCCGAGTCACCACTGCTATTATAGAAGGGGCTGTCGAATGCAACATGGGTGGCGGCACCCCGGTAGGTCCGAAGGCGTGGCAAGAGTGGAATGTCAACGAGCTTACGGACATCACCAACTATGATAAAATCTCTGGCTTCCCGGTCTACAAGGCTCTCCTTTGTGATGTGGTGAAAATTAAGCCGGGCACCGAGAAAGCCCGTGTCACGGTAAGTAAGCAAGGAGCAGCGGACGACCTCAACCTTGCCACTCCCCAGACCCGGAAAAGAAAGCTAGATAAACGGATCTATCTCGATAACAACGCCACCACCCGGGTGGCCGATGCGGTACGAGAGACCATGATGCCATATCTGGAAGCGGCCCACGGCAACCCATCCAGCATCCACGGCGTGGGCAGAGACGCCCGGGAAGCGGTAGAGAAAGCCCGTCGCCAAGTGGCCAAATTAATTAACGCTCAGCCGTGGAGAATCGTCTTCACCGGCGGAGGCTCCGAAGCAGACAACCTGGCCATTAAAGGGGTGGCGTTTGCCCAGCATGATAAGGGTAATCACATTATCACTACCGGCATCGAGCACCCAGCCATACTGAGCACATGCCAGTTCCTGGAGAAATTTGGTTACCAGACCACTTATCTTGAGGTTGACGGAGAGGGCTGGCTTGCCCCCGATAAGTTGAGGAAGGCAATCACCGACGACACCATCCTAGTCTCCATTATGATGGCAAACAACGAGGTGGGCACGGTTTTGCCGATTAAGGAATTATGTGCGGTCGCACACGAAAGAGGAATCCTGTTCCATAGCGATGCCATTCAAGCTATCGGGAAGCTCAAGGTGGATGTAGAGGACCTGGATGTAGATATGCTCAGCCTCTCCGGCCACAAATTCCACGCTCCGAAAGGCATCGGAGCCCTGTATGTGAAGAAGGGCATTGAGTTGGAGCCACTCATCCATGGTGGCAAGCAGGAGGGCGGGCTGCGAGCCGGAACGGAAAACGTCCCATCTATTGTGGGACTGGGTAAGGCGGCGGAGCTAGCCCGGCACACCCTGCGGGACTCCGAGAGAGTAAAATCATTGCGAGATGAACTGGAGGAGGGCATCCGGAAACTGGTGCCAGACGCCAAATTGAACGGTCATCGGGAAAATCGGCTGCCAAACACACTCAACTTAACCCTGCCGGGGCTCCGTGGTGAATCGCTTGTTGTGGCGTTGGACCAACACGGAATCTCCCTTTCTTCGGGATCCGCATGTAAATCAGGCTCTCCGGAGCCCACCCATGTGCTTATGGCTATGGGTAAGACCGAAGAGGAAGCTCACTGCGCGATGCGGTTTTCGTTATCTCACGACACTACGGAGGAAAATATCAATGAGATCGTGTCAGCGCTGGCGCAGGTGCTGGAAGAGATAGAGACCACCATCCGCTTCCTTCCCTGCAAGTAAACTAAATATGCTCTCTCGTTTTTGTTAACCAGCCAAGTAAAAAAGAGCTAGCTACTGTCTAGCTAGCCCTCGCTTCTTCTCGAACATATTTTTCGTTCTTCTTATAAAGTTGCCCCGGCTGTGTTCACCAGGTATTGTATGGCGAACCATTGCCGCTCATCGGTCCAGATGCGCTCTACTTTGAATCCCACACCAGCCGCCATCTGCTGGAAATCGTCAAGACTGAACTTGTACGAGCTCTCTGTCCAGATGCTCTCACTCTTGGCAAAAGGTATAGTCATGCCATCCAGATGTACCGTCTGGTCTCTCAGACTCACCAGGTGCATCTCGACCCGACCTTCCCGTGGGTTATAGAAAGCATAGTGTTCAAACCACTCGAGTTGAAAATCACAGTTGAGTTCGCGATTGATTCGCTCAAGCAGATTAAGATTGAAAGCGGCGGTTACGCCCTGGCGGTCATTGTAGGCGTAGTGTAGCACATCGGGGTCTTTCTTGAGGTCTACGCCGATAAGCAGTCCGCCACTCGGGCCGCACACCCCAGCGATGTGCTCCAAAAAATGCTTGGCCGGAATGGTATCAAAGTTGCCAATCGTCGAGCCGGGGAAATAGACCACTCGGCGGGCGCTCGGCCGCTTCAGGACGGGCAGTTCAAAGTCACTCGTGTAGTCGGCACAGACCGGAATGATCTCCAGCCCATGATAGTCTGCAGCGAGCTCCCTGGTCGTACACAACAACTGCTCCTGAGAAATGTCAATCGGCATATAGGCCGCCGGCTCGCGCAGGTGACTTAAGAGGATGCGCGTTTTAGCACAGTTCCCACTGCCGTATTCAATAAGGAGAACGTTCGGCCCAAGCCGCTCAATTATTTCCTCAATATGGGTCTCCATAATCACCGCTTCGGTGCGTGGGATATAGTATTCATCCAAGGCACAGATATGCTCGAACAAACGAGAACCCTGCTCATCGTAAAAGTACTTAGATGGCAGTTCTTTTTGTGATTTTCGCAGGCCGCTTAAGACTTCTGCACGAAAGCGGTCCCGCCTCAGTTTCAGGTCATCCGAGGGAGCCTGTTTATCCTCTTTGCAGCTCATACTGACTCATCGCATCTGCTATCGAACCACCGCAACCCGAAGTGCCAACTATTTAGCTGCCTGAGTTACTTTGGCCCGGGGTTTAACTTTCCGTCTCCTGAAGTCGATGACCTCGGCCATGATACTCACCGCTATCTCCTCCGGGATCTCCGTGGCGATAGGCAACCCGATGGGGGCATGGACCCTGTCCAACTGCTCCTGTAGGGTTCCCTCGGCCTTCAGATTGGAGAGAACCGTCTTGACCTTCTTCTTGCTGCCTATCATACCGATATAGCCCGCCGGAGTTTTGAGCGCTTGCTCCAGCACCCGCTGATCCTCCAGGTGGCCCCGGCAGGCGATGACTAGGTACGAGGACTTGTTAAGCTTTAGCTCAGGAACCATTGCCGCCGGGTCCTCGACATAGAAGTCGTCGGCATCAGGGAATCTTTCCGCATTAGCGTAAGCGGGGCGGTCATCGATTACGGCCACTCGAAAGCCGGTCATCTTGGCAATCTTGGAGACAGCAAAGCTAATATGGCCGGCTCCAAAGAGGTAGACCGTGGGCTGGGAGAAGATGGGCTCCACGAATACTTGCATGGTGCCGCCGCAGATAAGTCCCTCAGGCGTGTCCTCCCGGCCAGTGAGATCAAAATTGAGGGCTTTGGGGGTTCCCTCCTCTATGACCTTCATAGCCGCCTGCCACACATCGGCTTCCAAGCAACCTCCTCCTACCGAGCCCAAGATAGAACCGTCACTCCTGACGAGCATCTTGGAGCCTTCCGCCCGGGGAGTGGAACCCTTCACCCAGACAATCGTAGCCAGAGCAGCCACATCCCCCTCCTGTCTGATACGTGTTATCTCTTCATAAATATCTTCCATACCTCACCTCATTCCTTCAGGGAGAGAACTATCCCAATAGAACCTACCACCACATCGACATAAAAAGGTGTACTCACCGCTGAACAAACTGCATTCCACATGTACGGATATACAGACCACTTTACTACCTTAGAGATATATTATAACACTTTCTGAAACAAGGAACCAACCCCACATCAAGTAAAAGTAGTCTAAAAACAATGTGGCCACATTGTCTCACCTCTACCATCAGCACCACTGAGGTTATAATCCGGCGTTGAGGGAAGGATAAGCTAAGGGGTTTTTCTCTTACCTGCAAAGCGCTATCGGGTGTCTACTTCCATGGCAGGCAGAATAATACGCCGCCTCAATGGTTTACAGTGAAACCTGACAAATTAACGCTGGCATACGCCCGTGAGTTGACCTTGGGCGAGGATATGTCCCTGCATAATGCCGAGGAGAGTTGCTTCTGGGATACACCTGCCTTTAAATCTACGGGTTGGTCCAGTGCGTAAAGCGTGAATTGATACCGGTGGGGACGGCCGGGGGGAGGACAGAGACCACCATAGCCAATCCTCCCGAAGTCGTTTTTCCCCTGCAAAGCGCCGCTGGGAAGCTAGGCTTGAGCAGGTATAGCCTCGGCAAGTTGGCGGCTATCAGACGGGATATTGAATATGACCCAGTGTGTAAACACGCCTGCCGGCGCATCCGGGTCATCCACTATCAGTGCCAAGGATTGAGTCCCTACCGGTGGTTCACCCCAGTAAGCTGAGGTAAGTATTATCCACCCAAATACTTATTTATATCGGCGGCGGCGTGTTTACCGGCGCCCATAGCACTGATTACGGTAGCGGCGCCAGTTACTATATCGCCACCCGCCCACACCTTGCCCTTCATTGTTTTACCCACCTCCTCGTCAGCCACCACCGTGCCCCGCCTGGTCGTTTCCAGACCGTGGGTAGTTTGAGCAATAAGAGGATTAGGCGTCGTGCCCAAGGCGACTACCACCACATCAACCTCAATGACAAACTCGCTTCCTGCCTTAACCACCGGACGCCGCCGACCACTTTCGTCAGGCTCACCCAGCTCCATTTCATAGCACTCCATACCCACCACCTGGTTCTGCTCATCGCCCAGAAATTGCTTGGGATTGGTCAGCAGCTTAAACTGTATGCCCTCCTCCTGGGCATTCTCCACCTCTTCCCGACGGGCTGACATCTCGGCTTCAGAGCGCCGGTAGACAATATAGACCTCATCAGCACCAAGCCTGAGGGCACACCTGGCCGAATCCATAGCCACATTACCACCGCCAATCACCGCCACCCGCTTACCCACCTTCACCGGCGTGTCATATTCAGAAAACTGATACGCCTTCATCAGATTGACACGGGTCAGAAACTCATTTGCCGAATAAATACCGTTAAGGTTCTCACCGGGAATATTCATAAACATAGGTAATCCGGCACCGGTGCCCAGGAAAACGGCATCATAGCCATTACCCAGCAGTTCATCAATAGTCATCAATTTGCCCACTACCGAATCCAACTCAATTTTTACCCCCAGGGAAGCCACATAATCAACCTCAGCCTGGACAATCTCTTCGGGTAACCTGAATTCAGGGATGCCATACATTAGCACCCCACCGGCAACATGCAGTGCCTCAAAGATGGTAACACTATGTCCCAGCTTAGCCAAATCAGCCGCCGCAGTTAATCCGGCCGGCCCGGAACCGACCACTGCCACCCGCTTACCGGTCGGCCTGGGTGACACTGGCGACGAGTTTGCTGACGGCATATTAGCCCGCTCCCAGTCAGCCACAAACCGCTCCAGGCGCCCAATGGCAATGGGAGCTCCTTTTTTATCTAAAACACATACCACCTCGCACTGTGTCTCCTGAGGGCAGACCCGCCCGCAGATACCAGGCAGAGCATTCTTGTTTTTAAGTATCCTTACCGCTTCAGGCATATCGCCATCGCGGATAGCCTGGATAAAACCAGGAATATCTATCTCTACCGGGCAGCCTCCAACACAAGGGCGCCTGGGGCACAGGATACAGCGGCTCGCCTCTTCTTGAGCTTGCTCCAGGCTATAACCCAGAGCCACTTCGTTAAAGTTTTTACCACTTATTTTGGGGATTTGCCTCGGCATTGGCACTCGGTTCAAGTCAAGCTTCGCCATAGATACTTATCTCCAGACTCCTCTTCAAGCACAACTGCCAGATTGACCCCGCCACTGCTCAAAAGAACGCTTCTCTTCATCCAGGTAAATACGCTGACGGGCAATAAGTAAATCCCAGTCCACCTGATGACCATCAAAATCAGGGCCATCCACACAGGCAAACTTGGTCAAGCCGCCAACGGATATCCGACAACAGCCACACATTCCGGTGCCATCAACCATGATGGAATTCAGGCTGACCATGGTCTTAACCCCAAAGGGCTGCGTGGTTTCGGCACAGAATTTCATCATGATGCTCGGACCAATAGCCACAACTTGAGCAATCTTTTCGCCACTGGCAAGAAGTTCCTTCAAGGGCTCGGTTACCAGTCCCTTACGACCATAAGAGCCATCATCAGTGGTAACTATTAGCTGGTCGCTGACACTGCGTAGTTTATCCTCCCAAAAGAGCAGGTTTTGGCTCCGAGCTCCCAGGATAGAGATTATCTTGTTCCCGGCTTCCTTCAACTCCCGGGCAATAGGTGCTATAGGAGCCACACCAACCCCTCCCGCCACACAAACTACAGTGCCAAATCTCTCAATATGGGTCGGTAAACCCAGCGGCCCAACAAAATTAGCCATAGAGTCACCTTCCCCTAACAAGGCTAGCCTGGCGGTGGTTGTGCCCACCTCCATAAAGACAATAGTAACACTACCCTCTTTCTCATCCCAATCGGCAATCGTCAGTGGAATACGCTCACCCGTCTCATCAATCCTAACGACGACAAACTGCCCCGGACGAGCCTTCTTAGCTACACTAGGCGCCGCCACCTTAAACAGATGAATACCGGGCACCAAGTCCTGCTTCAATAATATCCTATACAACTATTTGTCACCCCCGGCACTCCCATCTCATACCAAGGGAATTACTTGGGAGAAACTTCGACCTTTCCAACTGCCTTAATAAACAACTCAATTCTCGTAATGGCTTCTGGCAACCTTGGCATTGACATCAACACCGTCAATGGTAGAAACCCCATTACCCAGAAAAGCAAAAAATAAGCCACCTCTAAAACTACTTATTCAAGGAGATAGCCCGATTCCTCTTTTACTAGACAAAATTGGTGACAATCGCTTCTTTACACTCAACCTGTGTTATAACCTATCACTAAATTATGTATAATTCAAGTAATTAGTGGTTGCTTAATTACCGTTGAGGGTATAAGATAATAGCCAGCATATTTAAAGAACTCAGGAAAGGGGGTGATACTCCTTACTAAATTAACAAAATATAATTTTACGATATTTGATTCTGCCAATCGGTCGCTCAAAGAAATTCCCTCCGGTTTGGCGTTAAAGTTTAATATGTCAACAACTAAAAAATAAATCCTTCGGGGTAATGATAATGACGGTAGAATTAGTTCACATTGGATTTGGCAACATATTAGCCATTAACAGAGCTATTGCAATAGCTTCACCAAGCTCAGCACCTACCAAACGCACTATCCAGGATGGGAGAAACAAGGGGACGCTAATTGATATGACTAGCGGCAGAAGGACGAAAGCGGTTATCTTCACCGATAGCGGACATATTATTCTAGCTGCCCTAGCCCCAGAAACTATCGCTGGCAGGTTACAATCCGGGCGAGAAGGTCCAATGCTAAGACCAGAGCAAAGTGATGAAAAAGGCGAACTCTGAAAACCAAGCCTCATTCAACCTATCAAGCCGGCCGTTACTCATAGTACTCTCTGGTCCTTCGGGAACAGGCAAAGATGCCGTTCTGTCCAGGATGAAAGAATCAGGCTACCCTCTTGAATTCGTTGTAACCGTAACCACGCGCCCTAAGCGAGCTAAAGAGAGGAATAATGTAGACTATCACTTTGTCCCAGCGGAAAAGTTCCAGGAGACGATTAAAAAGAATGAGCTGCTGGAGTGGGCAAATGTGTATGGTAACCTGTATGGCGTGCCCAAACAGCCCATCAAACAAGCACTGGAAAAGGGGCAGGATGTAATAGTAAAGGTTGACACTCAAGGAGCCGCTACTATTAAAAAAATCCTGCCCCAATCAGTATTTATTTTTCTGATGCCACCGTCAAGGAAAGAGCTTACCCTGAGACTCAGCCAGCGCCGCACTGAATTACCCTTCGACCTAGCCTTACGTCTAAAAACTGCCGAAGAAGAATTAAAACAACTGCCCCTGTTTGACTATGTAGTATATAATCAGCGGGATAACATTGACCGGGCAATATCGGACATTACGGCTATTATCACCACCGAAAAGTGCCGGGTAACTCCCAAAGAGATCCCCCTATAAACCCGACTATAAAACCATTCGTAACAACCAGGCAAACACATAGCCCAGTCCACCACAGATAGGAAAGGTCAATATCCAGGCAACGACAATGTTGCCGGCTATTCCCCAGCGTACCGCCGAGAGCCGGGTAGTGGCACCTGCCCCCATAATAGAGGAGCTTATGCAATGGGTGGTACTTACCGGGATGCCAAAGCGTGAAGCCAACTCGATAACTGTAGCCCCTGCGGTCTGAGCCGCAAAACCCTGAACCGGTCTCAAGGTAGTGATTTTCATTCCCACCGTTTTAATAACCCGCCAGCCACCAATAGCCATGCCCGAGCTAATAGCCAAGGCTGAGACAACTATTATCCACCCTGTTTCATGGTCAAGCAATGAGAGACGTTCCCACAGGCTGACATCCTTAGAAGCAATCACCAGTGCCAGAGTAATCATACCTATGGGCATCTGACCGTCATTCTTGCCATGGCTATAAGCCACAAAGGCAGCAGCCGGGATTTGCAAGTTACTAAAAACAGTCCGTATCCTGGCCGGGGCACTGCGCCGGAGTACCCAAAATAGGATAACCATCAGAACAAAACCACCAGCAAAGCCGAGGACAGGGGCAGTAACTACGGCTAACAGAACCCGCTGCATAACACCCCATACCACTGCTTCACTACCAGCCAAGGCTACTCCGGCGGCAGCTAGCCCGGAAATAAAACCATGAGTCAAGCTTACCGGCAGACCATAGTAAGTAGCCAGACTCGCCCAGATAATAACTGCGGCTAAAGCGGCAATCAGTGGCACATATTGAAACTGCGAAATAACCTGTTCAGTTAGAATCCCCTTACCAATGGTCATGGCAACAGCGGTGCCGGTGGCGGCACCAGCCATATTGAAAACGGTAGCCAGTATAATGGCTTTTCGTGGGGAGAGAACCCGGCTGCCAATCACCGTAGCGATGGCATTGGCGGCATCATTAAACCCGTTAACTACTCCAAAACCAATAGCCAGGATGATAATAAGGATAAAAAGGGGAGAGACATCAGGCATGCTTGAGGGCTACCCCTTCGAGAACATTAGCCACATCCTCACACCTATCGGTGGCACTCTCCATATGCTCGTAAATCTCGCGCCACTTAATAACATCAGCAATATTGGCGTTATCATCAAAAAGCTCAGCCATCGCTGAGCGAAACACCCGGTCAGCCATATTCTCCAATCGGTTAATCTCCACACACCGTTCGAAAACCTGCTTCAACTCAGCCCGATGTCGCAAATGGGGCATTGCCCTCTCTACCTCAGCCGCCGCCTGCACTATGATATCGGCTAGCTCTTTAGCTCTCTGGCTGGGACGCTTCACCTTATAGATATACATGGCATCAGCCGCCGCATGAATGAAATCTACCACATCATCCAGACTCTGGGACAGTCGGGATATATCCTCCCTATCAAACGGAGTAACAAAGGTGCTATTCAACTGGGCTATAATCTGATGGGTAATAGTATCTCCCTGGTGCTCTAGTTCAGTTATTTTAGCTACTTTTTCCCCAACATCTTCCCAGGTATCAACCATGTCTTTTAGTGCCTGAGCCGCTTTTACTACATTCTGAGCATCATCCTCGAAAAGTCCGAAAAATTTCTCTTCCCTGGGTAAAAAGGATAATTTAAACACTACTAACCCTCCTTAGGTAACCGAAAGGCATACTAAAGTAACCAGTGATTAGAGAAGAGAAAGGAACGGTTTAATTTACGGCTACTTTTATGGTGAGTTTAATTGAGATATATATAATTGTCAAGCCAGCCGAGGTTGACACTTAACAGATAGAGGAGTAAAATTTCCCGATTGTGGGGATAAATAGCAAGATTAACCTAGCAGACAAATAAAGCATGAACACCAGTTGGCAACCTAAACCTGGTGACAGAGTTTTCCGCCCGCGGCTAATTAAGCGCCACCGCTTAAGACGAGTATTAGGGGTTCCGGCTGTATTCAGTGCTGGCTATGGGAATGTTGGCCGTACTTTGACGAACAGGGAAGGACTAAGTAAAATTGAGCAACTGGAGGTTGGCTACAAAGTTAATCAGAAAGAGAGGTAACTGGAGGTGGAAGACAAAGAAAAGTTTGAGGAAGTAAAACCACTGCTACCAGGCGATAAGGTGCTCCGTATCCATAGGCGGAGACCTCGCCGAAGGCTCCGCATCGCGCCGAATATCCCAGCAGTTTTTAGGTTTCTCGGGGACATCGCCACCAAGACCCCTCTAATACCGCTGATTATTGCTCTTGCTGGGCTTTGGTTACTTTTCTCTTGGGGCATTTATCTTGTTGAGCGTGGGGTGAATGAACAGATTACCTCCTATGGTTACGCTTTATGGTGGAGCTTCACAGCTATGCAAACACAGGGAGCTAATGCCCCGGGACCGGTGACTTCTCCAGGAATAGTTATTGGTGCAATTTGGTCAATTTTCAGTACGGTTGCTTTTTTTGGCGTGATAATCGGTAGCCTCTATGCCTATTTCATGCTCCCCA
>NZBQ01000007.1 GCA_002688105.1 Dehalococcoidales bacterium | reverse complement strand
TATATGAAATGTATGGTTTCTCTGATCATGATGGTTGCTGGGAAATACTATCTGGAGTACTGGCTCCATTTGGTATCTCCCCTGAGGAACTTCCGGATGCGTTCAATGTCTTTATGAATGTAGAGTATGAAGCTGTTTCTGGGGAGCGGCATATTAAAGAGCCGGTCAGTCGACCTGGGGATTACTTCGAGATTCGGCTGGAGATGGATTGTATTGTTGCCTTTTCTAACTGTCCGGAGGATGCGCTTACCCCTTGCAATGGCTGGAGATGCACGCCGCTTAAGGTAGAAATTTATGAGGCAATAGAAGGGAAATAGGTAGAGTTCCGAAGCTTTTAAAACTAAGCAGTCTTATCTTATTATGAAGAAGGGGGAGACAAATGGCAAAAGAAAAGAAGTTACCCAAACCCAGTGAAGTCCCACCGGTGCCCGGGGCGGAGGACTGGCGGGAAATGTATCCCAGTTATTTTACCTTTGATAGCGGAGAGGATAGAAAGATGGCTGAGTGGGAAGGTGGGCAGTTCTGGTATCAGAATAGCCTTCATTTCCCACGGCCAATACGTCCTCTGGATGAGACTGTCTGTGGGGGGGACGAGTTGTGGCTGGCGGTAAGTATGAGTCGGGTAGTTGTTTTTCCAGATAGTATGGGGATTCCCTACCGGCTGGTGAACGGATATGCATATAACACTTCGATTGTAATTACTGATCCTAAGATAATTGAAGAGCGGCATAAAATCTTTGCGGAGAGGTGGCAGTACTACCTTGAGCACTGGGAGGAGCTGGTAAAAAAGTGGGAAAAAAATATGAGGGCAACCATAAAAGAGTTAGAGCAAATACACTTCCCTGACCTTCCTGAAATCGATGATATGTCGCGAGTCACTGACATCAATGCCAATACCGCCTATGATGTGCTGAGCACCAATCATAACCTCTGGCGGTTGACGGATAGAGTAGGGGCTCATCACTTTGAACTGTTTAATGTACCCTATGGTCAATTCTTGGAGCTATATCTATTTGGGCAGAAGCACGGTTTTGCCGAATTGTGTCGGGAGTTGACCAAAGGCTTGAAACCCCTGGTACTTGAGCCTGAGGAGAGGTTAAAAGATTTAGCGCGGTTGGCGGTCAAGCTTGGTATTCAGGATGTTTTCAATGACCACAGGGGGAGCGAGGTTTTTACGGCACTAAAGAAAAGTGATAAAGGTAAGGAGTGGATGAAGAAGTTTGATGAGTTCAAATATCCTTACTTTTTGGCACCTGAATCTCANAGCTTNTATGTTGATGAGAAATCCTGGATAGATGACCCGGTGACNCTTTTTTGCAACATAAGAAACTTCATAGANAANCTTGATANGGGTGAGAGTATTGAGAGAGATGTAGAAGGTCTGCTAAAAGAGAGGGATGAGCTGACTGANAANTGCCGNNANATGATAAAAACCGATGANGATAGGAAGGANTTNGATAANCTCNTTGANGANACNAGGAAGGTTGCTCCTTTCTCAGAAGACCATAATTTCTTCATTGAATTCTGGGCTCTCTGCCTGATAAGAAAGAACATTCTTGAGTTGGGCGAGTGGTTATGCCGACATGGAGTTATTGATGAACCCGAAGATATATGGTTCTTCAAGAGGTATGAATTAGATGAGGTGGTATTCGATGTCTGTCAGGCATGGGGTATAGGTGTTGAAGTGAAATCTTCTTTGTGGAAGGAGAAGATAGAGAAAAGGAAGAGGATGTGGGAGAAGTTATGTGAGTATACTCCTCCTACCCTGCTCGGGGTATTCCCTGAGGAGGAATTTGCTGACCCATCTACGGTAATGCTGTGGGGCATAACTAAGGAAAGGCTGGAAGAATGGGAGAAGGCTGATGAAGAAGATGAAGGGGATATACTGACTGGTGTAGCGGCATCGTCTGGTATTGCTGAAGGGCCGGCCGTAGTCATCCCTAGATTCTCAGAGAGCTATAAGGTAAAGAATGGTGATATTCTGGTCACACCTACGACGGCGCCGGCATGGGGGCCGGTTCTGGTAAGGAGCAAAGCTGTAGTGCTGGACTCAGGTGGGAACATGTGCCATGCGGCTATAATTGCCCGGGAGGAAGGAGTCCCCGCCGTTACCGGCACCAGATTTGCAACTCGCAGAATTAAGACCGGGGATATTATTAGAGTGGATGGCAATACGGGAATTGTGATGATTATCAAACGTGCTACAGGCTAAAATCGACTCGAAGACGCAGTGGTGAGGTAATGCTTGGAGAGGTATCAGCATACATTTTGGTTAGGATGAAGGCTCAAATAAACGGCAAAGGTTAGCTGAATCATCCCAAGCGGGGCAGGTTAGAGAAGGCTTCGAAGAAAAGCTGAAAAAGTTGATGGCTTGCTATTGACTTATCCTGTGTTCTGAGGTATCGTTCTCATACTAAATATTCTAATAGGAGCTATTTTGGCTCTATTGTTACGCTTAATCATTAGTTTCATCTAAAGGAGGGAGTCGCCTATGGAGAAGTATTGCGAGTTTTAGTTGTATGAGAGACTAAGGGAAAATAGGAGGTTACAATAGATGCGTAAATTAATGAAAAACAGATTAGTAGTTCTTCTGGTTTCGCTGGCACTGGTGATTGGTTTAGTTATTTCTGGTTGTGCCGCCCCGGCCCCGGCTCCAGCCCCGGCTCCAGCTCCGGCCCCGGCTCCAGCTCCAGCCCCGGCCCCGGCTCCGGCTCCGGCTCCNGCCCCGGCTCCAGCCCCAGCTCCCGAGGAGGAAACTATCATGATGGCTTTTGGTGAGATTGGGTCTAGAAATGATATGGGATGGGGTCAAGGCATTTATGAGGCATACCTGCACGTCACGGAGACGTTTCCGGAGGTTGAGGCTACCTTTACCGACGAAATTCCCTGGGCTGATTTTCCTACTTGGCTAGAGTTGCAAGGGGAGAAGGGGGTTCAGCTTCTTTACACTGATTCCGCTCAAACTTGGGGAGAGGCTATGGATTTAGTTCTTCCTCAATTCCCGGATATGTGGCATGCCACGCCTGGTTCTGACGCTGGGGTAATGGCATTACGGCCGGAAAATTCCATTGGTATGGACTATCCAGCGGAATGGCATGGATTTCTGGTTGGAATTGCCGCCGCCATGATGACCGAAACAGGTACGGTTGGCTACATCAGTGGCGTTGATTATCCTGAGATTGCCAGGCTTGGTGCTGGCATGGAGTGGGGAGCCAAATGGGTTAATCCAGATATCGAATTCTTATTCATCTGGACAATGGATTGGAATGATTCAGGAAAAGCCTACGAGTCTACCATGTCGCTGGTTGATGCTGGGGCAGATGTGATACTGGGTTATTTTGATGGTGCTGGTCTGGGAGTTATATCAGCCAGCGAAGATGCTGGGGTGTGGAGGCTAGGCTGGGGTGTTGACCAATACGCAATAGAGCCGAGCCCGCAAATCATAACCAGCTTTCTTACTGGTCATTGGGTCCTGGCAGAACAAGCAGTACTGGAATACAAAAATGGCACCATCAGTCATAGAGCAGTGGATATACACGAAGTTAACCCAAAGTGGGAACCCCTTGCTCCACTCACCAATGTACCAGCGGATGTTGAAGCTATGGTAGCGCAAGCTGTGAAGGCTCTAAGGGCAGGCCTGATAGAAGTTCCTAAGATGAGAGATGGTTCCCGACTAGGAACTCTCGGCCTTGCCGAAACAGGAATAGTATTTACTCCTGAAACACTGCTGGAGCTAGATATCCCCTAAACACGAAGTCGCTATACCTTATCCTCTCTAACTTAAGGGGGGAAGTAAGAAGAGAATCCTTGGGCAGGTCTTAAAGGGCTTACCCAAGGAGTGGCTGTGATGTAGAGTTTGGGGCACAATTTGGCTTATACGACACGCCACAGAAAGCACAAATCTGTTGCCGTGCGATGTAATGTCTGGCAAAGTATACAATGATGACTTTATAGATAGTTTTACCGAGATGATTGCCAGGTATAGGTAGCAATATGGTTACACTTAAAACAATCGCTGGCTATTATGCCAGTCGTAGGGCAATCTCTGTGATAATAGCCTTGGCCCTAGCCTTTGGTGTAACTTCAATTCTAATTGTTATTTCTGGATACAATCCGGGAGAAGTCTACTGGCGTTTATTTGATGGGGGTTTTGGCAGTCTACGTAGGCTAAGCCTCACCCTGAATATGACAACCCCTCTTCTGCTTTGTAGCTTGGGACTTATACTGGCGTTCAGGTGTGGGGTCTGGAATATAGGTGCCGAAGGGCAATTATATATGGGGGCGGTGGGAGCTCTGGCCGCTGGGCTTTTCTTACCCAGTATACCCAAGCCGTTACATCTTCTTGTGGTGGCCATAGCTAGCTTCATTTTTGGGGGGATATGGGGAGCAATACCCGGGATTCTAAAGGTCAAATATAAAGCCAATGAGATCATTACTTCTTTACTGATGGTTTTTGTTGCCCAGTTGTTCGTAACTTATCTAACACAGTTCCCATGGAGGGCACCCCAAGAAGTTGCCGCCGGTTTTCCAGTAACTGAGAAAGTTGCTGCTACCGCCATGTTGCCCAAAATACTACCTCCGACAGCGTTACATGCTGGGCTTATAATAGCCCTGGGGCTTACCGTAGTCGTTTGGTTTGTTTTGCAAAGGAGCGCCTACGGCTATCGTGTTAAAGCGGTCGGTATAAATCCCGATACAGCCCGGTATGGCGGCATCCCAGTGGGGAAAATTAAAATAACTTCCATGATTCTAAGCGGTGGCTTAGCTGGTCTCGCCGGGATGGCTCAAGTATCAGGAATTTTCCATTTACTGACCGATAGAATTTCTCCTGGTTACGGGTTCCTAGCTATACTAGTTACTTTTTTGGGAGGGCTGAATCCGTTTGGGTCAATATTTGTAGCTTTATTCTTGGGGGCATTATTATCGGGAAGCCATTTTGCCCAGTCGGATATTGGTATCGACCCTAGTGTGGTGCATGTTTTGGTGGCTGTCATTATGTTATCTTTAATATTATTGCCATTCATTGAGAAGCGCTTGTCACAGCCGTTTAAACATTCTTGATTTCTAAGGGGGGATAGATAATTGCTCCAAGCGATAGTTTCAGTGCTGGTAGCTACTCTACGAACGAGCTTTCCCTTGCTCGTCCCTTCGCTAGGAGAGGCAGTTTCGGAACGGTCTGGAGTACTTAACATAGGGATTGAGGGGTACATGTTAATGGGGGCGGTGTCCTCATACTTGGTGGCTGTTACTACCGGCGACCTGTGGCTTGGAATAGTTATGGGAATGCTGGCCGGCATGGCGCTGAGTCTAGTCCACGCCTATTTATCTATAACACTGAAAGCTAACCAGATAGTCAGTGGAATAGCCATATGGCTGTTTAGTATGGGATTTAGCACCTTCATATTTAGAACAGTGGGGATTGAAGCTTCGATAGAAGGCTTCTTACCCATTTACGTACCAGTGCTGAGTGAAATTCCCATAGTTGGCCCAATCCTTTTCCAACAGAATGTTTTATTTTACATTTCCTTGCTTTTAATTTTTGTTTTCACCATTATCCTATTTCGGACACCCTTTGGCTTGACTGTTAGAGCTGTAGGAGAGAATCCATTAGCGGTTGATATGGGAGGACACAACGTCTATTTAATACGCTATGCTAGTGTTCTTATCTGTGGTGCCATGGCAGGGTTAGGCGGAGCGTACCTGCCCTTAGCAATATTACGTAGATTCAGCGAGAACATGACCGCAGGCCGTGGATTTATAGCTCTTTGCATTGTCATCTTCGGGGGATGGAGCCCTTGGCCAATGCTCGGAGGTTCGCTTTTATTTGCCGGGGCTGATGCTCTTCAAATGCGTATGCAGGCTGCGGGAGTTCCGGTTCCAGCTCCACTACTTTTAATGTTGCCCTATGTGGTAACCATAATTATCTTAGTCGGTGTGATCGGTGTTATAAGGAAAATTACTCCGCCGAGGAAACTGGCTATCCCTTACATCAAGGGAGAAGCATGAATAAATGAGACACTATCTGGATATTTACAAATACAGCTTTTCCAACTAAACCCCAAAGCCTCAAATATCAAACCTCCTTCAGCCAGATGTGTAGTCTCTTTACTTCTTCAACATTCTTCAAGGCAGCTATCATATCTAATAAGTCTTAGCCATAAAACCGCTTTTGTTTATTTTGAGAAAATGCGGCTTTGAGTAAAATAGGGATATAGGCTTTAGGTGCGTACGAGTCCTCTATAAACGCTAAGCCTCGCTGCCATTCCACTGTTCTC
>NZBQ01000006.1 GCA_002688105.1 Dehalococcoidales bacterium | reverse complement strand
GTTGATGAGGAGACTGCGGAAAAGGCTATTGATTTGATAGAGGTTCAATACGAGGAGCTACCCGCCGTACTTGACGTCGAAGAAGCCATGAAGCCGGGGGCACCACAGTTACACGAAGAAGCAAAGAATAACATCCGAGAGCAAAATAAACTTCGTGCCGGGAATATAGAGGCTGGTTTTAAAGAGGCTGATTATGTATTTGAAGATAGGTTCCAGCTATCCAAGCCAGCCCATGTCTGTCTTGAAACGCATGGCTCTCTTTCCAGCTACGACACACTTACGGGAAAGCTAACCCACTGGTCAACCACACAAATAGATTATTTTCTTAGTCTTGGTTTAAGTAAAGCTCTAAATATGCCGGCGAGTAAGGTTAGAGTCATCACCGCCGAAGCTGGTTGTGGAGGGGCTTTCGGTGGTAAAGCTTGCGAATTTACCTATGATTTTTGTTCAGCCATAATGTCCATAAAACTGGGAAAACCGGTGAAGATGGTCCTCAGTAGAGAAGAAGAGTTTATGGCAACCAGTACCCGACATCCTCTGATAAGAGAATCCAAGATAGGGTTAAAAAAGGATGGCACTATTGTCGCCTACAAAGAGAAAAACATCTTGGACGCCGGTGCTTATATATCCTGGGGACCGTTGGTTGCGTTACTTTCCGGAGCTGTTGCTGCCGGTCCATATAAGATACCAAATATCTGGCTTGATAACCATATTGTTTATACCAATACCTCAGTTTCAGGAGCGTTCCGTGGATTCGGAAATCCTCAGGTTAGCTTTGTCAGGGAATCGCTATTAGATATCGCGGCTAAGGAAATGGGAATAGACCGTGTGGAGCTAAGACTGAGGAATATTATCAAAACTGAAGATTTGCCCTACACGAACTCAACGGGACTCATCGTGCGGAGTTGCGGTATTGAAGAGTGCATTAATAAGGTGGCTGAGGCTGTGGGCTGGAAGGAGAAAAAGAAACCCTATACCGGCGTTGGACTAGCTACCACGATGCACTGGTCTAGTGCTCAAGGAATTAAAGAAGACCCGCCTGACTTTGGCTCAGTTCAAGTGGAGTTAGTCGCCGATGGGTCGGCCATAGTCCGTACCGGGAATCCAGAACTCGGGCAGGGTTTATACACCGCTTTGGCTCAAATAGCCGCCGAAGAATTAGGTATTCTCTTGGAAGATGTTACCGTAATCGGTGCCGATACCGGGGTCACGCCACCTGGAATGGGTACCTATGGTAGTAGGGCAACACTTCTAGATGGCTCAGCCCTGAAAATAGCCACTGATATAGTGAAAGAGAAGCTTTTTAGAGTTGCCGGCAAAATGCTTGAGGCTCCACAAGACATCCTTACGGCTAAGCAGGGAAAAATCTATGTCAAAGAAGACCCGAGTAAGGCGGTATCAATAGCCGAAGTGGCTGATGCCGCCTACTTTACCGATATAGACGGGCATGCTGGGCCGATATTAGCTACCGGCACTTACTTTAGTCCGGCAGAACAGTTTGACGATAACGGTTGTGGTAATTTTGTACCCGCTTACACCTTTTTAGCCAATGCGGCAGAGGTTGAGGTAGACCCGGAAACCGGTCAGGTTAAACTCACCAGATTCATAACCGCTGCCGACGCCGGCAGGGTAATAAACTTCGGTAGCGTGGAGGGTCAGCTTCAGGGAGGGGGTGCCCAGGGAATCGGTTATGCCCTGTTTGAGGATACCATCTACGATAAGAAAACAGGGCGTCCGCTTAATCCGTTTTTAATCGATTACAAGGTGCCAACAGCACCAGACATGCCCACCTTGGAGGCTATTATTGTCGAGAAAATCGACCCTGGTATCCCCCTAGGCACCAAAGGTGCCGGTGAAGTGGCAATGGGCTGCGCCGCCCCGGCTATCGCCAACGCCATCTACAATGCCATAGGGGTAAGGATTAAGGAGCTGCCCATAACACCGACCAAGGTTCTACAAGCGTTAAAAGAAAAAGCAGCAGAACACTGATACCGGTAATTCCAAAAAATAATAAGGGAGGAGGTGAGTAAAATGGCGAAAACACCGGAAGAATTGTACCAGGAAAGAGCCAAGAGAGTGGATGATGCTATCCATCTCATAGTACCCGATAGAGTTCCAATTGTACCTTTCCCTGAGTTCTTTCCTCTTAAATATACCGGCATAACCATGGAAGAAGCTATGTACGACTATGATAAAACATACACAGCTTGGAAAAAAACGCTCATCGACTTTGAGTGGGATGAGTATGTTGTCCCAGACCTTTATTCAGGGAAAGTGTATGAACACCTTGACTATAAGCAACTCAGGTGGCCCGGGCATGGCGTTAGCCCCACCTCCCCATACCAGTTTGTTGAACCTGGTCAGGTGCTTGACGGGCAAGAGGTATATGCCCCCATGCCGGCGGAGGACTACGATTGGTTCCTTGATGACCCGTCGGACTACATGATTAGAGCCTATTTCCCGAAGATATTCGGGAAATTAGCCCCCTTAGCCAAGCTTCCTCCAATCCACAGCATAATTTGTTGGTATCAAGGGATGTTTGACGCCCTTCCCGTTATTGGCGAGCCAGACGTTCGTGGTGCTTTACGGTCTCTGGTCAAAGCCGGTACTGAGGCTCTCGAATGGCTCGATTCTTTCATCTTGTTTATTGATGAGATGAAAGATATGGGATTCCCAACATTCACGCTATCATTATCACAGGCACCCTACGACTTTATTGCCAATTTTTTGAGGGGGACGCGCGGGGCGATGATGGATATGTATAGAAATCCCGATAAGCTTAGGCAAGCCTGTGAGAAAATAACCCCCTGGATGATAGAAGCCGGGGTAGGTGGTGCCAAGGTGACCGGTGTTCCTATAGTGACTCTCTTTCTTAATAAAGGCTTTGATAGTCTAATGTCTGTCGAGCAATACAGGACCTTCTACTGGCCAACTTTAAGGAAAGTAATAATGGGGCTAATTGATGAGGGATTAACACCTTATGTGTACACTGAAGGAGACTATACATCACGTCTGGAATTCCTTAAGGATGTACCCAAAGGGAAGGTAGTGTACCACATTGAGAAGGACATATTTAAGGCAAAGGAAGTTTTAGGCGATATAGCCTGTCTCACCGGTGGTCCACCAAACTCACTGCTATGCACCGGCACATCCGAGCAAGTCAAGGACTACTGCCATAAACTCATCGATGTGGTGGGCGAAGGCGGAGGTTTTATTATGGACCCCGAAGCTCCAATGATTGACGAAAATCCCGAAAATGTGAAGGCAATGACGGAATTCACTAAAGAATATGGTGTATACCGAAAATAAGTGAGCCTAGACCAGAAGAAATATGATTGAGAGGGGTAAATGCCAATAGGTCAGACCTGATACAGATTGAAGTCTATGCCCGCTGTAACCTGAGAAAAACCTACCGCTACTGAATGGGATGGGTGAGAAACGAGTCAAAGCTGAATAGAAGTAAAATGACAGTTTACAAAATTTACTTTGAACCGGTAGGTCGAAGAGGACAATGCCAGAGCAATGAGTCTCTTTTGACTTGTGCCCGTCGGCTCGGTGCAGACATTATCAGTCTGTGCGCCGGCAAAGGAGTATGTCAAGCCTGCAAGGTACAGATTTTAAGCGGAGTCATCTCAGAACCAACACTCAGTGAGCTGGAGGTTTTTTCATCCGAAGAACTCGAAGATGGCTGGCGCCTGGCCTGCCAAGCCTATCCTATCAGCAATGGCAAAGTAAGTGTACCGGCCGAGTCGATGACCACCCCACAGCGTACCCAGGTGGAGGGACTAGAGTTGACGGTTCACCCAGAACCACCCGTTAGAGCCTACTACCTATCAAAACTAGAAGCTCCATCTTTGTCCAATCTGCAAGCTGATGCCGAATGTCTGCTAGAAGGATTGAACCGGCAGCACCAGTTACATTGTAGCCAGGTTGATATTGATGTCCTGCGTATTCTCTCCCCTCAATTGAGGTCCTGGAATTGGCAGTGCCAGGCTACAGTTCGCAATGACGAAGTAGTAGCTCTCGGCCCCTGGCCAAGCCAACAACTGGGGATAGCCGTAGATCTAGGCACCACCAAGATTGCCGGCTATCTGGTTGATCTGAGCAATGGTCGAACTTTAGCCGCCAAAGGGATGATGAATCCCCAGATTAGCTATGGAGAGGATATAGTCAGTCGCATTACCTGCGCCATAAACTCGCCAAATGATGGTTTCCATCTACAGAAGTTAGCTGTGGAAGCATTAAACCGGCTAGCTGTTGAACTGTGTGCCGAGGTCGGTGCCAACACAGAAGAAATTGTTGAAGCAGTAGTGGTGGGTAATACCGCCATGCACCACCTATTTCTCGGTCTGCCGGTAAAGCAATTGGCTTTTTCCCCCTTTATGCCGGCAGTTAGCCGGGATCTGGACATTAAGGCTCGTGATTTAGGCTTAAATATGGCTCCAGGGGCATATGTGCATGTGCTACCTAATATTGCTGGTTTTGTCGGTGCCGACCATGTAGCGATGTTGCTAAGCACGGGGGTCGGGAAGGCCGAGGGGATACAGGTGGCTATAGACATAGGGACTAATACTGAAGTTTCCCTAGTGAATAATGGAAAGATAACTACTGTTTCGTGTGCCTCCGGTCCCGCATTCGAAGGTTATCACATTAAGGATGGTATGCGGGCGGCCAAGGGAGCCATCGAACGACTGCGAATAGCAAAAGATGACATCCAGTACCAGGCCATCGATAAAGCTCCCCCGGTTGGCATCTGTGGCTCTGGCACCATTGATGCCATGGCTCAATTGTACCTGGCTGGGGTACTCGATGGAGGTGGCAGGATGCAGGGCAACCATCCTCACCTTCGCACCCGCCAGAAACGGCGTGAGTTTGTATTTATTAGTGAGGAAAAACGAAATGGCCAACCGGCTATTGTTATCACTCAGCAGGACGTGCGGGAACTACAACTGGCTAAGGCAGCCATTCGCACTGGCATCCAGATTGCTATGGAAACGAATGGCTGTTCCGAGGCGGAAATCGAGCGGGTAATTATCGCGGGAGCCTTTGGCAGTTACATTAATGTGGCCAGCGCAGTAAATATTGGTATGCTACCCTCTCTGCCTCTAGGCTGTTTTCAGCAGGTAGGGAATGCAGCCGGTATGGGAGCTAAGATGGCTCTAATTTCCCTCAGTAAGCGGGCTGAGGCACAAGCTATAGCGTCCCGGGTCCACTACATTGAACTAGCCTGCGTACCTTACTTTTCGCAGACCTTCATTCAAGCAAGTTATATAGGACTATACCGCATGGAACACGGTAAGAGGCAGGAGATCTAATTAGGCAGAGGCTAGAGTAACCAGCGCTATGAAAGAAATGCTCATCGTTCCATCTTCCAAACTTTGCATCTTTAAATGTAATGTGAGCCTAGAAGCTGTTCTAAAGCCAGAATAAGCTGCTTCTTATTAAACAAAAGTTCGGGAACTGTCCCGGATGGCCCACTAATATAGAATAAACTCTGGTATAGCGATGCCCCCGGCTCCCACCCAATGACTTTGAAGACTGACTGCTTATTCACCAGAATAATGGGGCACCTCGTCAGACTCTCCTAACCCTTTCTGTCCAATCATAGGGGGGCACTCCTCTCGGGTTCAGCGTACTTTGAGATGAAACCATTCAGGCCGGCTTCGTAATGTTTGCCGGAGGCGATGAACCCCTCATTATGGGTACCGGTGATTTCGAGAAAATGTTTTGGCTCCTTGGCTATATCAAATAGGTGACGCCCCTGGCTGAAGGGCATTATTTCATCGTCCCGGCTATGGACAATCAGAACCGGACAGTTCACTCCACGAAGATACGCGGCTGTATTGTATTGGAAACGCAATAATAGCTTAACCGGAAGATACGGATACAGTGTGCCAGCAATCTCGCGAAGGGAGGTGAATGTTGACTCGAGGATAAGCGCCCTCGGGGTGTGGCTCCGGGTAAGCCATGAGGCAACCGCTCCTCCAAGCGACCGGCCGAAGACGATGATGTCGGCTGGGGCCAACTGGCGTTCCTCAATTAGGTACCGCCACGCTGCTTCGGCATCTTGGTACGTGCCCGGCTCGTTGGGCTTTCCCTCGCTCTGACCATAACCTCGGTAGTCGAAGATGAAAACGTCCAGTCCAAGTCGATGAAATATTTGAATGGACTCCAAGCGGTGGGATATATTGCCCGCATTACCATGACAAAATAGAATCACACCTCTAGCGTTGTCGCCCGGGATGAACCAGGCGGATAGTGTTAGTCCGTCCGCAGTTTCAAAGTAGATGCTATCGAACCGAAGCCCGAGCCTGCCAGGGTCCGCGGTAAGATTGCGTTCAGGATAGTAGACGTAATGAGGCTGCAAGATGTAGATGAGGGCGATAATTACCACGCCGACGCTGGCGATAATGATGGAAATCCGGATAACTGGCATGACAAAACCATCCATCTTACCAATTTACCAAACCTCGCCCAGATATGCAAAGCTAGTGCCTCCAAATGTTTCGATGGAGATGGGTAAGGGGCTTAAGACAGTCTACTTCTAGGGCAAATATTGATTTGCCCGCCTCAGTATCGTACCAAGCGTCATATTTGTCGGCATCGGCGATATGACCCTATATCCAGCCCAGCGGCACCGGCTTGCGATATACCATCCAGGCGTAGAGCGTAGCTACTATTATCAGTCCTATGGCAAGAATATAATTATAGGAGAAGGTCGCCCTCAAGCCCATGATGAGCGCTGTCAGCACCAGGAAAAGGCAAATGCTGGCAAGGCGCTTTCGCTGACCGCGCCAAGCAAGGAAGGTTAGGAAAGTGGACATAACTAAGCAGCGAGGCGAGTGCCGCAAAGGCTACCCAGTTTGATGATAAACGCCCAGTCTGTCATAATTCCTCTGAAGCGTCTGCGAACATCCCCCTCGTGATCACACTAGCTCTTCTAACTGGTCCAGTTCGAGCCTTTTCCGCTCTTCGTGGAGCTTTTGGGAGGGAGGCTCCAGGTATACAATGGGGCCAGGATAGCCGTAGAAGTTACCGGAACCGTAAGCGGCTTGGCCATCGCCGGCTTCAATGTAACAGAAACCCTTTCCGTCGAACTTTTTGGACTTGTCTTCTCCTCTGAGTTTAGCCGCTATGTTCGTCGCTACCACACGGCCCTGCTCATCAGCAAATACCCCCGCCTTGGGCAGGGAGAGACCTGTGGGGTTGGGCTGCTTAATGGATGTCACATCGCCAATGGCAAAGACGCTGGGGTAACGTGTCTCCAGAGTATCGATCTCAACAGGGATCCAGCCCGTTTCGTCTGTTAGGCCAGCTTCCCGTACTACCTTTGGTACGGTATGGGGCGGTATACCCACCAGCAAGTCGAAAGAAGTCTCGCCGTCTTCAAAAACAATCTTGCGGTCCCCACTCTCTATCCTCTGAACTTTCTGTTGTGGGTTGTACTTTATATCATGCTCCTTTAGCATACCAATGACGGCATCGCCCATCGCTGGGCCAGCGCCGGCCATGGGCTTCAGTTCTGGGGTGTAAACGGCTACCTCCACCTGCTGTCGGTTTCCTTTACTCCGGAAGGTCGAGTCCATCAGAAAGGCAGCCTCATAAGGAGCCGCCGGACAGGAAAAGGGGCTACGGCAGACCAGCACGATAGCTCTCCCAGTATCCAATTCCTGCAAGGGCTTGTGAACCAGAAGAGCTTGGTTAGCATCATACAGGTTATAGGCTGATTCGGCAAAGCCAGGTATGCCACTCCCGTCTTTTTCAGCGCCCAGAGCGATAATCAGATAGTCTCCCTCCAGCGTTCCAGAGGAAGTGCGCACCCTTCGCGCTGCTGGATCTAATTCCAGGATTTCGTCGTGCACCCATTCAATGCCCTTACTCGCCAATTCAGAAAGTGGCCGTTCTACTTCCCGTCTGTCTTTTATCTCTCCAACCATAAACCTCATATTGAAGGAGCTCAAAGAGAAGGTGTTTTGCCTTTCCACCACTACTACGCGGTGCTCGGTCGGTAGCGCTCTACGCAATTGCTGCACTGTGGCCAGGCCACCGAAACCACCCCCCAGGATTACGATAGTTTTGCCTGTCATGTCTCCCTCCTTATCTTAATGTTTTCGTGAAATTGCTGTGGAGCGTGCCCCTGCTCAGTAACGACAACCAGCATGTAGAACGGGGCGGCCATCAGCAAAGTCGATAACAGATGAACTACCAGCAAGAAAGCCCTCAATTCCGTTATGGTTTCCTCCTTTGAATTGAATATTAGCGCCCAATTTCATCGGGCTTGAATGGCAAGCTGCTGTAACTCATCCTCAAAAACATCAGAGAGGCGTTTCAGAAAGACAAGAGGAAGAATGTAATCTTTAAACTTGGGGGCGTCTATCGGCCCCCGAATCACGCAAGCTGCATCCCACAGCCAGTTCTCCAGAGTGCCGAGTTCAAGCCTAGAGTTATGGTTTGGCATGGATTGCCTCCTTGGATGCTTTCTGGCACTACTATAGAACTGTCAACATAAAGTGTCAATTGGAGGCACATTGTGCTTAGATATGGATTGCACGAAACGTCATTTTGTTACTTGAAACACATCATGGAAATAAGTGGTATGTCGTGTCTAGTATCTATAGCTCCATGCTCTAAATTACAAATACCGGGGTTAAGACCCATCAGATAGCGAATTTGAGACGAGCTCCTTTTCCTTGGGTCTTCCTTCCTCCATTACTGTGATTTTGGTGAAGCTTTTATGTATTTTGTAATTGTGAAACTTGGCGGGCATCGAATCTGCTCCTAAGCTACTTGCTTTTTGTAGTTGATAGTGGATATGTGATGCCATAGATAGTCCTGAATTCCCGCAATTACCTATCAACTGCCCCCTGTCCACCTCATCGCCTTCTCTCACCACAATAGAATGCTGCTTTAAGTGGCTAATCTCGCTAAATTCGTCGTTACCGTGGTCGATTATTACATAGTTGCCCCAGCTCTGTTCCCAATTTGCGATAGGGGGAGTATTATCGGGGGCTGAATCGGTGACTTTAGCTACTTTACCTGGAGCCGGTGCCAATACCGGCAGACCAAAGGAATAATAATCCTTATTATCAGTACCCGTACCTCTAAATAATTTCTTACGCTCATTAAGAACTATAAAATCCCAGGCATAAGCAGAAGCCCCTGAGTGGGTAGGCTTTCTATTGTTTCCGCGTGATACATACCAGATACCGTAAAACGGGAGTGAAAGCCTAACCTGTTGGTTTATCCTTTTCATATTCACTAATAAGTTCCAATTAGAATACGTTTCGGGTTTATCTACCCAGGCAAGTGGGACAAGTTTAAGTCCAACGCTGCTGATTTTGGAAGGTGCTTTCCCGAGTATAAATAAAAAAAGTAAAGTAACTAGGTTAAATGAAGCGGCTAGGGCTGGGATATTAACCAGGCCTAGAAGATTTACCAAGGCCATGCCAACTACTCCCCCCGTAAATACCGCGAAAAGAGCATAAAGTGTGGACTGCCAGGTGAGAGTGATGAAGAAGCCTCCGAGAGCTATGCTTATTAGAGCACAGTTAAAACCGACCGTTAGTTTGCTAGCGTATTCTCCCCCCGGTGTGAATAGGCTAAATAACGTTATTCCTATGACACCACCTGCAATCCCGAAGACGGTAGATATTCTAGAATGTAAGATAAGACCTAAAAGGCATAACATGCCGATAAAGACGCTATATTGAAAGAAGATGGCGCTAATAGTGTGGAATATGGTACTGATTGATTCTGGCAAAAGAGGGGCTAGCAATTGCTCAATTTGACCACTAATAAGAAACCCAGGTAGATTGTCGAGCATAGTGGGAGAAGTTGGTATGTGGCGCAGGGACAGTAGACCCAACCAAGTAACAAGGACGAAAGGTATACTCAGGACGGGCAGGTTGACCTTGATAGATAGATTTCTAATGAGAAGCTTGATCAGCAAAGCGGACAAGATACCGGACAATACCAATGCGGGTATTAGCTGCCAGTTCAGCGGCAGGTAAAAAGCAAAAACAAAACCAATTAAAGCACCACTACAGCCGAATAACCCCGATTTGATGAGATAACGCTCGGTCTTGGTCAATATGGCGGTTAGTATGGCTATTGTGCTGCTCAAAAGGGCTAGTAGGCCACTAATAGGGCTATCTATAAAGCCGATAAGTATGATTAAGCCAATAAGAGGATTGTTGCAGAAAACAATTTGACCGAAGCCACGAAGTAAGGCGTCAATAAAACTACCCAGTGCACTACTTCGAACAAGCCTGGACCATTTATCTTTCAACATGAATAGATGTTAATCCCTATTGGGGTCGGGTAGCTATTATTGCGCTGTAACAGCTCTCATCGTCCCTGTCAGAAAAGCTGGTTAATTCAAAGCCAGCTCCGGTAAGAAGTCGTTCATACACTGCTCTTGTTTTGAAAACGGCTACGCCAAAATCATCGTAAAAAATATAGCGGAACTCCCATTCAGTAATCAGATCCTTATTACTCTCGAGCAGTGGTTCACAAATGGCTATCCGACCACCAGGAATAAGCGCTTCATATGTCTTTCTTATTAGCCTTTGGACAACGTCTGCCGCCCAGTCAGTAAACACACGGGACCAGAGAACCAGTTCAAAGCCACCAGGAAAAGGTTCTTCACTCAAGAAATCCCCTTCAGCTATAGTAATTTTATCGCTTAGCTTTTCCTGCGCAACCTTATTACGAGCTAGGTAGGCGGAGTTAGGCAGATTAAACACGGTGATATCAAGATTTTGATGAGATTGAGCAAAAGCGCAAGCCATGGTTCCATCACCACCCCCAGCGTCAAGCATCTTGGTTACGGTGTTTAAATCTACGGCCTTCTCTATAGCCTGGATAGCACCCGGCGCGGTTATTCTCATCCACCATTCCAGATGGGTTGCCGCCTCGAACGTTTGTGGTGGCCACTCTACGGCGAGCGGTAGGGGTAGTCCCCTTAAGACAGCGTTGAAATCAAGCCCACTTATATTACGCCAAAAACGCATCCGGTCACGATAGAATGCTCCACTTTTGCCATCATCACCAAAAAGTGACTGTGCCATTGGCGTGATGGCATAGACCTCATCACCATGACCAGGAAGTTTATCTGGGGGAACTATCTCCTGCACCAGTCCAACTAGACTGAGAAGGTGAAACCACTTCCGGGCACGGTGGGGATGTAGTGCCAGTTTTTTGGCGATAGCCTCTGCGGACAGAGGACCCTCGGCGGCAAGAAGGGCAGCGAGTTCAAAATCGATAAATGATTCAAGCAAGCGTATCTTAGCCCCACCAGAGAGCAATGCGTTCCAGTTGTTGTCCCGCTCCCGGGGGGTTACAAACTTTCTCCATTCTTCCATAGCTACCTTCCTTTTTGGACGGAGTTAAATTTTTTCAGGAGGTGACCGGGTACCCTTTCTAATTGACAGATATATTCGGTAGTTTCGGGCAGCCTCAGGTACTCCACACCATCCTCGGTTATCATAACGACTGCTGGTCTGGGCCTGATGAATTGCATAGACTGTGAAAAATTGTATGCCCCCACATTACTTATCACCAGAATATCACCGGCGGTAACCGATGGCAGGTGTGTGCCGAGTTGAATACAATCTATGTTCATGCAAAGTGGTCCATAAATATTAACAAAATTAGTCATATCGCCATCAGATAAGCTAGCTGGCCTTTCAGCAGCACGGATATTAAAACGGTACCAAAAACATGTAGGTAATAGGTTAACTCCAGCGTCAATTACTACACCTTTGTAATTGTTTAGTAGAGCTTTTAACGAAACGACGGTAGTAATAAGATACATTCCTTCATCAACTAAGGCACGCCCGGGTTCAATGATAAGTAGTGGCATGTCAGCTATTTTTCTCAGCTCGGTAACTAATGGTGAGCATATTGCTTCAGCATATTCATCAATGGCGGGGCAAGCGTACTCACCAGGTATCCAGTGGTAATGTAAGGTATTGGTTGAGGCATACCCACCACCAACATCCAGATATTCAATTTCTACCTTCAGGGTATCTTTTATTGCCATATATAAGCCTAAAAGCTTTTCGGCAAGGGCACGGTATGTTTTGGTATTCAGAATAAAAGTACCCATGTGGACATGGAGACCGGATAATCTCAGATTATCTGAAGAAGCAACCCGCTTACAGGCATCAATCGCCTGCCCTGACTCTAAGTTGAAACCGAACCTGCTCCAGTCAACTTTGCGAAGTTGCATATTAACACGGATGCCAACCTTAACCACCTCGCCCAGCTCCTTAGCCAGTCTCTCAAGGTCATCTATCTCCTGGAAGGAGTCAATGTTTATTTTACTTTTCTGCTTGATAGCTCTCTCTAGCTCAGCCCTTGTCTTGTAAGGTCCGTTGAAGACTATCTGGTCTCCGGGAACACCAAGCTTTACGGCAATATCATACTCAAACCCGGAGACAACTTCTGCCCAAGCTCCCTCCTGGTGAAGTAGGGCGCAAATTCCTGATAAGTAATTAGTTTTATATGAGTAGGCAACAGCAACCTTAGGATATCTCGCACTAAAGGCTCGATATAGGTCTTTATATTTCTCCCGCAGGTCGGCTTCGGAAACTACCCACAAGGGAGAACCAAACTGCTCAACGAGTCCCCTTACCGGGACTCCAGAAATAGTATCATGTGGAATGCTAGAGCCAGCCCTAGCAAACTTGTTCATAAACCCTCGGTAATGTTTGGTTAGGGTCGGCTTCTCATACTTTTCATTCTGTTTGCCGTGCATTTAGCTAGCTCCTTGATTTTTCTTCGTTTAACTTTAGTTCACCAGTTGCCGTCAGACTTGCCATATATTCTATCGGACATATCATATCCAGATTATAGCGAATAAACATAAGTCCTGCCTGGTAAGATGGGAAGGGTTCAACCTTCTGCCCCATGGCTATTTGAATCGCGGCTAGGGGTAAATTCTGACCGGCATTTGCCGCCAGATATATCCAGGTACCAAATCTGGGGTTAATCTCCAGCAGGTAATAATCGCCAGAGCCCTGCTGCTTTACAAATTCGAGTTCTATCGGGCCAACCCAGCTGAGCTTGCGTATGATTTCCTGGCTAAGACTTAGTAATTTCTCATCGTTTACTGTCACCCCGGACCATGCCTTACCCTTCTCAGTAACGCTCAGCTTTCGCATGGCAACAGCGCCGATTAGTTTTCCCTCTCTGTCGGTCAAACAGTCGATATTATATTCTTCACCCCATATATACTCTTGTATTATTACTGGTATTCCCCAGCTCATTTCCGCAAAGACTTTGCGCCGTTTGATTCTGTTGAAGTAAATCGTGGCTTCCTCGGCGGAATAAGCTATGTGTGACCCATGAACAACGCCCTTCACTACTACCGGAGTGCCTAACTGCCGAATGCTTGAGGCTATCCAGGCAGGGTGGGTAACGACATCTTGCCTTGGGTATTTAACGCCGTTTTCTTGGCAGAAATCTGCCAGGTTCAGCTTAAGATGCGTTTTGATTTTATGTATCGGAGGAAGCAATAGGTTGATACCAAGTTCTTTCAGTGAGGGTTCTATAATAGGCAGGTTTAGCAGCTCCAAATCCAGGAGTGGTATTAAGACATCAATCCTGGTTTTTTGAGTTATATCTTTTAGCCTCTGCCAAAGTGCCTCACTGTTGAATAGATAGGGCAAGAGATAGACTTCATCCAGTAAGTTCTTGTCGTATAAACCAGTATCAAGTGCATCATAGGCTAACCCAATGATTTTTCCAGTCCACTGCCCTGAATCCTTGATACTTCTAATAACAGCAATGCCGGTTCCTGGGTCATCAGTTGAATTGAGTCCACTAACGGCTACATTACAATCAATCATCAGTTCGAACCTCGCTAGGCACAGACAGGTTGTCATCAGAAAGTTGCTGGAGAAATGCCTTGAGGTCACTGGCGGCTGTTTTGTGATTGATACTATATTTCTTTTTAATGAGGTGAGTAAGCTCAGATGGTGGAGTTCCCGCCAGTAATTCCCTGACTATAAACACCCCTGTTGAGTTTACACTATAGGTAAGTCCGGTCTTGTAATCAAAAATAAACCCATTTTCATCTACATATAAATTATCGGAAGTATGAGCCATACATACCCATCCTAATAACCAACTATAGCATAAAATAGGTAGGTACCTACATAGCCAAGAGCCTCGGAGCGAGCAGTGTTAGCCTCAGACCACTGATTAATTTGGTCTTCAGTCCAGGTTCCATAATCTTCGGGTAATTCGGCCAGAACCTCGTTCAGGGCACTATCAGCCGCATAATAGTAATTCCAGTACCCTATTACGGTATCGTTATTAGTGGCATAGATAAGTGTTCCCAGCTTCCAATTAAAAGTGGTAGTATCTTCAAATGTATAATTGTAGATTCCGTAGTACTGGTCGTACCAGATATTGTAGGCTGAAATCACCGAAAGGTCTGCCACCTGCGTCTCGAGTTCCAAAATTCTAATTTGAGACGCCGAATAGTCAGTAGCCTCGTACAGGGTAACACCTACCTCACCAAAAGTAGCGTAGCGGGTGTTGTAAGCCTCAGTCCATTGATTAGTTTGGTCTTCCGTCCAGGCCTCATAGTCTTCGGGTAATCCGGCCACAACAGCATTGAAAGCACTATCAGTCGCAAGATAGTTCTCCCAGGCCGCTTGCGAAGCAGCGTCACCGGCGGCGGCAATAAGGGCACCAACCCCTCCATTAAAGGCCTCCGTATCCTCAAATATAAAGTTGCCGACTGCGTAATACTGGTCATACCAGATACTGTAGGCTGAAATTGCTGAAAGCTTCTCTACTTGTGGCTTAAGCTCTGCAATTCGATCATTAAGCTCTGCAATTCGATCATTAAGCTCTGCAATTCGATTTTGATCCGTAGCAAGCCCTGCCACCTTTGTTTCTAGCTCTGTAATTCGATTTTGAGCCGTAGCAAGCTCTGCGGGAGCTAAACCGCCTGCGCATCCACTTAGTAGTGTTACCCCGAGCATTACCGCCACTATAGGAACTAAAAGCCATTTTTTCATTTTCCCGTTTCCTCCTTTTATAAGCGTGTAAGGAATTGTAGCCGTTCTTGTAAAGCGAAGTCAAGTATCACCAAGAGAAATGGAGGTAAATCCAAAGTTCTAGCGCCAGTGTACATTAATTCCTGCCCCAAATTGTCTTAAAAGTATTGACCACTGAGATCTTTACAAGGTTCACGCTAGAGGGTAAACTATGCTGTGATGAATTGCTTGGAAAGGAACAGAAACATAGATATGATAAGGGGATTCGCCATTGTTACGATGATGGTTTTGAACCTATTGGCTATCGTCCTGGCAGAGCCTGCTCCCTTTGTCCTCAGACTGATTGGCTCATTAGCAGCTCCGCTCTTTATCATACTGAGTGGATTCATGGTTTCACTTACTGCAGACAGACATAGTTTCAGTTATTTTGTGTTCAATAAAGGAGCGTGGATTTTTTCTGTGGGGATACTCGTAGACATCGTAATCTGGCAGATATATCCCCTGATGTCCATACAAGTTTTATACCTGATAGGAATTTCTATCCCGCTGGCGTATCTTACCTGTAAACTCAAATCCTATCAGCGAGTAGCAACAGCCTTATGTATTCTGATACTAACGCCTATTCTTCAGAAAGTACTCGGTTACACTTACTTTCCAACTGGGTTCTACCTGCTATCTGGCGCGCCTATTCTAGAAGTCGAGCCCCAAACAGGTATAATTAACCACTGGTTTGTCGATGGTTGGTTCCCTATTTGTCCGTGGCTTGCTTTCTCAATCATTGGAGTAGAGCTTTGCGAAAGTTTCAAGCGCGTAAAACCCAAAGCTTTCGCTTCAGCACTACTGTATGTTGGCTCTGCTCTAATGGTTCTCGGCGGCTTATCCTTTGTATTCGCCTATCCCCCAACCTTTATCCGGAACACCTGGAGTGACCTGTTTTACCCACCCACGATTCAGTATTTAGCACTTGTTATCGGTGCAAGTATGCTTATTTTCCGCTTTTTCATAGGGCTGGAAAACCGCAGGCTAAGCCTTCCATTCCGTCCCTTGAGTACTATGGGCCAGGCTTCCTTAGCTATTTACGTTGCGCACCTATTTACAATTTCACACATCATCACTTGGTTATCTGGAGGCTGGTGGAAGATGAACCTAGGCTGGTATCTTCTTTCCTATGTTCTTCTCCTCGTGGTCATGTGGGCTATTGCCAAGTTTTATTCGCTACTTGGAGAAAATGAGAAAAGGTGGGTGGGGAGGGTTAGTAGAGGGCTCGTTTTAGCGGTGCTCTTGGCCACAGTTGTGGCGCTGGTGGGAGGATATCTTCCACCTCCAACTGGCACGATACATATCGCTACAGGTTTTAAGTTCTAATGATGGATTGATTGTTCACGAGAAACTCCCTATATGTCGTCTGTAAAAATAGGAAATTCCAGCTGATGGAGTAATAGACGATTCGAGGTCCAAAAACATGCTTTTAAAGTTGTTATTATAATTTAAATAATTCATCGTTTTGTTACAATACTGATACTAATAAGCGTTCTCTTGTCCACAGCTAATGTTTCTTCAGCGACACCATTATCTAAATGGTCTTAGCTGCCCTGGGCAGAGCTTACAAGTGTAGACGATATAGTTACGCCTCAACAGGATTTCCTGCAAAGAATCTGTCAGCTTTTCTCCGAGGATTCTAATCTCATCTGAAAGAGGCTTGGGCTATCTATTCAGCCTTGTCTTTGGTCTCGTCATGTATATTTGCTCCACAGCCAGTGTTCCCTTGGTTCATGCTTCATATCACAGGGAATGAACATCGGGGCCGGCATGGTTCTGTTGATAGTGGGGCCAATTACTAGCTGGGGGACTATCCTGGTTTAAGGAAGGAATTTGGCGGTAAGATTTTGCTTGTTTACCTGGCGGTTGTTAGTCTATTAGCCTTGGCTTTAGGCTACGGCTTTTCAAAAATTCCATAATAGTGCATAATATATAGTAAGGGAAGGAGGTGAAAGAGATGAAAATCGTCACATTGTGTGGAGAGGGTTCGTGCTGTCCCGTAGTCAAAATCACTGACGAGCATGTCGAGATAGGCGAGAAGGGCAACGTCTGCGTTTTGACCAAGAGTGAATGGGAAATCCTGAAAAGGAAGATTTTAAGTAAAGAGGTCTAAAACAAGAACCCAGGACAGCCGAAACTAGGATCCGTCGGCTCCTAGTTGCTGGGGAGAACCTAGTTTGATGAGACTATGGAAAGGTGATTGTGCTGACTACAGATGGCTTTGAGCAAGCGCAGAGAATTGTTTTCGGCAGTGCGTCGTTGGGCTTTATTGTCGCCGAAGGCGAGATAGTTCGCTCCTGTGAAGAACTCGTTCAACTGGCTATCCGGGACGAGCGTAAAGACAAAAAGATGCTTAATCTCCTCTTGTTTAAGGCAGCTGTAGATGGCGGATAGCTTGCTTACCCTTGAATAGAGGAGTTTGAAAGATACTGGCTAAGGTAGTTGCGGTCTGTAGGAGCCAGAGGCAGGGCACTAGAAGGGACGGCTGTGGCTACGCTTTAGTCCGAGCTTATATCCCGCTCGATGGGTAGAGTCGGATAGCCACTAATATCGACCCAGCAGTAATTCAATGTATACTGGACTATATGGTAGAGTTAGGGTATATAAAAAGGGGATTAAAGCTGTCGTTATCCTAGCTTTAGCGTATCTCCAAGCTTAAATGCCGGGAAAGGGCAACATTATGGACAGCGTAAAGGCACTTTCCATTAAGCGTGTTACTGAGGAAGGTAAGAAAGAGGCTGAGGACACAGTAACCAGGGAGCTACCTCTCACTATTATCCTGAACAATCAGGAACTGGTAACTCTGCTTTGCTCTCCTACTGGTCTAAACTATTTGGCGGTTGGTTTCCTCTCCTCCGAGGGGTTAATCAAAAGTAAGGATGCAATCAAGAAGATAACCGTTGATGACCAGAGGGGTGTGGTGAGAGTAGAAACCGGGGAAGATAAAGAGTTCGTTGATATATTCAAGCGGTTCATAACCTCGGGATGTGGCCGAGGGGCTTCTTTTTATAGCGCCACTGATGCCACAGGTCAAAAAATAGAATCCCAAATGGAAGTGCCAGCTCAAGATGTCTTCACTCTGGTAGGCAAGTTTCAACATCGCTCCCATGTTTTCCGAACCACCGGTGGTGTTCATAGCGCTGCCCTGTGTGACACCAAAAGTATTCTGCTCTTCAGTGAGGATATAGGCAGGCACAACGCCATTGATAGAATCTTTGGGGAGTGCCTTTTAAGGAATATCCCGACTGACGATCGTATAATAATCACCAGCGGCAGAATCTCCTCAGAGATATTGCTCAAGGTGGCCAGAAGAAATATTACTATTATTATTTCAAAATCTGCTCCTACTGACCTGGGAGTGAGGTTAGCCGATGATTTGGGGATAACTCTCCTTGGTTTCGTCAGGGGAAAGAGGATGAATGCCTACTCCAATGACTGGAGGATAGTACGTGATGGAAAATAAGGATGCCGAACTAATAGAAAATATCATAAGCCTTAAAGAAAGAAAAAATGCTGTTATTCTGTCGCATAACTATCAACTGGGTGAGATTCAGGATATAGCTGACTTTGTTGGTGATTCCTTGGGGCTAAGCCAACAGGCAACCAAAACCGATGCTGATGTTATAGTGTTCTGCGGAGTCCACTTCATGGCAGAGACCGCCTCTATTCTCTGCCCAGATAGAACCGTCCTACTTCCTGACCTCAATGCTGGCTGCCTTATGGCGAATATGATAACCGCTGAAGGGCTAATAAAGAGAAAGAGGGAGTTCCCCGGTATTCCCGTAGTCTGCTACATTAACTCTTCAGCAGATGTAAAAGCGGAATCTGATGTTTGTTGCACCTCAGCTAATGCGGTTAAAGTTATAGAAAGCCTGGATGCCAAGGAGATACTGTTCGTTCCTGACCAATACCTGGGGCACTATATCTCCACTAAGACCGATAAGAAGTTGATACTCTGGCCTGGATATTGCCCGACTCATGTCAAGATTCAGCCGCAGGATATCACTAAGCTGAAACTGGGATACCCACAAGCCAAGGTGATAGTTCATCCAGAATGTACACCGGAGGTGATTGCCCTCGCTGACGAAGTCCTGAGCACTAGTGGGATGTGCCGATTTGCCCAGCAGGCAGAAGCCCAAGAGATAATTGTGGTCACGGAGATTGGGTTACTGCATCGGCTTAGTAAGGAAAACCCGGACAAGAAATTTATCCATACCTCGGGAAAGGCAATCTGCCCCAATATGAAGCTAATCACCTTGGAGAAAGTCTTATGGTCTTTGCAGGATATGACTCACGAGGTTAAAGTCCCTGAAGAGATTCGCCTTAAGGCAAAGACGGCGGTGGATAAGATGCTGGAGATAGGGAGAGCTTGATACCAGAAGCCGGCAAGTTGGTTGTCCCATATTTATTACGCTATATAAACAACCCGCCGATTTGGAAGACGATGGTAGCCGCTATCCAGGCAACTACTATGGTGTAAAGAGCGGCAAAGCCAGCCCACCGCCACGAGTTGGTTTCACTCCGGATGGTCGCGATGCTGGCAACACACGGGACATAGAGTAAGCAGAAGACCATAAAAGCGAAGGCAATGAGTGGCGTCCAGCCAAGCTGAGTAGCAATAGCACCACCTAAAACGCCTTCTTCAACGGCAAATATAGCGCCCATAGTGCCGACTACCACCTCCTTGGCTAGGAAACCGAAAGCAAGGCTGACTGCTGCCTGCCACTGGTCGAAGCCGGCGGGAGCAAGCACCGGGGCAATAAAGCTACCAATCCGACCAATCACACTCCCAGCGCTGGCATACTCCACGCCCCAGGGCAGGCTACTCAGCAGCCAGACCAGTACCACCACCCCAAAGATGCGGGTTCCGGCCCTGATTAAGAACGTTCTTCCACGTTCCCACATATGCACCAGCACCCCGGTTATAGTAGGCAGGCGGTAAGGCGGCAGTTCCATAACAAAGTGACCACTGGGACCCTTAAGGATGCTTCTGCGGAGTATCAGTGCCATAATGATGGCAACGGTAATCCCAATGAGATACATAGAGAAGACCACCAGACCCCGGTGGGCGGTGAAGAAAGCACTCGCCAGGAGAACATAGATGGGAAGCCTGGCCCCGCAGGACATGAAGGGGTTTATTAGCATGGTGGTTAACCTGTCCTTGGGATCCTCTATGGTGCGGCAGGCCATAATCGCTGCGACATTGCAGCCAAAGCCCAGAATCATGGGAATGAAAGAGCGACCGTGAAGACCGATTCGGTGCATCAGCCGGTCCATAATGAAGGCAGCCCGAGCCATATAGCCGCAGTCCTCTAAGAAGGCAGTGGCAATGAATAGCAGGAATATTGGCGGGATAAAGATGAGCACCGAGCCTACGCCACCGATGATGCCGTCAGCCAGTAATGACCCCAGCCAGCCCGGAGAAACGCCCGAAACATATCCTCCCAGCCAGCCAAAGAATCCGTCAATCCAGTCCATAAATGGCACCGACAGGGTAAAGACGAACTGAAACATCCCATACATTAGTGCCAGGAATATAGGAATACTCAGCCAGCGGTGAACCAATACCTTATCAATCTTATCGGAAGGGGTAAGCGGCTCAATAGGCGGCTTTTTCAGAACATCCTTAAGCAGTCCACTGATGAAACCATATCTTTCCTCAGCAATTATCGTTTCGGCATCATCACCCAGAACACTCCGGAGGTGGGCAATACTCTTGTCCTTAGCTTGTAGAATCTCTTCGTGTCTTATAGTCCCCCCCCTTATCTTCTGGAGCACCTCCTTATCCTCTTCAAGGAGCTTTATTGCCAGCCACCTGGGGGGAAACTGGTGTGAAAGCTTTTCATCACCAGAAATAATCGTCTCTAGCTCGTTTATGTGTTCTTCCAGTTCACTTCCGTAGTAGAGTTTAATCTTGCTGGTATTAGTTTTACCTTCAAACTCAGCTACTATTTGCTTGAGCAGTTCCTCAGTGCCTTTCTTACGAGAAGCTATCATGGGCACTACCGGCGCACCCAGAAGTTCGGAGAGCTTGTCAACATTAATCGTGTAGTCCCGTGATTTGGCTATGTCAGTCATGTTTAAGGCAACCACCAGGTTGACTCCTAACTCGATTAGTTGCACGGTAAGGTAAAGATTTCGCTCCAGATTGGAAGCATCAACAATGTCCACCACCACTTCTGGCTTCTCGTTGACGATGAAATTTCGGGCGATAACCTCATCGGGGGAATAAGCAGTAAGACTATAGACACCCGGTAAGTCAACTGCATTGATGTTATAGTCTTGATAACTACAGTTTCCCTCCTTCCTCTCCACAGTGACCCCGGGCCAATTCCCTACATGCTGGCGGGCTCCGGTCAGATTGTTGAACACGGTGGTCTTACCCGAATTGGGATTGCCGACGAGGGCAATAGTTATTTTTTTGGGGGACATGGTCACACTTTCTTTACGGCGATTTTCTGAGCTATACCTTGACCCAGCGCTACCCTCGACCCTCTCAGGTCGATGAGCACCGGTCCGGGCGCCTGAACGTTTATTACTCTCATCTGGACGCCGGGAGTAAACCCCATATCAGCCAGTTTTTTTTGTAGTCCAGGACCAGCGCTAATTTCGCTTATCGTTACCAACTCACCGGGGGCGGTCATGGCCAGTGGCAGGCAGTGATTGTTCATCTAGGTCACCTCCACCTGAATGCTGGCTGCTTCTTCCTTGCGTAGCGACAGATTGTATCCCTTTACCTTAATCTCAATGGGGTCTCCCATTGGGGCTACCCTCTCCATCTCAATTTCACTTCCGGACACCAATCCCATATCTAGAAGCCGTCGGTGGAGACCTCCTCCGCTGCCAATCTTTAAGATTCTGCCTCTCTCACCGCGCTTTAACTCACTTAGTAATTTAACTTGCGTACTCATCTTTATCGGTTCATTAACTCCCGATTAGTTAGTCTAGTCTAACTCTTCCGGCCAAAAATTATTATTCTTTTTGGCTAGTTTCTCTCTGGCACCTGGTTACACATTCACTGGGAAATTCATCGTTCTCAAAGTAATAACTAAAGTTTTTCAGCCAATCTGGCTCTCCTTGTGGTCGGTTCAACACAAATTCTACGAACTTCGCCAGCTTCTCCAGAGTAGCCGGGCTGACAGTGTGCTCCATCTTGCAGGCATCATTGGTCGCTACCTTCGGGTCAACCTTCAATATTTCAGTCAGGAAGTGGCGTAACGTCTCATGGCGGTGGAATACATCCTGAGCTATCCTTTGCCCCTTGGTAGTAAGCTTGGCCTGTCCATACCTTTCATGCTTGAGAAGTCCTCCTTGTGCCAGCTTCGTCAGGGCAGAAGTAACACTGGGCTTCTTCACTCCCAGCGTCCTGCTGATTTCGGTTACTCTCACCTCATTATTCCTCTCGCTGAGCAAAGCTATGGCTTCAAGATAATCTTCCATACTGGCACTTTGTTCTTTTTCCATTGCCCACTCCACTGCCATCGGTATAATGTTAGACCAGCCTAACAACTTATTATAACATACTCTCTGTTTTTGTCAAGTCCTACCTGAATATATTGGCTGGACAATAAGTTTGTTTGTGGACACCCATTAAGAGCTTGTTCACTGTCGGTCAGTGTTGCTATACTGTTGACGGATTCCTTGCCATACTTATATGGGGAGACGGTCGTTGGCATAATATAGTAGCCAAAAAGTGGGAGGTGAGGGCATGTGGAGAAGCAAACCACTGAAGTTATGGTTAACCAGGTCAGACTGTACCTAATTCAGGGAGATATTACCCGGCAGGATACCGAGGCTATAGTTAATGCGGCTAATTCCAGCCTTATGGGAGGTGGTGGGGTGGATGGAGCCATTCACCGGGCAGGAGGTCCGGCTATTCTGGAGGAATGTAAGCAGGTTGTATCAAGACAGGGGCGCTTACCTGCCGGTAAGGCGGTTATTACCACTGGTGGCAATCTGAAAGCAAAATATGTCATTCATACTGTTGGTCCTGTCTGGCATGGCGGCAAGAAAGGCGAGCCAGAATTGCTGACCAGCGCCTATCAGGAGAGCCTGAAATTAGCCACCGCGAACAACATCAAGAGCGTTTCTTTCCCCTCAATTAGCACTGGTGTCTATGGCTATCCGGTGGATAAGGCTTCAGAAGTGGCTATCGGTGCCGTTACCGCTTTTCTTCGGCGGGGTATTACCTCGGTAAAAGAGGTGGTGTTCGTGCTGTTTGATGCTCAAACCTTTAGCGCCTACTTATCAGCTCTCAGTGGGCAGTAGAGAGCGTTTTAGTCCACTGTTTGATTGTTATCTCCGAGACCTCAATTCGAGGTAGCAGTTTTTCTACATCGGCTCTATGGCACAGTTCGGTGCCGGGGGTTAACACGGCGGCGGCACCCATAGCTACGGCCAATCGGCAGGATTCAATTAGTGGCTCTCCATAGGCTATCTTTAGGGCAAGTCCAGCTACAGTGCAATCACCGGCGCCTACGGCACTTACTACCTTGACCGGCGGTGGGACTGCCTTAACAATACTCTTCTTGGTGGTAGCGATAATGCCGCCCTTTCCTTGTGAGATGGCGGCTATCTCGATACCCATCTCAACCAGGTCAAGGGCTGCCTTGATGATGGCTTCTTCGGTAGGTAGTTCGGTATCAAGTAGCTCTTCAGCCTCGTGGACATTAGGTTTAATGAGGTACGGTTTAGCTTTTATACCCTCCTTTAACAATTGTCCTGAAGAATCCAGGATACTTCTTATCCCGAGCCCTTTAGCTTCCATGATTATTTCGTAATAGATATTAACCGGGATTCCAGGTGGCGCACTGCCGCCGATTACCAGCAACTCTGGTTTGGGGTCAATTCGCCTCAGTTTCTGTGCGAATCTATCCAGTTCCTTTTTTGAGACAGGTGGGCCTGGGGCGTAAATCAGGGTTTGTTTGTGAGCTTTAGCATCAGTGATAATAAAATTAGTACGTGTTTCCTGCTTAATAGGGGTGAAGCTGAAGGGCACTCCCTCCTCGTCAAGCAGTATTTCTGCGGTCCGGCCGGTGTCACCACCGATGAATCCGTAGGCAGTAGTTTTACCACCCATTTCATTTATGGCGCGTGATACGTCTATGCCCTTGCCTCCGGCATAGAGACGTAACCTTGTCCATCGGTTGGCTTCATCCAGTATCAGCCCCTGAACCGTAATAGCTCTATCCAGGGTGGGATTGAGGGTAATGGTAGCAATCATAGTCCCCTTCCTCCGACTTTAATATTCCTGATACCACCTTTCTGAAGTAGGCGCCAGCTCCTGGGCCGTTACCCCAAATCTCTTATACCAGGGCACAGCGTATTTATTAGTTATCTCAGCCAATCTTTTTAACCTATCGGCGGCTACCGTTGATAGATAGTGAATCCTTTGTCGGGCATCATCGATGTGCATTGCCTCCTGCCAGATAGCACGACCGCCCAGAAAGCCTGAGGCTCCTGCCCGGCAGGCAATCTCTACTTGCTGGTAAAAAAGTTCAAAGTCAACACCGGCGCTGAGGACAACCCACGGAACCTGGGATGCCGTATCTAACTGACGGCAGAGGTTTAGGAGTTCAGGCTTATCCTGTTTATAGTGTAAGTCAGCAGGAAACTCAGCCTTTAGCACATCTATGGGTAGGGCAGAAATCTCCCGGGCGGTTTTAATCACTAACTGTCCTTTTAGGGCAGCCAACTCCTGGGGATTATCGATTTCATCACCTATGGGATAGCTCACCGGTTCTACCAGGAGGGGCAGGTCATATTTTTTACATTCACTGGCCAGTATATTAACTGTGTTCTGTTGTTTACTGGCTATCTCCGTCAAATCGGGGCGATAGTAGAGCAGGATTTTTACGGCTGAGGCGCCCATTCGCTTAATCTTCTCCACATTCCAGTTGTCCATTAACTTGGTTAGGCGGCGTTCTTTGTCTCCATAGTCACCGGAAGCTTCTATACTGACCAGGAGTCCGGTACTTTTAGGTAAGACATTGTGGCTGATGCATTGGGCTGCCCCAAATGTGGGGTCGAGGAGCACAGCACTGGCGTGTTCAGCCAGACTGGAGCACAGTTCTAGCTTGCGTTTAACTATTTCTTTATAGCTGACTTTGGCTGGGTTCTCTTTATCAATCATCTTGCAGAGCGACCCACGGTGGTCCATAGCGCATATAGTGAATATGCCGCCTGAATTAGCAATCTGTTGCAGACCTCTTATCTTACCGATGCTTAAACTTTTCATACTTTAGCCTGTTGGTATTATGAGACAAAAATTCAGTTTAATCAAGCTTTGTTTTTGCCTTAGCCGTGGGGTATAATGACAATTACTCATTTTCCTGGTTTGGAGGTGAAGTGTTACCCGGGTTCTATCGTTCTTGCCAAATAGGAGTCAGGATACTTCTCCTCCTCCTGACTCGTTGTCAGCTTAAGGGCAAGGAAAATGTCCCAGCCCGAGGACCTTTGCTCATAGTATCTAATCATATTAATCTAACCGACCCGATTATAATCGGTGCTGTTATTGACCAAAAAGTGGCGTTTATGGCTAAGGAAGGGCTATTCCGTTTCAAATTCTCCAGGTTCTTCATGCGTAATCTTGGTGCCTTCCCGGTGCATCGAGGGCGGATGGATGTGGAGGCATTGCGCCAGGCGCTCCAGGTTATGGCTGAAGGTAAAGCCTTGGTCATGTTCCCTGAGGGGAGTCGGAGTCGGAACTCTCAACTTCAGTCGGCTCTCCTGGGCTCAGCGCTAATAGCCTCGCGTAGCGGCGCTTTAATTCTTCCCATAGGTATCAGTGGGACAGAAAACATTAAGGGGGTAGCCTGGTTATTGCATCGTCCTCGAATAACGGTTAATATCGGTTGTCCCTTCTCTCTGCCACCCGTTGATGGTAGGTTGACTAAGGAAAAACGGGCTGAACTTACCCGTTCTATAATGAGTCGTATAGCTGATCTCCTCTCCCCAGAATATCATGGAGATTACGCGGAGCGAGGAAACTAGATGACATTAAGGATTGAAAAAGCGGCTGGAATAGGATTTTGCTTTGGGGTGAAGCGAGCTATTGATGTCCTGGAAAAAGTTGCCCGTGAGCGTGGCAGTGTGGAAACATTAGGTGCCGTAGTGCATAACCGGCAGGTACTACAAAGATTAGCTGAGAAGGGGGTCAGGCTGGCTCAGGGTGTGGATGATATACAGGGGGATACGGTGGCAATTGGTACTCATGGAGTGGGTCCTCAACAGGAGGATGAGCTGCGGTCTCGGTATATTAATATAATTAATACTACCTGTCCCTTTGTTCATCGAGCCCAGATCGCAGCTCGTAGGTTAGCTAAGTCAGGCTTCTTTGTTATCATATATGGTGAGGCTAATCACACCGAGGTTAGGGGTGTTCTGGACTGGGCTGGTGGTAAGGGAGTGGCGTCGCTTGATGAGAAATTTATAGCGGCACTTGACCATTTACCTCGCCGTCTAGGTATTCTATCCCAGACGACCCAGATACCGGCCTGCTTTACCGAATTTGTGAAGAGGTTCATTGATTTTACCTTGGTTAAAGATGCTGAGTTACGCATTATTGATACCATATGTCATGATATTAGAGAACGGCAGGAAGCTGCCCTTAGGCTGGCTAATCGGGTGGATTTGATGCTTGTTATCGGGGGTCATAACAGTGCCAATACTAAACATCTTACCGAGTTATGTTCTACGGTGGCTGAGACATATTCAGTGGAAACTGCCGAGGAAATTCAACCGTCCTGGTTTCGAGGTAAGTTTCATATAGGAGTAACTGCTGGAGCTTCTACGGCCGAGGAGACCATAAATGAAGTAATTACGAGGCTTAAAGCTCTGGATTGTTGAAGATTAGAGGTAACTGGTTTAGTCAGCCCATATGGCTAGGAAGGTTACAGTTCGAGAAATACCGGCGATAGGGTGGATTTTCCCGGTAACCAGATCACCGACATCATTAAGGGCTTCTCTTTCTATGATAGCAATGATATCGTAGGGTCCGGTTACAGCATCAACTGATTCCACCCCTTCTTGTTTCCCTTGCAGCTTGCTGAGAGCACTCATAACCTCCTTGTTTTTCCCCACCTATGTTTCAATTAGAATAAAAGCTCTGGCTGCCACCGAATTTACCTCCCTTCTATCGAGCTGATATTATAATTGCCCTTGTCCTAGTTTATTCATATACAGAGGATTGATAATAAAACCAACTTAATTATAGTTTGCCTCTGTTTTAACTGTCAGCATTTGTTGCTGGCTTGACAGTGGGTATGTGGCTCTGCTTATATATTAAGTTGACCCCAGTTAGAGTAGAGGGAAATGTAATGCGGATAAATGTATCTCAACTGCTTAAGGCACCTATAGGGTCGGTACGGGATTATGAAGTGAATGAGATGGTTGATATTGCTGAGGGTAGCCGTCTGGTTCAAGGTAAGGTTAGACTGATACATACTAACCGGGGCATTCTGGCTAGGGGTAAACTACACACTGAGGTTGAAGTTACCTGCAGCCGTTGCTTGAGTTTGTTTCATTGTCCTCTGACTTTAGATATTGAGGAGGAGTATTTTCCTACCGCAGATGTAGTCAGTGGCGCCTCGCTACCCTTGCCTGATGAGTCGGGATATTTTATTATTGATGAACAGCATATTCTTGATTTAACTGAGGCAATACGTCAATATGCGTTGCTGGCTATCCCTATGAAACCGCTTTGCCGTGAGGACTGTACCGGGTTATGTCCTATTTGCGGTCATGACTTTAACCAGGGACCCTGTGACTGCTTGCCTCAGCAGATAGACCCTTGCTGGTCTGAGTTGCATAAATTGACTTAAGCCAGTGATGTAAAATACCGGAGAAAGGGACGAGTAGATTATGGGAGCTTTACCAAAACGAAAATACGCCAAGGCACGTCAGGGTAAGAGGCGTGGTCATTTGGGGGTTATCCCTCCCGTTACGGAGAATTGTCCTCAATGCAACAGCCCTAAATTGCCTCATCATGTCTGTCCTACCTGCGGGAGCTATGCGGGCAGGGAAGTCACCGAGATTAAAAGCCCTAAGAAGAAGGCTGGATAAGGGAAGTTGCCTCTTGTTTAAAACTGCTATCTGTGACTTATTTAGTATTAAATATCCGATTATTCAGGGGGGGATGGCTCATCTGGGCACGTCTGAGCTTGTCTCGGCGGTGTCAAATGCTGGTGGATTGGGTATAATTGGTGCCGGTAATTCTGAGCCAGCTTGGGTGAGGCAACAGATACACAATACCAGGCAGTTAACCGATAAGCCCTTTGGAGTGAACATTTTGCTATTGTCACCCTTTGCCGAACAGGTGGTGGAGGTAGTCTTGGAAGAGAGAGTGGCGGTGGTTACCACCGGCGCGGGTAATCCCGGGCCTTATGTTCCTAAACTTAAGGAAGCGGGTGTGAAGGTGATGCCGGTATTGGCTAGCGTTGCCTTAGCTCAACGATTGGAGCGGTTCGGTGTTGATGCCGTGGTGGTTGAGGGTATGGAATCAGGGGGACATATTGGGGAAGTAACCACTATGGCTTTAGTGCCTCAGGTAGTGGATGGTATTCAGATACCAGTAGTAGCGGCTGGTGGTATTGCTGACGGACGGGGCTTAGTGGCTGGCTTGGCTCTTGGGGCTCAGGGAGTTCAGATAGGAACGCGTTTTGTTTGTAGCCAGGAATGTATTGCTCACCCGAGATATAAGGAGAAGATTCTACAGGCACACGAACGGTCTACCGTGGCTAGTGGGCAAAGTACGGGGCATCCGCTGCGTTGTTTGCAAAACCGGTTGACACGTCAATTCCAGAAAATGGAGAAGGCTGGCGCATCCAAAGAGGATCTGGAATCGTTTGGCCGGAATAGATATTATCAGGCGGCGATTGATGGTAACCTTGAGGATGGCACAATAATAGCTGGACAGATTGCTGGATTGGTAAAGGATATTAAGCCGGTCCGGGTTATTATAGATGAGATGATGTCTGAGGCTGAGGCGATAATTGCTGGTCTCAAAAATTCCTATACCGATGGTTAGTGGTGATTGAGTCGATGAAAGCAGCTTATATCTTCCCGGGACAGGGTTCTCAGAAGGTAGGTATGGGTCGTGACCTTTATGAGAGTTTTGACTCAGCTAAGGCTGTCTTTGAGCAGGCTGATGAGGTTTTGGGGTTTCCCCTGTCCAGATTGTGCTTTGAGGGTCCAGAGGATGAGCTTCGTCAGACTATCAATGCTCAACCGGCGCTGGTGACCGTCAGCTTTGCCTGTTTGAAGGCTGCCTCTGATGTAGATGGTGACCGAGGGTTACCGCCTCCGGCTTTTATGGCTGGCCATAGCCTTGGTGAGTATACCGCACTGCCCGCCGCCGGGGTGATTGATTTTGCTACGGCTGTTTATTTGTCTCGAGAGAGGGGTCGGTTGATGTATGAAGCCGGGGTGAAGAAATCCGGAGGCATGGTAGCTGTGATTGGACTTGATGAGACTTCAGTAGTTGAGGTATGTGCTGAAACTGACACTCGGCTGGCTAATATTAACTGCCCGGGACAGATGGTAATTAGTGGCTTACAGAAGAACTTAGCCAGGGCTGTCGATTTAGCTAAAGCCAGGGGGGCTAGTCGTGCCATTCCCCTATCGGTAAGCGGTGCCTTTCATACACCACTGATGCAACCAGCCGTTGATGGTATGTCTCAGATTATAGCTACCCTTTCCTTTCACCAGCCAGTGGTTCCTATCGTGGCTAACACCACTGCTCAGCCATTGACTACCGTTGAAGAAGTGAAGGCAGAACTGCTCAATCAGTTGTGTAGTAGCATCCAGTGGCAGCGCTCGGTAGAATATATGGTAAATGATGGGGTTACCACCTTTATCGAGATAGGTCCGGGGCAAGTGCTCAGTGGCCTCATTAAGCGAATAAACGAGGATGCCGAAATCCTGAATATAGGGGATGCGGAGGCGGTCAAAAATATAGTTTAAGGTCATCAATTGGCTAGTATGCTATAATATTGTTTTGGTTTGTGGTGAATCTATGGCAGGGGCGCGACGAAAAGCAAGGACACTCGCTCTCCAGGTATTATATGAGATTGACACGGTGGGGCATGAGGTAGAGGGGGTGGTAACCCGTCTGCTGGCCGGGGGGGGATTATCTGAGGAAAATGCTGCCTTCACTCGTGAGCTGGTGAGTGGTGTTATCCAGAATAAGGAGAAGATTGACCGGAATATTCAGAGCTTTGCTCCTGCCTGGCCGATAGAGCAAATACCGGTGGTTGATAGGAATATCCTGAGGCTTGCAATATTTGAAATTTTGCTTGATAATAAAGCGCCGGTTAAAGTAGCCATAAATGAGGCAGTTGAGATGGCTAAGACCTTTGGTAGCGATAATTCACCGAAATTTATTAATGGCGTTTTAGGCTCAGTTAGCGCTGGGGCTAGTAGATGAAAGTTATCATAAAGGGGGTAAATATTGGCAACGATTTTTGAGCGGCTGCAAACGATACTGGTTGAACAGCTGGGGGTAGAAGAGAAAGAGGTAGTGCCCTCAGCTAACTTTACTGATGATTTAGGTGCCGACTCTCTGGACTTGGTAGAACTGATAATGACTGTGGAAGAGGAGTTTAGTAGCCCATCCCGAAAAATTGCGGTACTGGATGAAGATGCTGGAAAGTTGACAACCGTCCAGGGTGTTATTGATTATCTTAAAGACCTGGGCGTTGAGGATAAGTAGGTCGGTCAGTGTGACTAAAGCTGTATTTCTTGATTGGTTTCATACTCTGGCCCGTTTTGAACCTCCCCGTGAAGAACTTCATTGCCAGGTTTTACAGGAGTTTGGTATTAAGGTATCACCACAGAAGGTAAAACCTGGTCTTTTATTGGCTGATGAGTATTGGTTTGATGAGAACATCAAATCCAAGGTGAGAGCGAGGAGTTCTGAAGAACAGGCTGAGATTGGGCTTCGCTATCAGCATATATTGTTAACTGAGGCTGGGATTAAGGTTAATAAAGAGCTACTTTTGAAAATTGTGAAAAAGGTGCAGGAATTATATAAGGGCATGACCTTTGTCCTCTTTGAAGATGTGCTACCCACCTTAAAGGAACTGAAGAAGCAGCAGCTTGTTTTGGGTTTGCTGACCAATCTGAATAAGGATATGGTTCCTATTTGTCGTCAGCTAGGTCTGGAGCCATATCTTGACTTTGTGGTTACCTCTGAGGAGGCGGGTAGTGACAAACCTCAGCCACCTATTTTTCTGGCAGCCCTGGAACGAGCGGGCGTAGCCGCCTCCGAAGCATTTCATGTTGGTGACCAGTACAAAATTGATGTGGTCGGTGCCCGGGGGGTGGGTATCAAGCCGATACTTATTGACCGTGATAATTTATACCCTGATATTACTGACTGCCCTCGCATCCGCCTCCTCCCCGAGGTGGTTAAGTATCTTTAGACTTTAATAACGGTTAGATTGGCAAGAGTGTTGCCCGGATGAATCTATTACTGGGGGGATAATAGCATGGGGAAGCGGGAGGGCTATCTTGATTAGTACATATTAATAATACCGATGGAGAAATGGCACGCACTCTATAAAAAGTGGAGAGCACTTAGTTAAGTACCCTCCACTGAGTTGCCTCCTCAACCCCAACTCACTGGCGGTGAACAACACCGCATTGGACCTCTCTTCTTTAGAACGGTCCCTAACTCACTTTACCGAGTTGAGTTTGAGTTCCATTCGCCCCGCCTTCCGGCAGGGCATCACTTGTCTACTTGCCACACCCCGTATAGAACGTGAAGCTTCACCATGCACCTCCCTTTAAGTATTTGAGGTATCACTCAGCCTCTAATTCTATTCAACTACATCTCTTGATAGTTGTCAATCACTAGCTCCATCAGCATCTAGGCATAGGCCATTGTTGGAGCAAGAGCAACTGATTTTAGCCACTGCCTCTACCTCAATGTCATTGTCTTTTAACTAACCAAAACCTCTTTAAATCAAAACGGTAAATCGTGGTTAAAGTGGCGCAGTTTGGGGGATTTATGCTGGCTCTTGACAAGGCTTGGTTAGCTGATTAAAGTGTCCATAATGAGTTGGGCTAATTTTCTTGATGGCTCGCAGTTCATGCCCCACACTGAAAATAAGAGGAGGCTTCTAATGAAGGCAAGTGAAGGACGAACGGGTAGAGTTTTTGTGATGCGACTTGAGGATGGTGATGTGATTCCCTCGTGTATTGAGCGTTTTGCCGAGGAGAAAGGGGTGTCGGTGGGGTATGTTATCCTGGTGGGGGGAATCGGGGATGGTGAGGTTGTTGTCGGTCCCCGGAGTTCAGAGGAAAGGCAACCTCAGCCAATGTTCCTGCCTGTTGACGGTGCCCACGAGGTCGTTGGAGCGGGTATAATCGCTCCTGATGAAGATGGGAAACCAGTCCTGCATATACACGGTGCTCTGGGCAGGTCAGGGCAGACGATGACCGGATGCCTGCGACCCGGCGTGACGACCTGGCTGGTGGGGGAAGCCATTTTATATGAAGTCCTCGGCGTGGACGCAGCACGTATCCGGGATAAGGAGAGCGGGCTGGTACTGCTGGAGATTGAGTCCGGTTCTTCTGGTAAGGAGTAGCCCGGAGTTATTTTTAAACAATAAGGAGGCTTTAAAATGAAGTTATCACCGGAGGAAAAGAGAAAAATATATGAGGAGGAAAAGACGCGGATTGAGGCCGAGTAAAAGGTATAGATGGAGGGACAGGCGGCGGCAGGAAGTACCAGTACGGGGCTGAAACCAACTACGGCGGCGATACTATGTTATGTTGGCATCTGGGTAGCCGGCATCATCTTTCTCCTTATCGAGTAAAAAAACAGGTTTGTTCGTTTTAACGCCATGCAGTCAATTATCGTGTTTGGTATCCTTACGCTTGCCGGAATCATCCTCGGTTCGCTACCTGTGGTTGGGGGTGGCTTCTCCTCGGTTATCTCAATTGTTGGGTTTATACTTTGGGTAGTATTGATAGTTAAGGCTTCTGGTGGTCAGCTATACAAAGTCCTCTGGGCGGGTGATTTCGCTGAGGAAGTGTTAGCTTCATTAGGCGAACTAGGCAAATGAGACATTGAAGGCGTGGGGAAAAAAGATGAATCACCTGAGCCCCTACCCCCACCAGAGCCACCTTCACCGCCGGCTGCCGATTTAGGTAAGCGGATTGGTGAGAAAGTGGAGGCTTATTTTAGAAATGCGAGAGGTGGCAGAATGGTATCGTCCAGTTTTGCCATTGCCTGGAGCATTGTTTTATTGATATTCTTTAATTTTTTTAGTGGATATATCGCCTATTATCATGACGGCACCAGAGACCCAATCCTGACGGCAGGTTTTTATGCCTGGTTGCCAGTTCTCAACACGGCATTAATTGCCTCTATAGTGGGTCATATTATTATGATTATCTTTGACCGGTATGTACTGCGACAAATTGCTCTGATAGTGTTGAACCTGTTCGGGCTTGCCGCGGTGGCGACTTTGTTGTCTCTATTTCCCTCTGATTTTAGTGTGATACCCGGTGCCAATATTGCTGGTTAACGTGGCCAAGCGAAATATCCCTTACTGAGATGGTGGCTTAGCCCCTCTCAAACTGCCCTTAATTTGGACCAAGTTTTGTCTTTATCGTTTCTAGATCATTCTTAATGTAATCGTCTGGTAAATTGTGTTCGCGTGCGCCTTTAATCACAATTTTTTTATAACATTCATATGCCCTTGGATCCTCAGTCAATTTTTCAGAGATGTAAGTATATGCCTTAACTTGGGTAGCTTGGTCATCTATGACTATCATTTCTTTTATCTTGTAGTCGCCTTCATATCTATTCAAATTATTTAAGTCCGCCGAATCAATTTCATATAAAACACCCCAAACTATGTGTCCAGTATCAACTACAAGATTGGCCTTGCCTGAGTAATCTCTACCCTTCTTGTTGCAAACAAAACGTTTATCAGGGAGTTTGGCACGCCCCAGAGGTTTTGCAGATGGAGCACGATTTGGTTCTTGCAGCCGTTTGGTGACCATATTAGACCCATACGCAAAATATGTAACTTTGTTTGGCATGTGCCTGCTTCCGTCTTTTATGGTTCCTTTGCTTCTAATTATATCACCCTATCCTCCTCACCACCCCCTCCAGCACCTTTTGCCACTCCTTGCCCAGCCGTTTGGGGTGGAGGCGGAGCTGGGTGGTGCCTAGCTTGATGCCCTCCCTTAGTAAAGGCTCTAGTTTTTGCTTATCAAACCGCATACCGGGAAACAGCCTTAACACAATTTGCCCGTCCTCGGTGGCGATGGACTCAATGCCCGCTCTGGCGGCCTGAGCCTTAAGTTTGACAGCGTAAAGCAGGTTCTTTACCTCCATAGGCAGGGTGCCAAAGCGGTCGCTGAATTCGTCATCTAGAGCCTCTACCAGCTCCACCTTATCCAGCTTGGACAGGCTCTGGTAGAGGGACAGACGGGTTTCAAGGTCGGCGATATATGCCTCGGGAATATAGGCGGATAGGGGGAGGTCGATGGTGGGGGGTGGCAGGGATGATGGCCTGGTTACGGCAGTGCCCGTCGGCTTTGCCTTTTGCTCCTCAACCGCCTCCGCCAGCAACCGGCAGTAGAGGCTGAAGCCAACGGCGCTGATATACCCACTCTGCTTTACGCCCAGCAGGGTGCCGGCCCCCCTGATTTCCAGGTCTTTCATGGCGATGCCGAAGCCAGCCCCAAGCTCGGTGGCTTCGAAGATAGTCCTCAGGCGCTTCTCTGCGGTTGGGGTCAGGCGCTTTCCCCTCTCATAGATGAAGTAGGCATGGGCAAGGTCAGCCCCCCGTCCCACTCTACCCCGTAGTTGATACAGTTGGGTCAGCCCGAATTTATCCGCCTGGTTGACTATCAGGGTGTTGACGCTGGGCATATCCAGTCCTGACTCAATAATGGTGGTGCAGACCAGCACATCGCTTTTACCCTGGGTAAAGTCAGCCATCACCGCCTCCAGCTCGGCTTCGGGCATCTGACCGTGAGCGATGACTATTTTAGCCTCCGGTACCAGCGACTTAAGCTTACTGGCCACGAAGGCTATAGATTGAACCCGATTGTGGATGAAGAAGACCTGTCCGTTTCTTTCCAGCTCTCTGAGTATGGCTTCCCTGATGAGCCGCTCGTTATACCCGGTAACATAGGTCTTTATCGGCAGCCGCTCTTCGGGAGGCGTTTCCATCGTGCTCATATCCCTTATCCCCACCAGCGACAGGTGCAGGGTGCGGGGGATAGGGGTGGCACTGAGGGTAAGCACATCTACCTCCCGTCTCATCTGCTTGAGGTATTCCTTGTGGTTTACGCCGAAGCGCTGCTCTTCATCAATGGTTAACAGCCCCAAATCCTTGAAGACGACATCCTTTTGCAGCAGTCGATGGGTGCCGATGCAGATATCCACACTCCCGTTAGCCAGCCCGTCAAGGATAGCCTGACGCTCTTTGGGGGTGCGGAACCGACTTAGCACCTCAATTCTTACCGGGAAGGCACTCAGTCGCTGGCTGAAGGTGGAGAAGTGCTGCTCGGCGAGCACGGTAGTCGGCACCAGTACTGCTACCTGCTTATTGTCCATTATCGCCTTGAAGGCGGCACGGATGGCTACCTCGGTCTTACCGTAGCCGACATCGCCACAGACCAGCCTGTCCATCGGTTTGGTTTTTTCCATATCCTCCTTTACCTGTTTCTGAACATCTGTCTGGTCAGGGGTCTCCACATAGGGGAAGGCAGCCTCAAGCTCCTGCTGCCAGACCGTATCGGAGGAGAAGGCGAAGCCGGGCACTACCTCCCGGGCAGCGTAAAGCGTTAACAACTCCCGGGCAATGTTTTCTACCGATTCCCTGGTTCTCTGCTTGGTTCGTGTCCATTCCTGAGTGCCCAGCCGACTGAGCACCGGTGGCCGCTCGCCGGCGCCTATGTAGCGGTTGACACGGTCTATCTGGTCGGTAGGGACATAGAGTTTATCTCCCGCCGCATAGTTGAGGACAAGGTATTCCTTTTCGGTGTGGTCGGTGTTCATGGTGATAACGCCGGCAAACCGGGCAATGCCATGCTCAATATGCACCACATAGTCGCCCGGGGTCATGTCAACTAGGAGCTTGTGACGGGGCACCGGACGTTTCTTCATCATCCGGCGCTGCTTGATAAAACCGAAGATTTCAGCATCGGTGAACAGGTGGGTGTTATTCATCACCCAGCCCTCAGCCAGCGAACCCTGAACCAGAGTCAGTGAGCCGGATGGGGGCGTTTGCTTGATTTCAGTAAGGGGTGGGGCGATAATATCTGCCTCGTCAAGTAGCTCTGACAATCGGCTTGCCTGATGGCTGACCAGTATAATTCGGTGTTTTTGATTTAGGAGTTGTTTGGTCTTTTTGATGAAGAGTGGGAGCTGTCCGGCGTAGTTGGGTGTGGGGGCAAAGTTTAACCGGTATGGTTGTTCATCATCAGTAATATCCCAGGCAGTGAGTTTCAGGCACCGTCGGTTTTTCATTCCTGACTCTAGTTCTGGCCAGGTGAAGTATGGTCTGGGGAAATTAGCCGGTAGCTCGCCTTCTTCCAGCTTCTCCAGGCGCAGCTCGCTGGCTTCGGCATGCAGGTCAGCTATGGTGTTCTCAAGGTTCTGTGGTTCATCAAGGATGAGCAGGGTATCCTCGGACAGGTAATTCAGGATGCTGTCCTGGTTAAACAGCGGGGCGTAAAACTGAATATTATCAGGTCTCTGTTTATGGAGCAGCATGTTCAGTTCCTGCTGGAACTGCTGGCTCACCCCGGGGCTACAGCCTTTCAGGTCAATGCTATTCAGGATTGGCTCCAGCTCCCGCTGGCTGTTTAGCCAGGGTGTTATTAGTTCGGTGGCGGGACAGATAGCTACTGATGAGGCTGCGGTTAGCGAACGCTGGCTGGTCGGGTCAAAGAGACGGAGGCTGTCTATGGTGTTGCCGAAGAACTCAAGCCGGGCGGGCTGGTCACTGGTGGGGGGGTAGATGTCAATGATGCCGCCGCGATGACTTACAGTGCCCGGCACCTCCACTATATTTTCCCTTCGGTAGCCCATCGCCTCCCACCGGCTCAGCAGCTTAAATGGCTCGGCTTCCATTCTCGGTCTTATGGTGTGGCTGGTGGCGATAAAATCACGGCAAGGCGTTATTTTCTGCATAAAGGCGGGGGCGGAGGTGACCACTAACGGGGCGTCTGAAGTCGGCTCCGTTTTAACCAGCGCCGAGAGCACCTGAATCCTTTCCAGTTCGGTGGAGATATCCGAGGCAATACGCTGGTAGGGCAGGGCATCGGGTTCAGGGAAGAGTTTTACCTGGGTCGAGGCGTACCAGGTTAAGAGTTGCTCGTAGAGTTTTTTGCTGTTTTCGGGCTGTGTGGTAACTACCAGTATAGGTAATCGCTGGCAGTGGTAGATAGCCGCTATGAGATAGGGCTTGGCCGCCTCGAGCACAGCTACCCTGCGGCTGGCATTAGGTTGTTTAAGCTCGTCTATAAGCTGGCGATAGACGGGCACTTTCTCAATGAGAGGTAGCAGTTGAGTCAGATTTAACATTTTCTTCTCCAAATACCCCTAGGGCTAGCCGAAATCGACTAACCCTTCAGCAAAATTCTAGCACAGTAGTGGTGGCTCAACAAGCCTCCTTGTCCCGCCTTCCCTTGCTTGCTATAATAGAGTAAATTTATTTAAGATGGTTCTAGATGGCTAAAATTGGAAAATCTAATCTGAAACCCTCAGTTGCGCCCTATCACCGCGTAGTGGCTAAGTTTGGCACCAGCTTACTCACCGGCGGTGGCGACCGCTTGAATCAGGACATAATGTCTCACTTGGTTGCCCAGGTGGCACAGCTCCAAAAGCAGGACATGGAACTGCTTATAGTTTCTTCTGGAGCTATAGCCTCGGGCAGGCATAAACTGGGGTTGACCATGGAGGTTAAGGATATTCCTTTGCGGCAGGTGCTGGCTTCAGTGGGACAAAATCGCCTGATGTCTGTCTATGAGCAATTGTTTAGCCAGCATGATATTACTGTAGCTCAAGCTTTACTTACCAAGGCTGACCTTTCCGACCGGTCTGGTTATCTAAATGCTCGCAATACCCTTCTGGCTTTGCTGGAGCTGCAGGTGATATGTATCGTCAATGAAAATGATGTGGTAGCGGTGGATGAGATTCAGGAAGCTAAGTTCGGTGATAATGATAACCTTTCAGCTATGGTAGCTAATCTGGTTTATGCTGACCTGCTGTTAATGCTTACCGATGCTGCCGGGCTATATACGGCTGACCCGCATCGTGACGCTTCTGCCCGGCTTATTCCGCAGGTGGACCGGATAGATTCGGGGATTGAACGCCTGGCAGCTCATACCCCCAGTGATTTGGGCACCGGAGGTATGGTTACCAAGATAGAGGCAGCCAAGCTGGCTACGGCCTCGGGGGTGACGGTAATTGTCGCTGACGGCAGGGAGCCGAATGTTATTTTGCGGCTGGTTGCTGGTGAGACGGTAGGTACCCGTTTTTTGCCGTCTACCAGTAGGCTTGAGAGTCGGAAGCGCTGGATGCTCAGTGGACTCTCCACTAAGGGTAAGCTGGTAGTAGATTCAGGGGCGGTTCTGGCACTGAAAAAGCAGAACCGAAGTCTGCTGGCGGCCGGTATCAGTCATGTTGAGGGTAAATTCCAGCGCGGTGCTATAGTCAATATCTATGACCCTCAGGGGACCAGGCTTGGTTGTGGTATAACCAACTATAGCTCCAGTGACCTTGATATTATTAAGGGGGCACACTCTCGAAAGATTACCAGCTTGCTTGGCTATGATTATGGCTCGGAAGTAGTGCACCGAAATAATTTAGTAGTGTTCTAGAAAGGAAGGTTTGAAGTTGAGTACCGGTAAGCTCTACAGGTCTAAGGGGGAGGAGTTTGTGGCGACAGTTCATTACAAGCTCCTGGACGAATCACCAATCAATTGGTGGGGGGAATTTACCCTCACCGAATATATGCGTGTTAGTGATGGTGATGGGTATATGATTGTACTGGAAGACAATCGCAAAGGCAGGTGTTCTCTCAAGAGAAGAGTTAATCGGGCGGTGAGCGGAGTTCCTCCGCTATATCACTATCGTTTTAAAGGACGCGGCCCGCTTGAATAGAGCCCGAAATAGGTTTGGTGGTATTAGGTATTATAGATTATGGAATAGGGGTTACTATATTTTGTTATAGCAGGAATAACTTTATTATATTATAATAGAAGCAAAATAAATAGAAAGTATAGTGAGTTTTAGCAATGTCAGAAAAGACGCAGCCAAGGGGTGCAACCTGTGAAATAACTAGTCCCTTTGAAATGGTGCAACAGCGAATTGATGCTATTTGTGAGAGATTGAAGACCTGCGAAACTTGCCATTTAAGACTCAGGGAATGTGAGCGGGAGCTCATCGTTCATTTCCCGGTAAAAATGGATGACGGGAGGATAGAAGTTTTTACCGGCTATCGGGTTCAGCATAGTGACATCCGAGGCCCAGCTAAGGGAGGGATTCGTTTCCATCCAGATGTTACCCTGGATGAAACCAAGGCTCTAGCCGCTTGGATGACGCTAAAGACGGCTGTCGTCAATATACCCTATGGCGGGGCCAAGGGAGCGGTTACTTGCGATCCCAAGGTCCTGTCTCAAGACGAACTCGAGAGATTAACCCGGCGCTATGCCAGTGATATCTCACTGGTGATAGGACCAGAAAGAGATATCCCGGCTCCTGATGTTGGCACCAACCCCCAAATCATGGCCTGGATTATGGATACCTATAGTGTGAATAAAGGTTATTCGGTTTTAGGTGTGGTCACCGGTAAGCCTATAGCGCTTGGTGGTAGTAAGGGTAGGTTTGAGGCAACCGGCCGTGGCTGCACGATTACTGCCAAGCTGAGCGCCCAGCATCTGGGTATAAGCTTTGATGGAGCTACGGTAGCCGTTCAGGGCTTTGGTAATGTCGGCTCGGTGTCAGCTATACTGCTGGCTAAAGAAGGCTGCAAAATTATAGCGGTAAGTGATTCCAAAGGTGGCATTTATAACCCGCAAGGCTTGGATGTAGAAGAGGTGCGCAGTCACAAAAAGGCAACGGGTTCAGTAGTCAATTACAAAGATGCTGAAGCCATAACCAACACTGAACTCCTGGAACTACCATGTGACATATTACTACCCTCTGCCCTTGAAGATGCAATATGTGCCCCCAATGCTGCCTCTGTAAAAGCAAGGATGATTGTAGAAGGTGCCAACGGGCCAATTACTCCTGAAGCAGACGATATCCTCGGTGACAACGGGAAGTTTGTTGTTCCTGATGTCTTGGCTAACGCCGGTGGGGTAGTAGTATCGTACTTTGAGTGGGTACAGGGCCTGCAATCTTTCTTCTGGAGTGAAGATGAGGTAAACCGCCAGCTACAAATGGTGATGGACAATACCTTCCACGAAGTACTAGAAATAAGTCAGCGCGAGAAAGTGGACATGAGAAACGCTGCCTATATGCTGGCGATAAAGCGAATAGAAGAGGCGATGATGACCAGGGGAATGTTTCCCTGACTTATCTTAGTCATGAGAAGAAGGAGACTGCGACTAAGACATGAAATCACCTGTCGAAGAGCTTGAAGCCAAGGGTAAGGCGGCTAAGGCGGCGTCTCGCCGCCTGGCTTACCTTTCAGCTGAGGTTAAGAATAAAGCTTTACATAATATTTCTGATGACCTGTTAGCCAAAAAGGGTGAGATACTAGCGGCTAATCAGATTGATTATCTGGAAGGTGAGGCCTCAGGGATGAGTGCTGCCATGCTTGACCGATTGATGCTATCGGAGAGTCGCCTTGGGGCGATAGCTCAGGATGTGCTGGCAGTAGCTGCCCTTCCTGACCCGGTAGGCGATATATTTGATATGCGCACTCTGCCCAATGGCTTGCAGGTGGGCAAGAAACTGGTGCCGCTGGGGGTAATCGGGGCTATCTACGAGAGCCGACCTAATGTTACCATAGGCATCGCTGCCCTCTGTCTGAAGTCGGGTAATGCCGTTATCCTCAGGGGGGGTAAGGAGGCGATTCACTCTAATAGCGCCTTAGCCAAGTTAGTTCAGGAGGCGGTAATAGGGGCTGGGGTTCCTGATGGTGCTGTACAGTTTATTGATAATACTGACCGAGCTCTGGTTGACCGCCTGCTTGAGATGAATGACATCATTAACCTGGTTATTCCCCGGGGTGGAGCTGGGCTAATAAGGTTTGTCTCGGAAAGGGCAACGATGCCGGTGGTTAGCGGTGGGATTGGAGTTTGCCATACCTATATTGACCAGAGCGCTGATGTGGCTAAAGCGGTGGCTATAGCCTTTAATGCTAAGGTGCAGCGCCCCACGGTTTGCAATGCCTTGGACAGCCTGCTGATTCATGCTGATATTGCTGAGCGCTACCTGCCCCTGGTAGCGGCGGAGTGGGCGAAGGCGGGGGTGGAGATGCACTGCGATAAGCGGGCTTTAGCTATCCTTAAATCACAGCCTTCTTTGAAGCTGGTTCCGGCTACCGATGAGGATTGGGGTAAGGAATTTCTATCGCTGGTGGCAGCGGTTAAAGTGGTAGCTTCTCTGGATGAAGCTTTGGAGCATATTGAGCGCTATGGCTCCGGACATTCCGAGGCTATTATTACTGAGGAATACCAGGCGGTGATGCGCTTTCTTAACGAGGTGGATGCTGCCTGTGTCTATGCTAATGCCAGCACCCGGTTTACCGATGGGGGTCAGTTTGGCCTGGGGGATGAGGTTGGCATTAGCACCCAGAAACTGCATGCCCGTGGTCCGCTTGGGGTAAAGGAGCTGACTACCTATAAGTGGATTATCTTCGGTAGCGGGCAAGTGCGCCCTTAGCTACTACTTTAACGTTTCTATGGCAGCCTGCTGGACTTTGAATAATTGCTGGATGCCCTTTTCCGCCAGGGAGAGTAAGGAGTCAATGGTCTCCTTGGTGAAGGGATTGGCTTCAGCCGTGCCCTGAACTTCAACAAACTTACCCTGACCAGTCATCACCACGTTAAAGTCGACATCGGCGACACAGTCTTCGTCGTAGCACAGGTCTAGCATCATGTGACTATGTACAATGCCGATACTGGTGGCAGCTACCGCGCTATCCAGAGGTATGGACGATAGTACTCCCATATTGTTTAGGGTCTGTATTGCCTGGTATAGGGCTGTATAAGAGCCGGTAATAGCCGCCGTTCTGGTGCCGCCGTCTGCCTGCAGTACATCACAATCTACGACTAAGGTCCTTTCCCCAAGTGCCGTGAGGTCGGTTACTGCCCGCAGCGAGCGCCCGATGAGACGCTGAATTTCCTGGCTTCTGCCGGCAATCCTGCCCAGTGATGAATCACGGGGGGTTCGGCTGACCGTAGCCCGGGGCAGCATGGCATATTCAGCGGTAACCCAGCCAGTGCCTCCTCCCTTGAGGAAGCGGGGTACCCTTTCCTCGACGCTCACCGAGCATAGCACCCGGGTCAGCCCCAGTTCTATCAGCGCTGAGCCTTCAGCAAAGCTCTGAGCACCGGGTGTTATTTTTATCGGTCGCATCTCGTCCCAGGCACGCCCATCAGCTCTTTTCATACTAAAGTTTTCCCTTCTAGCCTTTGATGTATGCCAGAGTATAGCATTGATAGGTGATGATAACAAACGGGTTTTGGGATTTTAATATACCTCACTCCCTTAATCCTCCTCTCCTCCAAATGAGAGGGGGAAGATTTTATAAAGAGGGGCGTTAGCCCCTCTTAAACACCCTCTATTGATTACCAACCTTATTGCCGACTGCGCATTCCTCTAAAGGAGAGGGGGAAGGATACTAAAAAGGAGGGGCATCGCCCTTTCTAACACTCCCTTAATAAGTAATCTCTATTTTAGTCTTGTCAGGGATTCTTTCAGCCAGCCCAGGGCGGACTCAGCCGCCTCTTGCTTATTTTGCTCTCGGTTTCCCCGAAAGACGTGCTTCTGGGTGTAGGTTCCAATTGGACTTGAGAATCCGATGTAGAGTAGCCCTACTGGTTTTTCCCGGGTAGCGCCGCCAGGTCCGGCGATACCGGTATCAGCCAAGCATATGTCTACGGCTAGTATTTTTTTACCGCCCCGTGCCATCTCTTCAGCCACCTGGTAGCTTACCGCGCCATATTTGTTGATGGTGTCCTTTTTCACCCCGATTACCTTAATCTTGACCTCATTGCTGTAAGCAGTAACCGCCCCCTTATAGTAGTCCGAGCTACCGGGTATATTGGTTATCAGGTGGGATATTAGTCCACCGGTGGCTGATTCAACTATCCCCAGGGTTAGCTCTTTCTGACGAAGCAAATCACCTACTTCTTGCTCTAGGCTGGTCATAATATAAGTCCTTTCATTAGGGCATATTGTCTTTTACTTGGTTGACACTCTAAATTTCAGGTTAGGGGGTATGGATATTTTGTCAACTTCGTGATATTATCACCTACTAGTGGATTATATAAGAACTACGGGACAAAATAAAGCTGAAGCGTGTCTGGCGTTTCTACCTAAATATTAATGAGGAGGTCCGGTTATGGGAATAACAGCTTTGATTTTTGGTCTCATTGGGGGGCTGTGTGCGGCAATGGGTGTTGTTACGGCACTAGCCATAGTCCCCTCATTCGGCGTCGAACTTACTTGGCCATTCTGGTTTGGGATTAGTGCACTTTTACTTTTAATATGCATCGCTTTCGCCGTTGGTCGTATCGGCGGCAGCTATGAATAGTCGGGTCGAATAAAAGTTTTCTTATCGGCAGAGGCTGGCTAAGCATTATAAACTATCGTACCCCTGGGGATAGGGGTTGTAGCTGTTGATGTTTGGAGCTGTGGTGACCAATCCTGAAGAATGATGCGCAATAGACATAAGGCAGATATTTCCGTTTAAGTGCATCTCTCCACCTTCGCCCACAGCCTTTTACCATCGGTCATAAATTATATCTATTGAACTGTTCGTGAAGCAGGTCTGTCTTAAGATGTCCCACAGCGTTATTATTTTGGCTTGGGTATTCCCGACAAATAAAATGAAAGGAGTTACTGATTGTGGGAAGCCAGATGGAACTTTGAAATGAGCTCAAAATGGGTACAGGTAAGTTTTGGAAGGAGCTACCGGAGGTGGGGGCTGCCCATGCTGCTTTCACTAATGAGGTATATAAAGACGGGGCACTCAGTGGCAAGGTCAAACGGTTAATAGCTCTGGCGGTTGCGCTCCGGGCATGGTGCACCAGCTGTATGACATATCAAATTAAGTCGGCAGTGGAGGCTGGAGCCACTAAAGCCGAAATCCTGGAAGCTACTTCAGTAGGTTTTGTTATGGGTGGTGCTCCGGCCAATGCCTGGATGTGTAGTGTGGTCAAGACGTTGGAGGAGTTAGGGGAGTGGTAGTTAAATGAGCCCATTTTAGATGAGCCATTGTTTTATCAGTCCACCAAACAATTTCAGCGTGTCTTACCTCTGGCCAGCGAGGCAAATATGCCTCCGAAACAGAGGGCGGCAAAAATAACAAAGGCTACCTTCAGACTCCTCACAAAAACGGGATAGTATTCAGGTGTAATTTCTACCCTCCCGATGAATACGGCAAATATCACCATAGCGATTCCCATGCTGAGCATCATCCCGATTGACCGCATTGTGGCCAGTGTGGCTGAGGCTACCCCGTAAAACCTCTTTTCAACAGAACTCATAATTGCATTCATATTGGGGGATGAGAAAAGGGCAAAACCGAAACCGATGATAACCAAACTGACTAAGATGAACACGATAGCTGTATTCTGGTCTAGAAAAGTGAAAAGGACAAGCCCTATAGTCGTCAGTCCCATTCCCACTGAGGCCAGTATTCGTGGTTCAATTCTGTCGGAAAGCCTGCCGGCAAGCGGTGAAAAAATAGCCTGCACCACGGGCATGGATAATAAAATTAAGCCAGCGTTTTGTGGGCTGAGCCCTTTGGTATACTGCAAGTAAAGGCTTAAGAGGAAAGCGACGGCAAATGTAGCGCTGTAACTAATCAAGGCGGCCAGATTAGAAAAAGTGAAGACGGCATTATCCTCAAAGAGCTTTATATTCAAGACGGGACTCTTCGTCTTCTTCTCCCACCAAATGAATGCCAAAATCCCCAGTATGCCGATTAGAATTGTCCATATGCCTGCTATCTCCGGCAGAAGAGAAAGGCCGTATATTAGGGCTATAAGAGCAAGGCTGTAGATTATGGAACCGATAAGGTCGAATTTCTCACCTTTGGCCTCCGCCCACTCCCCTTTTAGCTTCCAGAAAATAGCCGCGATAATTATCAAGCTGAGAGGTACGCTGGCCCAGAAAATACTCCTCCAGCCAAAATGCTGTGTCAAAAGTCCCCCCAAAACTGGTCCAAGTGACAGCCCTATGTAAACCGCCGCCACAGTTATGCCTAAGGCTTTGCCCCTCTCACCAACCGGAAATACTGAGGTTAGGATGGCTACCCCGGTACCAAAAATCATGGCACCGCCTATTCCGTGTAGAATTCGGAAGGCAATGAGCATAGTGGCGGAAGTTGAAATTGCGGAAAGAATAGTGGCAATAGTATAAATCAATATCCCGTAGGTGAAAATCTTCTTCCTGCCGTGTATGTCGGCTATTCTTCCGAAGGGGATAAGAAATACAGCTATGGCTAGAAGATATGCGGTAGGCACCCAGCTTAGTAAAATTGCATCCATGGCAAATTCTCTGCCAATTGAGGGGAGGGCAATGTTGATGGAAGAGCCTATAAATGGGGCCAGGAAGGCGCTTAAGGTGGCAATAAGCAGTACCACATTTTTATTATTCATGCTAATCTCACTATTATATTATCCCTTTTCATCGCAGTAAAGAATCACCTTTCCACGGTACTGTTCGGTTTTAGTTGGTGCTGTCATTGCGAGCCGAAGGCGAAGCAATCTCGTTCCTCAATATATCATCTGTGTGAGATTACTTCAT
>NZBQ01000005.1 GCA_002688105.1 Dehalococcoidales bacterium | reverse complement strand
TACTCTTACGGCAATCATATTGTTATCACTGGTATTCACCCCTGGCTGCCCAGGATACCAAAGGTTATGTCGCCTTTGAGGAGGGAGTGAAGGTTGAGCAGTAATGTGGCGTTTTGGGCTAAGTAGCACCGTCAGCAGTGAATTCTGAAAGGAAGGTTTGATTTCTCCGGTAGAAGAGTATAATATTCCGCTACTAAACGATTGGGGGCGGTTTGATGCAAGATATCAAGTATGTCTGTCCAGATTGCGGGCAAGAAGCCGAGGAGCCCGGTTTATGCCCTAAGTGCCAGGTGCCACTGGTAACTACCTGCCCGATGTGCGGAAATCCAGTAGTTGGTGAACACATTCACTTAAAAGACTGATGAATAGTCTATTATTCTAGGCTTGAGGTAAAAGAATGGCTGACAAAAAAGTGGTTATCTATTCGACTCCAACCTGACCCTACTGCCATAGGGCGAAAGAGTATCTTTCGCAAAAGGGGATTTCCTATATTGACCATAATGTGGCTCAGGACAGGAATGCCGCCAAGGAGATGATACAGAAGTCAGGACAAGTGAGCGTCCCCGTAATCACAATTGATGGTGAAATTGTTGTAGGTTTCAACCAAGCCCGGTTGGACAAGTTGTTGTCACCATAGTCCCGGCAGGATTGTCATTGTGTTAGGAAGCGGCTATGTATGATTTAATGATAATAGGTGGTGGTCCGGCAGGACTCACGGCTAGTGTCTATGCGGCTCGTAAACGCCTTGAGACACTATTGATTAGCGGTGACATTGGTGGACAGGTAAACTGGACATTAGGTATCGAAAACTACCTTGGCTATCAATTTATTGAGGCCCCAGAGTTGATAGACAAGTTCCAAACCCAGGTGAACCAGTTTCCTATCGACCAGAAAATTGGCTACAAGGTTTCTCGGCTGGAGAAGATTAAAGGCGGATTTGAGGTCATCTCTGAAACCGGCGAGAAATATCAATCAAAGACAACAATTATTGCCACCGGGAAGAGACCCCGGAAGCTAAATGTACCCGGAGAGGTAGAGTTAACCGGAAGAGGGGTAACTTACTGCGCCATCTGTGATGGGCCTGTTTTCTCAGGACAAAGGGTGGCAGTAGTGGGAGGCGGCAACTCAGCACTTGAGGCGGCACTGGATATGGTGAAAATCGCCGAGCATGTGGACTTAGTTTCACTAACCTCATTAACCGGCGACTCTATTCTTATTGATAAGCTATCAGGCGCCAAAAACCTCAGTACTTTCACCGAATATCAAACCGAGAAAATCGAAGGTAAAGATTTGGTCGAGGGAATGACGATAAAAGACCAAAAGAGCGGCGAGAGTAAACGGCTTGAAGTTACCGGAGTTTTCATTGAAATTGGCCTAGCACCTAACTCCGAGCCGGTGAGAGAACTCATTGAACTCAATAAACAGAGAGAGGTGCCGGTTAGCTGCTCCTGTGAAACCACGATGCCGGGACTCTATGCGGCTGGCGATGTGACTACTGTGCCTGAGAAGCAAATTATTGTTGCCGCCGGGGAAGGAGCCAAAGCCGCACTTCAGGCTCACCGCTACCTGCAACGACTGGTAGAAGCAAGCTAATGGTCAAGGGCTACCTTAACAAACAGATTGCGGCAAAACTTGGCATTAGTGAGCAAACCATCAAAAACCATGTTACCTCAATCCTACGCAAACTGAATGCTAATGCGCGCACTGAAGCGGTAGTTATAGCTATAAAGCAGGGCTTAATCTCTTTAGATTAACTGAGGGTATGCCTGGGGAAATACCGCAAAACATTGAGGTGACTAGAGTAGCCTATATCCCTGCCCACAACTAGGGAAGGAAATACTACTTCTGCGCCGTGAGTGGTAAGAAAGCTTTGACTCAGAATCCGGCGAAATATATGACTGATAGCAACTAAAACAAAATAAAAAGTAAAGATAAAAGTAAGGGCATCCTTTTTCGGATGCCTTTTTCATTGGCTGCAAAACCAGTAAAGTAAGCTTCTGCTACCCGTACTCAGTTTGGGGCACTATCAGGCTATTGACATTATTGAGAGGAATAGTTTATCGTTCATAATCGAAAAGGGAGGCAGAACTAATACAAGCCTATTGTCTGGAATGCCGAACCAAAAGGAGGGTCAAGGTAGAATAATGCCACTAGTAATAGGTATAACCGGGGCTTCAGGCGTCATATATGGCATCAGATTGCTCGAGGTGCTATCGAAGACGAAAGGGATTGAAACGCACCTTGTCATTTCTGAGGCTGGCGAAACAAATATCAAGCAGGAAACTAACTGGAAGATAGATGAGGTAAAAGCATTAGCGGACTTCTCCTACGATATCAATGATATTGGGGCTCGACTTGCCAGCGGCTCATTTAAGAGGGATGGCATGATAGTTATCCCCTGTACGGTAAAAACAATGTCAGCGTTAACCAATTCATATGCTGAGAATCTATTAATCCGGGCTGGGGATGTCACCCTTAAGGAAAGAAATAAGCTGGTGCTTGTAGTAAGGGAGACGCCACTTCACCTGGGTCACATAAGGAGTATGGAAAGACTAACTGAGATGGGAGCAATTATTTTCCCACCGGTGCCAGCTTTTTATCATAAACCTAAAACAATCCAGGACCTTATCGACCATACGGTGGGTAAAGTACTAGACATCTTCGGTATAGAGCACCATCTTTTTCAAAGATGGACGGGACCCTAAATCATTAAGAAGCAATCAATGCCGTGGCAGATAAAAAATATGGATAGATACGAGTTGACCAAGGGAGAGGGTAGAACTAGGGTAAATCTGTCAGCCCACTATACGGGCAATGACCTTGTGCTATGTATGTATAATGATAATGCCCACATAGGTGCGGTAGCGGTAGGGGAATATGACCATAAAGAACAAAGGGCTTCTACGTCAGTGATTACCAGACTGGGACATAAGGATGACGCCATAGCGCAAGAAGTAGCTCATTCAATAGCCAAGCAAACGAAAAGGCCAGTATGTGCCATTGTGGGTATTCATATTGATAACGCCACTGAAAGTGAGATAAACCAAATCTTGAATAATGCTAGAGTTTTGACCAAGGACTTCATCAGCAAAATCAGCAAAAATTCGGACGGCAAGTAACACGATAAGTATTGATGACCCTGTTTGTTCTCAAGGGCGTTGTTCCCCAATACGATGTGATGACAATTGCTCGCGGTTCTGCTCCCTTCCTGATTCCTCTGGGCCTTATGCTGATAATACTGGCGGCTTTCCCCGAAATTGCCTTATGGCTACCCAGCGTATTGTACCGATGACCATTAAGCAAAGGGCGAGAGGAGAAAATGAGTCAGATGGCTTTAGCGGGTGAGTGGCTTAATCTGTTCGAAATGAAATTATGTGCTAATATCTCCTTGGTATCATAACCAAAATAAGAAGCAAACCCGCTGACACAAACTCCAGCTTTGAATACCTCACTCAAATTAAGACCTGTGGAACCAGAAGATCACACCCGTATCGGTATTCCCCTTTTTGCCAGATATTCCTTAGTCTCACGAATGGAGTACACTCCATAGTGGAAGATGCTGGCGGCCAGAACGGCATCTGCCCTACCGGATACCAGCGCTTGATAAAGGTCTTCTAGAGTACCGGCACCACCACTGGCAATAACCGGCACGCTCACCGCCTCAGAAACGGCACGGGTAAGCTCAATGTCATAACCCGCCCGATGCCCATCAGCATCCATACTGGTAAGCAAAAGCTCACCAGCCCCCAGCTTAACTACCTGTTTTGCCCAGTCGAGAGCGTCAATCCCGGTAGACTCCTGACCACTGTAGATATAGACCTCCCATTGAGGTTGGTTGCCGCTCTCTACCCGTTTAGCATCTATAGCCACTACGATGCATTGGTTGCCGAATTTATCGGCACTTTCCCCAATCAGGCTGGAGTTGAGCACCGCCGCCGTGTTTATCGAGACCTTATCCGCCCCGGCCATCAGCATACGCCGCATATCAGCAATGCTGTGCAACCCGCCACCGACAGTAAGCGGCATAAATACTTCCTCCGAGATACGCTCGACAACGTCTACCATGGTATCACGTCCCTCAGGGGTAGCGGTTATGTCCAGAAACACCAGTTCGTCAGCACCCTCTCTATAGTAGAAGCTAGACAGCTCTACCGGGTCGCCAGCATCGCGTAACTGGACGAAGCTCGTTCCTTTCACCACTCGCCCGCCTTTCACATCAAGGCAGGGAATAATCCTTTTGGTCAGCATTTTATATTGTTTCCCCTTATACTCGTGGCCAAAGCCAGCTTTATGAAATTATCGTAAAGCCTAAGCCCAAACTCCCCGCTTTTCTCTGGATGAAATTGAGTTGCAACCAATTTCCCTCGAGTAATGACACTGCATATCGGAATGCCATAGTCAGTCTCACCAGCTACTAGCGATTTATCATCTGGCTCTACATAATAGCTATGCACAAAATAGAAGTTGGCTGCGTCTGGTATTCCCTCAAACACCGGGTGAGAAATCCTCTGTTTTACCTGGTTCCACCCCATGTGGGGAACCTTAAATTTCGAAGGAAGCTTCTTTACTCGCCCCGGAATGATACCGAGACACTCGTGCCAGCCGCCTTCCTCAGTTCCGATAAACAAAACCTGCAATCCGATACAGACACCCAAGAAGGGGTGCCCCTCAGCAATGAGCTGACCAATAGGTCTGGTCAACCCCAGCTTCTTGAGGCTTGTCATGGTATCAGGGGCAGCACCAACACCGGGCAGGATAACCGCCTGGGCATGAAACAACTCGCCGGGACTGCTGGTTATCTTGGGTTGGTAGCCCAGCCTAGTGATAGCATTAACCACACTACGCAGATTACCCGCACCATAATCAACTATGGCAATCATTCGCAGTCCTTTCCCTGTACTTCATATTACCCGTTTTCTAAATTATGAGTATCCCACGAACCGGGAAATTCTCAAGTCTATCCTCAGACTCTCCAATCCTAATCCAGACACCCATATTTTTCTGGAGATAGTATAAGTATACCAAAAAATAGTATACCAGTGCTCCGTTCGGGCAATTGCTCGCACGTACTGGCGACATCACCTTTACCCCCATTGCCTAACGAGAATGAATAAACTGAACATACACAATAAGACCGACCTCATTAGGTTCGCCATACGCAAGACGGTCATAACACTGTAAGGGCATAAACAAAACTCCCTCGTCCATCTTACCGGGGTCTCTTATTAACCAGGGTTTTTCCCAGGCACATTTAAGGGTTATTGCAGTAAAAATTCCAAAGACAAAGCCCGTATACCTCAGGGGTCTCCTTTTGCCATACGGTAGGAATCAGGTATAATATAGGTAGAATTCAGATTTTCCCGGTGCTAAGGGGGTGTTATGTATTCTGCCGTGACCGATAATACTCAGCAAAATCAAGGTAATCGAACTAAGAAATCCTCCACTGACCACAGCCTTATGCCACCTTGCCAGGCTACCTGCCCCTTGCATATGGATATCAGGGAATATGTCGATTTGGTGGCTCAAGGAAAGATAATGGAGGCGTTACAGGTCATAAGAGATGACAACCCTTTCCCTTCCATCTGTGCCTATGTTTGTGATTATCCCTGTGAAGATACCTGCCGGCGCTGTCAGGTAGATAAACCGGTCGCTATCAGGATGTTAAAGAGGTTTGCCGTGGAATTTGGTGGTGACCGGATGATTCAGGTTAAAGCCGAAACTACACACCGTGAGCGGGTTGCCATAGTGGGCTCTGGTCCAGCCGGCCTGTCTGTCGCTTACTATCTCAGGAAGCTGGGATACCCGGTGACCGTCTTTGAGGCTGATTCGAAGCCGGGGGGAATGTTGCGGGTGGGTATCCCGGAATACCGTCTTCCCCCAAAGATAATCGATACCGAAATTCAAAGGCTGATTCAGATGGGAGTTGAAATAAAGGTGAATACACGAGTGGTATCTCTCGACCGGCTCTTTGATATGGGTTACCAGGCCGTCTTTGTAGCTATTGGTGCCCACCAGGGTCGAAAGCTGCGTATCCCCGGTGCTGACCTCGACGACACGTGGACAGCAGTTTCCTTTCTCCGGAATGCCCGCCTTAAACAAAAGGGTAATATCGGGGAAAAGGTTGTTGTGCTGGGAGGTGGTAATGTTGCCTTTGATTGTGCACGTACCGCTCGCCGATCAGGTGCCAAAGAGATGCATATCGCTTGTCTGGAACCCCGGGATGAGATGCTGGCGGACGCCCCAGAAATTGAGCAGGCCGAAGAGGAGGGTATTGTTATCCATCCATCACGCACCTTCACCAGAATCATTGATAAAGACGGACATGTGGCCGGCGTTGAGTGCCTCAAGCTGAGGTCAATGGAGTTTGATAAGGAAGGAAAACTACACCTTGACATTATCGAGGGCTCTGAGCATTCCCTGGCTGCGGATACAGTTATTTTTGCCATTGGTCAGTGCCCTGACCTTAATCTCTTCTCGGGACTCAGTGGGCTAGAGGTCACCAAACAAGGCACTATTGTTATTGACCAGGCAACACTGAGCACTCACCATCCCGGGATATTTGCTGGTGGAGATGTGGTGACGGGCACGGCCTCGGTGACCCAGGCTCTCGCTACCGGTAGGGAGGCTGCCTTCCGCATCAATGATTATCTCCAGCACAGATACCCACTAGCTGGTAAAGAGGCAGAGGAAAACCCGTTGGGCGACCTGTTTCCCGAAACGGTAGAAACGATAAGGAAAACGGAACGACTTGAGCCATCAATTCTCCCTACCGAAGCCAGAGTGAAGAGCTTCGAGGCAGTGGAGCTTGTCTACGACTGGGAAGCCGCTACCGAGGAAGCAAGACGGTGCCTCCATTGTGGTACGGGCGCCGAGATACTGTTTCAAGATAAGTGCGCCACCTGCCTTGCCTGCCTAAGGGTCTGCCCATATCATGTGCCCTACCTGGATGACAGCGGCACAATACAGATACCGGCTGACCAATGCCAGGCTTGTGGTATATGCGTGGCTGAATGTCCGGCTAAGGCCATAGTTTTACGCAAGCCATATGGCCGACAACAGATAAGTGAAGAACTAGACCACATCGTTAAGGCTGCGGCACAATTGAATCTCAAACCCCTCATTATCGGCTTCTGCTGCCAGTATGGTCTCTCTGGCACCGGCACTCTAGCCAGCCTGCGGAGAGGAGCTAAAGCCGGCATTTGGATAGTACCGGTCCTTTGCGCCGCTAAGGTAGAAGCCGAGCAACTATTATATGCCTTTGAGATGGGTGCCGAGGGGGTTTTCGTCGCCGGGTGCGGGGAACAATGCGCCCGAGAAAATATCGCCTTCTGGGTCCGCCAGCATGTTGAAAAAGTCAGGAAAACACTAGCCCAGATTGGCCTTGAGCCGGAGCGCCTGGAGGCTTTTAACCTGTCGGCTACCGATGAAGAGCCGGTCAAGGCATTGAACAGTTTCACCGAAAAAATAGGCGAGCTCTGTTTCGCCTCGGTAATAACGCAGGAGGTGAAGCGTTGATAGTATCTGAGCGGAAGCCCTTAGCAGAAATAAGGCGAATGATTGCCCCTTACCAGAGGCTATTGACTCTAGGTTGTGGCACCTGTGCGACAGTTTGTGGCGCTGGTGGTGAGCGTGAGGTCTCCTTTCTCAACAGTGCATTACGAGTTGCCCAAGCAAAGAGCGGAAACGAGACTCACACTTTATCGGAATACACTGTCAAAAGACAGTGCGACCTTGAATTCCTGGACCCGCTGGTAGAGAAGGTTGGAGATATAGATGCTATTCTTGCGCTGAGTTGTGGCATCGGGATGCAGGTTATAGCTGAGCGTTTTCCAGATATGCCCGTTTTGCCTGGTGTTAATACCTCTTTTATGGGTGCCGTCGATGAGTATGGAGTTTGGGATGAGCGATGCGCCGCCTGTGGTGATTGTAGATTGGAGGAGACCGGCGGCATTTGTCCCATCACCAGGTGCACCAAGGGAATACTTAATGGCCCCTGTGCTGGCACCAAAGACGGCAAATGCGAAGTCAGCAAGGATATGGACTGCGGCTGGATTCTGATTTACAAGCGTCTGGAAGGACTTGGACAACTGGAAAAAATGCGACGATACTACCCGCCGAGAAACTTCCGGACGATTCCCAGACCGAAAAGGATTATAAGCCAAGCTAATATTGATACAGGAGAGGACAATGACTAACTCATTATTCGAAGAAAAACTCCAATCCGACGAATTCTTGGTGACCACAGAGATTGGGCCTCCCAAAGGCACGGATAATTCGGAAATGGTTGAGCATATAGATTTACTTAAGGACAAGGTTGACGCCATCAATATTACCGACCATCAAAGCTCGGTGATGCGCTTTCCGTCTATAGGCGGCTGTCTATTAGTCAAGGAACATGGTGGTGAGCCCATCCTCCAGATAACCTGCCGTGACCGTAACCGCCTGGCAATCCAAGCTGAGCTTCTTCTGGCATACTCCCGGGGTATCGGCAATGTGCTTTGCCTCACTGGAGATTCCATTGATGTGGGAGACCACAAGGAAGCCAAACCTGTCTTTGACCTGGACTCGGTGCAACTGCTGAGGATGATAAGAACGATGGAGTCAGGAACCGACATAGGGGGAAACGAGCTTAAAGGCGCCCCAAAATTCTGTCTTGGCGCCTCGGTTCACCCCGAAGCCGACTTCATTGAGCCGCAACTCATTAAATTTGATAAGAAGATTGCTGCCGGGGCGCAATTCTTCCAGACCCAGAGTATTTTTGACTTAGATAGCTTTCGACGGTTCATACAATATGCCGCCCAGTTTGATGTCAAAATCCTAGCCGGTATCATTGTACTCGCTTCAGCCAGGATGGCACAGTTTATGAACAACAATGTTCCCGGGATAATGGTTCCTCAAGCCATTATCGATGAGCTTTCCAGTGTGGAGAAAGGCAAGGTACTTCAGAAAGGAATAGAGATTGCGGTGCGGTTGATAAAGACAATAAAGGAAGAAAACCTATGCCACGGCATCCATATCATGGCGGTAGGCAGAGAAAGGATAGTGCCTGATATCTTAGAGGCGGCTGAACTGGTCAGAGTGTCCCCTAAGTAAGACAGCGCTGTACCAAGCACAACCGTAGGGCAGGCTAACCAAATTTAAAGCAGGGAGAAAAGGGAAAGTGGGGAGCAAGAAAGGTAAAGGAAAAATACTGATAATAGATGATGAACTTGATTTTCTGGACGCTTTCCGGGTGACTTTGGAAGCTAAAGCCTATGAGGTGGTTACTGTCTCAAACAAGGCGGAGGCCGAGAAGATGATGGAAACCGAGCCCAATATTGTTGTTCTGGGCACGATGTCTCCAGATGGGGAAGCATCCCGGTTACACCAGTGGCTAAAGGAACATCCCAGATATAAGGACATACCGCTCCTGGTAATCGACGCCCGGGACGAGGAACGACCGGTTAAGGGGTGGAGAATGGTTGATGGTGTGCAGTTTGAGGCTGAGGACTATGTAACCAAGCCGATTGAGCCAGCGGCACTGGTGCCCCGCATCCAAAGCCTGCTGGAAGAAGCAATCCGGACGATAAATGTGCTGGTGGTTGATGACCATACCATGGTCAGGGATGGAATATGTGCCGCTCTTACCCTGCAGAAAGATATGGATGTGGTAGGCGATGCGGTCAACGGGCAAGACGCCATTGATAAGACAAGAAGGCTCATGCCGAATGTGGTAGTGATGGATATAGTCATGCCGGTGATGAGCGGGCTGGAAGCGACCCAGCGCATAGCCCAGGAATGCCCTCAGGCCAAGGTTTTGATTTTGACGCAATATGGCGAGGAAGAAAATATGCTTGTCGCCAAGCAAGTGGGGGCTTATGGCTTTATTCCCAAGAAGACCTCCAGCTCGGAGCTGGTATCTGGCATCAGGGCGGTAGGTGGAGGCAGATACTTCCCACCGTCTTTTGCCTATATATCCGCCCACCGGAAGGATAGTTCCAAACAAGGTGGCTAGGCTAGGCGATTTTCCACTATGACACGGCTCTAAATAAGGAGACTCAAGCTCTTCTGGCTAGGCTGGAAGCGTCAGAAGCCAAGAACAGAGCCGCCCCGACCATATCCAGCAGGCTGAGCCATTCATCCTCCCAGTGGTATCGCTGACTCAATTGGCTTCAACCTCTCAGTATCGCTCCAGGTAGCACGACTTTAATGAGCAATGAAGGGAGACAAAATGGGAAAGTTAGGCAGAGCGAAATGGTGCTTACTAGGCTGCCTGATAGTCATACTTTCACTCTTAGCTGGCTCTGCTTTCGCACCTTATGGGTTTACTAATGCCGTAAACTGGGTGGCTAACAATGATTTTGCTGACAAGCTAAGGGGAACAGCAGAACGAGAGGCAGTCCAGAAAGATACACTGATTGAAATGGTTGTTGAGCATATTGGGATCAGTAATATTGACCAGCAGCCAGCGGTGATTTTGAGGGAGGCAGACGGGGGGCTCTATCTTCCCATCTTGATCGGCCCCCTAGAGACAAACGCCATATTGGTAGTCCTTGAGGGAGTCGAGGTGCCCCGTCCGCTAACCCCTGATTTATTCCGCTCTACCCTTGATAGAATAGGGGCAAGTGTAGATTACATTGTCATTAATGACCTCAAAAATTACACCTTCTATGCCACCATCAGTGTTAATGCCAACTGGAGGCAGATGGAGATTGACGCCCGCCCAAGTGATGCCATTGCTATCGCCCTAAGAGTTAGCGCACCCGTCTACGTTGAGAAAGCAGTCTTGGATAAGGCGGGAATTCAGCCAGGCTACGAGACAGATAAATACTTCATACTCTAATGAGTTGGTACGACCTAATACCGGACGCCCAAACAATAGGGCGAAACGTACCATCAGATATGGCTACGAGGCGAGAAAATATGCCGATGATGGTAGGAGCAAACCCCAAGATTGTCTATAAGGAATAAGACAACAAAAGGGTAATCTATACACTCGTATGATGTCAATAGTAAAACCAAGCTACAGGCTATCATTCTGGTCAGAAAATATTGGAAATTATAAAAAGTATTGAAAATCTCCCTCTTTCATGTTATTGTATACTAAAAGAATAATATTAGTAAACAAATGGAGAGAAGTCAATGAAGATTTCTACCAGAGGGCAATATGGAACTAGAGCACTCCTGGACTTAGCACTCCATCAGGATGGGACACCAGTTCTACTGAAGGATATTGCCCGGAGGCAGCAGATTTCAGTACAGTATCTAGAGCATTTAATCACTCCCCTCATAGCTAGAGGCATACTAAGGAGCACTCGGGGTCCTGGAGGGGGAATTTCGCTAGCCCGGTCTCCTAAGGAGATAAGACTGGACGAAGTCATTCAACTTCTTGAGGGTTCGATGACTCTGGTGGAATGTGTTACTAATCCAGAGGTATGCACGCGGGCTGAATTTTGTGTTACCCGGGATGTCTGGAGTGAACTAAAAAATGTGATAAATAAAGTGTTGGAGTCAACAACCTTGCAGGACTTGGTAGAACGACAGGAAAGGAAAAAGCAACCTGAAGAGGCGATGTATTACATATAAGACTAGAAGGGCGACAAGTGTGACAGGAGTGTATTGAATGAGAAAAGCCTCAGCTATGAATGACAGGTACTCAAGACAAACCCTTTTCCCTAAAATAGGTGAAGACGGGCAAAAGCAACTAGGTAATAGTCTTGTGGTAATCATTGGTTGTGGAGCCCTAGGAACTGTTATAGCTACTGCTTTGGTGCGTGCTGGTGTGGGTAAGGTCAGGATTATAGATAGAGATTTCATAGAATACCACAACCTGCAGCGTCAGCTTATCTTCGATGAAGATGATATAAAGAACCAGTTGCCAAAGGCTATTGCCGCTGAGCGGCACCTGAAGAAGGTAAACTCATCAGTTGAAATCGAAGGGGTAGTCGCCGATGTAAACTACACGAATATCGAAGGATTTGTCAGTGGTGCTGATCTGATTTTAGATGGATTGGATAACTTCGAGACGCGTTTCCTCATAAACGATGTTGCGCTAAAGCTTAAAATACCCTGGGTTTATGGAGGAGCTATCTCTTCCTCTGGAATGACCATGTACATAATTCCCGACAAACCTCCTTGCTTTCGATGCTTCTGCGCTACCGTGCCTCATCCACAAGTAGTACTTACCTGCGATACCGCCGGGATAATTAGTCCTGCCCCTTTTATTATCGGCTCCCTGCAGACTGCTGAGGCGCTGAAGATATTAGTTGGAGCCAAGGAAATCAACCGGAATCTTATCGTTATTGATGTCTGGAAAGATGCGTTCCATCAAATTGAAATAACTCCTCATGAAAATTGCCCAGCCTGCCAGGGCAAATACGAGTTTTTGGAGGGAAAGTTTGGTATAAAAACCACTTCGCTTTGCGGTCAAAATGCAGTGCAGGTGTTGAATCCCAAGGCAGTCAAGCTTTCTTTTGACGAACTGGCAGCTCGCCTCAAAAAAGTGGCCAGTGAGGTTAGCTATAACGAGTTCATGCTGCACTTCACGGTTGACTCTCAAGAAATGGTTATCTTCCCCGATGGGCGAGCTATTGTCAAGAACACCAATGACGATTCACTGGCACGAGGGCTTTATGCCAAATATATTGGAGCGTAAGAGTTATACCATGACTTACTTAGATAATGCCGCGACATCCTGGCCCAAACCAGAAAGTATTTATCAAACCATGGATCAGTTCCTGAGAGAGAAAGGGGGCAATCCAGGTCGTGGTGGACACAGCCTGGCGATAGCTGCCGGGGAAATGATCGAAGAAACCAGAATGCTGGTATCCTGCCTCATTAACGCCGCAGAAATAGAGCGAGTCATATTCACTGCCGGTTGCACTGATGCCCTAAACTTGGGACTAAAGGGCCTGCTTAGAGCAGGAGACCAGAAATCGGGGAAATGCAGTAACCTCCGTGAGGAGAAAAGAAAAGTGTCCCCCAGCCTCACCGGGGAAGGCTAGAAGATTATCAAATAAAAGCAGTAAGCGCACTTAGAACGAGTTAAGAAATCAAGATAAGGAGAAAATCAAGATGGCAGAGATAATTCAGAAAGTGGAGAAGCTCCGGTACAAGACGCTGGAAATACCGAAGCTAACCAGAGGCATAGTCAAGGATTCTAGCGAGCTAAGCGGAAACACACCCCTGGTCAGATTGAATCGAATAACTGAGGGGGCGAAGGCAGAGGTAGTAGCTAAGCTTGAGTCATTTAATCCCCTGGGGAGTGTCAAGGACCGGATAGGGGTAGCCATGATTGCCGATGCTGAGAAGAAAGGACTCATCAATAAGGATACAGTCATCGTCGAGCCTACCAGTGGTAATACCGGCATCTCCCTCGCTTTCGTCTGTGCCGCCAGGGGGTACAAGCTTCTCCTTACCATGCCGGACACCATGTCTCTGGAACGAAGGCAGCTCCTGTCTGTTTTCGGCGCCAAGCTGGTGCTAACCCCCGAGGCAGAGGGGATGCCCGGGGCGGTGCGGAAAGCCGAGCAGCTGGCAGCGGAAAACCATAACTACTTTTTGCCCCAGCAGTTTAAAAACCCGGCAAACCCAGAGATACATCGGCTAACCACCGCCGAGGAAATCTGGAGAGATACCGATGGTCGAGTGGATATTCTGGTCTCCGGGGTAGGAACCGGCGGGACAATCACCGGAGTAACGGATGTAATCAAGCCGAGGAAGCCCGAATTCAAAGCTATCGCCGTTGAGCCGATTGATTCTCCGGTTCTCTCCGGGGGAAAGGCCGGCCCACACAAGATTCAGGGTATCGGGGCTGGCTTTGTCCCCGATGTCTTAAGGCTGGATTTAATCGAGGAAATTGTCACGGTCTCCAATGAAGATGCTGGAATAATGACCAGAAGATTAGCCAGAGAGGAAGGGATATTGGCAGGCATATCTTCGGGGGCGGCAGCCTGGGCAGCCCTAGAGGTGGCTAAGAGACCAACAAGTAAGGGTAAGCTTATAGTGGTAGTTCTGCCTGATACCGGTGAACGTTATCTCACTACCAGGCTTTTCCAGGAAGTATACTAGGTTGTGTCAGTGAAAGGACAGCAGTAGGTTTTACAGGAGGACACCATGTCACAGGAACCACCAATAAATGATGAAGCAGCAAGAAAAGACGGGATAGTAAATCCAAAACGAGAAGCTCACCGTTTGAAGATGGATTTCGAGGCACTGAAGAGCGGAGGGTTTATCAAGCAAACTCAGAGGGATCTTTTCACGGTGAGGTTGCGATGCCCGGGGGGAAAACTGAGCTCACCACAACTACGTAAAGCGGCTGAAATTGCTGAGAAGTACGGACAGGGAGAGGTTCATACCTCCTTTCGCCAGTCAATAGAAATTCCCTACGTCCACTACCGGAACTTTGAGGCTATTAACGCCGAACTAAAGGAAATAAACTGGGCAGTTGCCTCCTGCGGTCCCCGCCTCAGGGTGCCCACTGCCTGTGCCGGATGCACCTGGAACCCCAATGGTCTCATGGATACCCAGACCATGTGTCTGGAGGTAGATAGGCGCTATTTTGGCACCGCTACCAGACACCATAAATTCAAAGTCTCTTTTTCCGGGTGTCCCATTGATTGTGCCCGAACCAGAGAGATGGACTTAGGTTTTCAGGGAATAGTCGAGCCAGAGCTGGTCGAGGAGCTATGTAACGGGTGTGGACTCTGTATCTCTAGTTGTGAGGACAATGCGCTTACTTTGGTAAATAAGCTCCCGGTAAGGAACACCAACAAGTGCATATATTGCGGTGACTGTATAAAAGTCTGCCCAACGAATGCCATGATAGTGGGCAGGAAGGGATGGCTCATCCGTGTCGGGGGGAAGCACGGAAGGCATCCTATTTATGCCTACGAGATAGCGAAGTTCGCCTCTGATGAGGAATGTTTCCCCCTCATTGAAAGAACCATGGAGTGGTACCAGACCAGCGGTGAGGGTAGAGAGCGGATTGGAGCCACCATCAGTCGTCTTGGTCTGGCTAAGTACCTCGACGAGGTGGTAAAACCATCAGGCCTGCAGGCGATTGAAAAGCCTGAAGAGAGAAGAAGGTACCGGGCTGGGGGGAACTCGTACAACTGAGGGAAGTGCCCCTGGTGAAACCTGCGCCATGATTATTACCCGAAGATATAAAGGAGACAAGGATGGAAGAGAAAGTTGCCCATGCCAAAAAACTGATTGAAGATGCCGTGAGAAAATATCCCAGGATAGCGGTAGCGTGCTCCTTCGGCAAAGACAGTATGGTTACCGTCCACCTGGCAAGAGAAGTAGACCCGAACATAAAGGTTTTCTCAATAATGACACCATACAAACCAAGAGAGACCTTTGACTACCTCAGAGCAATGAATAAAAAAATGAATCTAGGTATCACGGTATATATGGTGGCGGATAGCCTCCCAGAGGCTCTCCGGGATGGTTATTTAGAGGTAATGCTGTTACCTCCTGAAGAATTTAATGAAAAAGCATCTCAAATTGAAGCTGACACCGGAAGAGCAATTTATGAAACCAACCCAGACGAATGCTGTCGCTTGCTTAAAGTAGACCCTACCAAAGTAGCGGTAAGTGGTTTAGATGCCTGGATAACTGGTTTGAGGAGCACCGAAGGTAGCACCAGAGTAGATTATCAAGAAATAGAAAACAAGGGTGGGCTTATCAAGATAAATCCCATTCTAACCTTTACCGAAGCCGAGATATGGAGATATATGTCCACCAGAGGTATTGAACCCCATCCCTGGTACCAGAAAAATTACCGGTCTCTCGGCTGTGCGCCCTGCTCACATCCTGGAGGAGAGTTCGAGAGGGATGGCAGGTGGCAAGATACCAGGAAATGTGGAGGAGAGTGTGGCATACACACCCAAAGACTAAAATGATAAATCAGAATAAACCCACGTAAAGATTCCCAGATTTATCTTAAACTGGAAAGATACAATCCGTTTGGCTCAGTCAAAGATAGAATAGTTTACCAGATGCTAAGGGCACTGGAAACAAAAGATAGAACCATTATTGAGCCATCATCAGGCAATACTGGAATCGCATTAGCCTGTGTTGCTAACGCCCTGGGAATACCGGTAGAGATAACTGTCCCGGAGAAAATTCCCGAGGAAAAAAAGGTGATGCTAAGATTTTTGGGAGCTGAAGTGAGGGAAGCTGGTGATGCGCTGTGTCCCTTATTCCCTACTGAAGGAGCCAGAGGACTGGTAAGCGCCTTAATAAAAAGTCCGGCTACCAGAGATAGATATGTTAGCCCCAATCAATACGAGAACGAACTGAATGTCCAAGCCCATTACCAAACAACTGGACCAGAAATTTGGCAGCAGACCCGGGGGAAAATCGATTATTTCTTTGCCAGCTTTGGCACCTGCGGTACCATAACCGGGGTTGGCAGATACCTGAAAGAACAAAATCCAAAAATAAGAATTATTGGAGTGGAGCCTTCTTTCACGGACCATAAACTGCCAGGGATGAAGAGAATTACCGGGCTACAGGAGGAGTTTATACCCAAAATTCTGGATTGCTCAGTAATTGATGACTCTGTAGAAGTGACCGACGAAAATGCGTACAGAACTGCCATGGAATTAGCCAGAAAGGATGGAATCCCGGTCGGTCCTACGACGGGAGCTATCCTTTATGTTGCCTTACATTATGCTAAATTCAACAGGGGTCTGGCGGTTGTTATATCGCCTGCAGATTTATATTAACAATTACCACATAATGGATTTTTATAAACCGACCAAACAGAACTAAAAGTAAAAAGTGGAGTATAATGGAAAGTCACAAGAGAAGCCTCGTAAAAACGATAACATGGCGGTTAATTGCGGTTACAGTTACTCTGCTTATCTCCTACCTCTGGCTACGTGAATGGGGCAGCTCGATTGCCTTGGCTTTAGCGGCCAATGGCATTAAGGCTGTGCTTTACTATTTGCATGAGCGGGGATGGAATAGAATAAGTTTTGGCCGAAAGAAAGAGATTGAAGAAGATTATACAATATAGTTAAATTAAGCTGGCAAGGAAAAGGGAGAACCTGGGCGAGAGTTCAGCTATAACAAAAAGAACTGAAGGGAATTAATCTAATGAAATTTGAAACTATGACTATTCATGCCGGGGAGAGGCCGGATAGGACATTCGGGGCTATCTCGGTGCCTATCTACCAGACATCAACTTTTGCCTTTGAAGATGTGGGCGAGACGAGAGGCTATGATTATTCGCGCACCGCAAACCCGACGAGAAAGGTTCTGGAGGATACCATTGCTCAGCTTGAAGGAGGCCAGGCAGGTTTTGCCTTTGCCACCGGCATGGCTGCCGAAGCCACCGTCATCCACCTGCTTAAGGCGGGTGACCATATAATTTCGGGGGATGATGTCTACGGGGGAACCTACCGGCTATTTCAGGATGTAATGGGTGACTGTGGATTGGAGTTCACCTTGCTGAGAATGGATAGCCGGCAAAAGATTGAGCAGGCGATAAAGCCCAATACCAAGATGTTGTGGGTGGAGACTCCTTCTAATCCGCTGCTGAATATTGTTGATATTGAGATGGTAGTTGACATTGCCAGAAAGTATAACCTATTAACGGTGATGGACAACACCTTTGCCACTCCCTATCTTTTGAGACCAATCGAGTATGGGGTTGACATCGTTGTCCACTCCACCACCAAGTACCTTAATGGACATTGCGATGTTGTCAGTGGAGCTGTGGTAACCACCACTGATGAATTAACCGAGAGGATTCAATTTCTACTGAACGCTCTGGGGACCTGTGCCTCACCATTTGACTGCTGGCTGGTGCTGCGGGGAATTGAGACTCTCCCGGTGAGAATGAAACAACACGAGGAGAATGCTGCCGCCGTGGCGAATTATCTGGTGGGACATCCGGCAGTGAAGAGGGTATTTTATCCTGGACTTATCTCTCATCCTGGGTATGAAATCGCCAAAAGGCAGATGAAAGGGTTTGGCGGAATGGTCTCGTTCGAATTTAAACAGGGGGTTGAATCGGTTAATAGCTTTCTCAGAAGAATTACGGTCTTTGCTCTGGCCGAATCACTGGGTGGCGGTGCTTCTCTAGCGGAACACCCGGCAACAATGAGTCACGCCTCAATGCCAGAAGACTCTAGGCAAAAGGGGGGAATCACCGACGGGCTAATACGGCTATCCATCGGTTTGGAAAATATTGATGACTTGATTGACGATTTAGGTCAGGCGCTTGAGCCATGCTGAAGGAGTGATAGGTATGTCTTACACCAGAGCTTTACGCTGCCGAAAGTGCGGGCAGGAGTATCCCGTGCAGCCTCTCGGTCTGTGTGATTTCTGCCTTAGCCCGTTGGAGGTCAGCTATGATTACAAGGCTATGTCCATGAGCAGAGAAAAGCTAGCTCAGGGGCCGCTGACCATGTGGCGCTATAAGGACTTGCTACCTGTCGAGGGTGATGTGGTAGACATCAACACTGGCTTTACTCCATTGGTTAAAGCCGATAGGCTGGGTCGAGAGCTGGGATTGAAGGCGCTCTACATCAAGAATGACTGCCTTAATCCGACATACTCGTTCAAGGACAGACCCGTCTCAGTTGCCGTCACCAAGGCGCGGGAATTCGGGTTTGACACCGTAGCCTGTGCGTCAACTGGAAATTTGGCTGCCAGCGTAGCCGCCTATGCCGCCAAGGCGGATATGAAAGCTTATGTCTTCGTTCCGGCTGATATAGAACCGGGTAAGCTGATAGGAACGGCAATCTACAATCCAGTTCTGGTGAAAGTTGAGGGAAGCTATGATGATGTCAATCGCCTCTGTGCCGGGCTAGCACAAAGATACCACTGGGGATTTATTAATATCAATCTCAGACCGTATTACGCCGAGGGGAGCAAGACTCTGGGGTATGAAGTAGCTGAGCAGCTAGAGTGGCGTGCTCCTGACTGTGTGGTAGCTCCGGCTGCCTCGGGACTCCTCTTTACCCGGATACAGAAAGGCTTGGATGAGCTATCTATGCTTGGTTTAATCGAACCGGTTAATACCCATATGTATCTCAATCAGGCTGCTGGCTCCTCGCCCATCGTTAACGCCTTTGAGACTGGTACTCTCCATGTGAACCCGGTAGAGCCAAACACTATTGCCAAGTCAATAGCCATTGGGAATCCAGCCGATGGCTATTATGCGCTAAGCGTCGTCAGGCAGTCGGGGGGTGGTGCCTGCGCCGTTACTGACGACGAAGCTATTGCCGGAATGAAATTACTGGCTCAAACTGAAGGCATCTTTGCTGAAGTGGCCGGCGGAGTAGTAATTGCCGGACTCAAGAGGCTGGCAGCTTCAGGAACAATCAAGAAGAACGAGCTAACGGTGGCTTTTATCACCGGAGCCGGACCCAAGACACAAGAAACGGTGTCAGACATCGTTCAGCCCTTTACGATCCAGTCCAGCCTAGAATCATTTGAGGAAATAGTTGGTGCGCGAGTTTAAGCCTATCATACCCATTTCTGCTATAATAATGCCAGTAAAGATAAGGGGACTAAGATGGCCAAGAAGCAAGTAATGTTTACCTTTCCTGAGGGGCTAGTCAAGGAGCCCATCATTCATAACCTCGGACAGCAATTCAAGGTGGTGACCGACATCCGCCGGGCCGATGTATCGGAAAATAAAGGCTGGGTAGTTTTGGAGCTGGATGGAGAAGAGAGAGAAATCGAGCGGGGCATCGCCTGGATGACTGACAAAGGGGTGAGAGTTGACCCCGTCATTGGAGACATTGTGGAGGGTTAAAAATGAGAAGAATATATCTTGATTATGCTGCCACAACACCGACACGTCCTGAGGTAGTAAAGGCAATGCTGGGTTATTTTACTGATGCCTTTGGCAACCCTTCCAGTCTCTATTCCTGCGGACAGGAGACAAAGGGAGCCGTGGAGGAGGCACGAGGTAAGGTTGCTGCTCTCATCGGTGCCCGGGATGAGGAAATCGTCTTTACCAGTGGAGGAACGGAGGCAGATAACTTTGCCATAAAGGGCGTAGCTTTTGCCAACGAGTCTAAGGGGAACCACATCATTACTAGCTCCATCGAGCATCATGCGGTGATAGAGACGTGCAAGTTCCTGGAAGGGAGGGGATTCATAGTAACTTATCTCCCGGTGGACAAGTATGGTTTGGTTGACCCCGATGATATTAAACAGGCCATTACCGGCAAAACCGTACTCATTTCGGTGATGCATGCCAGTAATGAAATAGGCACCATAGAGCCGATAGCCGAGATAGGTAAGATTGCCAGGGAGGCGGGAGCCTACTTTCATACTGATGCCGTACAGACGTTAGGGCATATCCCGGTAGATGTGAATGAACTCGGGGTGGATTTACTTTCTATGTCAGCCCACAAGCTCTACGGTCCCAAGGGGGTTGGAGCGTTGTATATCAGAAAATGTACCGGGCTAGTCCCCTTCATGCACGGTGGTGAGCAGGAGAGAAGGCGGCGAGCGAGCACGGAGAATGTCCCTGGCATTGTAGGCTTTGGCACAGCCGCCGAACTTGCTCAGCCGGAAATGGATGGGGAAACGGAGCGATTGACTTACCTTCGTGACCAGCTCATTAAAGGCCTCATGGAGCGGATTGACCACACCCATTTAAATGGTCATCCTTTAAAGAGACTGCCCAACAACGTCAATGTAAGTGTTAATTATGTTGAAGGCGAATCGATGGTCCTGAATCTTGACCTGGAGAGCATTTGTGTCTCTACCGGCTCAGCCTGCAGTTCATCAAGCCTTGAACCATCCCACGTTCTTTTAGCAATGGGGTTTTCCCCTGAACAAGCGCACGGTTCGTTGAGGTTTAGTCTGGGAAAGTGGACTACTGAAGAGGATATAAGTCGAGTGCTGGAGGTACTGCCCCGAATTGTAGCCAAGCTCAGAGCTATGTCGCCGCTTCTGAAGAGCCACAGATAGGTGCGGAAAACATGACTAAGACGCAGCCGTTGTATAGCGAAAAGGTGATGGAGCACTTCAATAACCCGAGGAATGTGGGAGAGATGGGAAATCCTGATGGGATTGGGCATGTGGGGAACCCGGTGTGCGGCGATATTATGGAACTGTACATCAAGGTGAATAATGGCACTACCGTCGACAGCAAATTCAAAACCTTTGGCTGTGGAGCCGCCATTGCCACCAGCTCCATGGTCACCGAGATGGTAAAAGGGAAGAGTATAGAAGAAGCACTGAAAATCTTAAAACGGGCAGTAGCTGAGGCTCTGGGTGGACTGCCCCCGATTAAGATGCATTGCTCGTCTTTAGCTGAGGAAGCGCTTAAATCAGCTATTGAAGACTACTTAAGTAAATCTAAAGGGGAATAAAAATGGAAAAATTCAGCCCAGTAGGAGAAAAGGATATAACTCGTGCCATAGTCACTGAGTTCGCCAAGCAGTTTGAACAATACGTGGAAAGCGATTGCGCCATTATTGGTGGTGGTCCCAGTGGGCTAATAGCCGGTCGCAACCTGGCCAAGGCCGGTAAGAAGGTTCTTATTGTCGAACGGAACAACTACCTCGGTGGTGGTTTCTGGATAGGAGGTTACCTCATGAACAAGGTAACCATAAGACATCCCGGAGAGAGAGTCTTAGATGAGCTTGGTATCCCGTACAACGAAGTTAGCGAAGGTTTACTTGTTGCTGACGGACCTCACGCCTGCTCAAAACTTATTGCTTCAGCCTGTGATAGTGGCGTTAAATTTGCTAATATGACGATCTTTGAAGACCTAGTCTTGAGAGAGGATGGGCGAGTGTATGGAGCGGTAATAAACTGGACACCCATCGCGGCGTTGCCCAGGGAGATAACCTGTGTTGACCCGGTAGCTATAGAATCGACAATAGTGATTGATGCTACCGGGCATGATGCTCAAGTAGTGAAAAAACTGGAAGAAAGAGGACTGATTACAACCAAGGGTTTTGGTGCGATGTGGGTAGAGAGGTCGGAAGACCTGGTCGTTGAGCATACTGGTGAGGTTCACCCCGGTTTAATTGTCACCGGTATGGCGGTATCAACAACCTTCGGATTACCAAGGATGGGGCCCACATTTGGGGGAATGCTTCTATCAGGAGAAAGGGCAGCTGAAATTGCCTTGGAGAAATTGAGATAGAGGCTCGGGGGATAATGAGGATTATTCTCTACGACGAGGGCGCTGCCCAGGAACTAAGTATAGAAGAGATTACCAAATATCTAGCCCAGAAAATGGAGAAGGTTAAAATTGAGGTAAGAGGAAATCCCTTCGTCAAGCTTCCCCAAGATAAAATCTCGGATTATGCCAGAAAAATTGCCAGCACCAAAATTCAAGAGGTACGCCAAAAGATACTGCCCGAACAAGAGCCACTCTATGGTGAGATAGGGTATGAAAAAAGAAGAATTTTAGGAAAAACAAGTGCCTTTGGTATCCTATACGATGGACTTCATCTACAAAGGGTCTTTCAAGAGACTATACCGAGAGGGGAGTATAGCCTTGAGTGTGCTCACATCATCTTCACCAATCGTCTATTTGCTACTTGGGATGAGAGCAACCAAAGATATCATGTAAGGACAAGTATATACAGTATCCCTTCTGTTATCTCAACGACAGGAATCGTGGAGGGACCAGCAAAACCGAGGGAGTATTATCTTCTGAAGCAACAATATGAGAGATTGGGAATGGAGCTAACTGAACTTAACGACAAATTCAAGGGAAGTTTTATTGATTATGAAGATAGGCGGCTGACCGAGGTTATCAAGGGGTATGTAATGCAGGCGGTTTTCTATTCTTTAACCGGTGACCCATTTTGCCAAGATAAAGGTTGTAGATTATATAACGCTCACTGGCAAGAGGAGCTTATCTTTGCCCAGCTTGAAAGCGGATACGAGTTTTGCCAGCGACATACCAAGATTTTAAAGAAGGAATTGTCCTGATAGAAGGGGGGCAAGAAGCCCAAGCACCCCATAGTTGACCCCTTCTGGAGGGCTTTCTACGATGCCCTCGGCAAATATAAACCTCAGGGGCGAAAAAGAGGNGGTGGATGTCTAATTTGCCCAAGTTAAAGGTCAGGTGGCAGACTACCAGGAATCAGGAGGAGGAAACTATTTGTGACTTCGAGCAGGCCAAGGGGATTGCTTTCGGCAGTTGGTCGTGGGCTTTTATCATCGCCGAGGGCAAGATGGTTCGTTCCTACGAAGAACTCGTCCAGCTGGCTGCCCAGGACGAGCATAAGAACAAAGAGATGCTTAACGTCATGCTGATTGACCCGGCAATAGGCGGCGGATAGCTTGCTTACCCTTGAATATAGGAGTTTGAAAGATGCTGGCTAAAGTAATGGCGGTCTGTAGGAGTGAGGAAAAGGGCACCAGAAAAGAAATAGTGTCGGAAGGTATTCTCAGGGAAGATTATGGACTTATCGGTGACGCCCATGCTGATTGCTGCACTCATCGCCAGGTCAGCCTGCTGGCAATTGAGAGCATTAACAAGATGCGACGGCTAGGTTTTGAGGTAGGTTCTGGAGACTTTGCCGAAAACCTTACTACCGAGGGAATAGATTTGGTTTCCCTGCCCATTGGCACGGAAATAAGTACAGGGGACAAAGTGATCTTGGAAATCAGCCAGATAGGCAAAAAGTGCCATAGCGGATGTGCTATCTTTCGTCAAACCGGTAAGTGCATCATGCCTAAGGAAGGAGTATTTGCCAAAGTAATCCGTGGCGGAGTTATCAGGAGTGGAGATACCATAAGTATAAAACACTAATGATTAAGGTCCAGGATTTCGAATTCATACTTCTTAGCGCCCCAGTCACCAATAAGGATTGACTATGCCCCAATCTCCCCGACCGATTGCTCGTCTTCCCTTCCCCAGGCTATATGTGCAGAACTAGCTTCATGGTTTTATGTTAAGTGCTACCGGCCTCCTCGCAATATCAGCCTCTTTCTCAGACTGTTTTTTCTAATAGGGTAAGTGAGGAGCAAATCCCCGACTTTTTCAGATTCCCTTAGTAACCTTCTTAAGTTGATTTTAGCCTTCAGCGCGTTTAATAATCTCCACAATTCCCTTATTACCGTCCACCCTAATGGTATCTCCGGTCTTAATTCTTTGCGTTGCAAACCTGGTGCCGGTAACGGCGGGAACCCCTTCCTCCCGGGCAACTATAGCAGCACGGCACATGTTCCCACCTGAGTCCAGCACCATAGCTTTGCTCCCTGCCAGAACCGGACCCCATGCCGGCGCCATCGTCGATGTGACCATAATATCTCCATTCTTTACCTTATGGCTCTCGGAGAACCTGGGGATGACTACGGCCGGTCCCTCAGCAACACCGNATGAGGCAGCTACACCGGTAAGTATGTCCCCCCTCCTTTTCTTCCGCCGCCTTCTCCCATTCTTCCAGCNTCTCCTTAGTTATGCCCCATAGCATCTTNGTAACTGGTTCAGTAAATTCCTCCTCAGGGAATTCTCCAAGCAAGGTAGGGGGAGTATACTCACAAAACTTCTCCCACATCCTCTTCCTTTTCTCCACCTTCTTCTTCCAGTAAATATCTTTCACTGCAATGCCTATACCCCATGCCTGACAAACATCAAACACCACCTCATCGAATTCATATCTTTTGAAGAACCATATGTCCTCAGGTTCATCGATAACTCCATGTCTGACCAACCACTCACCCAATTTGATTATCTTCTTTCTTATAAGGACATGAGTCCAGAATTCGATAAAGAAATTATGGTCTTCTGAGTAAGGAGCAACCTGCCTCGTTGGCTGTTGAAGAGTCCTTACGTCTTCTCTTCACAATCGGGCTTGAAAAAGTTTTTTGCTTCATTAACAAAGACACCCCTGGTGAAGACCCTGTCTCCCTATTGTTCAAACTTTCTTTCCTTCAACGTCTCTTTTAGAGAGTTGATTTCCCGTCGCAATCTTCTCTGTCTATTTTGTAAGACAAGTACATAGCCGAAAACCACTGCCCAAACTACACCGTAAGCAGCAAATAGATAGCCAGCATTCTCCATTTTTACCCCTCCGTAATCGAATTATAAACCTAACTTAATAGTTCCCCCAACCTTTTTATTTCAATTTCATCATTCTTCATTGAAATTCGTTGAATCACCAAAACAAAATATAAAGTGGTGAAGGCAGCTATNCTGACCAGGAGGGTTAAAAGCATGGGTGGGGCTACTCCCCCTTGGAAAATCACCGGTCCAGGGTGGGTTCCTCTCCACAGCGTAGTTGCCAAAGCGACAATGGGTATGTCGATGAAGCCGATAATGCCCACTACGGCGGCGAATCTGGCACCTCGAGACTCCTCAGTAGCGAAGGAACGTACCATGAAATAGGCCAGGTAGATGAACCAGAGGACGAGGGTGGCGGTCAAGCGGGGCTCCCAGGTCCACCACACCCCCCAAATTGGCTTGGCCCAGATAGAGCCGGTGATGAGAGCCAAGGTAGTAAAGACAATTCCCACCTCAGCCGAGGAGTGGGCGAGGATATCCCACTTGCTTTCTCTCCTTTTCAGATAGAGAATGCTGCCAATAAAGACAACAAGGAAGGCCAGCAAAGACAGCCATCCCATAGGGACCATAAGGTAGAAGATTCTTTGNACAATCCCCATTTCTTTCTCGGTAGGAACATAAAGGAAGACAAGATACAAGGTAACCAGCATCAGGACGAAACTTAGCCTAAGTAGGATATTATTTTTCACAGCCACTCTCCTCTCTATTCCTCAATGATGAAGGCAAAGGTNAAAAACGACGCCACTAAGAAGANGACGTCAAAAGCCACTATTATCTGAAGCCAGGAGGCTAGACCACTCCAGGATTCGCCGGAAAGTGCCAGCCCTGAANCCTTANCAGCACTGATGATTATGGGGACAATGATGGGAAGGAAGAGAATGGGCAGTACCATCTCCCGCGCCTTGGTATTAACCGCTAAGGCAGAAAATAGAGTGCCGACAGCGACAAATCCCACTGTAGTTAAAACAGTGATGGCAACGATTTGTAGTGAGAGAACCGGCAGATTGAAAAGGAAAGCGAAAATAGGCAGCGCTATTGCCTCGATAATCAGCATAAAAAACAAGCTTCCCAGCATCTTACCAACATAAATAACCTCTCGGCTTATAGGGCATATCATTAATCCCTCAAGACAACCCTCCTCCTTCTCCATGATAAAGGAGCGGTTAAGACTCAACACTCCGGCAAAAGCAAAAGTCACCCAGATGATACCCGGGGCCACTAATGCTATCGTCTCCTGACTTGCGCTGAAGGCGAAATTGAATATCACTATCACCAAAAAGGTGAAAACCAGCACTGAAAAAACAATTTCCCTAGTGCGCATTTCAGAGAGAGCATCCTTCCAGGTTATGACAATGACCTTGCGCCAGAAATTCATGTTTTAACCCTCGTGCTGTGCTGGTAAACCTCCCGTAAACCTGCCAGGTCTAAGGCCTGTCCTGACTTTTCGTAGACAATCTTGCCTTTGTCTAAAATCAGCAGACGATCGCCCAGCTCGAGTCCTCGCTCCAAGTTATGGGTGGTAAGGATAATGGAGCGTTTCCCCTCCCCCCCTGTTTGCAATACCTCCCAGAGCATAGAGGTAGCCTGCTGGTCTAATCCCGTCTCTGGCTCATCCAGCAGCATTATGGCTGGCTTATGAAGCAGGGAACGAGCAATGGACAGCCTCTGCTGCATACCCCTGGAAAGAGTGCCCACTCGATCATGAAGGCGAGATGTCATTTCCACCATAGCTACTACCTCGTGAATCCGCTCCTTACGCCTAGGCACATCATACATGCGGCTGTAGAATTCCAGGTTTTCGTAGGCGGTAAGATTGTTATAGAGAAAAGTCTGGTGGGCAACCACGCCAATCCTACATCGGATCCCTTCGGCATTGTTCTTAAGATTCAAGCCATCAATTAGAACCCTGCCTGAGGAGGGTTTCATGATGGTAGCCAGCACCTTGATTAAGGTGGTCTTTCCTGCCCCATTAGGACCGAAGATGACAACAGACTCCCCCTGCCTTACCTCAAGGTCTATCCCTCTTAAAGCAGGGTGATTGCCGAAGGACTTGGTAAGCCCCTGCGCCTCTATCACCGAAGTTTGGGAAGCAGGATTAGTCCTACCCATTATCCGTTGCCACCCTCCTCTTTTGACCTTCGCATTAGCTCGACCAACTGTGCCTTCCACTCTGCCCGCAGCCTGCGGTAGGCATCCTCGGGGATTTTGCCACTCTCAAAGTTGTCGTCTAGTTGAGCAAGCTCAACAAGTAATCTTTGTCTCCTCAGGTCAAGGTTATCTTCAGTGCCCACTGGCTGAAGCCTCTTCTTTCTCAGCAGGTAGCCAAGGCTAGCACCGACTACAAGCACTACCAGCGCCAGGGCTACCCATTTGATAACCCCTTGAGTATTGGTCTCAAGTAGACCGGACAGTTGGGCCACCAAGATGTCACCCGGGGCAAAGTCTCTGCCCGAAAAATGCTTGAACCGAACGCCTTCGATATCCATTGGCTCACTTACTGTTAGCCGGTCGCTGGCAACCTCAACGCTCTCACCCTGAATCAAGAGGTCAAGGTTGGTTATGGGATAATATACCCTTTGGGAAAGGGTATGTACTCCTGCATTATAGTCAACTGTATAGGAGTAGGCCATCTCCTTCCCCCCGGGTAATACCGGCATGGTATCAATAAAACCCTCCTCACTGCCCATAATACAACACTCCATCAGCCCCATTGTAATCTGCAACTCGGTTGCCTCCTGAGGCAGGAAAAACCTCAACGTCTCTCTCTTCCCCTCAATAACGGACTCCTCCGACCCAATATAAGTCCGGTCTGCCTCATTGACAAAGAGGAAATACTCCATAAACTGCAGACTATCTTGCCCAACATATATGATGGTATGTGTCATGGTTACCTTGATTGCCTCATCACTGGTGGTTGAATCATAGACAATGGCTTCGACAGATCTGGTCGTCTCTCCTTCAGCAAAGCTGAGCCATTCACTATAGTACTCTGCATCTTGGAAGGTAAGCACTACCTGGTAATCATAGCCTGACTCAGCTGACACATCATCAAATACAAAGCGGCCCTCAGCATCGGTTTCGGTGGAGGTTGCATCCACCTCAGCATCATTTAGATAGGTCTTCAGGGTAATGTTCTGGTCAGCCACACTACTGCCACCGGCGGTTCCATTAACTACCCGACCCTCAATTATTCTGCTGGCTGGTTCCGCAGCCAATGCGGAGGCAGATAGACCCAAGATAAATATCATTACCAGACAGATAATACGCTTAATCAACATGTCCTCCCTGGCTCAGACTTGTACCACAACGAGAGCAGAAGCGGTCATCATCCAGGTACCCCGCTCCACATTGAGGGCAGAATCGTCCTTCGCCCCGACGCAGCTCCAGAATCTTCTTTTCTATTTCCTCCTCCACATCACTACCCTTTTTCAGATTATTGATGTCTTTGAGAATGGAAATGGCTTTCCCCTTATATTTTGCCTCAAGGTTCCGATAGTCCTCCTCAGTTAGGATACCTGACTGGAAGTCAAATTCTAGCTCCTTGAGCATAGAATAGGTGGTGTCCCGTTTGGCGTATACCTCTTGTAATTTCTCATCCTCAACTGAATTCGCTGAGGGTGTCCTTCGTTTTAACAGTGGATAGGTGACGAAAGCAAAGGTCAGTACTGTCAGTACCAAGGCAACAAAAATGGTCATCTGAAACCCTTCTCCGTAAAATCTTTTAGCTCCTTCTCAAGCTGGTGCTGGTATTCTTCATTCCCTGCCTCAGCCTCAACCATAGCACTGGGTTGAGACTGCCTGCCTCGCCTTACCCATTTCTTTAGTGCAACATAGATTACCCCTCCCCCACCCAATATGGCGGCAAAGGGCAAAATCCAAGCAGTCAGGTTAAAACCCCGCTTGGGCGGCGATGCCAGCACCTGTTCCCCATATTGGGCAACAAAGGATTGGATAATCTGTTCCTTTGATTGACCGCCGTCAATCTTCTGCGCTATCAGAGTAGTCATCGCTTCCCGCACGGCGCATCCGGCATGACTGCAATTACTCAGCACCATCATGCAGCCACACTGACAGACGAGGTCTCCAGATATACCACTCACCGTGGTCGCGTCAGCCCTGACCGGAGAGGCGAAGATGAGAAAAAGAAGAATAATAGTGCCAAGCCTCTTTAGCATCATAGTTATTTTCTCCGTGCCCTGGTTTGTTCCGGAGTTGATTTTTCCCGCCGCTCAGGCCAGAAAGCAACCAATCCTCCTAGAAACAGGACTCCTCCCCCAATCCACATCCAGCTAACCAGAGGGTTGACCAGAACCTTGAAGGTAGTGGAGCCGTCATCACCCCAGCCAACCAGAATGATATATAGGTCCTCGAGGGGGGTGGTACGGATAGCTACCTCAGTCACCGGCTGTTCGTAGCTCTGGTGGAAATATTTTTCCGGGGTTAACGCATCAATCAGTTTCCCCTCATTATAGACAGAGAGACTAGCCGTAACCACCGCCTTGCTCTGGGTTTCATAGTAGTCCATGTTCTCATAAGTGAGGGTATAGTTCTTGATAGTCATCGATTCACCCGGCATAAGTGTAGCTTCTTTTTCTACGTCGTAAAAGGAGGAGCCAATGATTCCTATGGCAATGAAGACAATGGCGATGTGAACAATATAGCCACCGTAACGAGGCCGATTAGCCCAAATCAAACCCCAAAAAGCCTTCAGGTAATTCTCTGTCCTCATCCGGTGACGTGCTCTCGTCTCGCGGAACCACTCATAGAGTATGGTGAAGAGGACAAGGCCACATAGGGAGAAGGCAACAAGGGCATACCACTCCCTTATCCCCAAGAAGAAAAGAGCTATCCCCAGCATTAGAGCTGCCACCAGAGGCCAGAGAAAACTGCGAATCAGCTTCTTGACTGATGCCCGCCGCCAACCAATGAGGACACAAATCCCGGTAAGCAGAATAATAGCTAGGAAAATGGGGCCGTTCACCTGATTGAAGAAAGGCGCCCCGACACTAATCTTGACGCCACGTACCGCCTCAGATATTACCGGGAAAACCGTCCCTAGGAAGATAGCAAAGGCAGCACCAACTAAAAGCAGATTGTTCAGCAGGAAGGTGCTCTCTCTGGAGACAAGGGATTCCATCTCTGCCTCACTTTTCAACCCGTCACTGCGATGGTAAAGTAAGCCCAGCGAGCCAAAGAGGATGATACCGATAAAGACCAAAAAGAAGGGCCCTAATGCCGACTCGGCAAAAGTGTGCACTGAGGAAAGGATACCGCTCCGAGTCAGGAAAGTGCCGAATATCGTCAGGCTGAAGGTTAGTATTATCAGCACCATATTCCAGACCTTGAGCATCCCCCTCCTTCTTTGCATCATAGTAGAATGGAGGAAGGCAGTGGCTACCAGCCAGGGCATCAAACCTGCGTTCTCTATCGGGTCCCATGCCCAATAGCCTCCCCAGCCCAGCTCCACATATGCCCACCAAGCACCAATAATGTTGCCAATCCCCAGTAAGAGCCAGGCCAGAAGTGTCCATCTCCTTATGGTTATTAGCCACTCATCGCCAAGTCTCCTGGACAACAGGGCAGCTATGGCGAAGGCAAAGGGGATGGTGAAACCAACATAGCCAGCCAGTAACACCGGTGGGTGCAGTATCATTCCTGGATTCTCAAGCATGGGGTTAAGACCCATCCCCTCGGCAGGAGTAAAGGCGAGTTTATGAAAAGGGTTTGATACCGAGACCAGTAGAATGAGAAAGAAGACCTGGGTGAACATGATAATTGAAGAGGCGTAAGGTACTAACACCTTGCCGGCGTCTCGTCTCTGAAGTACTACCACAGCGGCAAATAAAGACAGGAGCCATGCCCAGAACAATAGCGAGCCATCGTTACCCGCCCATAAAGCACTAATCAGGTAAGGCAAGGACATGTCGCTGCTGGAATATGAAGCAACATATTCTATCTGGAAATTATGAGTAACCAGAGCGTAAGCTAGAATTGCTACCGATATAGAAACCAGCCCACAGACAGCAAGAAGACCATTTCTAGCACTCCTAGTCAGTGCCAGGTGTTTTCTCTTTACCCCATATATAAAAGCAATAGCAGAGTAGACCGAGACTGCTAGTGCCAGAAATAGGGCAACATAGCCTATATCTGCCATAAGTTACTTTCCCAAATTGAATCTCATTCTTGTGGCACATATTTAGAGGGACACTTCGTCATTATAGTGTTCGCCTGGAAGACGCCGGTTGAATTGAGATGACCTTCAACCACAACCTCACTGTCAGGCTTGAAGCTATCGGGAACAATTCCTTGGTAAACTACTGGCAGGCTTTCTTTTTCATCAACAATGTTGAACTTAAGTATAAGTCCGTTGGACTCCTGCTCCAAAGAGCCTGACACAACTTGCCCATCCACTCGCACATTCTCACCATGAACTGAGCTTCCCAGTTCTGTGAGTTCGCTGACCGTATAGTAATAGGTTGCCGAACCCTGAAAACCCATATAGCCTAGATAGCCTATGGCGAGACCCACAATAATTCCGCCAATAAGGAACTTCCTTTTCCTTAGCACTTTTCACTCCCGGGCTAGGATTTTGGGGATACCAGAGAAGTGCGCCAACAAATGGTGGCCCTAGTCGCTTCGCTTTCAAACTTGTGTCACCCTGCCGGCTGATGGCATACAGTGCAGATGTCATTAGTGCGCCCAGCATGGTCGATAGGAATCGCATGGGCTCCACTCGTATGGCACATCAGACAGTCGTCACGTCCCTCCAGTGTGTGTGGTATTGCCGTTGGTTCCCCTGTTGGAGCCGGCTCTGGGGCCGGGGTTGGCTCTGGAGCCGGAGATGGTGTCGGTGACGGTGTCGGAGCCTGACCAGCACATGCCGTAAATAATGGCACCATAACCAGTAGCGCTACCACTAGCAACCACAGCACAGATTCATTCCTCATCCTTGCCTGCCTCCGGATTAATTATACCACTTAATTAAACATAAACACAGTAAAGGAGAGATTAGCAATACTCTAGCCTCCCCTTTAGCATTACCGCGGATAGGTGCTGTGTGAAGGCGCTTCTTTATTCTTTCTTTACTTTAATTAGTACAAGCCTAGGGAACTCGGCCCAGACACCACGTGACAGGTGAAACAATCACCCGGGCGTTCTCCTTCTTCCAACACCTCCAGGTCTAACTGCGCCGCTTCAAAATGTGGGTTTGACAGATGAACTCGATGGACAATATTAACCTGTGTCCGCTGCGGTATATGTGCCTCAATCTGTCCTACAGCGGCAATTCTGTTGGAAAGGAGATAAACTCAAGTCGTTTATGAAGCAGGAAGAGGTGAATGGAAATCATAAGCGGGCTCAAGACAGATATCTCAGAAGAATACGATTGGAAATGGTTGACGCATTTATTGTCGGTACGGTATTATTTAGATTGGGATACAAATCGGATAGTGCTTTACAAAAGGGAGGTCAAATGTATCGACACATACTGGTTCCCTTGGATGGTTCGGAGTTAGCCGAGTGTGTGCTTCCCCATGTGAAAACGATTGCTGTAGGATGCAACGTTGTTAAAGTCACGCTCGTTCGCGGTGTTGCACCGCTCCATATACGCGGTGGCATGGAGGTCAGAATCCCCCCTGAGGAACGGCAACGGTTAGAAAAGCAAAGCATAGATACCGCCAGAAATTACCTTGAAAAGTTAGTGGAGTCACTAAAAGATACAGATATTGCGGCACAATCAGAAGTTCTTTATGGGGATGTCGTCGACAAGATATTAGATTATGCTAATAATAATGAGGCTGATCTTATTGTTATCGCTACTCATGGCCGTTCCGGAGTAAGCCGTTGGGTTTGGGGAAGTATCGCTGACCGGATTCTCCGTGCTGCCTGCGTACCAGTCCTGATGATTCGCGCCCCCGGTTGTATTCCTGGCATCTAACTCCGAGCGGAGAACAGGAGAGTAAAAATGAATATCTTACTAAAGCGCAATCTATTACGCTCTTGGCGGCTAGTCTTAGTACTGCTGGCTGTAGCGCTTCCTGGGCTCCTGGTAACTCAAGGGTGCGCTATTACTTCCCAGGACATAGGAGCAGATGGGCAAGAAGACACTGGCAGCATCGGAATAAATGAAAGTGAACTGGCGCCGGCTCCCGAAATAGGACACCCGGCGCCTGACTTCACCCTTCTCGACCTGGAAGGCAAACAGGTTACCCTCAGTGAATTCCGGGGTAAAACTGTGTTTCTCAACTTCTGGGCTACCTGGTGCCCGCACTGCCGCGCTGAGATGCCAGACATAGAGGCGGTATACCAGGAATACAAGGATGAAGACGTAGTAGTGATCGGGGTGGGCACCTTAGAGCCTGAAGAGGAGGTTCGCCAGTTCGTCCAGCGAGGCGGTTACAATTGGACCTTCGTAATTGACACCACCGGCGAAATAACCACAACTTACGAGAGTGCTGTTATCCCCACTAGTTTCTTTATCGACAGGGGTGGTATAATTCAGGCAGTGAATATTGGTGCCATGACCAAGCGCGCTATGGAGACCGCACTGGCCGAGGCTATTAGATAGAGCTAGATGATACACATTGGATTAGACCCAATCCTGCTTACCTGGGGCCCATTTTCTATATCCTGGCACAGCCTGTTTATAGTAGTAGCCGTAGTGGTAGGGGTATGGCTTTCAGCCCGACTTGTGGTTAAGGCAGGGCTTTCTATGGATAGACTATACTCCCTGGCTCTCTGGGGTATTATTGGGGGTATCATCGGCACTCGTCTGGTGCACGTAATAGACTACTGGGGCTACTTTTCGGCTAATCCTCGAGTCATCCTCGCCTTCTGGCAGGGTGGACTAGCCATCTGGGGGGCTATCCTCGGAGGAGCGATTGCCGGGGTAATATTCGCCAGAATTAAAGGCTTTCCTATTCCCCGCTATGGCGACCAGTTTGCCTTGGGGATTATCCTGGCTCAGGCGATAGGGCGCATCGGCTGCATTATTAATGGGGAACACTTCAGTACTATTACTGGGCTGCCGTGGGCGGTGGTTTATACCCATCCCAATAGCCCTGCCTATGGTCGCCCGTCCACACACCCGGCGGTTGCCTACGAATTGCTCATGGACCTTTTTATCTTCGGCATACTGTGGAAACTGCGGGGTCGTATTCAGCCTGATGGCTCGCTTTTTCTACTCTATCTTATTCTTTATTCAGTTGGGCGCTTCTTTCTTTCCTTCCTGCGGCTGGACAGCAACACGGTTTTCCTGTCTCTCAATCAGGTCCAGTGGATTTCTATACTGGTTCTGGTGGTTGTCGTTCCCTTTCTGGTTTTCCGGAAGGTCTCTCACCGGGGGCAGGCACATTAGCTCCCGATGCTTCTCATTCTCATACAAGTCCCCAATGTATTCTAGATATTCTATGAGCTCTAGGTAAATACCTTCGCAGGCTGCTCGTCGCCTTTCCTCTTGCTCCTGCTTATTTTTCGCGTAGACATTGTTACTTGGAAGAGATTGGATGTCAATACTCTATGTCAACAACATGTGACTAAAATTCTCAACTGCATAATCAGGTTCTTGATGTAATGAGTTGAGTTGCTCGTTGCAGGTAAAGCTCCAGTTGCTCCCGTTCTGTTGGGTTCAGCAGGTCCTGTTCATAAGCCATGTTGTCCAGCCATATCTGAACATGATGTTGGGTTGCCCATTTGCTTTTCATATCGTACTTATATCCGTAGCGCTGAGAGCTGCCGAGAACCTCCTCAAGAGTATTATTTTGGTCATACCTTACTTCCTCTGCGATTATGTTGCTATATCCCTGTGCTTCCGCCAGTACCACGAGCTTATAATGTATGCCTGCCCCGTGCTGAGTTGCCCCTTTAGGTCGCCAGACATGTAAAAGTCCACATTGTTCATTCGGGTTATAATTTGGCGCAACATTGACCATTACCAGTGGGTATGCTATTCTGTCAATCACGCTGGCCCCAAGTTTGTTTAGAAACTCGGGCGGGATGGGAAATCAGACAGCGTGATACTGTTAGCTATGGTTTAGAAAGGTTGGGGTGAGTAGATTGGATTCATTTGAAAGACAATGGCAGCGTTGGTTTCCTGAAGATAGGGATAAGGAGCCGGCACCACCTGCCCGGCGCCGATGGACGGCTACCAGAATATTTTTAATACTGGCTGGAGTCTTGGTCCTGTTTATTATCTTAAATATATCAAAGGGGTTCTATAGTGAGTGGCTCTGGTTCAGCAATCTGGGTTATGGCAGTGTCTATACCACTATTCTGAAAACCAAGGTGATGCTCTTCTTCTCTGCGGCTATCATCTTTTGTATATTATTTTTGGGAAACCTGGTGCTGGCTACGCGCTTGGCATCCAAGACCGAGGCACATTTTTGGCCTTGGTCCGTAGCAAACCAGATACAGAAGAGACTCAGGTTGGGCGTTATCCTGGGGACAGCACTGCTCAGCCTAATATTTGGTATGGTGGCCCAAGGCAACTGGCAGGTCGTGCTTGAGTTCTTCAATGGGCAGCCCTTCGGCATCACCGACCCGGTTTTTAGTAGGGAAATCAGCTTCTATGTCTTCTCATTGCCTTTCCGGCACTTCCTGCGAGGCTGGTTCACGAGTGCGCTGATAATCACTATTCTGGGCAGCACCGGGGTATATCTGCTCAGCTATACTGTGCAGCGGCTCAAGTTTGACTTTGCCCGGCCGGTGTTAGCCCATGTGGGCGGGTTGGTCATAGCCGTTTTGGGTCTTTTTGCCTGGGGTTACTGGCTTGGTATCTGGGAACTGGTCTTCTCCACAAGAGGGGTAGTCTTCGGAGCCAGCTTTGCTGACATACATGCCAAGGTCCCCGCACAATGGATTCTTTTGGTAGTAGTAATCATCTTCATCGGGATCATTCTGTTTTCGATATTACGGCGCAACACTCGCTGGCCCCTCTATGGCATAGGGGGGTGGATAGTGGTTGCCATTATCGCTGGCGCGATCTTTCCCTCACTGGTACAGCGATTTCAGGTGCAACCCAGCGAGCTAGCCCGAGAGGGACCCTACATCGAGTATAACATCCAGTTTACCAGAGAGGCCTTCGCTCTGGACCGGGTTGAGGAGCAGCCCTTTCCCGCAGAGGAGGTGCCAAGCTCTCAGGATATAGCCCAAAACGAGACCACCATTGATAACATCAGGCTCTGGGACCATCGCCCGCTAAAGGACACCTATAACCAGATTCAGGCCATTCGACTCTACTATGACTTCAATGATGTTGATGTCGACCGCTACATAATCGATGATGAGTACCGGCAGGGCATGCTATCGGCCCGAGAATTATCTGTGGAGAAACTAGCCGGACAGGCACAGACGTGGGTCACTCGCCGACTACAGTTCACCCACGGCTACGGTATCGCCCTGAGTCCGGTTAATGAGGTCAGTGCTGAGGGGTTACCTATATTACTGGTAAAAGATATACCTCCCGTTGGTGACTTCAATATTGAGCGGCCTCAGATATACTTTGGGGAAAAGACGAATCAGTACATAATTGTGAGAACAAAGACCCAGGAGTTTGACTACCCTACGGGTACTGAGAATGTCTACGGTCACTACCAAGGCGAGGGTGGGGTTAGTCTAGACAGTTTCCTCCGCCGACTAGTCTACGCCTGGCAACTTGGTGACTTTAATATCCTTATCAGTGGTGAGCTAACTCATGAAAGCAAGGTGCTCTATTATCGTAATATCAGGGAAAGAGTGAACCATCTGGCACCATTCTTGGAACTGGACAGTGACCCCTATCTGGTGGTGATGGAGGGAAGGTTATTCTGGATACAGGACGCCTATACCACCACTGATCGTTATCCCTACGCCGAGCCACTTAGTGGTGGGATAAACTATATTCGCAACAGCGTTAAGGTAGTTATTGATGCCTATAACGGCAGTGTAACCTTTTATGTTACTGAACCAGAGGATGCTTTGATAAGGACATATCAGGCTATCTTTCCCAGGCTCTTCGTTCCCATAGAGCAGATGCCTGAATCGTTACGAGTCCATCTCCGTTATCCGGAGGACATGTTCAGTATCCAGGCCTCCGTATATCAGAGCTACCATATGCGTGATGCCCGGGTATTTTACAACAAGGAAGACTTATGGTCTAAACCCAAAGAAGTATATGCCGGTAAAGAACAGCCTGTAGAGCCTTACTATGTAATCATGAACCTGCCTGGTGAAGAGAAGGATGAGTTCCTGCTCATGTTACCCTTCACACCGGCTAATAAGAATAATACCATTGGCTGGATGGCTGCCCGCAGTGATGGCGATAACTATGGCAAGTTACTTGCCTACCATTTTCCCAAGGAGCGGCTGGTGTATGGTCCCAGCCAGATAGAGAACCGAATCGGGCAGGATACCGTCATTACTGAGCAACTTGCTCTGTGGAGTCGCGGTGGTTCTAGAGTTATCCGCGGCAACCTGCTGCTGATTCCCCTGGGCAAGTCCATCCTGTATGTGGAGCCGGTATTCCTTCAGGCAGAAGCTGGTGGTCTTCCGGAGCTAAAGCGAGTTATTGTAGCTGCCGGTGAGCAGATAGCTATGGAACCTACATTGGAGGAAAGTCTCGCGGCTATCTTTGGTACTGAGGTACCGCCAACTGAACCCGTAGTCAAACCGCCAATTCCAACTGAACCTACTGTCAAACCGCCAGTTCCAGCAGAACCGGAGAAGCTGATAGCCGCTGACATAGCCGACCTGATTGAGGAGGCTCAGCAGCATTATGACTTGGCTCAGCAGTATCTTAAAGCAGGTGATTGGGCTAACTATGGAAAAGAGCTGGATGCTTTGGAGGCGGTGCTGAACCGGCTGGCTGAACTCAATACTGAGTAGGAAAGATAGCTAGCGAACGGCCATCTCCTGGTTATAATGCTGTTCACTTTACAAAAGGGGTGTCTTGCAAGCTGCCACTAATGCTAATGCCATGAGCCTTGAAGCTATTCGGGCTGAGATAGGTTCTGGTGACTACTTTGGGACTGTGGAATCAGTAGAGTACCGGGTGGCTAAGGGGGATATCATCTATGTTGATAATGGAGTCACCGCTTTTGGATATAATTAGGACATGGGTAGAACCTTTTCTGTAGGACAACCAGGTGACTTGCAGAAAAAGATATACACCGCTCTGAAGGCAGGACTCGAACAAGGACTCTCTAGAGTGAAACCAGGGGTAAAAATGAAGGAAATTTACCGGGTAATTCAGGAAACAGTAAATAGAAGCGGTCTTAAGTGGTGTGCCAGACAAAATATGGGGCATATGCTCGGCATTGGCCCAGGTAACTCTCAGGAGACTCCGATGATATCACCAGATGAGGAGACGGAGCTCAAGCCTAATATGGTTATGTGTATAGAAAACGGTGCATATCTAGGGCGCGTGGGTGCGTTCCAGCTCGAAGAAGAGGTAGTTGTAACGCCTGATGGATATAAACTACTAACCAAGCTACCACGGGATATGATAGAGCTTTAGGTTGCCTGTCGTGCTTCTTTCATGCTTAAACGTTGCGTGATGTCGGACAATCGTGCTGAAGTCATGGTAGAGATACTGCAAAATAAAAGTTCCGCCACCAGATTCCAAATACTGGTTGAAATTGCTGCTTCTGGCCCCGCTATTCAACAAAAGAGCATCGCGTTTAAGCTGGGGGTAACACCACAGGCAATATCTGACTATATTCACCGATTAGTGAAGGATGACCTGGTTGTCTCAACCGGTCGCTCTCACTATAGAGTGAGTGCCAAAGGAGTCAACTGGATGCTTGCGGTACTCAGGGAACTTCGCAGCTATGCTTCTCTGGTGGAACAGGCAATCACCAATATTACCGTCTGTGCCGCTATAGCCGAGTGCGATATAAATCAAGGGCAGGCGGTAGGGCTCAAGATGAAGAATGGCTTGTTGTTTGCTACCAGCCAGATAGACGGTGGTGCCAAAGGTATGGCTGTATCAAATGTAAGTCAGGGCGATGATTTAGATGTCTCCAGTATCGAAGGTTTGGTAGAGCTGATAAGAGGCAGGGTAGCCATCCTGCAAGTGCCTGTCATTCAGAAGGGTGGGTCAAGACAAGTTGACCTGGAACTACTGCAAGCCAGGGTTNCCAACAACCAGCAGGTTGGAGCTATTGGTATCGAGGCTTTAATCTCGCTAAGACGCTTAGATATTGAGCCTCGCTATCTTTACGGCGTCACTGAAGCCGCCATTGAGGCGGCCCAATGTGGCTTATCTTTTACTATAGTTTGCACTGATGATGCTATCCCCGGACTGATCAAGAGGCTGCAAGAGGAACGTCTGAATTACGACCTTGTAGATTTGCGCCTGAAGAACAGCATGGCGTAACCTCCCGGTTTGACTCCATCCCCGAGAACAAGTCAAAAATCAATCCCCGTAACTATTGACAAGTAGTATCTATACCTGTAGGATATCAAGCAAGCTTGTTAAGAAACAAGTAAGATTGTATATTATGTCGCAATCAGGTGTTATTATACTATGCCATGGCAGCCGCGGCAGGCGAGGTATCATCGAAGTACCCGAGACCGTGAAAAGGATTGCTGATGGGGCCAAACCCCTCTTGCCACCGGGCGTGGAGGTTATCGGGGCGGCGCTCCAGTTTAATCACCCCACAGTGGAAGAAGCCGTGGAGTCTCTGGCAGCACACGGAGTACATCGGATAGTCATCATGCCCTACTTCCTTTTCTCGGGACGCCACATCACCGAGGATATCCCTCAGCTTGTCGAGAAGCTAAAGCGCACCTATCCGGAAAGGCAGTTTATTGTGGCTAAGCCTCTAGGATTGGAGGCACATTTTATCGGCCAGGTGGTTAGATGCGTGGTTAGATGCATAGAAGAGGCCACTCCGGAGTTATGGTCCAATATGCCTATTTCACCGACTTCCCCGGAGGCCATTGAGCAGCAAAGTATGGACATCNTGGAAAGGCTATTACCTCCTACGCTAAAAATCTCCAGAGATGAGCGATTAGTAGTCAAGCGTGTTGTCCATGCCAGTGGCGACACTCAAGTTGCCACTTTGATAAAGTTTAGCCCATCAGCAATTCCCGATTGCCTCAGCGCCATTGCTAAAGGCAGCCCCATTTTTACTGACGTTCAGATGGTAGCTGCCGGCATCAATAGACATTTGGCTGAAGCTTGCGGATGTTTTATTTCCTGTGCCATGGATGAAATAAAAGGACAGAAGCAGGTGGAGGAACAGAACATTACCCGTGCGGCGGCTGGCATGCGGCATTTAGGTAACAGGCTTGACGAAGCCATAGTCGCCATCGGTAATGCCCCCACGGCTCTCATGACCCTGCTGGAGTTGATTGATAATGACGGAATAAAACCGGCTCTCATTGTGGGCATGCCGGTCGGTTTTGTGCAGGCGAAAGAGTCGAAGGATGAGTTAATGAAACGGAATGTACCGCATATTACTGCGGTGGGAACTCGCGGCGGCAGCGCCATGGCCGCAGCTACGGTTAATGCTTTACTAAAGATTGCTGTGGAAAGAAACAGCCATGATCAGGTTTGACCTACAAAAGGAAGAGGTATAGTGAAACGCTGAAGAAAAGCATCCACTGGATCAAAAACCACGTTGCCTTAGCGCTGGCGCTCGTTCTCGGACTATTTATTCTTTACCCGACGCCAGTATACGCCATGCACATTGCCGAGGGGATTCTCCCGGCAAACTGGGCAGCGATATGGTATGGGATAGCGGCTGTCTTTATAACCATAGGCGTAATAGTCATCAGACGAAGAACCAAGGAGAACAAGAGATTGATGCCCCTCTTCGGACTGGCTGGTGCTGCCATTTTCTTGATTTCTGTCTTCCCCATACCCGTACCGATTTCCGGAACCAGTTCTCACCCTGTGGGTACTCCCTTGGCGGCTATCCTGGTGGGTCCGTTCGTCAGCACTGTTCTGGGCGCGCTGGCGCTACTTATCCAGGCCCTGTTTTTGGCCCATGGTGGCTTAACCACCTGGGGAGCTAATATCATCTCTATGGCTGTAGCCGGTTCCTTTGTCGGCTTTAGTGCCTTCTTACTGCTAAGAAGGCTTAATGCCCCGATAGCCGTGGCTGGCTTTACCGCTGGCATTCTGGGTGACTGGGCAACCTATGCCGTAACCTCCTTTGAATTAGCCTCGGCACTGCACGGTAGCGGCTCATTGTGGGGTATGTTCGGGGCCATTGCCATAGCCTTCGCTCCTACCCAGTTACCGCTGGGTATTATGGAGGGCATCTTTACCGCAGCCGTAGTGGTGGTTGTTTATCAACGCCGTCCCGAGCTATTAACACACGTAATACCCTTGACCACCAAGCCTATGGTCAGTACCGTGAAGGAAGGTAACTAATAATAGGTAAGGTAATAGCGATTAGTGTGACGGTGGCCATTTTAATCATTGCCATCGTCGGCTCACTAGTTCTCTCTACTGATAACACCGTCAGAGAAAAGGGCATATGGAGTGATGCCACCGATGTTTTATCTGGGAAAGCGGCGGAACAGGCGGGTAGGGGAGCCAGAGCCCCGTATATTAATACAGAGCAGGGTAATATGTTGGTCTTCTTTTTCTGCTTAGGTGGGGTAGCCGCTGGCTTTATCATAGGTTATAACTGGAGAAGGCTTCTGGTCGAGAAAGATAAAGGGGGGTAATCGGTGCGACGAGGAATGTTTATCACTGGCGTTTTAATTGTCATCGCCTGCTTAACAGCTGCCGGGATAGACGCATTCTCGAAGCCATTCATTAACCCTGACCTCGGCGATGTAGTCCTCTTTGTTTTTGTCCTGGCTGGCGCCATCAGCGGATTTATTGCTGGCTATGGCCTGAGAAGATTGAAAACGAAAAGCTGAAAGGAGCAGGCAGCCAATTAAGTCTGGCGTTACTTGGTTGCCCTGAAAGGGCCATGTCTCATAAAGACAAGCTATTTTCCGATGTCTTCGTCCACAGAGAGAATTTAGTGACCAGGATAGAGGCGCGGACCAAGATATCCTTTACCGTTGTTGCTCTGGTGATTAACCTTCTGTCACCGACCATCTATACGCCGATAGCCATCGCCCTTTTCTGTTTAGCTACCCTAATAGCTGTTGGCATCCCGCCCAAGCTGCTCGGGCTAAGACTGGCTATGCCTCTGGTTATGGCTGGTGTCGTCCTGATTACGCAGATATTTTTTTACGGCACCACCACTCTGTTTATTTTGCCGGTTTTGGGATTCAACCTGGTGGGTTATGAAGAGGGCTTGGCTCGCGGCCTTTTAATTATGTATCGTGTCATCGGTGGTGTCTCGCTAATACTATTCCTGAGTATGTCCACGCCAATGAATAAGCTGCTTATGGCCGCTACCTGGTTCCAGGCGCCCAAAATCTTTGTTGAACTGGCACTGCTGGTATATCGCTACATCTTTGTTCTCCTTGAAGAAATCGTGACTGTTAAGGATGCGCAGAGAATCCGCCTGGGGTACCATAACTGGCGGCAGAGCATGAGGTCTCTCGGCGTACTGGGCGGCAGTCTCATCCTGCGCACCTATGACCGAGCCGAGAGGGTCTTTGAGGCGATGATAGCGCGAGGCTACAGTGGCACCGTGACCGTTAGTTATAGCGAACATTTTGGCAGGAAGGATTTTATCACTGCCGTTTGTTTAAGCGCCATTCTGGTAATTCTCTATCTCATAGGACAGTGGAGAGCATGATAAAAACCGAAGCTCTGTCTTTTAGTTATGACGGTTGTGCGCAGGCTCTATGTGAAATCAATCTGGAGTTGAGGGACGGCGAATTCTTAGCGCTGTTGGGGGCTAACGGATGCGGCAAGACGACGCTACTAAAGCACCTCAACGGCCTGCTAAAACCGTCTTCGGGCAGAGTCTGCCTAGGTGACAGAGAGCTTCGTTTTTTTAAAGATGAGGAGATTTTCCGGCGGGTGGGCATGGTCTTTCAGGACCCTAACGACCAGCTTTTTGGCGCTACCGTGGCGCAGGATGTTGCCTTTGGTGTGGTGAATCTGGGGCTAAAGCCAGATGAGGTGGCGCGGAGGACGGCGGAGGCTTTGGGACTGGTGGGTGCCTCTGAGCTTCCCGACAAAGCCATTCATACTTTAAGCTTCGGCCAGAAAAGGCGGGTGGCCATTGCTGGCGTTCTGGCTATGGGGCCACAAACAATTCTGCTGGATGAACCGACCAGTGGCCTGGACCCGCGGGGTGTCAGTTTAATTATGCGCTTACTCAGGAAGCTGAACAGAGAGGGGGGAATCGCTATGCTAATGGCTACCCATGATGTTGAGCTGGTGCCCTTATTCTCCGACCGGGTAGCCATTATGAGCCAGGGGCAGATAATCACCGAAGGCCCGCCAGGTAAAGTGTTTGCCAACACCAGTATGATTAGGGAGGCAGAGTTAAGGCTACCACGGGTAAGTCATCTCTTTGAGATTCTCCAGAAGAAGGAAGGACTAAACTTTCCGGAGATGCCGATGACTATCGGCGAGGCGAGACGAGAGTTAATTAGATTTTTGGAGAGCTCGTCTCACGGGAAGGCGGAGGGCATTTCACTGCGTGTACGACCAGGAGAACCAGCCGATGATGCTTAAACAAGCCAGAGGACAACCGTTGCGCTATGGTTACACCACCGGAGCCTGCGCCGCGGCGGCGGCACAAGCAGCTGCCATTGCCCTGCTTCGGCAGGAGGCTATTAGCCAGGTTCAGGTTGATCTCCCCAGCGCAAACGAGGTAAATTTTAAGGTCAACCGATGTGTCTTTGACCGCAATCAAGCATTGTGTTCGGTAATAAAAGATGCCGGTGATGACCCTGATATTACCCATGGGGCTGAAATACGGGCTACGGTTTCCTGGAAAGATGAGTCGGGCATCAATATCTCCGGGGGAAAAGGAGTAGGAGTGGTGACCAAGCCTGGACTTGAAATACCGGTTGGTCTGGCGGCGATTAACCCGGTGCCACGACAGATGATAGAGCGCTCGGTCAGGAAGGTAACGCAAAACAAGTTGAATGGCAGAGGTATCCAAATAACAATCTCAGTGCCTGGGGGTGACAAATTAGCCAGGAAAACTCTGAATCCCCGCCTGGGAATAGTAGATGGCATCTCAATTCTGGGCACTACCGGCATTGTCATCCCCTATTCGGTTGATGCCTATACGACCTGTATATCTCAGTCACTGGATGTAGCTGTGGCCTGTGGCTGCCAGCAAGCGGTACTAACGACGGGCAGACGCAGCGAGAAGTTTGCTCAAGGTGAACTGGCACTGGCTGAGGAGTGCTTCGTTCAAGCGGGAGACTTCATCGGTTACTCGCTGGAGGAATGTGTCCGGATACATCTGGCTAAGGCGATTATCTGGGGCATGACCGGTAAGATAAGCAAGCTGGCTGCCGGGCACCTGTATACTAACGTTAGTGATTCTAAGGTAGATATAGGTTTTCTGACTGAGGTTGCTGCCAATTGCGGCGTGCCCAAGGGGAAACTTAATGATTTAAAAGCGGCAGTTACCGCTAATCATTTACGCCGAATGTTGCCGCCAGCGTGTGTCCGAGAGTTTTGTGACAAGCTCTGTCGGCTGGCGGCAGTGAAATGCCGGGACAAGACTGGAGGAAAACTCGAAGTGGAGTGTGTCATGTCCGACTATGAGGGAACTATTCTGGGGAGGGCCAGTGCTAAAGGCTAAAGTCTACATCATAGGGATGTCACCCAATGGGGCTTCCAGCCTGCTCCCCGAAGCCTGTCGGCTGGTAAACCGGTCAGAGATAGTCTTGGGAGGCAAGCGGCTGCTTGATATGTTCCCCTCACTGACCGGTGAGAAAATTATCATCGGAAATAACCTGGCGGAAGTAACTGATGTCATCAAGACAAACCTTGGGCAGAAACAAATAGTTGTTCTGGCCTCGGGTGACCCCGGCTTTTACGGGATAGCCAGCTACCTGACGAGAGAACTGGGCAAGGATACTGTTGAAATAATACCTAACGTGAGTGCCATGCAGGTGGCTTTTGCCCGCATTAAGGAAAGTTGGGAGGAGGCGGCTCTTGTCAGTGTTCATTCCAGGCCTGTCGAGGATATTGTCGAGACGGTACGCTCAAACTGTAAGATTGGTATATTCACTGATGAAAAGCATACCCCAGCCGCCATCGCCAGGGTGTTACTGGAACACGGTGTTGACAGCTACCGGGCTTATGTCTGTCAAGACCTAGGTAGCAAAGATGAGAAGGTTGTTGAAACCGACCTGCCTGGCTTACGCGAGACGAAGTTCTCCCCCCTCAACATCCTGATTTTGTTAAGAGTCCAGCCGAAGGAGCCAGTGAGCGCTCCTTGCCCTCAGTGGCTAGGGATACCCGATGAGGAATTCCACCAGCGGAGGCCAAGAGAGGGGTTTATTACCAAACAGGAGGTCAGGGCAGTAAGCCTGGTCAAGATGCGTCTCATTGACGAAGGCATACTCTGGGATATTGGCGCTGGCTCGGGAGCGGTTTCCATCGAAGCCTCTTGCCTCGTCAAAAAGGGGCGCATCTACGCCATAGAAAAGAACGATGCCGATATGGCGGTAATCAAGAAAAACCTGTGGAAGTTCCATGTGCCTAATGTCGAAGTGGTTCAGACCTTTGCCCCAGATGGCTTAGACGAGTTACCCGACCCCACCGCTGTCTTTATCGGGGGTAGCGGGGGGAGAATGGAAGAAATACTGGACGTCGTTAGCCACCGGCTAAAGTCCGGTGGACGCATTGTCATCAACATCGTTGCGCTGGAGAACCTGAGCGCAGCCGTTAATGCTCTTAAAGCTAGAGGCCTTGTGTCTGAGGTGACTCTGGTCAATATAGCGCGTAGCACCAGTGTCATAGAGCTTACCCGATTTGAAGCATTGAATCCGGTCTTTGTAGTTACCGCCAGCAAGCAAGAAGGTATGTTGACGCATGCGTAATGAAAAACCAAGAATCGGACGCCTCTATGGCGTGGGGGTAGGGCCGGGTGACCCGGAACTCATTACGCTGAAGGCGTCACGTGTTCTCTCCCAGGTGCCGGTTATCTTCGTGCCGCATAAAAACGAGAAAAGCAGGAGCTATGCTAGATCCGTTATTGGCAATCTGACTAAAAAATCAGAGGCAAGGATTGTCGGACTGGTTTTTCCCATGCTGAGAGACAGTAAGCAGCTGGTCGAGTACTGGTACCAAGCCGTGGATACCATCTGGCAGTATCTCAAGAAGGGGGAAGACTGCGCCTTCGTGAACATAGGCGACCCTCTCCTTTACGGGACTTTTATTCATGTATTGGAGACACTACGAACGGTTCACCCGGAAGTAGAAGTCGTGGTTATTCCCGGAATTTCTTCTATTAATGCTGCTGCCGCAAGAACTGTAGTTCCCCTCGCCAGCGATGATGAATGTATAGCCATCATATCGGGTAACCCTGAAGATAAGGTTATCAGAGAGAAACTTGAGAAATTCGACACGGTAGTTTTTATGAAAATTACCACCGTATTTAATAGGCTCCTCGATATTCTTGAGGAACTGAAACTGGTTGAAAAATGTGTCTATGTCAGGAAATGTACGACTCAGGATGAAGAGATAATCTGGGACATCAGCCAGTTGAAATGGGAAAAGGTCGACTATTTCTCTCTACTGATAGTGAGGAAATAATATGGCGGTTAAAGTATATTTTATCGGTGCTGGCCCCGGCGACCCCGAGCTGCTGACCATCAGGGCAAAAAACACCATCGAGCGGGCGGATGTCATTATTTACGCTGACTCGCTGATAAACCCTGAGGTCTGTTCCTCCACCCGGGAGGGAACCGAGATTTACCCCAGTGCTTCGCTCAGTCTGGAGGAGATAACCGGGATTATATTAGATGCCGTCAAGCAGGGGAAGGTTGTTGCCCGACTGCAAAGCGGTGACCCGAGCATCTACGGAGCTATCCAAGAGCAGATGGCAGTGCTGGATGAGAAGGGAATAGAGTACGAAATCATCCCCGGCGTAAGTTCTCTGTTTGCTGCCGTTGCTACCTTAAAGACAGAGCTTACCATACCTGAGCTTTCCCAGACAGTTATCATCACGCGGATGGAGGGACGAACACCGGTTCCTGCCCTGGAGAGTCTGAAAAGGCTGGCTCAGCACCAATCCACCATGGCCATTTTCCTGAGCGTCTCCTTAATCAGTGAGGTGGTATCTGCTCTCCTTGAAGGCGGTTACTCCGCAGATACTCCTGTGGCGGTAGTCTACCGAGCTAGCTGGAAAGACGAGGTAGTATTGCGGGCTTCGTTAAAAAGCCTGGTCGAGCGTGTGCAGGCATCGGGCATCAGGAAACAGGCACTGATACTGGTGGGCGGTTTTTTAAACTCCAGGAAAAAGCCCTTTCGCTCAAAACTTTATGACCGAGATTTTAAACATGAATATCGATAGTTCTACCAAAAACGACATCGCCATTGTGGCCATAACTAGAAGAGGAGTGGCGTTAGGTCAGCGCTTAAAAATGCTACTTCCCGGCAGTCACCTTTACCTGCCGGAAAAGTTTGCGGTGGGGCCAAATGCGGACGAGCATCCCTTCTCGTTACCGGCGAAAGAAGTGATCAGGGAGGCTTTCCGGCGGTACCGGTATCTGGTGCTTATCATGGCGGTGGGCATCGCTGTCCGCCTGGTAGCCCCAGAACTCGGGGACAAGCATCAAGACCCCGGCGTAGTCGTGGTCGACGACGCAAGTTCGTTCAGCGTGAGTCTGTTATCAGGGCACATCGGTGGTGCCAACGAATTAACCAAGAAGATAGCCTCTCTTATCGGCGCGCATCCGGTAGTTACCACCGCCTCCGAGGTGAGCGAGACAATTTCAGTGGACATGCTGGGAAGGGAGTTTGGCTGGGAAGTTGAGGATGATGCTCATGTCAAGGCAGCCAGCGCAGCGCTGGTAAACGGAGAACCGGTAGGCATCTACCAGGATGCCGGGGAGAGAAACTGGTGGCTAGAGACCAAGCCATTAATGGGTAATGTGCATATCTTTTCCACTATTAAAGCCTTGAGACAGGCAAACTCTCAGGCGGCACTGATTATCACCGACCGAATTCTGGATAAAGAGTGCCAAGCATTATTACCCATCCATACCGTAATATACCGCCCCAAGAGTCTGGTGATTGGCATCGGCTGTAACCGGGGGACGAAGGCTACCGAGATAGAAAAAGCAGTAACTCGCCTTTTATCTGAACATGGATTATCTATCAATAGTATCCGAAATATAGCCACTATAGATATAAAGAGGAACGAGCCGGGGCTCTTGGATTTTGCCCGGAAATCCCGCCTGCCGATAGAGTACTTTGATAAAGAAACTCTGGGCAAGTCAGAATTTCCCTCCAGTCCCTCGGCAGCGGCACTAAAATATGTGGGAACGCCGACAGTATGTGAGGCGGCGGCGCTACTGAGCAGCGACAACTCTCTCATTGTACCCAAGGTGAGCTTTAACCGTATGGTGACTGTCGCCGTGGCCCGGTTTGCCTTTAATGGTGAAAGGAAGAAACGAGGCAAGCTTTTTCTGGTCGGCATCGGTCCCGGTGACCCGGAGCAAATGACCTTCAAAGCCAGAGAAGCTATCAACCATAGCGAAGTGGTCGTTGGCTACAAGACCTATATCAAGCTAATTGAGCCTTATCTTTGCCGGAAAGAGGTTATCGCTACCGGCATGGAGACAGAGGTAGAGCGGGTGAAGATGGCTATTAGCCTGGCCAGGAAAGGCCGAAAAGTGTCTCTTGTCTCCAGTGGTGATACCGGTATTTACGGCATGGCGGGACTGGTGGGCGAAATGCTCCGAGAACAATCTGGGGAGGACTTAGATATCGAGGTGGTACCCGGGGTACCTCTGCTGGCGGCTAGTGCCGCCTTACTCGGCAGTCCCATAAGCGGCGACTTTGTCTCCATAAGTCTTAGCGATTACCTCGTCCCATGGGAAGAGATTTCCCTGAGACTGAATCTGGCGATGCAGGGGAATCTTGTTATCGTTCTCTACAACCCCAGAAGCCAGAGACGCCAACGCCAGCTGACTGAAGCTAGAGAAATCTTTTTACGGTATCGCTCACCATCGACGCCGGTAGGCATTGTCACCAATGCTTATCGGCAGAAGCAGGAGGTAGTTGTCACAGATTTGGAACACATGCTGGACTACAGAATTGGCATGAATACGACTGTCATTATCGGGAATTCAACGACATTTACCCTTAGTAACTGGATGGTAACTCCTCGTGGTTACCAGACGAAATACAGCTTGAGTCAGGAGCCGGTGTGAGAGCGATAGTAGTAGCTGGTACCACCAGCGGGGTGGGCAAGACAACGGTAGCCACCGGGCTGATCGGTACATTGCACAAACGCAATTTCAAAGTGCAGCCTTTCAAAGCTGGGCCAGATTACATTGACCCCACCTATCATACCTGGGTGAGCGGTGAACTCTCTCGTAATCTGGATACTTGGCTGATGTCCCATAATGCCATTATTGAGCTATTCACCCGTGCCACGCGGGGGAAAGATATCGCTGTTATCGAGGGAGTCATGGGGCTATATGATGGGCGTTCATCGATGAGTGAAGAGGGCAGCACTGCAGAACTGGCCAAGTTCCTCGGGGCACCGGTGCTGCTGGTGGTGGACAGCCGCAAGGGAGCGCGCAGCCTGGCGGCCATGGTTGCCGGATACCGGAATTTTGATGCCTCCCTTTGCCTGGGCGGCGTCGTCCTGAACGGCATCGGTAGCGATGAACATCTCAGATTGTGCCGAGAAGCCATTGAGTGCTACACCGGTCTTCCGGTGCTGGGGTATCTCCCCCGACGCGACAGTCTCTCCCTGCCGGAACGACATTTGGGGTTGATTCCCACCGTGGAGGGAGCAACCAGCGAAGAATTCTTAAGGCTTCTGGTAACACAATGTGAAGCCACCCTTGATATTCCCCAGATTTTACGCCTGTCAGAGCAGGCAGTGACCCCTCGAGCTGAACCGGTACTGTTTCCCCAGATGCGGAGGCCAGCTATGGCGAAGATTGCCGTGGCCAAAGATAAGGCCTTCAGTTTCTATTACCAAGACAGCCTCGACCTCCTGGAGGCCTGGGGAGCTGAAATTGTACCCTTCGGCCCTCTGGAAGATGCCGGGTTGCCCCAGGACATCTCTGGTCTCTACATAGGGGGTGGTTTCCCTGAACTCTACGCTGCAGGTCTGGCAGACAACAAGTCTATCCGACAGGCTATAAAGGTAGCGTCTGGACGAGGGATGCCAATTTATGCCGAATGTGGCGGGTTGATGTACCTCGGCAGAAGCATCAGGGACCTCCAAGGCGACGAACATCCAATGGTAGGAGTCATCCCTGTTTCCTCTAGGATTGATAGCCCACGCCTTAGTCTGGGCTACCGAACAGTTCAAGCTCTGGGTGATGGCCCTATCTTGCGCCAGGGAGAAATAGTTCGAGGCCATGAGTTCCACTGGTCAGTTTTAAAAAATAATGCCGATAGTCCCAAAGCCTATCGTATTCTCGAAAAAGATGGCTGTCAGGAGGGTTTTCAGAAGAAGCAACTGCTCGCTTCTTATATTCACCTCCACCTGGGTAGCTTACCTCATATGGCATCACATTTCGTAGAGAACTGCCGACAATTTCGAGATAGTTGTAACTGCGAGGAGTTGCCATGAAGGGAAGGACTATCATGGTACAGGGGACTGCCTCCCATGTTGGTAAGAGCGTACTGGTGACTGCTCTGTGTCGTATCTTTAAGAATGACGGGTTCACAGTAGCGCCGTTCAAAGCTCAGAACATGTCCCTGAACTCATATGTCACTCCCGACGGAGGAGAAATCGGAAGAGCACAGGCAGTGCAGGCCGAAGCAGCAGGAATCGAACCCTCTGTGGAAATGAATCCCATCCTGCTAAAGCCAGAGGCTCATAGCCGCTCCCAGGTGGTAGTGCTGGGCTGTCCACAGATATCAACAACGGCAGCGGAGTATTACCAGCTGAAGGCTCAATTGTGGTCTGTAGTGACTGAGGCACTTCGTAAGCTCCGCTCCCAATATGAAGTCGTGGTTATTGAGGGTGCCGGCAGTCCAGCCGAGGTAAACCTGGCGGATGTTGACATAGTGAACATGCGCCTTGCCCGATTTTGCCGATGCCCAGTGGTACTAGTGAGCGACATTGACCGCGGTGGTGTCTTTGCCTCCCTGCTGGGCACTCTATGGCTGATGAGACCCAGAGACTTAAGCCTCATCAAGGCTCTGGTCATAAATAAGTTTCGGGGAGACCTGGCACTGCTTGAACCCGGATTGAGGTTTCTTGAAAGGAAAGCTGGTATTCCCATGGCAGGCGTAATTCCTTATTTCGACGATATCCATATTGCTCAAGAAGATTCAGTAGCCCTGGAACAGCGAAGGACTCAGTTTGGTGCCGCCCAAATAGATATCACCGTAATCAGGATGCCCCATATCTCTAATTTCGATGATTTCGACCCGTTGGATAAAGAGGAGGAGGTCAGGGTGCGATATGTAGATTCTATTGAGAACCTGAACCACCCCGACTTAATTATTCTTCCGGGGAGCAAAACCACGGTAACCGACCTCGATTGGCTAAAGGCGAGTGGGCTGGCCCACAGAGTTACCGAGCTTTACCAGCGGGGAGTTTTCATCGTCGGTATCTGCGGGGGCTACCAGATGCTAGGTACATATATCCATGACCTCGACCATGTGGAGTCGCGGATTCCGCGAAGCCAGGGTCTGGGTCTCTTACCGATAACCACTACTTTCTTGCCGACCAAGGAAACTCACCAAATAAAGGGCAATGTAATAGCCGACCATGGGCTCCTCGCCGGAATCCAGAATGTCAACTTTGAAGGCTACGAGATCCACATGGGTAGGACAGAAAACGATGCAGGCAGTGTAGCCTTTCGGGTACGGGAGCGCTCTAGTAAGCCATGTGATGCCATCGACGGATGTTTGGATGCAAGCGGACGCGTTTTAGGGACATACATTCATGGGCTGTTCCACAACCAAGAACTTCGGAGAGGGATCCTGCAGCAGATTGCTCGCTCAAAGGGACGACTCCTCAGCTTCATTGGCGATGACCATCAGCAGGGAGTCGAGTATGACCGGCTGGCTCATCTGGTTCGTAATAGCCTCGATATGGACCTCGTTTACTCCATCGCCGACTTAAGGAGGGGGAAATGAGTAAGGAGCAGACTCCCCTTTTTTATAATCTTTGACATAATCCTCGAGCTTCATATTCTCCCAAAGACCCTCGGATGGAGTAATCTTGGTAGGAAATGGTAAGCCCATCGGCTTGGTAGCATCTATTAACATCTTTGTGTTTATTGAGTCATACTTAAGGCGAGCCTCATCATAGCCAGCATGATCTAGATTGGCTCCGACCACTTCAGGGATGATAGTGACGTCTTTGTCCCTTTCCATTCTGGTAGCTACAGCCCATAATACTTCTTTCTCGGCAAATACATCAATGTCTTCGTCCACCACGATGGCCATTTTGACATCAGGCGTCCCAGCGAGAGCAGCCAAACCGGCACGTTTTCCTTCATCCTGCATACACTTTCTTATAGAGATATATGTATGGAAAATACACTTTCCCGAAGGAGGGAGATGAACGGCTTCTACAGTTGGGACGGTGCTCTTTACCGCATCATAAATACTAGATTCCCTGTCCAACACTTGCGCTAAATTATGCAGCAGAGGTAACAATCTAAGTAGCTGTGATCCCGACTGAACAAACTGGACAAATGTTGCTCTGAGTATCAAGCACTTGGCCAAACGAAGCTAGCCGTAAAGTCAGGGGGTCACCTCAGGTCTGAGCACTCCACATTTACCCCATCCTCAATTTAAGGTATAATTCAACAAACTGGAAGGGCAATATCATAAGATTCACCCAAGTCATACCAGAGGAAACGGCCAAATGAAAGACAAAAGAGTAGTCATAACCGGCGGTGCCGGATTTATCGGCTCTAATCTGGCTGAAGAATTAGCCATCAGCAATACTGTCGTTATCATTGATGACCTTTCCACAGGGAAGAAGGAAAATATAGCCAGTTTGCTTCAGAAAGATAATATAAAATTCATCGAGGGCAGTATCTTAGACCTGAAGCTTTTGCAGAAATCCTTCCGCGGTATTGACTTCGTCTTCCATCAGGCAGCCTTGCCCAGTGTCCCCCGAAGCATTGAGGACCCACGAGCCTCCAATGAGGTAAACATAACCGGAACCCTGAACGTGCTCCTGGCAGCCAGAGATAACAAGGTCAAGAAAGTGATTTACGCCTCTTCCTCCTCCGTCTACGGCGATACCCCTACTCTACCCAAGAGGGAGGATATGCCGGCTAATCCCCAATCTCCCTACGCTCTGACCAAGCTGGTAGGTGAATATTACTGCGGTATCTTCCACCAGATTTACAAACTGCCTACCATCTGTCTCAGGTATTTTAATGTCTACGGACCCCGGCAAGATCCGACTTCTCAATATGCGGCGGTTATCCCTAGATTCATCGTTCGGGTGTTACGAGGTAACCATCCTATTATCTATGGGGATGGCAACCAGACCCGCGATTTCACCTATGTTAAGGATGTGATCCAGGCGAATGTGGTAGCTACACAAGATGAGACCACCGGTATATTTAATATCGGAAGGGGAGAAAGAAACTCAATAAATTATCTGGCAGAGATTATCCTCAATATCATGGACAAAGACCTGCAGCCAGTATACGAGTCACCACTGCCGGGAGACGTAGAACACAGCCTGGCCGATATCTCTAAAGCTGAAAAAATGGGCTACCGTCCAGAGTATGACCTGGGGACAGGACTCAAACAAACTATTGCCAGTGTACAGTCGTTATAAGACGCTGCTTTTTGAATAGGTTGCTACCAAGCCGAACAGGTATTAAAAGGAGAATATTTAGGTGAACATACCAGCCGCCAGGATATATTTTCCTGAGGACGATAGGAAGACGATACTTAAACAGATTGACGGTATACTCGATAGCGGGCAGTTGACCCTTGGAAAATATGGTAAAGAATTCGAACAAAAATACGCTGAATATGTCGGCACCAAATACGCTGTGGCAGTAAATAGTGGCACCAGCGCTCTGGAGATAATCCTGCGGGCACTGGATATCGATGACTCCTCGGTGATAGTGCCTACCAATACCTTTGTGGCCACTCCGGCTTCGGTCATTCATGCCGGGGGAAAGGTGGTATTTGCCGATATAACTGATAATCTTGGCCTTAAGCCGGCCAGTGTCAGGAAAGTAATTAATAAGGATACTAAGGCAGTCTTTGTCGTTCATATCGGGGGTCTAATTCCACCTCAGATAGCCGAAATCCAACACCTTTGCCAGGAACACGGTCTTTTTCTACTTGAAGATGCTGCCCATGCTCAGGGGAGCATTCTGGATGGCAAAAAGGCAGGTAGCTTTGGTGTTGCTGCCGCCTTCTCCTTTTACCCCACTAAGGTAATTACCTCCGGAGAGGGCGGTATGATAACCACCAACGATGAGAATATCTATAATAGGGCACTGGTGTTCCGCGACCAGGGCAAGGCTGGCTTCCTAGGCAATATCCACACCGAGTTGGGCTATAACTGGAGACTGAGCGAAATACATGCGGCGGTAGGCTTATCTCAGTTTGCCCGACTGGAGCAGTTTATCACCGACCGCAGAAGGATTGCCCGTTTCTATGATACGGAATTGAAGAAGGCAGATAAAGTCTCCCCAATTAAGATTCCACCAGGAGCGAAGTCAAATTACTATAAATATATGGCAATGCTTAAGGATGACATTGATAGAACTGCTCTTAAAAAGGAGCTAAAGGAGAAATACACCGTAAGTCTGAGTGGGGAGGTCTATGAGTTGCCTTGCCACCTACAGCCCATATTTAAGACCCGGTATGGATTTAAGGGCGGTGAATTTCCGGTAGCTGAAGACCTCTGTCAACGGCATATATGCCTCCCTGTATTTGCCGGCATGACCGAAGAGCAGGCGCGATACGTAGTTGAATCACTAAAGGAGGTTTTAGCATGAAAGCACTGATGACCGGGGGTGCCGGTTTTATTGGCTCGCATGTGGTGGATAAACTAAGAGATAAGGAAATTGAGGTAAGGGTCTATGATATGATTATGCCCACCTATAGGAAAGATATCGAGTATTATCAGGGTAGTTTACTGGACCTTGATGCCTTGAGAATGGCTCTGGATGGAATAGATGTTATCTTCCACCTTGGCGCCATTGCCGATGTGAAGGATGTTTATGAGGAACCCCACTATTCAGAAGCTATCAATGTAAGGGGCACCATTAATGTGCTGGAGGCAGCCCGCCGCTCTGAGGCAAAGAAGGTAATCTACGCCAGCACTACCTGGGTCTACAGCGACTGCTCTGGTGACATCGTGGATGAAACCACGCCGCTATCCCCTCCATCCCATCTGTATACAGCCACCAAGCTCGCCTCGGAATACTATTGTCTTGCCTATTCTAAGTTGTATGACCTGGGCATAACTATTCTTCGCTACGGTATCCCCTATGGTCCCCGGGCGCGACCGGGGGCGGTTATCCCCGCATTCGTGACCAAAGCGCTGAGAGGCGAGCCCCTGACCATCGCCGGGGAAGGCTCGCAATTCAGGCAGTTTATATATGTAGAGGATTTAGCCGAAGGGAATGTTCTGGCATTGAAGTCCATCGCTAAAAACAAGATATATAATCTCGATGGTAAGGATAAAATAACTATTAAACAGGTCGCCGAGACTGTTCAAAAACTCGTTGGCGGCGTGAAGATAGAGAGCGTCCCCGCTCGCCCCGGAGATTTCTCCGGGAAGGAAATCTCAAGTGAGCTGGCCAAGAAAGAATTGGGCTGGGAGCCAAAAGTGAGCTTTGAAGAAGGATTAAGAAGGTATATTGAATGGCATAAAAAAGAGGAAGAAGAACGAGAATCTAAGTGGGCTCAGATTGATGAGAGTCTAAAGTCTTAGATATCAATTTCGCCTGAATGACAAAATGATAAGTGTAATTGTAGCCGCCTATAACTGTGGACAATATATCGAAAAGGCGCTTCAGAGTATCTTTTCCCAGACCGTATCAGATAAGTATTACCAGGTCATAACCGTAAACGATGGCTCAACGGATAATACCTTGGACATTTTAAATAAACATACGGGTAAGATTAAGCTCATCAGCCAGCCGAATAAGGGATTGGCGGCTGCCTGTAGTCGAGGCATTAAAGAGGCAAAAGGGGATTATATAATACGACTTGACGCCGATGATTATTTTGACAGAGAACTGCTTTCTGCAACCCTGAAGATATTGGAAGGTGAGCCTGACTACCACTGCGTCTATACCGATAGATATGAAATCAACGCACTGGACAACGCTAAGGTTAGGGTGAGTACGGGGGAAGGCAATATATTTGATATGCTTGGCTGTGGCATCTTATTCCGCAGAGAAGTTTTTGATAAGATAGGATTATACCGGGATTTGCTTTTTGAAGAATACGACTTAATGCTCAGATTTTTCGATAACGGTTTTAAGGGTTATTACTTGCCAGAACCTCTATATTACTATCTCAAGCGAGAAGCAGGTATGACCAGCCAGCCGAACTACTGGGAGGACGGCTGGAAACAGCTGGTAGCCATCTGGGGTACAGAAAAGTTGAAGAAATATGTTGACATTCAGCTAAAAGCCAAGGGAACCTCCAGATTTACCGTAGATTATTGAGGGGAGTGGGTGATGAAGCAAGAGACCATCATCGTTGCTGAAATTGGCGAAAATCACATGGGCGATATGGAGAGAGCCATGAAGATGATTGCTGAAGCAGCCAAAGCTGGGGTCGACATGGTTAAGTTTCAATCTTATCTTGCCTCTGAGGTAGCCGATACCGACCCCGAGAAGGAATGGTTCGCCAAAGTCCAGTTATCTGACGAAGCCCATTATGAACTAAAGGAGTGCGCTGAACAACATGGCGTTGAGTTCTTAAGTTCACCTTTCTCCCTGAATCGGGCAAAGCTCCTCTGCGAAGGGCTTGGGTTAAAAAAGATTAAGATTGCCTCTTCGGAATTGCTTAATTTCCCTCTTCTGGATTATATTGACCAGCATGCTGAAACCGTTTTTGTCTCCACCGGCATGGCCACGCTTGAGGAGATCAAACTATCCTTAGCTCATCTGAATAAGGCTAAAACCTGTTACCTGATGCACTGTGTAACCCAATATCCCGCCAAGCCTGAGAATGCCAATCTAAATGTCATTACCACGCTGAAGACCGAATTCCCGCAGCATCATATGGGTTGTTCTGACCATACTATCGGTATCCAGGCGGCTTTAACCGCCGTAGCTCTGGGCGCTGAGGTAATTGAGAAGCATTTTACCCTGCACAAAAGCCTGCCCGGCACCGACCATATTCTATCTGCCGACCCGGATGAACTACGGCGGCTGGTAACCGGGATAAGGGAGGTGGAAACCCTGCTGGGCAGCTACCATAAGAAGCCGACGGATGATGAGGCAAAAATAAAACCTTCTGTTCGCTCCCGGTTCGCCAAAGGTTAGCAAAAATGCAAGTCTTATTCATTAAACCGGTCGCGGCTATTCTCAGACGAGTATTATTTCGGCACTATAAGTGGTTTACTCCCAACGGGAGAGGCGAAATAAATGAATTGCTCTATAGTATTTTGTTTTATTTATGGGCGAAGGTTGAGTATCTAAGAGAGAAAGACCCAGATAAGCGTGAGCATTTAAAGGCATTGGCAATGGCAGGCGATTCAGGTAGAGAATGGGCCAGGCACTATGACGCTGTGCCATTAAACTTTAATATCAAAGTGGACGATTTAAGTTTTGAGGAGGCAGTTCCTATATTTGGCGAAATAGAGGACATCCTGAAAAGTGCCCAGTCCAGGATTATCGTTGTTCAAGTGGGCAGTTCATCAGGAAGTGAGATTGCTTATTTTGCTGGCAAATATCCCCACCATACCTGTATCGGCACTGACATCTACCAAGAAGTAGTAGATTACTCCTCGCAATCACACCAAGCTAAAAACTTGTCTTTCAGGAAGATATCGGCTAAAGACATGTGGAAATTCTTGTCAGAGTTCATAGACAAGGAGGTATTGGTCTTCTCAGACGGGTCTTTACAGTATGTGCAACCTGAACATTTATCACCATTCTTTGCGTCAATTTACAGGCATGGTTCAGCCAAGGTCCTACTGTGTGAGCCAGTGGATGAGCATAGGTGTATCATGGAAGACTTGGCAGGAAGCACAATGGCGTGGTAATTTTTCGTATACTCACAATTACAAATATTATGCCGAGAGAGAGGGAATCAAAACTGTTGCTAGCAAGGTAATAAAGCCCTACCCCCACGGCTCTCGCCGATCAAGCGTCTTTCACTACTACGAGGTAGGTCAATAACGAAAGAAGACAACCACGAGCAATAATTATGAAGGTCTTATTTATTTATCCCAATACCAGCGGTACCGGAGAAATCCCCATTAGCCTTGGCTATCTACAAAGCATGCTAAAACGAGAGGGACATGAGGTAAAAATTTTTGATTTATCAGTGTATAAAGCATTTTGCCAATCAGAGGAGCGTTCCACTGAAGTGGGACAATTCAAACCAGTTGCCCCCAGAAAGGACATGCCCGCTCCGAATATCAAAAATGCCGACCCAAAGGAAGATTTGCTTCAGATAGTTAAAGATTATGCCCCCGGGTTAGTAGCGGTGACCTCATTTACCACCAACTTTAAAGTTGGCGTATCACTTTTGGAGGAAATTAAGCGACATTTTAAGGGCATGCTTACTATCTATGGCGGAATACATACCATATTGCTTCCCGACGAAGTAATCAGCGAGCCCTCGGTAGATATGATTTGTGTCGGTGAAGGCGAGGGATTGGTCGCTGAGCTTTGTAACCAGCTGGAATCTAGTTCGGATATTACTTCAATTAGAAATCTGTGGCTAAAAGCTAACGGCAAAATCATAAAAAATGAGTTGAGACCTCTAATCACCCTTGATGATTTACCTGTTTTAGATTTTAATGGTTTTGATGACTATAATTTCTATAGACCGTTAGCCGGGAAGCTCTACCGGATGGCTAATGTAGATATCAGTAGAGGTTGTCCATTCCAATGTTCCTATTGTGTCAATCGTACCTTCCAAAAAATGTTCAAAGGTTTAGGGAGATATCACCGAGTAAAATCTATCAAAAAAGCGATTGATGATTTAGTTCATGTTAAGGGAAAATACAACATAGAAATGATGCGTTTCTGGGATGAGGATTTCGGCGTTTTTACCTTAGATTATCTCAAAGAGCTTGCCGAGGAATATAAGAAAAGGGTAAATCTCCCCTTCTTAATCTATGCCGGCGCAAACAGTCTTAATGAAGAAAAGGTAAAGGTTCTGAAAGATATGGGGTGTGTAACTATAAGTATGGGTATCGAAAGTGGTAATGAAAACATCAGAAGAGCCATCTTAAATAGGAGAATGTCTAACGAAAAGATGGTAAGAGCCTTCAATCTGGTAAAAGACTATGGAATTAGGGTTTCAGCATATAATATGATAGGCTTACCATTTGAAACCAGAGAAAATATTTTTGAAACCATCGAACTGAATAGAAGATGTAAGCCATCTACATCATCAGTGGTATTCTTAGAGCCATATCCAAATACAGAAATCTACTCTATTGGCGTAAGCAATGGGTTTATTGAGCCGGGGTATATACCCGTTTATGGTTTTCTTACTCCACATATTAAGGAAAAAACAATATCTCACCAAGAATTAAAGGGGCTGCTTAAAACATTTACCATATACACCAGAGTGCCGCGTCTACTCTACCCGTTGGTAAAGATTTGTGAGCGGGATAATCCAATTTCAAACTGGTTATTTAAGATTTTGGTCAGGCTTTACGGTGGGGAGTAACCATGAGAATCGTGTCAACAATTGAAGCCAGGATGGGCTCCACCAGACTCCCGGAGAAAACTATAAAGGAAATGGTGGGAAAACCCATGCTTGAACTCATAATTGAGAGGCTAAAAAGGGCGAGGAAAGTGGATGAAATTGTGGTGGCTACTACTACCGAACCGGAGGACGAGGTTATCGCCGAACTAGCCGAAAGAGTCGGTGTGAAATGGTTCCGGGGAAGCTCGGAGGATGTGTTAGACCGTGTTATCCAAGCCGCCAAAGTCTATAAAGCCGATATAATTGTGGAGATGACCGGTGATAACCCGCTTCTGGAGCCGCAACTGGTAGATGAAGCCATTGATATCTATTTAAAAGGTAATTATGATTATGTTAGCAACGCCATAAAAGACACTTATCCTGATGGATTAAATGTCCAGGCATTCTCGGTGAAGGTTCTGGATGAGGTGGCTAGAATAACCAACGACCCGGCGGATAGAGAAAATGTCTCCCTTTATATCTATGAGCATCCCGAAGAATACCGGCTTTACAATATGGAAGCACCTGCCGAATATTATCACCCGGAATACCGGTGGACGATAGATACCGAGGAAGATTTCCAGTTTACCAAAGCAGTATACGAAAATCTGTATTATAAAAACCCCGACTTCTCTATCGCCGACATCATGAAACTGTTAAAAGAGAAACCTGACCTACTTAAGATTAACGCCCATATAGAACAAAAGCCAGTCAGGTGAAAGCTTTTTAAGGAGGACTATGTTCAGGGCAGGGATAGTTGGTTGCGGCCGGATGGGTAGTCAGTTTGATGATGACCCCAAGCGCAAGTTTGTGGCTACCCATGCCGGGGCTTATTCTGTCGTTGAGGGCATGGAGCTGGTGGCCGCCTGCGACTTAGATGAGGAGAAACTGGCTAAATGCGGTCGACGGTGGCAGATTCCCATCCTATGTCAAGATTACCGGGAGATGCTGAGAAAGGAAAAACTGGACATTCTCAGTATCTGTACCTGGAACTCGACTCATTTAGAAATTGCCGAAGAAGCCGTCAACAATAGTGTCAAGGCTATCTTCTGTGAGAAGCCTATCGCTGATTCCTTAAAAAACGCCGACGAGATGATAAGGCTATGCCAGGAGAAGGGCGTGATACTGCAGATAGACCATAAAAGGCGATTTGATAAATTCCACCAGGAGATTAAGAATTTCCTCCAGGATGGCAAGCTGGGTAGAATTCAGCAGGTTACCTTCTACTATACTTCCGGTATCGCCAACGCTGGCAGTCACATGTTCGACCTGTTGCGTTTCTATTTCGGGGACGTTGACTGGGTTCAAGCCATCTACAGCCGGAATATATCCCATAACCCGGACGACCCTAATATTGACGGCATGGTTAAATTTGAGAATGGAATCCTTGGTTCTATTCAGGCCTGTGATGTTGAGGAGTTCTACCTCTTTGAGATGGATTGTCTGGGTACTAAGGGAAGGCTCAATCTCACTCGCGATGGTTTTGACATAGATTTCTATGAAGTTGGGCAAAGCAAGCTGTTTTCCGAGGATATGGATTTGTTTCACACCGCATCTCCGCTAAACAGTGATGTTCCCCGAGAATTCATGGTAGCAGCGGTAAGACACTTGGTGGAGTGTTTAACCGAGGGAAAGAAATCGCTGAGCAGCGGTGAAGATGGCAGAGCCGCCCTCGAACTAATATGTGCCTTTCATGAATCAGCCCAAGCCGACGGTAAAAGGATANCCCTGCCGCTGAAAGATGGTGACATTGGAATAAAATCCCGTTGAGGAGGGAAAATGGCGGAGAAACTGGCGCTACTGGGTGGGAAGAAGGCGCGCGAAAAACCCTTCCCCCACCACCCCATTGTTGATGAAGACGATAAAAGAGCCGTTATAGAAGTCCTGGAAAGTGGGAACCTATCCACTTTCTGTGCCGAACCTGGGGAGCAATTCCTGGGAGGGGTGAAAATAAGGCAGTTTGAGCGGAATTTTGCTGAGTATCACCGGGTAAGATATGCGGTAGCCTTCAATTCGGCTACGGCTGGCTTGCACGCGGCAGTGGTCGGCTGTGGGGTAAAAGCCGGGGAAGAGGTAATCGTCCCGCCTTATACCTTCACCTCGACGGCTACCTGTGCTTTGATGCACAATGCTATTCCAGTATTTGTGGATATAAAGCCGGACATTTTTTGCCTGGACCCAGCCCTGATTGAAAAAGCCATNACCCCGAGGACGAGGGCAATCATCGTGGTTCACCTGTTCGGTCACCCGGCGGATATAGACGAGATTATGGTAGTTGCCAAGAAACGTAATCTAAAGGTTATTGAGGACTGCGCCCAAGCCCCGGGAGCAACTTACCAAGGTAGGCATATGGGTNCCATTGGCGACTGCGGCATCTTCTCCTTCACGGAAAGCAAGAACATCATGACCGGCGAGGGGGGCATGCTCATCACCAACGACGAGGAAATCGCCCATACTGCCCAAATGGTGAGAAACCATGGTGAGGTTATTGTGGAGAGTCAGGGAAAGCGAACCTACCGGCCGGAGATTATCGGCTGGAACTACCGGATGACCGAGATGGAGGCAGCCCTAGGGATAGAGCAACTCAAGAAGCTGGACAGGTATAATAACCATAGAATAAGACTGGCTAAATATCTGGCTGAGAACCTAGCGGGAATAGATGGGCTAACAACACCAGTAGTGTATCCCTGGGTGAAGCATGCATATTATCTGTTTGCCTTGAAATATGACCAGGATATTATAGGCATCCCCAGAAACCTGTTTGCCGAGGCGCTGGTTGCCGAAGGCATTCCCCTTGAGGTGGGCTATGTCAGACCGNTATACCTGAACCCNATCTATCACGAAAACAAGCCCTTCATCTATAACTACTTTGGCCAGGGAATTAGCTACGATAAAGGTATCTGTCCGATAACGGAAAGACTCCACGATAAGGAAATGATGTTGACCCCTGTCTGCCGACCCCCAGCCATCCAGGAGGATATAGAGGATGTGGTCACAGCAGTCAAGAAGGTGATGGAAAATAAGGAAGAACTGAGAAAACTAAAATAAGGCCCTTGGCTATATTTATGGTTCCCCAATTATGAAGACATATCTAGTTGAAAGGTACAGTTCGGATATAGATTTTGATAAAGGTAGCACTGTCGTTGCCTTAACCCCGATGGTCTGCTACCAGCTGGACAAAGCCGGTATAAAATATTCAATTATCGAAGACTACTACGATGAGATGAAATTAGCCGCCGGTGCAGACAAATATTATGAATCGCAACTTCAGTGGATAGATAGCTTGGATAAATTTCTTCGCAGTAATGTCAAAGAAGTAAGGGATTTAAACCTAAAGTTAGGGACAATGTATTATTACTTTCTTAAAACGATGGTCTTAGACTCCTTATATATCCGATGCTATGCTCTAAAAAGGTTTTTTGAAGCCGTAAGACCATCAAGCATTATATTTATCTCACCCCAGACCCAGGAGATGCCTTTAGATTTCACACTGCAATATCAATATTATGATTATGGTAAAAGCTATTATTCCCAGGTTATTCCAATTGTTTGTAAAGAGAAAAATATCCCGTTAACCTCAGTCCATTTAGAGACAGGTGGTAAAGCCGAGAAAAAACCAAAGTCTGGGCGTCCTTTTAGAGACCTTCTAATCTGGTATGGGAACAAGATTCTACCAATTGATACGCTAAGAAGGACGTACTTCAACTGCCAATATCTTAGTAGGCGCCCCTTTCCCAAATCAAAGAACCGTGACGGGCTGAACATCTTTTTGACCAAACTCACCCACATCGGCATGGACTTCGTAACCAAGGCGGTAAGAAAAGGCCATAATGTCTATCAACTTTCAGGTAACTCAATACTGAAATATTCCTCACTTGGAACCAGAAGGTGCTTGGATTTAAGAACCGAATATAAAGATACAGTGGCGAAGGCAAAAAATAACAGTATCTGGGAAAATACAGCAAGCCTGCTGGAGAGTCACGATTTAATCAAGCAGCTTAATCAAAGGTATCGATTAGATGTTTCCGAAATAGTCTTGCCCAAGCTAAAATACTTCATCGCCAAAGTATGCCCTGAGATTCTCGGCTATTTCGAAGTGTTTATTAAATTTTATAAGAAAGAGGAGGTTGACTCTNCCATTACACCACATGAGGTATCCCCAATTGAATTCGCCGCACTGGCCGCGGCAAATCATGATGAGCACATTAAAACCGTTCGCATTTCTCACGGAGATGATGCCCATAGTGTTAAATTTTGGCGAATCCTTGAGCTGTCCAATTCCGATATCCTCATTGCGTCAAACACTGAAGCCAAGGAATACTTTGACCACCTGCGTCAGGCAAGTAATATACCAACCACGCTTTATAGCAGCCCGCATAGACTACTAGATTTTAGACGAATAAGTTACTTAAGGGAAAATAATAAAAGCAATATCGAGAGAAACAGGATTATCTATCTGTCTACCTTTCCGATGTGGGATACCAGACGAATGGATGGCGCCAGTTATCCCGATACCTGGTACTATCAATTTCAAAAATCACTTGCCGAGTATTTCTACGCCAAGAGAGGGTATATATTCGTATTGAAAGGGGGGCCATGGGCGGACGCAATCTACAACCCTATCTTCGACTTTATCAGAGATAATAACTTTGATAATATTGAGGTGGCCACCAACCTATTTTCTCAGCACTTACCCTCGGCGGATAGGGTTATCTGTGATTATCCATCTACCGGATTTTACGAATCTATTGCCGCTGGTGTGCCGACTATCTGCCTCTACCACAGGGCCTTAATTGTCCGAAAATCAGCCATAGACTATTTTGGTAATCTACTGAGGCCATTTTCTGATGCCACAGAAGCTGTAAAACACATTGATGAATTTCTGAATAGTGCCCCAGAACTATATACAATGACCCTTGATGTGGAAGATAATGGTATCCTCGATATACTTGAGGAAGCTGGCAGGAGAGTAAATTAGCAAACCTTCGGAGGAGTGAGGATATAGCCATGGACTCAGGTTCAGACAAGGAAAAGGTGAGGAAATATTACGACCAGGAGGCTGGGGATTATCATAAAATCTACCAGGAGGAATGTGACGAATATCCCGCCAACCAGATAAGGCTGAATTTCGTAGTGGAGCGGCTCAAGCAGAACAGGGTCAGGACGGTTCTGGATACCGGCTGTGGCACCTGTACTCCAATGCTGAGATTATTAAAAGAAGGCTTCAAAGTTAAGGGCTTTGACTTCTCTGAAGAGATGGTCAAGGCAGGAAAGGAGGAGCTGGAAAAGGCCGGAGCTGCCCCTAACTTAATAGGTCAGGGCGATTTGGAGAACGCTTCAACTCTCCCGGACGAGAAATTTGATGCCATACTTGCTCTAGGTGTTTTCCCTCACCTCTCGGATGAAGCCAAGGCGCTATCAAATATGCGCCAGCGACTGAATAAAGGTGGGCTAGTTTTTATACAATTTAGAAATGATTTATTTGCCGCCTTCACCTTGAACAAATATTCCCTTGACTTCTTCCTTAACCGGGTGATTGATTTAAGTTCTTTGCCTGACGATGTGGCTGAAGAAGTAATTAGCTTTTATTCCGAGCGGTTAAAAACGGATAAACCGGACAAAAGAACCAAAGGTAAAATATCCTTTTTAGATGTTCGGGCGACATTCCGAAATCCTCTGACTGTTGAAGAGGAACTTTTTAAGCCAATCGGGTTCTCCGTTAATAAAATCCACTTTTATCATTACCATGCCCTGCCCCCTATCTTTGAAAACAAATACCCTAGTTTGTTTCAGGAGTTAAGTCTGAGGTTGGAGAAGTCCAACGATTGGAAAGGTTATTTAATGGCTTCAGCATATGTCGTGGAAGCGATTAAAAATGATTAATCCACACCGGGGGGAATAAATGCGAAAAATTGAGCTTGATAAGTTGCCCAAGTATTCACCCTGGGTAGCCAGATTATTAAATATTGACCCCTTCCCCAGACCAGAGCGCACCATCGCCAAGATTTATGCCGAATACGACAAAGATAAGTTCGCTAAACTCCGGCAATTCTACGAGCAGAACCCCGGCCTTGGTATTGAGGAATTGAGGGGTATAGAAGAGGATTTTTCACCACCGGAGAAAGAGCTCTGCGTGTCCCAGAGGAATGGATTATTCCTGATGCCAGCGGCTGAAGTCCAGAGGCAGGACAGGCAGATTATTCTGGATAGCCTGCTGCCATATCTAGCTGAAAATCGGGTGGTAATAGAGCTGGGCTGTGGGTACGGCTACAATTTGGGAGTCTTAAGAGAGGCAAAACCCGACCACTTATTCATCGGTGGTGACTATTCTCAAAACGCCGTCAGCCTAGGCCGTAAACTGTTCAAAAACCAACCCGCAGTAACCGTTACCCAGTTCAATTTCTACGACGAAACCTGGTCAATCTTTGATACCGTGGCAGAAAAGGCTTTGGTTTTCACCAACCACGCCATTGAGCAGCTACCGTCGGCAAAGTCCATTATGTCCACCTTTGCCAGATACTCCCAGAAAATAGCCTGTGTCATTCACCTTGAGCCTGTTTTTGAATTCAACGACTCCGATACCGTTTTAGGCTTGATGAGGCAAANCTACCTTCTGACTAACGACTATAATAGAGACCTGTTTACCTGCCTCAAAGAGATGGGGATAAAAATTATAAGGACAGAGAACGACCTGTTTGGTCCNAATCCNCTCAATCCNACNTCNCTTATCGTNTGGCAGTTNCAGCANTGAAAGGGAGNNAGNCTATGATGATGAAATTNATNNNAGACNTGTGGATGNAAAACCGCTCCCTGGTAAATGATGGNTATGATGAAGCTTTGNANTANATTNGNNATATCATTGANTTNAAGATACANGAGATTCCCAGCGGCACCGAATGTTGGACCTGGGTCGTTCCGGAAAAATGGGTGATTAATGAAGCTTATATCATNTGTGGCGAGCGAAAGATCATTGACTTCAAAGAGCACCCATTGCATGTGCTCTCTTATTCGCTACCTGTTGATAAAGAGGTTTCTAAGGAAGAGCTCCTAAAACACCTGCACTGGCGAGAAGACCGCCCCAACGCTATCCCGTTTGAATTCAAGTATTACGAAAGGGATTGGGGATTTTGTATTCAACATAGCCGGTTGAAAGAGCTTACCGAGGATAAATACAAGGTCTTTATCGATTCCAAATTTGAAAAGGGAACATTAAAGGTGGGCGACTTTACTATAAAAGGAGAAACTGATGAGACAGTTGTGCTGATTGCTCATCTTTGCCACCCGGCTCAGGTTAACGACGATTTAGCCGGAGTTGCCGTGCTAGTTGATATTGCTGAGGAAATGAGTAGAAGACGCCATCACTACACCTATAAATTTTTGCTCGTCCCGGAAACGATAGGCTCAGTTGCCTATCTAAGCCAAAACGAGGATATAATCCCCGGATTAAAATACGGGATTTTCCTTGAGATGCCAGGCAATGATAATATCCACGCCCTCCAATTAACCCGACAGGGCAACACCAGATTAGATAGGCTGGCAAGATACATGATGAAAAAGAATCTTTCAGATTTCAGAGAAGGTGCCTTCAGGCAGGTAGTGGGTAATGATGAAATGGTATTTAATGGACCGGGCGTTGATGTGCCTATGATTTCTATCAGCCGATATCCTTACCCGGAATATCATACCAGCGATGATAACCCTGGCATCATTACTGAGGAAAGGCTGGTGGAAACAAAAGAGCTAATCCTCAAAACAATCAACATCCTGGACAGGGATTATATCCCGCAGCGAACCTTCAAAGGTCCAGTCTTTCTATCGCGTTATGGTCTATGGGTAGATTGGCGAGTAGACCCGGAGCTGAACAATAATCTGGAACTCATAATGCTNAGTCTAGAAGGGGACGAGAGTATATTTGACATCGCTGAGAAACTGGATATGGATTTTGATGTCGTTTATGATTACGTCAATAAATTCCTGGATAAGGGCTTGGTAGTTAAAAGGAGTCAATGCTGAACTATGCCGAGTTGACACATTCTCCTTGGTAGCTATATTATTAGTCCGATAAACAGTTTAGTCGACGGGAATTCTGAATCAAATTATCTGCCATGGTTACAAAGAAGGACTATATAACGGATTTTCTTGACAGCCCAGTTTTCATTTGCGGTGCCCCGAGAAGCGGCACAACACTTTTGTCAAATCTACTTGACGGCCATAGTGAGTTACTGGTTTTACCCAATGAAACCCATATACTTCAGCACTTTAAGGCTTATAAAGGGGAAGCCAGAAAGACCTTTTTCCTCAGGGATTACCTCTTTACCGATGATATCCTAGTCTATTCCAGCCCTGCTTACCGAGAGAAGATAAATGAGTCTTTAGCCTTTATGTATGGGGCTGGCTCTGCCTGGGACCTATCCTTGGTCGATAGTAAAACCTTCATTGAAACCTATGCCAAATTCCTGAAAGAGAACGAAATCAGTCTGGAAGTATTATACAAAGCCATAACTCTTTCTTTATTTAGTTCTTACACTTCGCCTGACAAGAGTTCACACCCAAAATCTTTTGTGGAAAAGCGACCGCTGGATAATGAAATATCGGCAATAATACTAAAGGAGCATTTTCCCAAGGCGAAGTTCGTCCACATATTACGAGACCCGAGGACACGATACGCCTCGGCAAAGAGAAGAAGAATTATAAGTAGAATGAAATATAAATACTGTCCGCGCTTGAATGACAAGGACTTTGTCAGAGGACATGCTGAGATATCCATGCTGAGCTTCGTCCTGGCGAAAAGAAACAAGTTTGTCCTGGGGGATGATTACCTGGTGATAAATTATGAAGACCTGACCTCCCAGCCCAATGAGATAATGAAAACTGTAGCTGCTTTTCTAACCCTGCCTTGGCAGGATGTACTGCTCATCCAGACCTGCCTAGGGAATAAGATGGGCTCATCTTCATCATTCAAGACTGCCTTAGACGGCATCACCGCCACGGATGTAGATAGAATGAAGGCTTATAATTCCTTAACCACCGGGTTGGAGAGGATGATAGTCAACTTCTACAACAGGGATGTCGCTCAGGAGTTCGGCTATGACCTGGGCGAAGGTTACGGCAACTACAAGGCAATTCCCACCTTAAGTCTAATTCGTCCCGCTAGATATGAACTACCGCTCCACTATCTTAGGAACAGGCTGGCCTATCTAAAACAAATCTGGACGCGTACTTCGGCCCAGGTGGTCGAGGAGTCCATTAGCCAGATTCTAAGCAAGTGGGAATGTGGAATACCTACCCAAGATTAAGAATTGAGGTGAAGCATGCCAGAACCACACGGCGGAAAGTTAATTAATCGCGTAGTAGGTCAAGGGAAGGACAAAGCTGAGGAAGCGAAAAGACTCCCGCAAATAGTTCTCTCCAAGGAGCTGGTGAAAGAAGTACAGAATATAACCTATGGGGTGTTCAGCCCACTGGAAGGGTTTTTAACCAGAGAAGATTATATCAGCGTCCTAGATAAGGGCAGGCTGGCCACTGGTGTTCCTTGGACTATACCTATTGTTTTAGATGTTCCCGAGAACAGCGGGGTAAAGGAGGGGTATGATGCTGCCCTAGTAGATGAGGAGATGCCAATAGCTACAATACATGTCGAGGATATATATCCGTACGATAGGGAAGAGCTGGCGCAAAAGGTCTTCGGCACTACTGACTCTGGCCATCCCGGCGTGACTAAGGTTTATAGTATGAAAGAATTCCTCTTGGGTGGGAAGATAGACTTAATTGATGACCCCAGAATACCCTTTGCTGAATATTACCTCAACCCTCAGGCTACCCGGCGTTTGTTTGAGGAGAAGGGGTGGAGAACTGTAGTGGCGTTTCAAACCAGGAATATCCCCCACGTGGGGCATGAGTATCTGCAGAAAACGGCGCTGACTTTTACCGATGGCTTGTTCATAAATCCGGTAATAGGGAAAAAGAAGTCAGGCGATTTTAAGGATGAGCTTATATTGAAAACATACCACGCCCTAATAGATAATTATTACCCGAAGGATAGAGTGATTATGAGCATCCTGCCTATGGAAATGCGATATGCTGGCCCCAGAGAAGCCATTTTCCATGCTATAATAAGAAAGAACTTTGGCTGCACACACTTCATTGTGGGTCGCGACCATGCTGGGGTGGGAAACTATTACCCTCCCTACGCTGCCCAGGATATCTTCAAGGAGTTCCCCGACTTGGGCATTACCCCCATGTTTTTCCGGTCCTTCTACTATTGCCAAAGGTGCCTCAGTGTAGTTAATGAAAAGACCTGCCCTCACCGTAACCAGGAACACATAGATTTCAGCGGCACCAAGATAAGGGAGATGCTTTTGAGAGGTGAAAGGCCCCCTGAAGAAGTTATGCGCCGTGAAGTTGCGGAGGTAATTATGAGATGGGAGGACCCTTTCGTTGGATAGCAGAAAAAGGTCAATAACAAAGACAATCTCTTGGAGATTAATCGCTACAGTTGTTACTATTCTCTTCTCCTATATCTGGTTTAGGGAGTGGCTGCCATCCGTCACCTTGGGCCTAGCAATTAACGGGTTGAAGGCTTTGCTCTACTATTCCCATGAGAGAGGTTGGAACTTAATACATTGGGGGCGGATCCCCGCCAAAACACACTCTAGCGGATTTACTCTATGGTTCACCGGGCTCCCCTGCTCGGGGAAATCAACCATAGCCGACGCCGTGGCTGAGGAATTACGACAAAGGGGACTTAAGGCAGAAAGGCTCGATGCTGATATCATCAGGAAGCATCTATGGAAGGAATTGGGCTATTCCAAAGATGATAGAGACGAAAACATAAGGAGGGCTGCTTTTTTAGCCGGATTGCTCACCAGAAACGGAATTGCTGTGCTTACCTCTTTTATCTCCCCCTATAGAGAGCTCAGGGATTATGCCCGCAGAGAGATAGGCAACTTTGTGGAAATCTATGTCAAATGCCCGGTGGAGGTTTGCATTCAGAGGGATACCAGAGGCATGTATAAGAAGGCTCTGGACGGAGAAATACCTAACTTCACCGGCGTCTCTGACCCCTATGAAGAACCGCCTAATCCCGAAGTCTTGTTAGAGAGCGATAAGGAGTCGCTGGAAGAGAGCGTAGCCAAGGTTATGACCAAGATAAAAAATATTGGTTATGTAGATTAAATCTCCGCGGGGAACTTGAACCCCGTCTAAGAAGCTACCACCTCACGACTCATAACATTCCGCAGGTCACTAATCGAACTTGTGTGTCACCTCTTCTAAAACTAAGCAAGCGAACTATACTTGATTATTTAGGCATAATATAGTCAAATAGCAATCGAAAGTGCAACAGTGGAATTAATTGTAATGACACATTACTTCTGTGATTTATCGTTTAGAATCTTATTGCTAAGACTCAAAGGTAATCAGGTCCATCTCTTTAATAGAGATGCGACAGTTTCAATATTTACCAGAATGCTAGGAGGAATACCCTTTATTAAAAATAAGCTCAATAATCTTGCTCCAGAACCTGATATATGGATAGGAAACTACAAAGGTCTCTATTACCGAATCAATGAAGAGGTTATGGAGTGCACTGATTTTGTCTATAATATACTGAAACTGGAAGGCTGCCAATTCACCAAGGTATATAATGAGAAATTTAAGACCAATAAGTTTAAACCATTTGTTTTAAAGTGGGTTTCATTTTATGTTTTTGAGTTATTAACTTGCCTATACCGGGCTCATCTTGATAAACCCTCCAAAAAGGTATTATATCTGCGCAATAACCTTCTAAACCGTCAGATTTATGAATGGTGGAGTCGGAAAACAGGGAATAAGATACAGGTAAGATGGCTTGGAGAGAGTGAAGCGAAGGCTGGCTTAGAAGCCATAACTTCTATTCTGGCATTATTCATCTATAACCTTCTTTCTCACGGATTATGTCTGCCAGTAAGACCCAAGAAATTCAAAATAATGAAGGAAGCAGTGTGGGGATTAAGGAGTCGTGTTTTTCGGGATGACTTCTTTGTAGATAATGAAAAGTTACTAAAGAAGGACCTGTTGCTTTACACATTCGGTTCCAGTCAGGAACCTAGAATGTCAGCTTATAAAGCTGCCCAAGATAGTGAGTATGAATGTATAAATAAAAGCAAGCTTAAAATTCCGGTAAACCTTCTCTTTCAGCGGTTATTCAAATACCACTTCCGATTGCCTTTGGTCTTTGTCCTCAGCAATTTTAGCAATAAACAAAACTATATGCTAAAAGATTGGCTTAAGTGGTTCCATGCCGTAGCCATAGATCGGGAGATATTGCTTTCCCACTATCAAATAGGGCTTGATTTGAGTGTTAACGAAACCAGCCTAGTTCATATCCCAGAAACGATAATATTAAATAACTATGGAGCAAAGAGTGTTATCTACCACTGGTCGGATATGACCAGTGGTGCCTTTTCCACTGAACATTTTAAATCTTTTAATATATACTTAATCTGGGGGAAAGCCCATATTCGTGGAAAGCAATATTTTGTTGATAATATCATAGAAACCGGATGCTGGCTAAAACATAACTTTGGCGAGTTTACCAAGGATAAAAAGAATATTCACAAAAAACTGGAGTTACCAACTAATGGCTATAAAGTTCTAGCCTTCTATGATGAATCCTTTGCCCCTAATATTCATTTTTCTGAAGAGGTATTGCTTGATTTCTGGCAAATGATGTTTGAGCTTATTGAGGAAAACAGAAATGTCATCGGCATAATGAAACCAAAGGTTGGAGATGGGGATAAGCGCCTTATGTTGTCGGCTAAGGGTAAGGAAATTTACAATAATATCAAGCAAAGGTGTTCCGAAAGCGGCAGGTTTTACTTTATAGATAACCCGAGAGAAGTAGGCGTAACCGAAGTTATAGCGATATCAGACATCAACATAACCATGGGAATGGGCAGTCCTTCTTCCATAGCGTTGTTATGTGGTAAAATCGGGTTATATTATAACACTCCGGGTGATGACTATCATCCTTTCGCCAGAAAATATAAAAATAAAGTTGTTTTTGACAATAAGAGGGGTTTATTTTCCGCGGTAAATAAAATTATTAACCAGGGTTATAGCCCTCTAGATGAGATAGACGAAGAATTATTAAGAGACTATGACCAGTTTCGTGATGAGAGGGGACTTGAGAGATTTAGAGAGGCCCTGCTGGATAACCTATAAATACCGATGCTTATTTCTGTTTAAGCTAGGATAGAGATGAAATTAAAAGCAGGAATTATGGGTCTAGGGAACATCGGCTCTTTATTTGACGAAGACCCCGGAAGGAAGGAGGTCTGGTCACATGTCGGTGCTTATCTGGCTTCTCCCGGGGTAGACATCGTAGCCGGAGCCGAACCAGATATAACCAGACTTAATAAGTTTGCCCAGAGATGCCCCCAGGCCAAGCCATACCAAGACTACGGAGAAATGCTGAAAGATAACCGTCTGGACATAATGAGCATCTGCTCCCCCACTGATACCCATTTTGAAATACTTTCCCGGACGGTGGAGGCAGAGGTTAAGGCGATATTTTGTGAAAAACCAATTGCTTCACGGGGGGAAGATGCTCGCCAGATGGTGGATATTTGCCAGGCGAAAAAGGTTATTCTCGCGGTCAACTACACCAGGCGATGGGACCAAAATTACCGTCGGGTAAAAGAGTATATTGACCAGGGAAAAATTGGTGAGATAAGAAGTATCATCGGCAATTATTCCGACAAGGTGTTTATGATGGGCACTCATCTTGTTGATATGCTCAGGTTCTTCGGAGGAGAGGTGGATTGGGTTATCGGGGAAGGGCAGAATCTGGATGCCGACGACCCCGGAATCTCTGGGCTCTTGCTTTTTAAGAACGGAGCTAAGGGATTTCTAACTTGTAATGGGAAGAGGGAAAACCTCGTTTTTGAAATTGATGTTTTGGGGACAGAAGGAAGAATTAGAATCGTAGAGAATGGTTATCGCACCGAGCTCTTTCGGTTTGAGGAAAGCAATCGGTATTCAGGATATCAGGAACTGAAAAGACAGCCCATGCCAAAACCAAAGAAGAGGAAGGCACCATTGGTTTCTGCCGTAGAAGACCTTATTGAGTGCATTGAGAAGAGTGGGGAGCCAGCCTGTACCGGGAAAGACGGTTTAAAGGCACTTGAGATAGCGGTGGCTCTTTGCACCTCAGCCAGTAATAACAATGAAAAGATAAGGATAGTATAGATGGAGAAGCTGGCACTATTTGGAGGTACCCCGGTCAGGAAAGAACCAATTGAAAGTTCGGCGGTCATTGATGAAGATGAAGTTGCCGCGGTCACCGATGTCTTAAAAACGAGGGAGCTTTCCCGGTTTACGGGCAGTTCTTCAGACGATATTGAGCAACAACTGAGTATGGAAAGTGCCCAAGCGGTAAATTATGGTGGTCAGGAGTTTTTGTTTCTGGGGGGTAGAAAGGTTAGGCAATTTGAGGCTGATTTTGCCCAGTATTTCGGTGTCAAATATGCTATCACGGTAAATTCGGCAACTTCCGGGTTGTCCGTGGCTTTGGCAGCGGCGGGAGCTGGACCAGGAGACGAGGTGATTACCACCTGCCTGTCATTCAATGCTACCGGGATGAGTATTCTCCTTTTCA
>NZBQ01000004.1 GCA_002688105.1 Dehalococcoidales bacterium | reverse complement strand
GGGGTTGGAGGCAGTGCTGCCTACTGGAGAAATAATAGAGACGGGAGGAAAATTCGTCAAATGCTCCACCGGTTATGACTTGACCCAGTTAATTACTGGTTCGGAAGGAACCCTGGCGGTAATAACCAAGATTATGCTGAGACTCATTCCTCCTCTTGGCAAGAGGGAAATACTTTTTATCCCGTTTAATAATCTACATGAGGCTATTAAGTCTGTCCCCGATATCCTGAAGGAGAGGATACTGCCCGTGGGCATAGAGTTTATGGAGAAGGACATAATCAATATGGTTGAGCAGTATACCGGGAAAGAAATCCCTTTACATAACTATGAAGCCTTTCTCATGATAATTGTGGAGGCGGACAGCGAAGACGAGATTCACCGTATCGCCAGTCGCATTGGTGAAGTCTGCCTGAATAATGGCGCCGTTGATGTTTTTATCCCGGGTAGTGAGAGAGCTAAGAGAAGGCTTCTGGAGTGCCGGGAAAAGTTTTATCCTGCCATCAGCCATTTCGGAATGGCGGATTTAGCTGATGTGGTGGTCCCGCGCAGTAAGGTAGCTGAGTTTGTAGAGAAGGCGAAGGGAATAGCTGGTGAATATGGGATACCTATTATCGTCTACGGGCATGCCGGGGACGGTAATGTGCACCTGCATCCTATGGGTAAGGGAACGGACAAATCTGAGGAGAAGGTAAAAGAGCTCCTTGCTCGAATTTATGAGGTGGGAGTATCATTAGGCGGAACAATATCCGGCGAGCATGGCCTTGGCTTGGTCAAGAAGGGTTACTTGCCTATGGCTTCGGATAGAGGCAAGATAGATTTAATGAAAAGGATTAAGAGAGCTTTTGACCCTAACAGCATTATGAATTCAGGTAAGGTCTTTGACCTGGAATAGTTGACCCTTGCCTCAGATATTGTTACACTTCTAACTGTTAAGGGCTTTAGATAGCTTAGTTCATAGCGGAGGATTATAGTGAAGATTTTAACTACGGATCAAATGCGACAGGTGGAGCAGGATTGTGCCGAGGCTGGCTTGCCTGCAAGTGTACTTATGGAGAATGCCGGAAAGGCGGTAGCCGAAGAGGTTAAGCGAATCCTGGGTAATGTGAGTCAGCAGCGTGTCTTGGTAATGGTAGGACCGGGCGACAATGGTGGAGATGGACTGGTTGCGGCTCGTCATCTTCATGATTGGGGGTTTGATGTCAGTGTCTGCCTGCTTAGTGAGAGACCTTCGAATGATTCAAGCCTTGAGCGAGTTCGGGAACGCGACATAGAAGTGATTGATGCTGCTGGGGGTGAAGGCCTGGACAGGTTTGGCGAGTCACTGCCATCAGCTGGCGCCGTTATTGATGCTATATTTGGCACTAGTAAAATTCGCACTATTCGTAGCCTCTTCTTGCAGGCGTTAGACATGGTAAGGAGAGCCAAAAAGAAACAGCCCGGGCTTCGTATCATTGCGGTGGATTTACCGTCAGGGGTTGACGCTGATACTGGTGAGGTAGACCCTGCCTGTCTTTATGCCGATGATACTATTACCCTTGGCTTTCCCAAGCCGGGTTTGTTTAGCTCTCCCGGTTCGGAAAGGGTAGGCAAAGTAACCGTAGTCGATATTGGTATACCCGCATACTTAGTGGGACAGGTAACTCAGGCAGGTAGGGAACTCATCAATAGTGAGTGGGCTAGGTCAGTTCTCCCCAAGCGTCCGCTTGAAGCTAATAAGGGAAGCTTCGGTAAAGTTCTGGTGGTAGGTGGCTCGGCCAACTACATTGGTGCCGTCTATCTGGCCTGTAGCGGGGCTATTAGGGTTGGGGCAGGGTTAGTAACACTGGCGACGGCCAGCAGCCTGCAGTCCATTCTAGCCTCTAAACTAACCGAGATAACCTATCTCCCCTTATCTGAAGCTCGTCCCGGCACTATCTCCGCTGAGGCAGCCAGGCTCATACAACCAGAATTGAACCAATACAATGTACTGCTTATTGGTTGTGGACTGGGGCAAAGCCAGTCAGTCATAAAACTGGTTAAGTCTCTACTTCTCAAGTTGAAGCCGGGGATATCATCTCTGGTTCTTGATGCTGATGCACTTAACATTCTAGCTAACACCCCGAAATGGTGGCAGCAGCTAACTGACGATGTTATACTTACCCCGCACCCGGGTGAAATGGCAAGACTGGCCGGGTTATCAGTGGATATGGTGCAGTCGGATAGGGGGGGTACTGCCAAAAAGTTTGCTCAAGAGTGGCACAAGACGATTGTTCTGAAGGGAGCCTATACGGTGATTGCTGCCCCGGGTGGTCAATCGGCAATTAGCCGTGTAGCTAATCCCGGACTGGCATCGGCTGGAACCGGTGATGTCCTTTCCGGGGCTATAGCCGGACTGGTGGCGCAGGGTCTTTCTCTCTTTGAGGCGGCCGCCTGCGGCGTGTACCTTCATGGTGAAGCTGGTGAGATGGTTAAAGCCAGGTTAGGCGATGCGGGTATGATTGCTAGTGACCTTTTACCTGAGCTGCCACTGGTTATCAAGCGATTAAAGGAAGATTGACCTACCTATTTGGTAAAGTTAGACGGAGATTCTATGCTACTGGTTATAGACATTGGAAATACGGATACTACTCTGGGGGTTTTTGACGGCGAGGAGCTTCGGGCTACCTGGCATATGGCGACAAATATCCACCGCCTGGCAGATGAGTATGCTGGATTACTAATTAACCTGTTGCACCACCAAAATATAGACACATCTGATATTAAAGAGGCGGCCTTATGCAGTGTTGTCCCGCCATTGGTAGCCACCTTTGAAGAGCTATTTAAGCGGTATTTTCACATTTCGCCATTGGTGGTGGGGGTTGGAGTTAAGACCGGGGTTCGTATCCGTATGGACAACCCGAGGGAGGTTGGCTGTGACCGCATTGTGGATGCCGCCGCCAGTCATCATTTGTATGGTGGCCCGTTAATCATCGTTGATATGGGTACCGCCACGACCTTTGACGTAGTATCTAAAGAGGGTGACTACTTAGGAGGAGTTATTGCTCCAGGTATAGCTACGGCGGCTGAGGCTCTGTGTGTACGGACAGCCGTGTTACCCAGGGTGGAATTAACTCGTCCCCAGCGGGCTATTGGTACCAATACTATTACGGCTATGCAATCAGGGATTATCTTCGGCTATGTAGGACTGGTTGAAGGTGTGGTATCTCGTCTCCAGCAGGAATTAGGAAAAAAGACTAAAGTGATAGCTACCGGAGGCTATGCTGAGCTGATAGCTGAGGAAACATCGGTAATTGATGTGGTAAATACTGATTTAACTCTGGTTGGATTAAGTCTTGTCTATTTGATGAACCAGACTTGATAGGGAAGTTGTTTGTTAGGGGGTAGATTGCAGGGGCGAAGCCCCTTCACAAATAGTCCCTCTCCCTCTACTTTGAAGTAGAGGGAGACATAGGGGGTGAGGTTGTTAAACTATCTCTAATGAGGAGGCAATGTTGCTAACTGACAAAACAGTAGTGCTGGGTATAACCGGGAGTATAGCTGCTTACAAGGCAGCCGACCTTGTCAGTAAGCTGACCCAGGCTGGGGCTAAAGTTGAAGTAATCATGACTGAGTCGGCTACCGAATTTATATCTCCGCTGACCATTCGCAGCCTTACCGCTCGTCCGGTAGTAACTGGGATGTTTGGCCAGTCCTTAGAGTCTGCCATTGAGCATGTAGCTCTAGCTGAAGCCGCCGATGTGGTGGCTATTGCTCCAGCTACGGCTAATGTTATCTCCAAGCTGGCGGTCGGTGTCGCCGATGATATGCTTACCTGCACCGTGCTGGCGACCAGAGCGCCGGTTATTATAGCCCCGGCCATGCACACTGATATGTTCCAGAACTCCATCACTCAGGATAATCTGGTTAAACTTAAAGCCAGGGGCTTTATTATAGTTGGGCCTGTCTATGGTCGTCTTGCTACGGGCACAGTAGGTATTGGGCGTCTGGCTGAGGTTGAGGAAATCATCGCCACCGTAAAGCAGGCATTGGGCAGAAGCGGTGACCTAGTCGGTAAGCGCATTGTGGTTACCGCCGGTGGCACTCAGGAACCAGTTGACCCGGTCCGTTATATTGGGAATCGCTCCTCAGGTAAGATGGGTTATGCCATTGCTGAGGCAGCCAGGGATAGGGGGGCTGAAGTTAAGCTAATCATTGCCCCCACCTCCATCCCTGCCCCGGCAGACATTGAGATTACTCAGGTTGAAACTGCTCTCCAGATGAAGGAGGCGGTAACTCAGGCGGTAACTCAGGCTGATGCTCTGATTATGGCGGCGGCGGTGGCTGATTACCAGCCAAGGAGTGCCGCCAAAGCTAAGATTAAAAAAGAAACTGCTGACCTGTCACTGGAGCTAATCAGGACACCGGATATTCTGGCTGAAGTAGGGGGCAACTTGGTCAAGGTCGGCTTCGCTGCCGAAAGTGAAAATGTGGTGGAAAATGCCCGAAGCAAACTGGAACAAAAACAACTTGACATAATCATAGCTAACGATATTACCGATGTCGACAGCGGCTTCGGTACCGATACCAATAAAGTAACCATAATTAACCGGGACGGCAAAACAGAGAGCCTGCCTTTAATGACCAAAAGGGAAGTGGCGGATAAGATACTGGATAGGGTGGTGGGGCTGCTATCTCCTAAACATTGAAATTTTAACGGGGCGAAAAGGTTATTTAGCAACCTATCTCCTTAGTCCCTAAAGGGGAAGAGGAATGAGTGGTTCAGAAGAATTTGAGAAGGCCACAAACGCATATCACGCAGCAATAGAACTATGAAAGCTTGCAAGTGAACAATTCTATAGCAGATTTAGCGGCAGTTTTGTAGGGCACAGCATAATAATTGCCGTAATTGGCTTGACTATTACTGGTAGGGTAGAAATACCAAGCTACGTAGTTTTGTCTCTGATAATAGGTGGTTTGCTTCTCTGCGTTGCGTGGGCATATTTTCTATTTCAAGCCATCCATTCTGAAAAATATTATCGCGTGAAAGCAGAGGAAGTAGAAGAATTGACAGCGGGACGGGAAGTAGCATATAGAGGTGGCTATGGGTTGTTCAAGGCATTTACTCTTTTGAGCATTTTTGTATTCATAGGCATATACATAACAATACTTGCTTTTGTTGTAAATTAAGGGGCTATAGGATATGAAAACCGCAGCTATTTATTGCAGGTCGCGATAAGAGGGAAAGTCAAAGAGAGGCGTAGCCTCTCTTAAAAATCACCTTCCCCCTCTCCTTCCAAGGAGAGGGGGAGTAAGGGGGTGAGGTTGCTAAGCAATTTCTGGAAAGGTAAGCATGACAGAAACCCCAGATTCTCAATATGAAATGCCTAAAGCCTATGAGCCGGGAAAGGTAGAGCAGAAGTGGTATCAGTTCTGGCTGGAGAAAGGCTATTTCACACCCAAAATAGACCCGGAGAAGAACCCCTTCGTTATTATTATGCCCCCACCCAATGTTACCGGTGAGCTTCACCTTGGGCATGCCTTAACCGCCACCTTAGAGGACGTTATGACCCGGTGGCATCGGATGAAGGGCTACCCCACGCTATGGCAACCCGGCGTTGACCATGCCGGCATTGCGGCTCAGGTGGTAGTGGAACAACTGTTAGCTGAAGAAGGGATAAGTCGGCATCAGTTAGGCAGAGATAAATTCATAGAGAGAATGAAACAGTGGGCGAAGGAATGCCGGCAGACTATTGCCCGACAGCACCAGCGACTTGGCATTTCCTGTGACTGGAGCCGGGAGCGTTTTACTTTGGACGAGGGACCAAGCCGAGCGGTGCGCACTGCCTTTGTTCGTCTGTATGACAAAGGGTTAATCTACCGGGGAGAACGAATTATCAACTGGTGTCCCCGTTGTGCTACTGCCCTCTCCGACCTTGAGGTAGAACACCGAGAGTTAGCCGGACATCTATACTATATTAAATATCGTCTGGCTGATGGCACTGAAGATTTTATTACCATAGCTACCACCCGACCGGAAACAATGCTTGGTGACACTGCGGTAGCGGTCAACCCTGAAGATGAACGGTTCAAGGTTATGCCGGGCAGGAAACTTATCCTGCCGGTGTTGAATCGTGAGATACCTGTTGTAGCTGATGAGGCGGTTGACCCCGCCTTTGGCGCCGGGATGGTTAAAGTCACTCCGGCTCACGACCCGGTGGACTTTGAGGTGGCTCAGCGCCAGGGACTACCTCTGGTAAATATACTGAACCTGGATGCCACTATGAACGAGAATGCCGGACCTTATGTTGGGCTTGACCGGTTTTCCTGCCGCCGGGCGATTCTCTCTGACCTGGAAAAAGACGGGCTTATAGTGAAGGTCGAGCCCTATGCCCACGCGGTGGGGCATTGTTGCCGTTGCCAGACGGTTATTGAACCGCTCGCCAGTAAACAATGGTTTATCAAGGCGCTGCCTCTGGCTCAACCTGGCATTAAAGCCGTGGTTGAGGGACGCATTAGTATTATCCCGGATCGGTTTGCTAAGGTCTATCTAAACTGGATGGAGAATATTCGCGACTGGTGCATCAGTCGCCAGCTATGGTGGGGGCATCGAATCCCGGTATGGTATTGTCGGGACTGCGATGAGCTAACGGTAAGTGTTGACGAGGCTAAGTCCTGCCGCCACTGCGGCTCAACTAATATAGAGCAGGACCCAGATGTGCTCGATACCTGGTTTAGCTCGGCGCTGTGGACTCACTCTACTCTGGGCTGGCCTGATGATACTGAGGACTTGCGCTACTTCTATCCGACCACAGTAATGGAGACCGGCTATGACATTCTTTTCTTCTGGGTGGCCAGAATGATTATGATGGGTCTGGAGGATACCGGTGACATTCCCTTCCAGACTGTTTATCTTCATGGTCTGGTTCGCGATGAGAAGGGGGAGAAGATGAGCAAGCTTAAGGGCAATGTGCTTAATCCGCTTGATGTTATGGAGGAGTATGGCACTGATGCCCTGCGCTTTGCTCTATCTACCGGCACGTCACCAGGAAACGACCTCAAGCTGACCCAATCACGACTGGAGGCAGGGCGTAACTTCGCCAACAAGCTGTGGAATGCCACCCGGTTCATCGTCAGAAGTATCGATTCTGGAAACACCGATACCAAAATCCAGTGGGACTCGCTCCCGGTAGAAGACCGCTGGATTCTAAGCCGACTTAATCGCACCATACCAGGCGTAACGGGGCTGATGGAAAATTTCCAGTTTGGGGAGGCTCAGCGGCAAATCCATGATTTCCTGTGGGGTGAATTCTGCGACTGGTATGTTGAGCTGGCTAAAATTCGCCTCCGCTCTGACTGTGAAGCATTGTCACCTATTTCGGTTCTGGTTTATGTTTTAGAGACCTCGCTTCGTCTTCTGCATTCCTATATGCCCTTTGTTACCGAGGAGCTGTGGCAGAGTCTCAAGAAGCGCTTGGCTCCGGACTGGCAGGCTACTGAGTCCATAATGGTAGCCGCTTACCCTGAGGCTGATGATACCGCCATTGACCCTGACTCAGAGCGAGTAATGGAATCCATAATAGAGATAATACGCTCTATCCGTAATGTCCGCGCTCAATACAAGGTGGAGGGTGGCAAGTGGATTGAGGCTCAAATCTATGGTGGCGAACTTACTTCGGCTGTTACCGGCTATTCTGAAGCTATCCAGACCCTGGCCAGGGTGGGCTCGGTTACTTTCCTGGAGAGGCGGCTGGAGAGTACGCCGGATGAAGATGTCCTGGCATTAGTGCTTAAGGAGACTGATGTTGTTATACCTCTGGGGAGTATGGTCGATCTGGAAGCTGAGAGAGAGCGACTGCGGAAGGAGATGGCGGAAAACCAGGCCGAGGTGACTCGACTTGAAGCCAGGCTTAAGGATAAGGCGTTTCTGACCAGGGCACCCGCCGCTGTTGTGGATAGGGAACGAGACAAGCTAGCAATGAGAAAGGACAAGCTGGAAAGACTCAAGCAACAACTGGGTGGATTTGACCAGGACCTTTAATTTTCATTACTTGTCAGTTACCAGTTTCCTGGGGAAATTGTGGTTAGTACCCTGTCGTTTTAACTGCTCCAGTCCCTTCTTGGTGTCGCTGGCAATCCTGGCTTTGTCACAGTGGTTTAGTCGGTACTTAAATCGCCAGTAGGTAAACTCTTTAAGCTCGGTCAGGATGATAGACCGGCGCTGGGGATAATCATTCTCACGCCGGAAGCTATTGAGCAATGCCGTTTTAGTATCACCGTATGTTCGCTGATAGACCTCGTTATCAATATCATGTTCGTTATCATAGCCTGAGGTTCGTTTCTCTTTGCGTATCTCCTCCTGCACTGCCAGAATTAGAGCCTCCTCTACCGTAATGCCGTAAAAGTAGTTGAGATATTGGCGATACTTATTGCTGCCAATAAGTTGCTTGAATTCCTCTGTGGTCAGGTCAAGGGGCGGTTCGCCGTGGAAGAGGAGAGCCATTTTTTCATTATCGGGCAATGAACCATCTACCGTCTCGCACAGGCGCTCAGCCAGTTCTAGCCAGTCAAAGGCTTCCCCATCAATGAGATAGCAATGGACACGACCGTTATTGGCTTCCTCGGCAGAACTCCATAGTCCGATAGCCTCAAGCAAGGCGATATACCAGTGTTTACCACCGGCGATAGCTTGCCTTACGTGTTCTATGGCTTTAGTATCTCCCGCCGGAGCCAATTGAAAAAGTGGTAGCTGTTTATCCAAATTTGCCATCCCTACCCCTGCCATTCAGACACTAGTCCTTGCCGGCTTCTCATTGCCTTAATGTGATGGAGGATGTTCTCTGCGGTCTTATCCCCGACATGGGGTAACCCGGCTAACTTACCACCAACGATAACTGTCTCCAGCTCGTCTATCGACTTTATGCCCAGCCCGGTGACAAGCAACATGGCTGTCCTGGGTCCCACGCCGGGTATATCCAGCAGGGCGGTAACACCCTCCGGGAACTCAGCTTTTAACTTCTCGTAGTAATTAAGGCGCCCGGTAGTTACCAACTCGGTAAGCTTTTTGGTAATCGCCTCGCCTACCCCTGGGACTTCCTTCAATCTATCTTCAGCTACCAGTTGCTCCACCTCCACCGGCAGGTGCTTGATGGCATGAACCACATTGTGGTAAGCCCTTATCTTGTACGGGTTCTCCCCCTTAAGCTCCAGCAGGTCAGCAATATCCTGAAATACCTTGATAATCCCATCATTTTTCATTGGAGCCAGCCACCTACTTGTATTTAGCCCATTTGATTTTCTTAGAAGCCTTCTTTTTTAATAAAAGCACTTCTCTACGGTGTCTGGGGGTGTGTTCATCGGGTTCAGGCAGATTTTCCAGGCTCTCACTCACCTCTTGAATGGCTTTTTTAGCTCTTTATCGGTCATAATACTTCTACCTGCCGCAGCATTTTTTGTATTTCTTGCCACTGCCACAGGGGCAGGGGTCGTTGCGGCCCACTTTTTTGCCACTAACCTTTATCTTGTGCTGACTGCTTCCAGTCGCTGCTGCCGGAACTGGCATAGCACCACCGTCTCCGCTAGCGGCTACTTGAGCCGGTGCGGCGCCGCCGCCTCTGGCAGCCACACCTTGAGCGACTGGGGTGGGGGTTTCCTTCCTGACCAGGCCGACACGGTATATGGTATGGGCTACATCATGCTGGATAGTAGATAGCAATACCTGAAACTGCTTGTAGCCTTCACTCTTGTAAGCATCTACTGCCTTCACCTGGCGTAGAGTCTGCCATCCTGCCTCCAGGCGCATTTGCTCCATCGTCGTCAGGTGCTCTACCCACAGGCTATCAATGATGCGCAGCATTACCAGACGCTCCAGCACTCTCATATTATCTGAGCCTAATTCTTTCTCTTTGGCTTCATATTGAGCCTTTGCCTGCTCGATTAGCCTGTCCTCAATCTGTTTTGGCTTGAGCTGGGAAAGGGCATCGGCATTTAGCTCTGGGGATAAGGGGAAGATAGTGGAAACATCAGCCAGTAAGCCCTCTATATCCCAGTCAATGCCGCGCTCATCAGGAAGACGAGTTCCCATTATACCCTGTAGCTCTTCTTCAACCATGGACAGGATATTTGCCTTAAGGTCGGCATCGCTCAGTATCTTCCTCCGCTCGCCATAGATAAGCTTACGCTGCTGATTGATGACATCATCATACTCAACCAGGTGTTTACGCATATCAAAGTGATAGCCCTCAACCTTGGTCTGAGCCGATTCAATAGAGCGGTTAACCAGTTTATTCTCAATCGGGGTGTCTTCATCCATCCATGACATAAAGCCCTTAACCCGGTCACCCCCGAAGCGTTTGGCGATGTCATCCTCCAGGGACACATAGAATCTGGAACTTCCCGGGTCGCCCTGCCGCCCGGCTCTACCTCTAAGCTGGTTATCAATTCGTCGTGCCTCGTGGCGTTCGGTGCCGATAATATGAAGTCCACCAAGCTCAACTATTTTGTCATGGTTCTTCTGCCACTCTGATTCACTTTGCCCATCAGTGCTGCCTCCCAGCACAATGTCAACGCCGCGCCCGGCCATATTGGTGGCAATGGTTACTGCTCCCGACTCCCCTGCCTGAGCAATGATACTCCCCTCTTTAACATGCTCTTTGGCATTAAGAACCTGATGGGGGACTCCCTTGCGCTTTAACCGGTCGCTTAAGTTTTCTGACTTCTCAATAGACACGGTGCCGACCAGTACCGGGCGTCCTTCTTGGTGAAGCTGTTCAATCTCACGCACTGCCGCTCGGAACTTGGTTTCCTCATCCTTGTAAATCTGGTCAGGATGGTCATCACGAACCATCGGTTTATTAGTCGGAATAACCACCACCTCAAGGTTGTATATCTTATGGAACTCCTCAGCTTCGGTGGCAGCTGTACCGGTCATCCCGGCCAGTTTGTCATACATACGGAAGTAGTTCTGGATGGTAATGGTGGCGAAGGTTCGGCTTTCCTGCTGAACCCTGACACGCTCCTTGGCTTCTATTGCCTGGTGCAGACCTTCGGAATAACGGCGACCAAGCATTAACCGGCCGGTGAACTCATCAACAATAATGACCTGACCGTCCCTTACCACATAGTCGCGGTCTCTACTAAATAGCACATGGGCTTTAAGGGCACTCTCAAGGTAGCGGTTGAGAGAGTAGTTGGACGGGTCGTAGAGATTGGGTGCTTTTAACAAACCCTCTCTCTTAAGTATCCTTTCCATATTGCTGATGCCGGTATCGGTCAGGTTCACGGTGCGTGTTTTTTCGTCTATGGTATAGTCATCATTCTGGCGCAGACGAGGAACGAGTCGGGCAAATATTTGATACCTCTGCCCCGCTTCCTCAGCCGGACCACTGATAATAAGCGGGGTGCGGGCTTCGTCAATAAGAAGATTATCCACCTCGTCGACAATGGCATAGTTTAGCTGGCGCTGGACACAGTGGGGCAGGTCAGTAACCATATTGTCCCGGAGGTAGTCAAAGCCGAACTCGCTGCTGGTGCCATAGATAATATCAGCCTGATAGGCTTCGCGGCGGGGGATGGGACGGAAGTTGGGCCATCGCTTATCCCCGGAGTCAAAGTCGGGGTCATGGTCATAGCGGCAGGCGGGGATATGTTCATCTGGAGCCTGTTGTGGGTAGATGCTGGCTACACTTGTTCCTAAGGCGTGGTAGATGGGTCCCATCCAGTAGGGGTCTCGCCGCGCCAGGTAATCGTTGACGGTAGCCAGATGGCAGCCCTGACCGGTAAGAGAGTTGAGATAGAGGGGAAGGGTAGCCACCAGGGTTTTGCCCTCACCGGTTTTCATCTCGGCGATTTTCCCCTGATGAAGGACAGTCCCGCCCATCAACTGCACATCAAAGTGGCGCTGATTTATAGTCCGCTTGGCAGCTTCACGAACGGCGGCAAAGGCTTCCGGTAGCAGCTCATCAAGTGAACTACCTTCTTTATATCGTGCCTTGAACTCGTCAGTCTTGGCACGCAGTTCATCCTCACTAAGCCGTTCAAATTCAGGCTCCAGCTCATTTATCTTATTTACTATCGGCTGAAGACGTTTTAGCTCCTTCTCATTGGAATCAACCAGACCACCCAACCACTTAAACATAACCCTCTCCCCCAATTAGTTCTCTGGCTTTATCTGCCATTGACTCCCTGACCATAACCTTAAATTCTCCCATTCCGTCAACAGCAAAAACGTGTACTGAAGGTGCCGCATGTGATTTCAGGAGGCAGTATATTCCGTTACTCTCTAGCCGTCCTTTGATAATCTGCGCTTGTGCCTCACCGGCTGCCCGATATACCTCTACCAGTTTCATCTATTCACTCAAACTATGGTTTACTCAAACATAGCTCCTACAGAGTGGCCGGTATTAATGCGGCGGATAGCTTCGCCTAGCAGTGGGGCTATAGGTAAAACGGTAAGCTTATCTACTTTTTTATTACCGGTGACGGGAATAGTGTCAGTAACTACCACTTCCATCACCGGGCATGAGGCTATCAGTTGAATAGCTTGTCTAGAGAATACGGGGTGAGTACAGCAGGCATATACTTCCTTTGCCCCTCGCTCCTTTAAGGCAGAAACAACGCCTGTCAGCGAGCTGGCAGTATCTATTTCATCGTCTACCGTAAGCGCCACACTGCCTTCCACTTCACCAATGACATTCAGCGTCTCCGTCTTGTCATCATTGCCCATTCGTCTCTTCTCCATAATAGCCAGCGGAGCATTAAGTTTTGCTGCCAGGTCACGCGCCCGCTTGGAAATGCCAATATCAGTAGCCACTACCACCAGGTCATCCCACTTTCTTTTCTGGAAGTGATCTCTCATCAGGAAAAGGGCGGTTAGTTCATCAACCGGTATGCTAAAAAAACCCTGAATCTGGGCGGCATGTAAGTCCACTGTCAATAGTCGATTGGCACCGGCGGTAGTGAGCAGGTCAGCTATTAACCTGGCGGTTATCGGCACTCTGGGTTGGTCCTTCTTATCGGTGCGGCCGTAGCCATAATAAGGAATTACGGCGGTAATACGCCCGGCTGATGCCCTCTTTAGAGCATCAATCATAATCAGTAGCTCAACCAGGCTCTTATTTACCGGGAAGGAGATGGGTTGGACAACAAAGGTATCACGCTGGCGGACATTCTCCAGGATACGAACGAAGATGTTTTCGTTACTGAACTCAAAGACATCGGCTTTACCTAATTCCATCCCAAGATATTCGGCTACTTCCTTGGCCAGGTTAGGATGAGCATTGCCAGTAAATACCTTTAATTCATCCATAGGTTGTCCCCCTTATTCAAGATAATTTGCTGCATATAATCATTATAGCATTATTTGCTGGCTAATCTCATGTACAATTAATGAGGCGATGTGTCCCATTTCTTTATGAAGGAGGCGGCTAATATCGGGGTCAGTTTGACTTAGAAAACGCATTCTTAAGCAGTCTACAACCGCTCCCGTATACTGTCAACAGCTTAAATTGACTTGCCATATTGCTCGTGTTATCATAATCCAGAGGTTAGCTGGTTTAAGTTTTCGATTTGGGTTAACAAGATGAGATGTCAGCACTGAGTGAACTTTGTCAGGATATTGTAATCTGCCAGAAGTGCGAAGCACTAACTAAAAACCGAACACGAGTGGTGCCCGGTGATGGGCTGGAGGATGCTGATTTAATGTTTATTGGTGAGGCACCGGGCCGGTATGAAGACCAACAAGGAATTCCTTTTGTTGGGCCGGCAGGATTGTTTCTGGAGCAATTGCTGGCTTCCATCAACTTGAGGCGAGAACAGGTCTATATCACCAATGTAATTAAGTGCCGACCCCCAAACAATCGCGACCCGTTACCCTCGGAAGTGCATAACTGCCGTGAGTGGCTTGACCGCCAGATTGAGATAATTAACCCCAAAATAGTTGTAACCCTGGGACGCTATTCTATGGCAATGTTCTTCTCGGGTAAGAGTATTAGCAAAATTCACGGCACCGCTCAAAAACGGGGTGATATCATCTACTATGCTATGTATCACCCGGCGGCGGCTCTTCACCAGCAAAGCCTGCGCCGCGTTATAGAGGAGGATATGCTTAAAATCCCGTCTCTGCTAGATCAGGCAGAAAGTGTCCTCGAAGTTAAACAGCCGCCACAGCAGCTTAATATGTTTGAGGTTAAAAATCGTGACTAGCCCAAGATTAAAAATCATACCGCTCGGTGGATTAAGCGAAATTGGCAAGAACATGATGGTGGTGGAATACGGAAACGACATCATTATTATTGATGTCGGGCTTATGTTTCCCGAAGAGGAAATGTTGGGTATCGACCTGGTAATCCCTGATATCAGCTACCTGCTGGAGAGACGGGAAAGGATAAGAGGTATAATTATCACCCACGGTCATGAGGACCATATTGGTGCCCTGCCTTATTTACTACCTCAGCTTGATGTTCCCGTTTATTCAACGAAGCTCACCCGGGGTCTTATTTCGGTCAAGCTTAAAGAGCGTAAGGCGCTCTCAGGGGCTAAGCTTAAGTTAATACCACCTGGCGGGACAATCGTCCTAGGAAAATTCAAGATTGAGTTCTTCCCCGTTTGCCACAGCATACCTGACGCAGTAGGTCTAATCATAAATACGCCGATTGGCACCATAATTCATAGTGGGGATTTTAAGCTTGATTATACCCCGGTCTGTGGTAAGCCGACTGACCTGTCTCGGCTGGCTCAGCTGGGATCCCAGGGGGTTCTGCTCCTCCTCGCCGATTCCACCTATGCCGAACTGCCGGGCTACACCCCATCAGAGATGGTGGTTGGTGAAACTCTGGACCATATTATGGCGGATGCGCCGGGTAGAGGGATTATAACTACCTTTTCCTCATTGGTCTCCCGTATTCAGCAGGTTATTGATGCGGCAGCCAAACACCAGCGCCGAGTCTTTATTGTGGGACGGAGTATGAGTGATATAGTCCGCATGGCGTTGGATTTAGGCTATCTTAATGCCTCTGATGGCATACTGGGTCGTATCGATGAACTTAGGGGTATGCCTCATAATAAAATTGTTCTTATCACTACCGGAAGCCAGGGGGAACCTACTTCAGCTCTGGTTCGTATTGCTAACCGAGACCACCGCCAGGTTCATTTAGTTCGTGGGGATACGGTGGTTATTTCAGCAACACCTATTCCGGGCAACGAAGCCGTGGTTAACCGAACCGTGGACGACCTTTTTAAGCAGGGGGCTCGGGTACTATATAGCAAGGTGGCACCGGTTCATGTCCACGGGCACGCTAGCCAGGAAGAGTTGAAACTACTGCTAAATTTGGTTAAGCCGAGGTTCTTTGTGCCTATCCATGGCGAATATCGTCACCTGAGCCTGCATGCTAAGCTAGCCCAATCGATAGGTATCCCCCAAGACAACACCTTTGTGCTGGAAGATGGTGATATCCTCGAGCTTAGTCCAAATAGCGGTAAGATAACTGGTAAGGTTACTTCAGGCAATGTGTATGTAGACGGTCTGAGTGTGGGTGATATTGGCAGCGTTGTGCTCCGTGATAGAAAAATGCTGTCCAGGGATGGAATTGTAATGGTAATTATTGCGATTAACCGGCAGACTGGCAAGTTAATCGGTCGCCCCGACATTATATCACGGGGTTTTGTCGATATTACGGAATCCAGGGATATGATAGAGGAGAGTCGTGACTTAGTTGCCCGGACTTTAGATCATGGTCGCACCCGACCTGCCGAGTGGGGCTTCATTAATACTAAGGTTAGAGATACTTTATATAAGTTTTATTATGAACAGACTAAACGCCGACCTATGATTCTGCCTTTTATGGTGAAGGTATAACTTCAGAGCTTGCCAGCTTGCTGGGGGTCATATGGCTAAGATGACAACTAAAGCCAGTGTCGGGGGTGAATCCAGGGGAAAGCTCCCCAGAAGGTCACCACGGGGTAGGACATCCTCTGGCAGAAGACTGTCATGGGTGCGTCGACTTATATTGCTGGGCATCGTTGTGGCGTTGCTATACTGGCAGTGGTCAACAATCACTTCATGGGTCAGTAATACTTGGGGCGATATTGTTAAGCTGTTTGGCTGGGGACTGCTGATTATAGCTATCGCTGTTGGCGTCCTGGTTGGGCTTATAGTAGAAAGAAAGCTACCCTCGCTTGTCTATCACTGGAACCGGTGGCTGGGTGGTATCGCCTTCGTGCTGGTGGTATGGGGAATATTGGCTTTCTTCAGGTTGGGGGGTAGTGTCGGTCGGAGTATTATTGACTTCCCGGCTCCTGATTACGTTGGTATCCTTCGGATAGTAGGCTTGGTCATTATAGGCGCTGTTCTGGTAGCTCCCGGGACTTTTCTCCGTTTCTTAGAGAGTATTAAGGCATGGCTGGGGAAAGAGTTCCAGAGGCGAGAAGCCCCTGGGTCGGCTGCTGAAGAACATCAACCGCCCCTCCCACCCCCGACTTATTCCATGCCGGTACCACCTGCCCCTGCTGAAAAGGTAGTACCACCGCCAGTTAAGCCGGTGGTGGTGCTTCCTGAACCACCGAAGATGGATTCAGAAACTAAAACAGCTACCCCATTGATTACGCCTACTCCGGCTCAGCAGGAACTAAGGCAGGTGGCTCAGGAGGTGTGGAAGAAATACGGGGAGTCGTCAGCAGTGACTGTCGTTGATGGCTGGCGGTTGCCGCCCATCGATATTCTGGATGTATTGCCTAATGTTGAGTTTGGTCAGGCTGATGATATGCAGAGAGCGGCGCTTATTGAGGAGGCTCTGGTCAGTTATGGCGTGGAGGCTAAGGTAGTCCAGATAAATGCTGGCCCAACCGTTACCCAGTTTGGTGTGGAGCCGGGCTGGGACAGGAAAATGAGGGAGGTAAGGGATAGGGATAAGGATGGCAATATCACGGTAAGACTAGAGGAAGTGTCCAAGACCAGGGTTAAGGTGGAGAGAATTACCTCACTGGCTAATAACCTGGCTCTGGCTCTGGCAGCATCCAGTATCAGGATTGAAGCCCCGGTGCCGGGAAAAGCAGTGGTGGGCATTGAAGTGCCCAATACAACCTCAAGCGTGGTTAACCTGCGTGGAGTAATAGAGACCAATTCCTTTCAAAAAATATTGGCCAGGTCTACGCTGAGCCTGGCTCTGGGTAAGGGGGCGGGTGGTGAGGCGATAGCGGCTGACCTGACTAAAATGCCTCACCTGCTTATTGCCGGAGCTACCGGCAGTGGTAAGACTGTCTGCTTAAATTCTATTATATGTTGTCTGCTGGTGCATAATATTCCCAATGATGTTAAGTTCATTATGGTTGACCCCAAGAGGGTAGAGTTGACTCCGTTCAATAGCATACCCCACCTGGCCGCCCCGGTTATCGTTGATGTCAATAAGGCCTTGAGCACGCTGCGCTGGCTCAATCTGGAGATGGATAAGCGATACCAGAAATTGGCTACCTCTGGTGCCCGTAATATTGAGGGTTATAACCGGAGCCGGCAGGGGGAGGATAAATTCCCTTACCTGGTACTGGTTATTGATGAGCTGGCTGATTTAATGATGGCTGGCTTTGATGAAGTAGAACATATTCTGTGCCGGTTAGCTCAGCTTGCCCGTGCCACTGGTATTCACCTCATCGTGGCGACGCAACGCCCATCAGTAGATGTAGTTACTGGACTGATTAAGGCGAACTTCCCTACCCGGATTAGCTTTGCGGTTACCTCTCAGGTGGATTCACGCACCATCCTCGATATGGGTGGCGCCGAGAAACTGCTGGGTAGAGGGGATATGCTCTATATGCCTACCGAGGCGGCTAAGCCTAACCGCCTTCAGGGATGCTATGTCTCCGACGCCGAGACCGAGAGGCTGGTTTATTTCTGGGGGAGCCAGCGGAAGGAAGAAGCCGCTCAGCTAAAGATTGAGGAGCCTGCCTCGCCAGTTGTGGATGAAAGGGGCTATCCCAATGACTCACTCCTAGAAGCCGCCAGGCAACTGGCACGAGAGCACGAGCATATCTCTACCTCTTTCTTGCAACGGAAGTTGCGTATCGGTTACCCCCGAGCCGCTCGTATTGTGGAGCAACTTGGGGAAGAGAGAGATACCGAGGTAGAGGAGTAGCTTGCTACTTCTTAGTCTTGCTTCGTTTTAATCGCTTGATGATGGCGTCTATATATACCTTAGCCAGGTTTTTGCCGTGCTTGGGCATCCGTTCCTGCTTTTTCCTGAGCTTCTTTTCGCGACGTCCCTGTCTGGTCTCAAATTCGTCCATCGGTGTCTTTCCTTAAATCAATGATGCGGTCGCGCAATAGGGCTGCCTTCTCAAATTCCAAGTTTCTGGCGGCGGTCTTCATCTGCGCCTCCAGTTCTTTAATCAGGCGGGCTATAGCCTCTTTAGTGGTAGGTTCGGCGATAGTGTAGGGAGCGCGGGTTTCAGCTACCGTCCGTACCCTTTCCGTAATGTCTTTGATGGCTTTCCTGATTCCCTGCGGCGTAATGCCGTGCTCCTTGTTATAAGCTTCTTGAATCTGGCGGCGGCGCTGGGTTTCGTCAATCGCCGCCTGCATAGACCGGGTAACGGTATCAGCATACATAATAACACGCCCGTCTATATGACGGGAGGCACGGCCCATGGTTTGGATTAACGCCTCCTTCGATCGTAAATAACCTTCCTTATCCGCATCCAGGATAGATACCAGGCTTACCTCCGGCAGGTCAAGCCCCTCCCGGAGCAGGTTGATACCGACGACGACATCGTAAACGCCGAGGCGGAGATCACGCAGTATCTCCACCCTCTCCAGGGTGTCAATCTCGGAGTGGAGGTAATGAGTCTTTGTCCCCATCTCAATCAGGTAATCAGCCAGTTCCTCTGCCATCCTCTTGGTCAGGGTAGTTACCAAGCAGCGCTCCCCGTTTTTAACCCGTGTCTTAATCTGGTCAAGCAGGTCGTCAATCTGTCCCTTGGTCGGCTTGACCTTAACGATAGGCTCAAGGAGACCGGTGGGGCGGACTAGTTGCTCCGCCACCTGCTGGCTGTGATCATACTCATAGTCGGCCGGCGTGGCTGAGATGTAAGCAACCTGATTAATCCGCTGCTCAAACTCGGTAAAATTGAGTGGGCGGTTGTCCAGCGCCGAGGGCAGGCGAAAGCCGTATTCCACCAGGGTTTCCTTGCGGGTGCGGTTACCCTGGTACATACCTCGAATCTGGGGCAGGCTCATGTGTGATTCGTCAATAAAGAGCAGGAAGTTATCGGGGAAGTAGTCCATCAGTGTCCAGGGTGGGTCGCCCGGGGCACGCCCGTCCAGGTGGCGGGAGTAGTTTTCCACGGCGTGGCAGTATCCCGTCTCCCGGAGCATTTCTAAATCGTAGTTGGTGCGGGCTTCCAGCCTCGCTGCCTCTAACAGCTTGTCCTGCTGCTTCAGTTCATTTAGCCTTTCTGCCACCTCTTGTTTTATACTTTCAATAGCCCTCATTACTCTATGGTGTGAGGTGACGAAGTGCTTGGCGGGATAGATATTCACCGAGTCCAGTTCGGACAGTATCTCTCCGGTCAGGGGGTCTATCATGACCATCCGTTCGATATCATCACCGAAGAACTCAACCCGTACCGCCATCTCCTCGTAAGACGGCTGTATTTCCAGGGTATCGCCGCGAATACGAAACCTGCCCCGGGTGAAGTCAATATCGTTACGTTCATACTGCATATCGACCATCTGGCGCAGGAGCTTTTGCCGGTTATAATTATTGCCCCGTTTCAGGCTGAGGACAAAGCTGTGGTATTCCGCAGGGTCGCCTATTCCGTAGATACAGGATACCGAAGCCACGATAATTACATCGCGGCGCTCAAACAGGGCACGGGTCGCCGAATGGCGCAGTTTGTCAATCTCCTCGTTGATGTCTATCTCTTTTTCGATGTAGGTATCGGTGCGGGGGATATAGGCTTCCGGCTGGTAGTAGTCATAGTAGCTGACGAAGTATTCTACGGCGTTATTGGGGAAGAACTCCTTGAACTCGGTGCAGAGCTGGGCGGCTAAGGTCTTGTTGTGGGAGATGACCAGGGTAGGTTTCTGCACTCGCGCCACAACATTAGCCATGGTGAAGGTCTTACCGCTGCCGGTAACCCCCAGCAGGGTCTGGTGCTTAAAGCCCTTATTCAAGCCCTCCACCAGCTTCTCCACCGCCTGGGGCTGGTCACCGGTCATTCCAAAATCAGAAACTATCTCAAAAGGTGGCATGGCTAATCAGATTCTGTAAGTTTTTTGAAGCATGAGTTATCTGTTTACCCTTGTCTCTTCACTTCGTCTAAGGTCTTACTGTTTGTGTATTTCCACTCTCTCCAACCGTTCGCGCTTCGTGCCAGAACGGTTGTTGCAGCTGCAGTAGGAGAAGAGAAGATGTGATCAGCTGTGAATTTATAGACGTTACCATCTTGAATAAGGATCCTAGCCTTAATCAGCTTCTTTCGCATGCCAACAACCCATGACCCTGCTGTCCTAGTTTCCTTTAAGTTGCACTTTGACTCTGCGAAGACTACGAGACCATCTTCTGTGTATTCACCTTCAGCGTAGGCCTCCTTGCCCTTACATATTAGAATCTCTTTTTTCTCTGGTTTTTTGATTTGATCGAATATGGGATAACCGAGCGTTGAAACAAGAACCTTGATGGTATCAAAGTTATCAAGAAGATCCGCTTCCATTGACTCGGAAACGAATGTCTTGGTTGGGACTGTTGGGTTCTCAAGACGGTATCTTCCTGCTTTTTCGGATTCTGAGTAACAATACCATTCAAGAAACTTTATATGGGTCTTTGTAAAGAATTGTGTTTTGGAGACTATCACTAAGGCTGCATTCCAAAAGTCTTTGTCCTTGTTTTGCTGTCTTAAGCGGAACAGACAGTCTTTAGCCTCCCCAACGTAAAGAAGAGGCTGAGTCTCATCGTCTGGATTGCCTATTAGGAAATATACGCCGACATTGTTAAGCTCATTACGTGATGCCGCGTAGTCTAATTTCGATCGTGGAAGAAGTATTGCTTGAACTGTGCGACTTGTAATATCAGTGATTTTAACACTCCGAGGATTCCCATCTGGGATGAATATTTGGATAGTTTTCCCTAAGCTCATGCTTTATCCTTTATCGTTATATCTCGTTATTAGCATACAGAAAAATTTCTACGTAAAACACTGAACTTTTTATTCCCATCACTTCCCCCCGAAATACTGCAGGGCCAGCTTAATCTTTTCCTCAAGAGGTAGGTCGGAGGCGGGGGACAGGGTGGCGACGGCGCGGTTGGCTTCCGCTACCGAATAACCCAGAGCAGTCAGGGCGGCTACCACTTCGATGTTCTCCTGGGCCAGCTGGGTGGCCGGGGTAGTTATCCAGCCGGCACCTATCTTCTCCTTAAGCTCCAGGATAATTCGGTTCGCCATCTTCTTACCTATTCCGGGGACTTCCGCCAGCAGGTCGGTGCCGCCGGTAGCAATCGCCATGGTCAACTTCTCCACATTCATCGCCGAAAGCATCGCCACCGCCAGCTTGGGACCCAGTCCTGACACGCCAATCAGGGTTTGAAACAGCCCCAGTTCCTCCGCCGAGGCAAAGCCATAGAGGGTGGCGTTATCCTCCCGGAGATAAAAGTGAGTATATACCTTGACCTCCTCGCCAACAGTGCCCAGCGTGCTCAGGGTGGAGGTAGGCATATATACCTGAAAGCCTATCCCGCCCACATTGATAATCGCCCCATCGCTGCCTAAAGACTCTACCTTACCATAAAGGCTGGCTATCATTTCTTTCCTTTCATGGCTACTCGGACAGTAAGCTTTCCAGATGTATCTCCTGAAGGTGGCAGATGGCTACCGCCAGGGCATCAGCCGCATCCGATGGCTGAGGGACTTGAGGTAACTCAAGCTGAAGCCTGACCATCTCCTGAATCTGCTCCTTGGAACTGGCTCCGTAGTCGGCGACTCTCTGTTTTACCTGGGTCGGGGTATATTCGTAGGACGGGAGGTCGCTGTTGGCGGCGGCTAAGATAGCTATCGCCTGAGCCCTGCCTATGGCCAGCGCTGACCGTGCATTTTTAGCCATAAAGGGTTGCTCTATCGCCACCGCATCGGGCTGATAGCTCGAGATAACCTCCAGCAGACCATTATACAGATAGCGCAAACGCTTCCCAATCGGAGAGCGCTCTGGACTGTTTAAGGCACCATAATCAACCAGGGCTATTTTGTCTTCCTTGGCCTCTATCACCCCGTAGCCCATAGTTGCCGTGCCCGGGTCAATGCCCAAAATTCTCATTACACCGCTAAACTCACCTTTTATTGTCGTGACTGGTATTCCTCCAGTACCGCGTCGGGGAAGTCAACATTGCTGGACACATGCTGCACCTCATCCAGTTCCTCCAGCTTATCCAGCAGCCTCAGTGCTTGTAGTGCTGCATTTTCATCAAGCGCGACCAATGTCTTGGGTACCATAGACAGCTCGGCTGAGTCTACGGGCAATTTGTTCTTCTCCAGAGCTGTCCTGACTGTCTCCATCTCTTCTGGCTTGGTATAGACCTCGACATAAGTGTCCTCTACCTTAACATCCTCAGCCCCAGCATCTATCGCTTGGAGAGCTAGTTCATCGGCATCTGAACTGTTGATTTTTACTGAAATTAAGCCCCTGGAGTTAAAGAGCCAGGCAACGCAACCGCTCTCACCCAGATTGCCTCCGTGGCGGGAAAATATATTTCTTACCTCCTGCAGGGTTCGGTTGCGGTTGTCAGTGAGCGCCTGCACCAGGAGAGCTGTGCCGCCGGGTCCGTAGCCCTCAAGAACCATCTCTATCAGGGCGGCTCCTTCTAACGTGCCGCTGCCTCGCTTAATGGCTCTGTCTATGTTATCCAGAGGCATGTTGTTGTCGCGGGCTCTCTGCACCGCCAAGCGAAGACGGAAATTCGTCTCGGGGTTGCTGTCTCCCTGGCGCACCGCCACAATAATCTCCCGGGTCAGCTTGGTAAAAAGCTGCCCCCGTCTGGCATCAGCCATCCCTTTTTGGTGCTTAATTGAAGACCACTTTGAATGTCCTGACATCTCTCGCTCTCCTTAAGTCATCTTTCCTCATTCTATCACCACTGCTAAATATGGTCAAAAGGTTGTGCTCACTGAGAAGCCAAACTATTTCTGTCTGGTTTCACTGGCGACAAAGGCGATGGCATACTCCTTGGAATGGGAAAGGCTGATAGCGAGTTCATCTAGTCCCAGGCTATCAGCTCGATGTTGCGCTTTGCCATAGAGATGAACGGTAGGCTTACCGCCGGGTTCGGGCAAAATCTCTATCTCCTTCCAGCTGATGCCTTGGGTTTGTGGTGCCAGCGCTTTTATTACCGCTTCCTTGCCGGCAAAACGAGCCGCCAGAGATGAAGGCTGGTTGTGGTATAGCTTGAGTTCTGGCTTGGTATATACCCGATGCAGAAAACTGTCTCCCCAGCGTGAGATAGCCTTTTTAATGCGAGCGATTTCTATGATATCTATACCGATATAGTTCATTGGTCTTATCGTCGGAATTATAGTCCATTTTACTTGCCACTTCAAACCAGACTCGCTTGATTTATTGGTTAGCTTGAGATATACTATTTGGTCTAGGTGGGATAGAAGTAGCTTGGTTATGGTCTGTGGTTGCTGCTTCCACAGGATATAGGCGGCAGAAAAAAGGGCTTGACAGAAGTAATACTCTATGCTTGTGTATAGTATCTCTAAATATGCATTCGGAGTTGCTTGAAGAATAAATCGTTGATTAATAAAGGGGGGGGATAAACTTATGATTAAGTCTCGATTAGTACGCTGTCTTCTTTGTTTGGGATTGCTCCTGGCTGTGTTTGGTGGGTTGGTTGGAGGTGGGGTTGCCTTAGCTACCCAGGAAAGTAGCCACAGTTCTTTTTCATTGTTACCAAACCAGGAGTTTGAGATTGACGAGAAGCTCGAATTAAGCAGCAAATTTCCTGTCTTGAGTGGTGTATCTGGACACTCCTTCGAATTTGAAATTGAGCTTACCTATATCGGTAAAAAAGATAGGACATTTGACCTCGTTGTTGACGCCCCTCCCCAGTGGAAGGTTGAAATTACGGAAAGGTTTGGAGGAACAGAAAATATAGCTGCCTTGTACCTGAAGAGTCTTGCGACTGCTCCGACTGGGCTCAAGATTAGATTTGCTCCCACCGCCGGGTATGAGCCAGAACCGGGTGAATATCCGTTAAACTTAACGGTGGCTTCGCAGGATATGGAGGCAAGTTTTGAACTTAAGGCAAGAGTAACTGCCCGGTATGAGTATGCGATGCGTACTGAAACCGGACGGCTTAATACCGAGGTGAAAGCTGGCGAAGAGCATCACCTGTCAATTATTATGATAAACCTTGGGTCGGCGGCAATTGAGAATATGACCTTCTCCTCAAGTAAGCCGGAAGGTTGGGAAATAGCCTATACACCTGACGAAATAGACTCCTTAGGGGCGGGGATTATCCAGGAGGTGGGTGTAGCCATAACGCCGCCTGATAAAACCATAGCTGGCGACTATAGGATCACCCTGAGGAGCTTGGCGGAACAGGGTCTCTCCGATACTATAGAACTCAGGGTGACCGTCTTAACCTCTACGATTTGGGGGTGGGTCGGTATCTTAATTGTGGTCGTAGTTGTAGCTGGCTTGGCAGTGCTGTTCTGGCGGTTAGGCAGGCGATGAGCGAATCGGGCACACCATTAGTGGTAGAAACAGTGGACTTAACCAAAGCCTACGATGGCATTAAGGTTGTCGATGGGTTAAACCTTCGTGTGGAGGAAGGTGACCTGTTTGGCTTCCTCGGTCCCAATGGCGCGGGAAAGACAACCACTATATTGATGTTGATGGGACTCACTGAGCCGACCTCTGGTGTGGCATGTATCTGCGGGCATAATTCAACCCGGGAGCCGCTTAAAGTTAAGCGTGTCTCAGGTTATGTCCCGGAAAGGATAGGATTTTACGAGGATTTGACGGCCAGTCAGAATCTAATATATACGGCCAGGTTGAATGGCCTGTCCGATGAACTGGCCAGGAAAAAAGTAAACGAGTCGTTGGATATTGTTGGTCTGTCAGAGGTGATTGACCACGGGGTAGGGACATTTTCCCGGGGGATGAAACAGCGCTTGGCAATTGCTGATTTGCTGGTTAAAACGCCTAGAGTTGCCTTCTTAGATGAACCCACCAGCGGGATAGATCCCGAAGGTGTGAACCAGATGCTTGACCTGATAGGCCGGATAGCTAAAGAGCAGCGGATGACGATTATCCTGTCCTCACATCAATTGGACCATGTGCAGAGAATCTGCAACCGTGTGGGAATGCTGGCGAAGGGACGGATGGTAGCCGATGGATTGTTAGACGAATTGGGGAAGAAGGCTTTTGGTGCTGGTCAATTCCACATCGAGGTTCAGCTAACTGAAGTCACTTCAGATATCATTGACCGTATCAAGCAGATTGAAGGCGTGGTGGGTGTGAACAGGTCCGCAGATTTACTGCTGGTTAATTGCGCGAAGGACCTGAGGCCGCAGATAGCTAAGGCGATTGTGGGTGGCGGTGGCTCACTGGTAGAGATAAAAGTCCAGAGCTATGCTTTAGAAGACATATATATGAAGTATCTCANAGAGGAATANCATGNAAGGACTGATGACGGTATTTAAGAAGGAACTGACTGATGATTTCACCAGTTGGCGTTTTATAATATTATTTATCATAGCACTTGGCGTAAGCGTATTTGCCATATATCTTGATGCTCAATATATAAGGCAAACAGTAACGGAAACCCGTTTTGTTTTTCTTCAGCTTTATACTACCTCCGGGCAGGCACTGCCGGTATTTATTTTATTCATTGTATTTTTTGTGCCCATAGTGGGCATAATGCTTGGCTTCGATGCTATCAACAGCGAGAAGAATAGCGGCACGATGAGTCGGCTCCTATCTCAGCCTATCTACCGGGATGCGGTTATCAATGGTAAATTCTTGGCTGGTGTAGTCACTATAGCGGTTATGTTGACGAGCATTGTTATGCTGGTGGCGGGGATGGGTCTTAGAATGATTGGAGTCCCTCCATCATCAGAAGAGGTTGCCAGATTACTGGTTTTTCTGATANCAAGCATCATNTACGGAGCCTTCTGGTTGGGCTTGGGTATGTTATTCTCTATATATCTTCAGCGAGTAGCTACCTCAGCCCTAGCCTCGGTAGCAATTTGGTTGTTGTTCATCTTTATGTTCGCATTTCCCTTTTTTGCCCAGCCTGGACAGGGACAAGCTGGGCTTATGCTTATGCGGATATCTCCGATTACGCTTGCTTGGCAGGTTATTACTCTTCTTCTCGTTCCTGGGGCACGAACGCTTGAACAGATGCTTCAGAGTGGTGGGTCGGTGCCGACTAGCGCTCTCCCGTTAGGCCAGAGCTTATTAAGCGTGTGGCCTCATATGGTAAGCATTATAGTGCTAACCGTAGTTTGTTTTGCCATCTCATATATTAAATTTATTCGTGCAGAGATAAGGTCTACTTAGGTAAAACTNCGCAGAAGTTTTATGCACTTTTATNTTGGTNCCTCAGGCTGGCAGTATAACCACTGNCAGGGNAGGTTNTATCCTGAAGCGTTGAGCAAGACGGAGTGGCTTGGATTTTATGCCAGGCACTTCATTACCGTTGAACTTAATAATAGTTTCTACCGGTTACCTCCATAGGCTAATTTTGCGACTTGGCATGACTCATCACTAGTCAATTTCACCTTTGCCGTAAAAGTAAGCCGTTTTATTACTCATATTAAGAGATTAAAGAATACTGAGGAAGCGGTAGAGAAGTTTATTATTAGAGCTAAAATTTTAGAGGAGAAGTTTGGCCCGCTTTTATACCAGCTGCCATCTAATATGCCTCGCCACGATGAGGCATTAGAGATATTCTTATCCACTCTGCCGCTGGGGCTCAAGCATGTAATTGAATTTCGGCATCAGTCCTGGCTTGAGGAGCCGGTTTTTGAGATTTTACATAAGTATAATGTCGGTTTTTGTGTTTTTGATATGCCGTCGGTTAGTTGTCCTCTGGTGGCGACGGCAGATTTCACCTATGTCAGGTTTTATGACGGCTCAGAACTCTACTCCAGTTGTTACTCGGATGATGAATTAGCTGATTGGGCGAAGAGACTGACTAATTTAGCGGCAAATCTAAAGGCAGTCTATATCTATTTCAATAACGACGCTGAGGTATTTGCGGTGAGAAACGCTAAAACTCTCCGCGGTTATTTAGAAACTCAGGAAGGGATGGCAAATCCCTGCGGGGAAGTTTGAGGGGACGAAGCCCCTTCAATATCCTATCCCCCACCCTTAATAAGGGAGGGGGACAAGAGGGGTAGGTTGGTAAATAATCAGTATAAGCTTTTAGTAGTAGATGTTGATGGTACCCTGTTAGGTAAGAATAGACGTATTTCGGCTGAGGACAGGGAGGCGCTGGCTAAAGCTCGTGATTCGGGCATNTATGTTTCCCTGTCTACCGGGCGGGCGGCTCAGTCATGTTTGGAAATTATTAACCAGTTATCACTGGATGGTTATCACACATTCTCTGAAGGCGCTGCGGTAGGCAGTCCCAGTCAGGGTGATGAGGTCTATGCTAAACCGATTAATAAACAGGTGGTGAGGCAAATGGTTGAATTTGCTCATCGTCATAAAATAGACCTTGACTTTTATTCAGCGACGCAATATTTCGCTGAGAGGGAGACATGGTCAGCCGTAGCCCATCGTCACTTCTTTTACGTTGAGCCGATTATGGTGGATTTCACCAATCTCTGGGAGCGGGAGAGAATCATTAAAGGGGGGTTAGTTGTTCTCACCCCTTCCGAAGCCGACAAGGTTAGGGATTTTTGCCGACGATTTAGTGATATCCTTTACTTTTCCTGGGTAACCACCCCGGTTTATCCTGGCGTTGATTTTATCAATGTAGTTGCTGCTGGGGTGTCTAAGGGGAAAGCCCTGGAAGCGCTGACTGCGCATCTGGGGATAGCCATGAGTGAGGTGGTGGCTATCGGGGATGGCATTAATGATTTACCCCTGTTTTCCAAGGCTGGTCTGGCGATAGCTATGGGCAATGCTCCCGATGAGGTCAAGGCGGTAGCCGATCATGTTACCCTTGATGTTGACCACAGTGGGACAGCCGCGGCGATTGAGAAGTTTTTATTGCAAGTATCTGGGTAGGGATTTTTTGAGGGAGCTATAATCGCTGAGGAATAGAGTATTGACGTCTTGGTCATCCAGATAGTGTCAACTAATTCTATTTCAATACTTTCGGAATCGGCTAACTACTCTCCTTGCCTGAAAGCTAAGACCAGGGCTCCTGGCCCGCCATGGACTCCGAGGGCTGAGCCTAGCCAGGTTACATGGATTTTCTCCTCGGGAAAGACAGAACTTAATCGTTTTTTCATTTGGTTGGCCTGTTCGGGTACAGTGCTATAGGCAATGGCTAAATCTTGAATATTCGGGCGGTCCGCCACAAATTCATATAGTCTGTCCATTCCCCTCGAGTATGTACGTGCCAGGCTCTCTCGAACAATCTCATCATTTTTAAAGGTAAGCAAAGGCTTTATTTGAAGTATGTCGGCTATCGTTGCGGTTGCTTTACTGACACGTCCACCCAGAACTAAATATTTCAGTGTGTCAAAAATTCCGACTATTTTTACTTGGTTAATAGTTTTCCGCGTCTTCTCAAGAATGCTTTGTAAGTTCTCTCCTGCCTCAGCTAGCTTGGCTGCGCTCATAACCACTAACGCTAAGCCAATGGAAATGAGCTGAGAGTCGATGATTTCAATTTGGCATTTTCCTTTCGCCATCTTTTTACCATGCCGGGCTGAATTATAGGTACCACTGATCTTATCCGAGACATGAATGGACACAATAGCCTCAGCCTTTTTGGAGCAACCCGAGTATACACTGGCAAAGTCTTGTGGCGTTGGATGTGAAGTGGACGGGTGCACAAATGAGGTGGCTAGCTTATGGTAGAACCCGGCGTTACTTAGGCCCACTCCTTCTTGGTAAACCTCGTCACCAAACTGGACATAAATTGGCACGACTGTAATACCTAAAGCGTGTGCAACTTCAGGTGGGATATCTGAGGTGCTGTCCGTAACAATTTAATGCTCACAGAACCGCCCGTTCCAGCTTGGTCTAGTATCGCTTAAAGGCTATCCAGAACAGGGGGACGGCAACCATGACATAGGCGATGGTTCTAATTATTATCAAAAGGACCGCTAGCGTTTCTTTTAAGCCGAGAAGTGTCATCAGGTGTGAGACGCCAAACAGCCCGAAGGCAATACCAATAAATAAAGGCGCCTTGTCGTCGCTGTTCTTATAACCAGCAATGCCTAAGGCCAGTATTATGACACTGAGTATCAGATTGGTTAGAGAGATTGGGTCCAAAGTAAACGTCATTTCTCATCACTCCTTTTTAGTATAACTCACTAGCGAATACTTTAATTCGCTGGCCGATACTTGTCAAGAGGTTGTGCCGGATAGGGTTATATCTGCTGTCGAATTAAAAATTTGTAATATCTGCCATATCTAGCTATAATAAACAGAGTATTCCACTTTACCGCATACTAAAGTCCAGAGCTGTAACTTGATGATGGCAAAACCCAAGGTCGCTTTTTATTGGCGTGCTTCATGCGGAGGCTGTGAGGTCACGGTCATTGACCTTAACGAGGATATGCTGAAAGTAGCGGAGGCGGTGGATATAGTCTTATGGCCGGTGGCGCTGGATTTTAAGAGGAAGGATGTTGAATCTTTAAGCGATGGTGAGCTAGCGGTGAGCTTCATAAACGGGTCAGTAAGGCTGGAAGAGCAGGAGGAGATGGTCAAGCTCTTAAGGGAAAAGTCTGGCCTGATTGCTGCTTTCGGTGCCTGTGCTACTCATTCACTTCCGGGAAGAATGCCGCTTGAAGTAAGTGTGTATAAAACAGTGACGGGGGCTTGGGGAAGACATTAAAAAGAGGGGGATAAGGAGGCAAACTATGCGAGAAAAGGTAGAATCGGCTTTAGCCAAAGTAAGACCGGCTTTACAGGCAGACGGAGGCGATGTTGAGCTGGTAGAGGTTAGTGAAGGTGTGGTAAAGTTGAAGCTAAAAGGCGCCTGTGCCGGCTGCCCTATGTCGGCTATGACCTTGCGGGATGGGATTGAGCGATTGCTCAAGGAACAGATACCAGAGATTAAAGAAGTAGTTTCCGTCTGACGCTCCTGCCCAGTGAGCAATATAAAAAGTCAAAGGTAAGGGTGTGGATGCGCTCGTCCTAGGAGTCGGTAACCCTATTCTTGCCGATGATGGAATTGGCCTCAGGATTGCGCAAAGGCTTAAAGAAGCAAAGCCCGGTTTAGAAGTTGTGGAGGCGAGGGAAGCCGCTATAACAATGCTTGACCTATATTTATAAAATTTTTTTATTTTCCTCCATATTGGCCTTTTAGGCTATTGACATTACCGGAGTGGATGGTTTATCATTCATACCCAAAAAGGAGGTAAATTCAATGCAAGCATATTGTGTGAAATGTCGAACCAAAAAAGAGATGAGAGATGCCAGAAGTATAACTATGAAGAATGGCAAGCCGGCGACTCAAGGTGTGTGCCCCGCATGTGGGACTAAAATGTTCAGGATAGGGAAGAGCTAAGACTGATATCGCGTGTATCAGTTTCAACGTAGAGGCTGGGTATTCATAGAGTGGGGGTATCCAGCCTTCTTGTGTTCCGCATATGGTGGCAATAACGGACGGAGTTTATGAGCCCTGGCGAGAAATTTAATAAACTCCTAAGTATTTATTTATCTCCCAAGATGTAACCTGCGCCTTAAACTCCTCCCACTCCTCTGTTTTTATACTAACATACCTTTCAAATAAATGATTTCCGAGAACTTCTTTAATCAGTTTATTCTTTTTTAGCTCATTTAATGCTTCCCATAATGATGTTGGCAAAACATCGATATTTTTGTCTACCAAACGTTCGTTATCCAGTTGATATACATTTTCTTCCACTGGTTTAGGCGGCATTAGGTTAGTTTTAATTCCAGCTAAGCCAGTTTTTAACATAACGGCAAAGGCTAAATATGGATTGCAGGTTGGGTCTGGACATCTTAACTCGATTCTTGCCGCCTCCCGTTTTTGCCTGAACCATAAAGGCACTCTTATAAGGGAGGAGCGATTCCTGCTAGCCCAGGTAATATATACCGGGGCTTCAAACCCGGAAATCAATCTTTTATAAGAGTTTACCGTGGGACAAAGAATTGCACACATCGCGATAATATATTTCATTTGCCCGGCAATAAAGTTGTGGGCAATCTTTGATAACTTGTATTGATTGTCTTCATCGTGAAAGGCGTTTTCTTTTGTTTTAATGTCAAATAAGCTTTGGTGAATGTGCATTCCGGAACCGGCAACACCCATTATCGGTTTTGGCATAAAGGTTGCCTCTAAATTGTGTATTTCGGCAATTTTCTTTACAGTATATTTTAGGGTGAGTACTTCGTCAGCTACTTCCAGGCAATGCCCGTAATTAAAATCTATTTCGTATTGACCTTGGCCAACTTCATGGTGCGATGCTTCAGCATTAATTCTAAATGCCTTGAGTGCAGCAATTATTTCTCTTATAATCCCGTAACCCTCAGAGGAAGAAATCTCAAAGTAACCCCCAGAATCTATAGGAGTTTTTTTTGCGGCATCATCCTTTCTGAATAGATAAAATTCTGGTTCAGGACCAACATAATATCGGAACCCCATTTCAGTTGCTTCAGCAATTGTTCTTTTAAGAACAAGTCTGGGATCCCCTTCAAAGGATTCCCCGTCGGCTCCGTAGATATCGCAGATTAGCCTTGCTGTTTTACCGTTTTCTGTTAACCATGGTACAACAGAATAGGTTGTCGGGTCTGGTTTTAGAAATAGGTCGCTTTCCTGTATTCTGGCAAAGCCTTCAATCGAAGAACCATCAAACCATACGCCATTGGTCAGTGCATCTTCCAATTCTTCAACTGGTATGATGACCTCCTTCACCACGCCGACCAAATCAGTGAATTGTAAACTTACAAGTTTTACCTCAGCTTTTTTTACTTGTTCTAAAATATTTTGAGTTTCCATACTGCCTCCTATAAGTTAAGTGTAATTAAATTAGATTGAACAACTTTCTTCGCTCGCTTACTGCTCTTTTTAAGTGCCCTAAGCTCTTCCGCAAGATTCTTATTATCCTCTTAAATAGTCTATGCTACTGTAACATAAATCGGCGGAGAAGAAAAGATGCAGGGTATAGTAGGAGCTACCCGGCAGCCAATGTGCCATTTAGGTAGCTCAGACGGGTCTTTTCCAGGAGCTATGAACTGGAGATTGTGGGGAAAAGAAGGCCATGTTAAAATGACAAGTCCCAATAAGCTAATTCCTTGACAGCAGCGATAATAACGGCTAGAATTGATGTATGAGAATGAGAAACATTCGCATTGGTGCTTCGGGCGCAATGGTGGGTCACCCGGTAACCGCACAGCGAAGGTTGCTGTTTGACCTTATCCGTGAGGCTGGGGGACATATGGATGCCAAGGAAATATACCGACGAGCCAGTAGTAAATACGAGTCCATTAGCCTGGCTACGGTATATCGTAATCTTCATTTGTTTAAGAAATTGGGTCTGGTGGATGAGAGACGGTTGGGACAGGTACGCTGCTATTATGGAATAAAGCGCTCAATGGAGTATCAGTATCTGGTATGTAAGCGCTGTGGAAAGGTAGTGGAGTTTGAGAGCCATCTAGTTGGTGAGTTAGTAGCTAAGGTGCAGCGTAAATGCGGTTTTAAGGTGAACAAGGCTGAGTTGTGCCTGGAGGGGTACTGCCAGGAATGCGAGAAGCAGGTTAGCTAGGTATAAAATGGATGTGATATGATTAACCAAGGATATCCGGTTCCAAAGTCGACTGTTAATTTAGAAGCCTCCCTTTTCGACCACTTAGCTTCGGAATATGATGCCTGGTTTGAGGGTGAGGAAAAGCTTATCTTTGCTATTGAGGTAAAAGCCTTTCAGGAAGTGTTACCTTTGTTACCCAAGCCCTGGCTTGAGGTAGGGGTAGGCAGTGGTCGCTTCGCTCAGGCTCTTGGGATAGAGACCGGAGTTGACCCTTCCGTCAAACTCTTGGATATGGCCAGAGGGCGAGGGGTCAAGGTGTTTCTGGGCAGAGGGGAACAGGAACCTTTTGATAATGGGACTTTTGCCACCGTGTTTCTTATAGTTACCCTGTGCTTTGCTGAGGCGCAGTTGGAGGTTTTGCGGGAGGCTTACCGCATTTTACAGCCGGAGGGAAAAGTGGTGCTGGGCTTGATTTTGCGGGAAAGCCCCTGGGGTAGATTTTTCGAAAGTAAAAAGAAGAAGGGACATCGTTTCTACAAATGGGCTACCGTCTGCCGGCGTGATGAAGTGGTGGAACTGCTGGGACAGGCGGGGTTTGCTGTGGAAAAGGTTATGTCTACGTTGTTTCAGAAGCCGGGTAATGTAGAGCATATAGAATTGCCTCGGGAAGGCTTTTCTCCCAATGCTGGCTTCACCGTAATCATGGCGGGGAAAGGCACAAACGAAGAAAAGAAATTACTATGACCAAAGAGCAGGTTAACCATATACAAGAGACCAGGCGAATTCTAAAACAGTTCAGCAGGAAAAGGGGAAATCTTATTCCCATTCTGCAGGAGGTTCAGGGTAAACTTGGCTATCTGCCTCGTGAAGCTATGCTGGTGATTGCCGGATTTCTCGGTATACCGGCGATAGATGTTTACGGTGTGGTTACTTTTTATAATCAATTCAGGCTCAACCCTCCGGGGAAGCACTCGATAAGGGTGTGTCTGGGCACCGCCTGTCATATGAAGGGTGGTTACATTGCTCTGGATGCCTGGAAGAGGCGGCTGGATATTGACTCGGGCGAAACTACCCCTGACCGTGAGTTTGACCTGGATACCGTGGCTTGTGTTGGTTGTTGTACTATGGCGCCGGTGACGGTAGTCGATGATAAGCCGCAGGCTCAGGTTGAGCCTACCAAGGTGGATGGAATCCTGCTCTCGTTTGAACTAGAAAAAGAGAAGGCAAGTAAGGAAAACCTGTGAAAGTAGACGAGCTATCAACTATAACGGCAGCCTTTCAGGGAATAAAAGAGCGAGCTGAGTCCCGCTGGCAGAAACTCTGGCATAGCGGTCAGCCAGTTATTCTGGTCGGCACCGCCACCTGCGGTCGGGCGGCTGGGTCTCTAGAAGTGCTGCAGACATTAAGGGACGAGGTCAAGAAACAGAGCCTGGAATGTCAGGTAATTGAGGTCGGCTGTATGGGATATTGCTACACTGAACCGATAGTTATCATCAGTAAACCGGGGTATCCTTCTATTGCCTACGGACATGTCAATCCAGTGATAGCCGAGAGGCTAATTAAGGAATTCATCCTTGGTGATAATCCTTGTCTTGAATTTGTCATCGGCGCTCTGGAGAAAAATGAGTTTGTTCCCAGCTTTTCCGAATTCCCCCGTGCTGAATATGAGCAAAAGATTATACTTAAGAACTGCGGTTATATTGACCCGGAGCAGATAGACCACTTTATTGCTAGCGGCGGCTATGAGGCTCTGGTAAAAGTGCTTGGGATGCCACCGGAAGAGATTATAGATGAGGTTAAGAAGTCTGAGTTGCGGGGCAGGGGTGGTGCCGGCTTTCCTACCGGGGAAAAGTGGGAAATCTGTCGTCATAGCCGGGGGAGACCAAAATATGTGATATGCAATGGTGATGAGGGTGACCCGGGCGCTTTTATGGACCGTACTATTCTGGAGAGTGACCCTCACTCGGTTTTGGAGGGGATGGTTATCGCTGCCTATGCTGTTGGCGCCCGTTATGGCTATATATATGTTCGTGCTGAATATCCTCTGGCGGTGTATCGGGTTCAGGTTGCCCTTCGCCAGGCTCGGGAACTGAAGCTCTTAGGAAAGAATATTCTGGGGAGCAATTTCAGTTTTGATATTGAGCTGTTCCAGGGTTCGGGAGCCTTCGTCTGTGGTGAGGAAACTTCACTTATTACCTCTATCGAAGGTAATCCTGGCATTCCTCATCACCGCCCACCCTACCCGGCAGTTAGTGGTCTGTACGGGAAGCCCACCCTTATCAATAATGTGAAGACCTTAACTTACATACGCCACATCATTGAGAATGGAGCTAAGTGGTTTGCCGCTATCGGCACCGAGGGAAGCAAGGGGACGGCTGTTTTTGCCCTGGCCGGTAAGGTAGTTAATACCGGGCTAACTGAGGTGCCTATGGGTACCACGCTACGTCAGGTTATCTTTGATGTTGGTAGCGGTATCCCCGGAGGCAAGTGTTTCAAGGCAGTGCAGATAGGGGGCCCCTCCGGTGGCTGTCTGCCTGAATCGGCACTGTACCTGCCCATTGACTTTGACTCCCTTAGCAAGGCCGGAGCCATGATGGGTTCGGGGGGTATAGTGGTGCTTGATGAGGATGATTGTATGGTTGAAATGGCTCATTACTTCCTGGAGTTCACTCAGTGGGAGTCCTGTGGGCAGTGTACCTTCTGTCGTCTGGGGACAAAACAAATGCTGGAAGCCCTGGGGGAAATTACTAAGGGTAAAGGAAAGATTGAAGATATTGATATGCTTGCCGAGTTAGCGGAAGACATTAAGGCTGGCTCTCTCTGTGGTCTGGGGAAGACGGCACCCAACTCGGTGCTGAGCACTCTGCGCTACTTCAGAGATGAATATGAGGCGCATGTCAAGGAAGGTCGGTGTCCAGCATTAATGTGCCAGGAGCTCATCGCCTACTACATTCTTCCCAAAAAGTGCGAGCGTTCTTGCGATGCCTGCGTCGGCACTTGCACCGTGGAGGCAATAAGCCCCAATAAGGACAGAATAAAGGTGATTGACAAGGAAAAGTGCGTCAAGTGCAATACCTGCCTGGTTGCCTGTCCTTTGCAATATAATGCGATAGTAAAATTTTCACCTCCTGACCAGGTGCCAGCTTCGAGGTAGTCAAGTGAAGACAGTATCTTTAACTATTGATGGTAAGGAAATAAGAGCCAAAGAGGGAGAGAAAGTCCTGTGGGTGGCATTGGACAATGGTATTTATATACCAAACCTGTGCGTTATTCGGGAGGCTTTGCAGTCTCCTGCCGCCTGCCGTCTCTGTTTTGTTGAGGTGGAGGGGAAGGATAAGCCGGTTACTGCCTGTACCGAACCAGTAATAGAGGGCATGGTGGTGAATACCCAGGGTCCCCAGGCCTTGAGGCTGGCACGCACTGCTTTCGAGCTGCTTATGGCCAGCCACCCGGTAGAATGTGCCCACTGTCTCAGCCGGGACTCCTGTGAGCTTCTGAAGATTGCTCCTCATCTGAAGGTTAGACTGAAAATAAAGCGACTGAGGGGACTTCCACGGGGACTCCCTATCGATTCCAGCAGCCCGCTATTTATATATGACCCCAATAAGTGTGTGCTCTGTGGTCGGTGCGTATGGGTATGCCGGGAGCGCCTGGGTATCGGGGATATCAGCTTTGCTCACCGCGGCTTTCAGCGGGTGGTTGCTACCTTTGGTGATGAGCCTATGGCTAGGGCGAGGTGTTCGGCATGTGATGAGTGTGTTACTGTCTGCCCGTCGGGTGCTTTATGTTTTAAGGATGGTAAGGGACCAAAGGAGGAGCTAAACCGTCCTGTAGAAAAATCGAAAAGCTGAAGTACCAGCAACATGAAGTGGACTGAAACTGATAATGAAAGGCAGGGGGAACGAGCGTGAGAACTCAACTTGATTGCATACCTTGCTTCTTGAGACAAGCTCTGGAAGCAGCCAGAGCCGCCGGCAGCGATGAGCATGTCCACCGTCGTGTACTAAACTCGGTAGCTCGTATGATTCCGCAGCTCTCATTGGAGCTCACCCCGCCGGAGATTGCCCACCAGGTCTACCGTCTAATCTATCAGATTACCGGGAATAGTGACCCCTACCATCAGGCGAAGATTGAAGCTAACCGGGTGGCGTTGGCTCTTTACCCACGTCTTAAAGGAGTGGTAGCCAATTCAGAAGACGCCCTACGCACCGCGTGTAATCTGGCCATTGCTGGTAACTCCATTGACCTTGCTCCTGGCTCTTACCACGGTGATATCAATGAAATCGTGGAAACAGCTTTAGCGTCTCCACCAGTCATTGATAATTATCCTGATTTTAAGAATAGCATTCATAACTCAAAGCGCATCTTATACCTGGGAGACAATGCCGGTGAGATTGTGTTTGACCGGCTACTCATTGAGGAACTTCGAAAAGTCAAAGAACTGGAGGTCATCTTTGTGACAAGAGAAAGACCAATTATTAACGATGTCACCCTGGATGATGCTATATTAGTTGGTATGGATAAGGTAGCTCGGGTTATTTCCAGTGGCTCAGACGCTCCGACGACTATTCTTTCCCAGTGCTCATCTGAAATGCTGGAGTATTATCATTCGGCTGACACCATAATTGCCAAAGGGTATGTAAACTATGAATCTCTGGATGAGGAGACTGAGAACATTTTCTTTTTTCTGAGGGTTAAGTGTCCAGTAGGGGCAAAATTGTTGGAAGCCGAGGTTGGTGATTCCGTCCTCAAGCAGCAAAGGATAGTAGATAAATAAGCTGGTCAGGGCTATCCATAGAATATTATATTTTGTTGAAGGTGATTAATGCCATTCAGTTTGGCTCGTTTAATCTCAGTGGCTAAGGGAGAACTTCCCGCCGACCTGATTTTGACCAATGCCCGGGTAGTGAATGTCTTTACCGGCGAGGTTGAGGCGAGTAGTGTAGCCATTTACCGGGATAAAATTGCCGGGGTAGGTAGTTATCGTCAGGCAAAGCAGGTGCTGGATTTAGGCGGCAAATATCTGGCTCCCGGTCTTATCAACGGGCATATTCATTTGGAAAGCTCAATGCTTGATGTTGGTCAGTATGCCCGGGCGGTGGTGCCACGGGGTACTTCGGCGGTAGTTACCGACCTCCACGAGATAGCTAACGTCTGCGGGCTGGAGGGCATAAGGTATGTGCTGGATTGTGCCCGCCGTTTGCCCCTTGAGCTTTTTCTAATGGCTCCTTCCTGTGTGCCCGCCACTCATCTGGAGACCTCAGGCGCCAGACTTGGGCTTGAGGATATTCGTCAGATTCTGCGGTGGATGGATTGTATCGGGTTGGGGGAGGTAATGAATTTCCCCGGGGTGCTTGGTGCTGAGGCTAATGTGATGAGTAAAATCAATTCTGCCCGGGGTAAGGTTGTTGATGGGCATGCCCCCGGGGTTAGCGGCAAGAACCTTACCGCCTATATTGCGGCCGGCATCTATTCTGACCATGAGTCGGTTTCGCTGGAGGAGGCGAAAGAGAAGTTAAGCCAGGGTATGTATGTTATGATCAGGGAGGGTTCATCAGAAAAAAACCTGGAGGCTTTGCTACCCCTGGTTACCGATAAAACCTATAAAAGGTGTATGTTGGTAGTCGATGACCGCAGCTGTGCTGACTTGCTTAAGGATGGTGATATTGATGCCGTGGTGCGTAAGGCGATAAGAAAGGGTCTTGATCCGGTGCGGGCTATCCAGCTGACGACGATTAATACCGCTGAGTATTTCAGGCTGGACAAGCTGGGGGCAGTCGCTCCCGGTTATCTGGCTAATTTGATAGTGATTGGTGATTTATCCAGCCTCAAGGTAGATATGGTCTTTTACCACGGTCGCCTGGTGGCGAGAGAAGGGGAACCGTTATTCTCCGTGTATCAAGCCGGTGGTGAAAGACTGACCAGTACGGTAAATATCAAACCCTTTAGTGTAGAGGCATTGAGGCTTGCTGCTTCTGGGGAAACCAAGCCGGTTATTGAGATTGTGCCGGGCCAGATAATTACCAGAAAAAGGGTGGAGAAGGTTAAGGTTGCCGACGGGGTGGTTGTGCCTGATGTCGACCGGGATATTCTGAAACTGGTGGTTGTGGAGAGGCACCGGGCTACCGGTAATATCGGCTTGGGGCTGGTTAAAGGGTTTGGCTTGAAGCGAGGGGCTCTGGCTTCATCTATTGCCCACGATTCTCATAACATCGTCGCTGTCGGCGCCAGTGACGAGGACATATTTAGTGCGGTTAAGGAAGTCGAAAGGTTACACGGTGGTCTGGCGGTTATCGCTGGCGGCAAGGTATTAGCCGGTTTAGCCTTACCCATTGCCGGGCTGCTGTCAGACGAACCGTTAGAGGTAGTGGTGGATAAATTGGAGGGGCTGGAGCAGCTAGCCAGGGATTTGGGCACTACTCTGAAATCACCTTTCGCTACCCTTTCCTTCTTAGCTCTGCCGGTCATTCCCGAACTCAAGCTAACCGATTTGGGGCTGGTGGATGTGAACGAATTCAGGTTGATTAAGTAAAAAATTCAGGGAGGAGAATAATCGCTTATTCTATCAGACCGCGACCTATCTTTGACAACCGAAGCGATGCCGGCCGGCAATTAGCCGAGAAGCTGAGTGAATATAGTGGTAAGCCAGTGGTAGTGCTGGCTATTCCTAACGGGGGGGTACTGGTGGCGCTGGAGGCGGCTAAGGCTCTTAAGGCTAACTTTGATCTGGTTGTTTGTCGTAAGATTCCCATACCACTAAGCCCTGAAGCCGGCTTTGGTGCTATTGCCGACGATGGCACCATTTTCCTCAATGAAGAGCTGGTAAAAAGAATCGGCTTGAGCCGACAGCAGATAGATTATGAGGCGGGTAAGGTAAGGACTGAGATTAAAAAGCGGAGTCTGCTCTACCGGGGCGACCGACCACTGGTTAGTATCAGTGGTAAGACCGTGATAGTTATTGATGATGGCTTGGCGTCAGGCGTAACCATGATGGCAGCGGTGGAATCGGTGCGTCATCGCCATCCGAAGGAGATAGTGGTGGCGGCACCCTGTGCTTCGGCAGTGGCGGTGAAGCAGTTAGAAAAGGTTGCTGACAGAGTAGTAACCGGCACTACGGGGTTTATGCCGGCATTCGCGGTAGCTGATTTTTATCGCCAGTGGTATGACCTCAGCGATGATGAAGTAGTTAAGTATCTTAATCAGTGGCGGACCCGTCATCTTCCCCAGAAATGAGCTATCTGGGTCTGGTGGGTTGCCCCTTTTCGCTTTACTTCTTCTTCTTCACCTCATACCTGATGAGGGTCTTGGGGACTTTGACGTCGGGGGTGGTGAGATATTCTTCTTCGTGAGCCCAGGCTATCTCGCAGCCATTTTCCTCAATGAACTTATGCAGGCGCTCAATAGTGGGCTTTTCTTGGTCGTAAGCTCCGAGGTGGAGAATCTGGGCTACAGAGCCGTATTCCCAGGTCTCAATCTTGACCTCGATGCCGGGGACTTTCTGGGGCAGGGAAGTAGTGTCCTCAGGGATAGGCAGACCGATAATATGAGTCCATTCCTCTCTGGGGACAAGGTGGGCATCGGGATAGCGGGCACGGAGTCCACTGACCTTGAAAGTGGGCAGTCCCTTCTTCTTGAGGTCGAACTTCAGGGTGTAAACTGAACTGTAGAGGGCAGGCATGGTTTCGGCAAAGACCTTATCAGGAGCCCCCTTGACGTGGACTACTGCCATCTTTTGCGGCGGCATTTCCAGCATTTGGGGGTCTTGTTTGGATGATTTTCGTGGCGTCATGTTAGCACCTCCCCATTACCGATTATTTGAACGTAGTAAAACACGCCGTCAGGGGCTGTCAATAGGGGGAAAGAATATTAGAAAAGGGGCTTTACCCATCTAAAACTTCTGTTCAAAAAGGTTTCTTATCCCTGTTTGGTATTCAGCTCCTGTATCAGTTTCTCTCCATACTCAAGCAGGACCTTGGTTCGTTCCGGGGATACCTTCTTTGATTCCAGGTAGGCTTTCAGGGCATCAAGGGGGGTTATCTCTTCGGCGGTCTGAGTGCCCAGTCTAAAGCGGCTCTCTCGCTTGATATCTTTGGCGATGTTAAAGTAGTGAGCTTCTTTCAAGGCGTTCCTGAGGTCACTATCTCTAAGCTGACCCTCAATCTCGGCGGGCAGACTAATCTGGAGTCGGACTATGGCATCCTTAACCTTTTCTTCTTCCGATGCAATAGCCTTGAGCACGGTGGAGGTGGAGTCGGCATCCTCAGGCTCAATCCCGATATTAATAGTGAGAAATCGGCGACCTTCTACCTGGTGGAAGTTAAAGGAGACCTGCCTTTCCCCGGTTTCCTTATTTGGCTCAATTTCTACCAGGCAGAACCCCTTGTCGTCCTCTTCCTCGCCAAAATCTACCCGCTCCAGACTGCCGGCATAAACTACCGGTGGATTAGTGCTCAAGACCTGGTGCCGGTGAAGATGACCCATGGCAATATAGTCAAAGGCAGGATGGGCAACATTGCTTAGCAGTAATTCGTGTTCCTGCCCTATGGTCATGGTTCTCTCTGAGCCTACCTTTGCTCCGGATACCCAGACATGAGCCGCCAGTATTGATGGTAGTTTCGGGTCAAGCTTGGGAATATTGGCCACAATGATATCGGTTAGCACCTGCTGTAACCTCTGATTAATCTGGTCAAAGTTAAGGTTTTTAGTATCCTCTTTGCTTAATAAAGCGCTGCGCCTCAGCCAGGGTAGGGAGACTATCTGGATGGTGCCACTTGGGGTGGGGATGCGGTAAATATCGGGGTGGTTGGAGACATAGACGTTTTGAACGGCCAGGGTATCAAATATTTCGGTAGTAGTTGCCCGACCGATGGCATTGGGCAGGTCGTGGTTGCCAACGAGCAGAAATATGGGGATGCCGGCCGTGGACAGGCGGTTTATGCGTTTGGCAAACTCCCGCTGGTGAGTTTGTCCGGGTTCACGGCTCTTATAGGCGTCACCGCAGAAGAGGACAAGGTCAACCTTATCCTCTAATGCGTAGTCTATCACCTGGTCAAGGGCGGATAGGAAGTCCAGGAGGCGGGTGGATAACCCGGTAGCTGGGTCAATATGCCCGTAGTTTTCCACACCGAGGTGAAGGTCAGCAAAGTGAAGGATTTTCAACCTCTTCCCCCTCTTAGGTTTTCTTCTCCTCTTTCCATATCTGCCCGCCGGGTGGCAGCACCATTATATCTTCACCACTGAGTTTGGCGGCTAGTGTTGTCTTCAACTCGCTAATTGGGATTCGTATCTGATTCATAGTGTCGCGTTCGCGGATGGTAACCTGCTCGTCTTCAAACGATTGGAAGTCAATGGTGACACAGAAGGGCGTGCCAATCTCATCCTGGCGTCGGTAACGGCGACCGATGCTTTGGGCGTCGTCATAGCCTACCGTCCAGCACTGGCGCAGGTCGGCGTATATCTTTTTGGCGGCTGCCACCAGTTGCTCTCGTCTGCTTAAGGGCAATACGGTTACCTTGAGTGGAGCTAATCTGGGATGTAAGTGCAGTAGCACTCTTATCTCTTCCTTGTCCAGTTCTTCATCGTAAGCATCACAGAGAAAAGCCAGTACCGAGCGGTCTACTCCGGCCGACGGCTCGATGATATAAGGGATAAAGGTCTCTTTAGTCTCTTCGTCAAAGTAGTCCAGGCTCTTGCCACTGTATTTGATGTGTTGAGTAAGGTCAAAGTCGCCACGGTTAGCAATTCCCTCCAGTTCTGACCAGCCCATCGGGAACCGGTAATCAATGTCATAGCAGTCTAGGGCGTAGTGGGCCAGTTCTCCTTTCATGTGTTGGCGCGTCTGGAGGCTTTCTTTTTTGATGCCTAGGTTCATATACCAGTTAAAGCGTTCCTTAAGCCAGTAGTCAAACCATTCCTTATCGGTTCCCGGCTTGACGAAGTATTCAATTTCCATCTGCTCAAATTCCCGACTGCGGAAGATAAAGTTGCCGGTGGTAATCTCGTTGCGGAAGGATTTACCTATTTGGGCGATGCCGAAGGGCAGCTTCTTTCTGGTGGTATCAACTACATTCTGGAAGTTAACAAATATGCCCTGTGCCGTCTCGGGACGCAGGTAAACTACACTGGCTTCTTCCTCAATAGGTCCCATAAAGGTCTTGAACATTAAATTAAACTGGCGAGGTTCGGTTAGTTCGCCACCGCAGGTAGGGCATTTATCGCTCTCTAGCTCATCAGCGCGCCATCTCAAATGACAGTTCTTGCACTCCACCAGAGGGTCGGCAAATCCCTCAAGATGACCACTGGCGGCCCATGTTTGAGGATGCATCAGGATACTGGTGTCAAGACCTACCATATCATCGCGTTGTTGAATTACATCCTGCCACCAGGCTTGCTTGACATTCCGCTTTAACTCTACGCCCAGGGGACCATAATCCCAGCAACTGGACAGACCGCCATAGATTTCACTGCTGGGGAAAATAAANCCACGNCGCCGGCAGAGGGAGACAATCTTTTCCATGCTGACCTTGGCTGGTGTCGATTCGGTCACGGTTATCACTCCTTAAAGTTGTTATTCGGCGGTGCTAGCGCTTGGTTGATTGCCCAGGCTCGCCGGATGGCTTTGATAAAGAATATGCCGATGATGATACCCCCCGATATCATAATAATCAGGGCGAATACCCACAAGGACATAAGTTGCGTTTGATATGAATTGTAACTGAAAATATTGACCATTGCAAAGAGGAGGATGATTTGGGGCAGTGCCATCATATTGCCCATGAATGCTAGTACCCTCTCTGGTTTTATCCAGGCGCCCTCTGCCTGTCCGAACAACACGCCCAGTCTGGTTGTTCCCCAGGTAATGGCTGCCGCTAGCAGGGTAATAAATATTTGTGGGGCCACTGCCCAGGCGATAGCCGCGCCTCGGCTGAGCCATTTATCCGGTGAGCCATCCGCTGTGAAGTGATAGGCTACCTCATTGGGGAGCCGGTTGGCGAAGTAGGCAGTCAGAATTATGGACAGGACTAGAATGACTGCCGGCGCTATGATGTAGCTCCAGCGGAAGGGTTGGGGGACTCTCTTTGTAGTTTTTTTGGTCGGCTTCTGGCTTTTGGCTGACTGCCTCTGTCGAAAGATAAACCAGGCGATAGCTCCACCGCCTATGCCGAGCAGGAAAATTATAATTAGAATGATAGTAATTATGCTCATCTGTTGTTAACATATAAAGCTACCAGTTTTGACTTCAGATGTCAAAGGTAAAACGCCCTTGGTTCTTGTGGTTAGCCTGGCTAAATGATAGAATATATTGTTTTGTGTCAGATAAAAGGAGTGTTTGATGATTCTGAAAAAACTGGAATTGGGGCCATTTGCCACTAATTGCTATGTTGTTGGCTCTGAGTCTGGTAACGAGGGGATGATAATAGACCCGGCTGATGATGCCCAGACGATTTTAAGCAATGTTAAGGATTCAGGACTTGACATAAAGTCTATCCTCCTCACCCACGGGCACNTGGACCATATTGGCGCCCTAAAGGCGGTCAAGGAAGCAACCGGCGCTGAGGTGATAATTCATAGTGATGATGCCGCTATTCTCCAGGACCAGTCGTTAGGCATGTTATTTGGTCTTCCTTACCGGACCCCATCTCTTCCTGATAGGTTGCTTAAGGATGGAGATAGTATGGACATTGGTGACCTGCACTTTCAGGTTCTTCATACACCGGGCCACACCCCCGGGGGTATTTGCCTCCAGGGGCATGGCATTGTGTTCTCAGGGGACACTCTATTTAATTATGGCATAGGTAGGGCGGATTTACCTGGCGGCAATCATAGTCAGCTAGTGAATAGCATCCACCGCCGGCTTATGGTTTTGCCTGACGACACCATTATCTATCCGGGTCATGGCCCTGACAGCACCATCGGTGCTGAGCGTCAGGACAATCCCTTCTTGAGCGATCAATCCAGCCTCTAGAGCAGTCCGGGAAAGCCAACCAAGACCGGTGCCAGANCTAGGGATACTATCGACATCAGTTTTATCATGATGTTTAGCGATGGGCCTGAGGTATCCTTCATCGGGTCACCAACCGTATCGCCAACCACGCCCGCTTTATGGGCGTCTGAACCCTTACCACCGAAGTNACCCTTCTCTATCCATTTCTTGGCATTATCCCAGGAGCCACCAGCATTGGCAAAGGTTATCGCCAGAATTAAGCCACAAGCGATAGCTCCTAGCAAGAATCCAGCCAGAGCCAGCGGTCCTAATATGAGCCCAATGATAATAGGGGCGATTATCGTCATCAGGCTGGGGGCAATCATTGCCTTTAGTGCTGCCCCGGTACAGATATCTACACATTTCCCGTATTCAGGTCTGGCTTTACCCTCCATTAGCCCCTTTATCTCGCGGAACTGTCGGCGAACCTCGTTAATTATAGAGAAGCTGGTTTTACCCACCGCGTTTATGGTCATGGCGCAGAAGACAGCCGGCAGCATAGCTCCAATAAATACGCCAACAAATACTCTGGGGTCAAGCAGGCTGAGGTCGGCAAATTTGATGCCTACCGCCTGACTGTAGGCTAACATTAAGGCTAGAGCGGTAAGGGCGGCTGAGCCAATGGCGAAGCCTTTGCCGGTGGCGGCGGTGGTGTTGCCCAGGGAGTCCAGAGCATCGGTTCTTTCCCTGACCTCTGGCGGTAGCCCTGCCATCTCAACAATGCCGCCGGCATTATCGGCTACCGGGCCATAAGCATCGGTGGCATCGGTTATGCCCAGAGTGGACAGCATGCCAATACCGGCGATAGCTACCCCGTACATACCAGCAAATTTATAAGCCACTAGGATAGCAATAGCTACTAGTATAACCGGGGGGAAGGTGCTCATAAGGCCGTTAGCAAAGCCACTAACTATGGTGGTGGCCGACCCGGTTTGGCTTGATTCTGAGACGCGCCGGGTTGGAGAATAGGCGTAGGAGGTAAAGAAATTGGTGCTTTCCCCAATTAGGACACCGGCAACCAGGCCAGCAAGGATAGCCCAGAATATGCCAATATCGGCTTTAAGGAAGTGGACAGCCAGGAAGGCGAAGACAGCCGCCAGAATTGAGGCGGAGAATGTGCCTCGGCGCAGGGCATTGAGCAGGGATCCCATCTCCGGTTTTTCACCAACTCTCACCAGAAACACCCCGATAATTGAGGCTATAATACCGCCAGCGGCTACCATCATTGGTAAAAACCAGGCTGTAGCCATATCAGGAACCAGGGATCTATCTAAGCCTACGGAGAAAACGGCTATCATCCCCAGTGCCATGGTGGCAATGATTGAGTCGACGTATNATTCAAACAGGTCGGCGCCCATACCAGCCACATCACCAACATTATCGCCGACAAAATCAGCAATGACCGCGGCATTCCTGGGGTCATCTTCGGGAATTCCCTTCTCAATCTTACCTACTAGGTCTGCCCCGGTATCGGCGGCTTTGGTAAAGATACCACCACCGATTCTGGCGAATATAGCTACCGACGAGGCACCGAAGCCAAAGCCGGGGATAATTTTTAGAAAGTCGGGATTGGTGTGGAAGGTAAAATACATGATACTCAGCCCGAGGATGCCAATGCCAACCACACACATCCCCATTACCGTGCCGCCGCGGAAGGAGACTTTCAAGCCATCATTCAGGCTTTTTTGGGCGGAAGCGGCAGTTCGGCTATTAGACCTGATGGCCATGTTCATGCCGATAAAGCCGGCTAGCCCTGAGCAGACGGCGCCAAAAACAAAAGCCAGGGTTACCCACCAGCCAAGCATAGGTATTATGCCGAGGATAATAGCAACGACCACCACGAAAATAGCCAGTATCCGGTACTCCCGGCCTAAGAAGGCTAAGGCTCCCTCCTTTATGGCTTCGGCTATTTTCCTTATTTTCTCTGAGCCCTGGTCTTGCTTCAAAACATAGCGAGCCATAAAGCCGGCCAGAGCCAGCCCCAGCACCCCACTTATTACCGCGATTATTATTGGGTTCAATGTTTACCCTCCTTTTGTTGAACATTCTCGTCAAATTTTTCTAACTTATCCTCTAGGTCCTTCTGTCTGATGACTAATGTCAGGTCACTGCGAGTCCTTTCTAGTACCCTACGAACCATATCGGTGGTGCGTCGTAGACCACTGGTTATAGTGTCAGGAAAGTCCATGGTAACTAAAATATTATAAATGTCATCCATAGTTTTCAGTAACTCTTCACCTCGGGATAGATTCCCCTTTCTCATATCATCTAAAAGGTAACGCCTTAGCTCACCTGCCGCTTCCCCCAGCCCATTCAGGTAGGCTGCGGAATCAATGCCCAGTTCATCAGGGTGGGGGAGTTGTTTTCCGGTTACCAGAGCGAGGGTGATACTGCCTTCGGCAAACTCTTTTTGGGCATCTTTAATAAAGCCAGCGTGATTAAGCTCAGTATACGCAGTCACAGCTTGTTTCGCTTCATCAAGAAGGCTGCGGGCTGATTGAAGTAGTTCTTTAGCCCGGTCAAACTCCTGGCGGTGCACAGCCCGGATAGCGTTGCCGCAGTGGCGTATTACCTCACGACATAGAGGCAGCGCCTTTTCTCTAGCTGCGTCTGTAGCTGATAAATTCAGCCGGAGCTGGTCAGCGATTGAATCTAGACCGTCAGTTAATCCACTCATTTTTGGGTTTCTAGTTTAGCTGCTATCTGTCGGGCGGCTTCTTCTGGAGACTCAGCCTGTAGTACAGCTCTGATTACGGCTACCGAGTCAGCACCAGCCGCCATAACCTCAGCGATATTATCCTTATTGATGCCCCCAATAGCCACCAGGGGTAAGGTTACTGCCTGTATGATTTGTTTCAGCCCTTCCAGCCCAATAACCTTTGCCGTTTCTTTAGACGGGGTCGGGAATATTGAGCCGACAGCAATGTAATCAGCCCCTCCCGNTTCAGCGGCAGTCGCCTGATTGGCACTGGTTGTTGAACAGCCCAGAATNTTACCTATCGGTAGCAGTTGGCGAGCCACTTCAGTGGGCAGGTCTTTCTGTCCCAGGTGCAGTCCGTCAGCGTCAGTAGCCAGGGCTAAATCCAGGTAGTTATTTACTATAAGCAGCGCACCCTTATCAGCGCATAGGTTTCTAAGTTGTTGGGCTATGGGTAACAGTTCCTTCTTATTCAGGAGTTTATCGCGCAGTTGGATTGTCTTGGCTCCACCCTGGATCGCCTGTCCAGCTACTTCAATGTAATTACGACCTTGTAGAGCCTGAGTATCTATAATAACATAAAGCCCGCGCATATGCTTTGTCTTATCCCGGCGCAGTAACCTGGACAGCAACTCTTGCTCTAGCGTATAGAGATTAAAACGGGCTCGCTGGAACTTTTCCGGGTCTAATTTGGGCATGGTGCCGGGGAGCTTGGCCAGCTCTTCTACGGTTCTCAGTGATTCCTGAACCCTCCTGGCATTAGCTACCACCAATGCTGGCAACTCCCTCGGTTTTTCCTGTTCGGGGGCTTTAATATTGATGCCAACATCACCCTCCGAGTTACGGGCCTGAAGAAGCTGCTGATAAGATGGCCAGTCGCTGGTTATCAGCTCGTGACGCATGGTCTTTAGCTGTTGGGTTAGAGTAGCATCATTGAGTAGTAGACGGGCCAGGTTTTCCAGAAGACGAAACCCTTCACCAATGCGGTTCAAACTGGCGTCAATAATGCGTAGCGTCTGTCTTGGCGTTGCTTCTGGTGAGTTCATACTTCGTGGCTAATTCTAACATAGTCAAGTTAGGTAGTAAAGGGAGATAGCCGGGGTATTTATTAAGGGTAGTTTGAGGGGGAGAGGGATAAAGGGTGAGGGGTTGGTAAGCAATCTTTATGTGTCGCCTACGGCATTCTCAATGAGCTCAATTCGTAATGGTTTGCCTTTCTGGTCTAGTTCTACCGCCACCATATCAATTTGACATAACGGTGGTAAATCATTATGAGTTTGGCAGTAGTGTGAGGCGGTAGCCCTCATTCTTTCTTGCTTGGCTGGTGTGATTGATTCTTCAGGACTGCCAAACTCCAGGCTCTTTTTGGTTCTCACCTCAATAAAGACGAGGCAATCTCTATGTTTGGCTACGATGTCAATTTCACCTTCAGGACAGCGGCAGTTAGTTTCCAGGATATGATAGCCTCGCTTTTTAAGAAAGTCATTGGCAAGTCTTTCACCTAGGATGCCGGTGTCTCTGCGTTTCATTTCTTTAATATATCCTTGACAGGTTGGAAGGATTGGCGATGGATGGGGGATGGCCCCAGTTGGCGCAGGCAGATCATATGTTTCTTGGTGCCGTAGCCTTTATGTTGAGCCAATCCATAGCCGGGGTAAATCTGGTCAAACTCTACCATCAGGCGGTCTCGCGTAACCTTAGCTATGATGGAAGCGCAGGCGATTGAGAAGCATAGGCTATCGCCATGAATTATTCCTTTTTGGGGCAGTGTTACCTCGGGAAGGTGCATATAGTCGATGAGGAGAGACTCCGGTGGCGGTGAAAGTCGGCCTATGGCTAGTTTCATAGCTATTTCTGTTGCCTTGATTATGCCCTGAGTGTCTATGATTTCATGTGGAGCTGTGCCGATACCTATTGAAATAGCTACTTCATGGATATTATGAAACAGGAGTTCGCGTCTGTCTGCATTCAACTGCTTGCTGTCTTTTACCTGGCTGAGCCAGGGAGTTTTTATGCGGCGTGGCAGGATGATGGCGGCGGCTACCACTGGACCGGCCAGGGCACCACGACCAGTCTCGTCGACGCCGGCGATGAGCTGGTAGCCTTGTGCCTCAAGTAATCTTTCTTCAGTAAAGGTTGGTTTTAACAACACGTTCTCTGTCTTCAATTATCCCCCCGCCCAGAACGTCATCACCCTGATAGAATACAACGGCTTGTCCGGGAGCGATTGCTCTTTGAGGCTGGTGAAATTTAACCTCTGCCGTCTCCCTATTAAGTTTGAGTTCAGCGGCTGCCTCGGGCGATTTGTATCGGATTTTAGCGGTTGCTCTAATCGGCTCTCGGGGAACTTTCCCTGATACCCAGCTTAGCTTACCGGCGGAGAGGGCATTGCTTAAAAGCTGGTCTTCAGTTCCAACTACCAATCTATTACCAGTTGTGTCAAGCCTGAGCACATATAGACGTTTGTTGGAGGTAAGCCCCATCCCTTGCTTTTGTCCCACCGTATATCGGGCTAAACCATTGTGTTTGCCTAGAATTTTGCCTCCGGTGTCAACGATGTCTCCCGGTTGGAGGGGGATATGCTGGGCGACAAATGACCGATAGTCTTTATCGGTAATAAAGCAAACATCCTGGCTATCACGCCGGTTAGCCGTGGGTAAGTCCAGCTTAGCGGCTTGCTTTCTTACTTCTACTTTATAGAGGTTGCCTAAAGGGAATAACAGGTGTTTAAGTTCATCTTGCCCCAGAGTGTAGAGAAAGTAAGACTGGTCCTTACTCAGGTCAATCGCCTTCAGTAAACGATGGCCGTCCGATGAGTGGTCAATTCTGGCGTAGTGTCCGGTAGCCAGAAAATCAGCCTCCAGCTCCTTAATTCTCTGGAGCAGGACATCAAACTTAATATACTGATTGCACCGGATACAGGGGTTCGGCGTCCTCCCCCGGCTGTACTCCTGGCAGAAATCGGCGATAATCCTTTGGGCGAAAATATCCCTTAAATTCATTACATAATGAGAGATGCCCAGCTTATAGGACACCTTTTTGGCATCTTCTATCGCTTCCAGTCCGCAACAGCCGCCAAAAGCTTGCTTTTCCGGGGGCCAAATTTGCATGGTTATACCGATTACCTCATAGCCAGCTTCTTTCAGCAGGGCGGCGGCCAGTGATGAATCCACCCCACCGCTCATAGCCACGGCAACTCGTTTTCGGGGCATAATTTTAACTCACCCTTTTTGACTCGACAGTAGTTGACTTACTCTCTGCCAGATAATCTCACATATTTCCCCTTTACTCTGGCGGGCATCTACTATCAGCCAGCGTTCCGGATCGTTGGCTACTAGTTTGAGATAGCCCTCCCGCACCCTCTGGTGGAAGGCTGTCTCCTCCTGTTCAAAACGGTCTTGCTTTTTAGTTCTTTTGCGGGCAAGCCCGGCCTCGACGGGGATGTCCAGCAGGACGGTCAGGTCAGGCTTTAACCCCTGCGCAGTCGCATTATTAATGGCGGCGACCATTTTTAAGTCTAGTCCTCGTCCATAGCCCTGGTAGGCAGTGGTGGAGTCAGCATAGCGGTCGCAGATAACGGTTTTTCCCTCGGCTAGATTAGGGCGGATAACCTTGTCTATTAGCTGGGCGCGGGAAGCATTAAACAGCAGTAGCTCGGTAAGTGGTGAAATGTCTGTGTCTTCAGTCCATTTTAGACAGCGAGTGAGCTTCTCACCGAGTGATGTGCCCCCGGGTTCGTGAGCCAGGAGTGCCGGAGTAGCTGACTGTGATAGCTTCCGATACAATGCTTTGGCTTGGACACTCTTGCCGCTCCCTTCCCCGCCCTCAAAGGTGATAAATAAAGACATAATTTTGTCTATTCCCTATAAATCCTCACCCGTCTATCGGGGTCTTTGCCGGTGCTTTGTGAGGCCAGGGCATTTCTTTCGGCTATCAGATGCTGCAGGCGCCGGATATAGGCGCTCTGGGGACTGAGTTCGGCTGCTTCCTGTCCCTCCTTCACTAGCTCAACGGCTTCTTCCGCCTCGGTAAGGGCAAGCTTGAAGTAATCTATCGGCTCGGTTTTAGGTGAGGGATAGAGTGTGTTTAATAGCTGTCTGACCTGATGTGGTGTGTTGCTTTTGAGGACATAGATGGGCAGGTTAGCCGTTTCGGCATCCTTGACCTTTTGTGGCTTCCGACGGTAGTAGCTCTTGGAGGTTACAAACAGGTTGGCATCATTCAGGTTGTTGACTATATCCAGAGTTAGCTGTCTCTCTTTGGCTGCCTGCTCCAGCCGCCCCCGATTTATACCGAAGAGATAAATCTTGTACGGCTTGTGTTCCTTGACCAGAGGCTTGCCCTTAGTAGTTTTCTTAGCCGTAACGGGCATTTCCTTCTCTATTCTGACCTCTCCCGTGTCATCCAGCCATCGAGTCTCGGTGGCGGTGGGTTGTCCCCGCAGGGTGTCGTCCACGGCTTCACCGACATCAGGATGGATAGCTACCTTGTCCCAGCCCTGAATTTCAACGACAATATCAAAGGTAGGCGGCGACATACGCTCCAGTATAGACTTCTGGGTGCCTCTTCGCTTGGCTTCCTCATCACCCAGGGTTACTGTCTGGATACCGCCGATGAGGTCAGCTAGGGTAGGGTTCATCATCAGGTTTTCCAGCGTGTTGCCGTGGGCGGTGCCGACCAGTTGGACCCCGCGCTCAGCGATAGTCCGGGCAGCTTGAGCTTCAAGCTCGGTGCCGATTTCATCAATAATGATTACCTCGGGCATATGGTTTTCTACGGCTTCAATCATGACCGCGTGTTGCATAGTAGGGGTGGTTACCTGCATCCGTCGGGCGTGTCCAATAGCTGGGTGGGGAATATCACCGTCACCGGCAATTTCATTGGAGGTATCAACGATGATAACTCGTTTATTAATGTCGTCAGCCAGCACTCGGGCTATCTCACGTAGCATGGTGGTTTTACCTACCCCGGGACGACCTAACAACAGGAGGCTCTTGCCTGATTGGACAAGGTCTTCAATAATTTTTATGGTGCCGAAGATAGCTCTGCCCACGCGGCAGGTAAGTCCCACGATGCGCCCCTTGCGGTTCCGGATAGCTGAGATGCGGTGCAGGGTGCGCTCGATTCCCGCCCGGTTGTCATCCCCGAAACTACTGATGTGAGAGGCTACATAATCAATATCCTGCTCGTTGACCTCCTTGGGATTGAGGATTACTTCTCGCTGGGGAAAGCGGGCTTCGGGAGGACGACCTAGGTCAAGAACTACCTCCAGTAGTTCGCTGGTATCCTTTTGTTGGCGTAGTGGCTGGCAGATATGTGGTGGCAATATGTCGAGCAGGGCGTCAAGGTCGTCGGTGATTACTTTTTGCAAAGGTGTCCCCTAAAGTATTCTTTACTTACCGGTCTCCGGTCACGATATCTAAAAAGTAACGATGAAACCTCATGTCGTCGGTCAACTCAGGGTGAAAAGCAGCGGCTACCAGCTTCTCTTGTCGGGCAGCTACGATAGTGTAATCAGCTAACCTGGCTAGTATCTCCACTCCGTCATTTACCTGCTCAATGAGCGGCGCTCGAATAAATATGCCGGGAAATGGTTTTTCGCCTAGCACTGGTATTGAGAGGTCAGTCTCAAAGCTATCTTTTTGTCGGCCAAAAGCATTGCGCCTGGCGGTTATGCCCATTACTCCGATAGGCTCCGTGTCCGAGTCCGGGATTTTTTTAGCCAGGAGTATCATGCCAGCACAGGTTCCCAGTATCGGTAGGCCATTCTTAGCCAGATTCCTTATTTCGTCCATCAGGTCATAACCCAGCATCAACTTGCTGATTGAGGTGCTTTCTCCACCGGGAATGATTAGCCCGTCCAGTGAGGTAAGATGGCGGGTTAGACGGACGGGCGTGGTATCTACTTCTAGGCGGTGTAATGTGGCTATATGCTCAGCGAAGGCTCCCTGCGAAGCAAGAACCCCAATTTTCATATTACCACCCTCTGGTTGCCAGCAGTTCTTCAGTAGGGATTTGCTTTATGTCCAGCCCGGGCATAGCTTCTCCCAGGTTCTTGGAAACCTCGGCAATGATTTTTGGGTCTTGAAAGTGAGTAGTTGCTTGGACAATAGCTTTAGCTCTAGCCTCAGGGTTGCTGGACTTGAAGATACCTGAGCCGACAAAGATACCGTCAGCACCCAGCTGCATCATCAGGGCGGCATCGGCTGGAGTAGCCACTCCGCCAGCGGCAAAATTGACCACCGGTAGCTTCCCGGTTTGATGTATCGTCTCTACCAACTCCATCGGGGCTCCCATTTCCTTGGCTAGCGCCATTAGCTCATCCTGGCGGGCGTTTACTAGCTTTTGGATGCTACTCATTACTGCCCGTATATGCCTGACCGCTTCTACAATATTACCGGTGCCGGCTTCACCTTTGGTTCTTATCATAGCTGCTCCCTCATCAATACGGCGCAGGGCTTCACCAAGATTGCGGCAGCCACAGACAAACGGAACCTTAAAATCATGCTTCCAGACATGATTGGATTCATCAGCCGGAGTGAGTACTTCAGATTCATCTATGTAGTCTACTCCCGTAGCTTCCAGCGCTTGAGCCTCCACGAAGTGACCAATGCGGCATTTAGCCATTACCGGTATAGAAACTGCCTTCATAATATCTTCAATAATCGATAGGTCAGCCATACGGGCTACACCGCCGGCAGCTCTAATATCCGAGGGCACTCTTTCCAGTGCCATTACCGCGCAGGCACCGGCTTCTTGGGCAATCTTAGCCTGCTCGGCGTTAATTATATCCATAATCACTCCGCCTTTTAGCATCTGAGCCAGACCAGTTTTAACCTTCCATGTGCCGGTTTTTTCCATATTCTCCCCGTCACCTCCTACAAGTTTTCACTTTTATAAATATATTCTACTATTGTTTGGTTTGTTTATCAACTGAACCCCGTAGATACTTATTTCTTGACAAGGGCAAGGGGGAGTTTAAGAGGAGTGTTAGCCCCTCTTCTAAAAAGCTTCCCTCTCCTTTGAAGGAGAGGGAAGCTAAGGGGATGAGGTAGACAGATGATAAAGGCGCAGGACATTGTATTTAAGCTGAGTTTGTGTTACATTATAGTATAAAATTGAGTAGGCTTTAACCGCTAGGGGTGCTTAAAGGCTGAGAGGCGTTTGGTGCCAACCCTGTGAACCTGATCTCGGTAATGCGAGCGTAGGGAAGCAGTAGTGATTAGACCAAGGGTCTGGTAGTGACCGCCGTAGCCCTTGGTTTTATTTTTAAGGGGGCCGGTATGACTCAACTAGAATTAGCCAGAAAAGGCATTACTTCAATACAGATGACTTTGGTGGCTAAACAAGAAGGGGTGGAAACTGACTTTGTTCAACAAGGTGTGGCTGACGGGGCGATAGTAATTCCGGCTAACACTAAACACGCTAATCTTACCCCTTGTGGCATAGGTCAAGGGCTGTCTACCAAGGTAAATGCCAATATTGGGACGTCTTCTGATTTTGGTAATCTTGATACTGAGCTGGAAAAGTTGAAGGTGGCTGTTGATTCCGGGGCAGACACGGTTATGGATTTAAGTACCGGTGGCGATATATCGGCTATCCGTCGGGCTATTATTACTTCTAGCTCTGTGCCGATAGGAACCGTGCCGATTTATCAGGCCGGGATTGAAGCGATAAATAGGTACGATGCCATAGTTAAGATGACGGCCGATGACCTGTTCGCTGCGATTGAAGAACATGTTCGTGATGGCGTTGATTTCATAACGGTGCATTGTGGCGTGACCCAGTCAGCTATTGCCTGTCTTAAGCAACAGGAAAGAGTGGCCGATGTTGTATCTCGAGGAGGTGCTTTTCTAATAGGCTGGATGCTCTACAATGAGCGCGAAAATCCACTCTATGAGTACTATGACCGCTTGCTGGAGTTGACTAGGGAGTTTGATGTAACGCTGAGCCTTGGTGATGGGATGCGTCCTGGCTCTTTAGCTGACGTTACTGACCGGGCTCAAGTGGAGGAGTTGCTTACTTTAGGGGAACTGGTAGACCGGGCTCGGCAAGCTGGGGTTCAGGTGATGGTTGAGGGACCTGGGCATTTGCCCTTAAATCAAATTGAGGCTAATGTTCAGCTACAGAAGTCTATCTGTAAGGGCGCTCCTTTCTATGTTCTCGGTCCACTGGTAACCGATGTTGGTGCTGGCTATGACCATATCACTGGAGCTATAGGTGGTGCTATTGCTGCCGCTGCTGGTACCGATTTTCTGTGCTATGTGACACCAGCCGAGCATCTTTCTCTGCCCGACTCTGAGGATGTAAGACAGGGGGTGATAGCCTCACGCATTGCCGCTCACGCCGGCGATATAGTTAAAGGAGTGAAGGG
>NZBQ01000003.1 GCA_002688105.1 Dehalococcoidales bacterium | reverse complement strand
TTTGGACATAGTTTACAAGGCATTCGGGAAAGTGAAACTCGGATGCGCCACTTAGGTTACAATACCTGGTTATATAAATACGTTGCCTTTATTGTTAGTGGGCTATTCGCCGGGGTGGCTGGGGTACTGTACATACATTTTAACGGGCTTATTACGCCTGGTGACGTCAACTTTGCTGCTTCTGGCGCAGTGATGCTTATGGTAATTATCGGTGGCAGTGGCACGCTGTGGGGAGCTGCTATCGGGAGCGTGGTACTTACGTGTTTAGCATACTTTATAAGTATCTTTACACCGGAGCGCTGGCCTTTAATTCTGGGTGCTATTTTTGTAGCCATTGTCATGTTTCTTCGCGGTGGGATCTTGCCTCACCTGCGTAGACTCTGGATGAAGGTGGAGCAATCATGAACGTGCTGGAAGTTGAGAACGTATCCCAAAGTTTCGGTGGTCTGAAGGTACTAGAGGGGGTCTCTTTCCGCATGGAAGCCGGGGAGAGGGTTGGGCTCATTGGTCCTAATGGAGCCGGGAAAACCACTCTGATTAAGGTGCTGAGTGGGCATCTACCCTGCCAGAGCGGTCGGATACACCTTTTGGGGCAAGAGGTTACTAACATGCTTCCCCATAGGCGTACTTCTCTTGGTCTGGCTCGCTCTTTTCAAATAAATACCCTCTTTCCCAATCTTAGCCTGCTCAATAATGTCCTGCTAGCCGTGCAAGGCACTAAACCGGCTCGTTTCCAGATGTTACGGCCAATAACCGCTTATGGAGATAACTTCGCTAGAGCCAAAGAACTACTGGAATTAGTGGGTTTGTGGGAAAAGAGGGATGACCTTATCACGGTTCTGTCTCACGGGCAGCAGCGGCAGGTGGAGATTCTTTTGGCTTTGGCCTCGCAACCAAAGTTGTTAATGCTGGATGAACCTAGTGCTGGATTATCAACTGCCGAAACTGCAGGCTTTATTGACATGATGCATAGTTTAACAGCCGGCACTACGCTTTTTTTCTGTGCTCATGACATGAACTTGGTATTTTCTTTGGCTGAGCGAGTTATGGTGCTCTATTACGGCGGAATTATAGCTCAAGGAACACCCAAAGAAATACAGAACAATCCACAGGTGAGGGAAATTTATTTAGGTATGCAGGCGGAAAATGCTCAAGCTAGTTGATATACACACTTTTTATGAGGAAAGCCATATCCTCCATGGCATTTCATTAGAGGTTGGGGAAAGCTCAGTGGTAGCTCTCCTAGGTCGTAACGGGATGGGCAAAACAACTACTATTCGTTCCATCATTGGCTTTACCCCGCCACGCTCTGGGGAGGTCTGGTTCAAGGGAAAAGAGGTCTCGCATCTGCGGCCCCATAAGATTTGCCAGATGGGTCTAGGCTTGGTGCCACAGGGGCGGCGCATTTTTCCGTCGCTAACCGTAAAGGAAAATCTAACCATAGGGGCACGCCCCAAAAAAAGGGGCGATGGCTGGACTCTAGAGAGGGCATATTCGTTCTTCCCTATCCTGAAGGAGCGAGCTAATAACAGGGGTAATCTCTTAAGTGGCGGGGAGCAGCAGATGTTATGTATTGCCCGGGCTTTACTAACCAATCCTGGCTTCCTCTTGATGGATGAGCCGTCAGAGGGGCTTGCCCCTTTACTTGTCCAAGAAGTGGGTAATATTATTTCCCAGCTTAAGAGCGAAGGTCTTTCTATCCTTTTAACCGAACAGAACCTGACTTTGGCTCTAAGCGTAAGCGATTATGTTTATATACTAAGCAAAGGGGAGATAGTATACCAGTCTACATCCGAGGAGCTAATGAATAATAAAGAGGCTCAAGTTGCTCACCTAGCGGTAACAGGGTGAGCTACATAGCCCAAGAATTCCCTGATATTCCATTCCGTAAGCATACGGATGTCATCAGACCAATCTTGTTTTGATGCATACCAGAGGAAGCGCTTGGGGTTTTCCGAGTAGAATTCAACTGTGCGGGGGTTTTTCCCCTCAGTCTGTTTAGTGAGTACGAATCCATTCACCAGAGACCTGAGGAAAGTCCCTGGCTTTGCTTCCGGTCGCAATGTAGTAATCATTATTCACTTTGCGGACCCGCCCTATTTCCACCGTATCAGGTGGTCTATTCTGAACTCAGCCACCTTTAGCTTGTCCGGCGTATCAGGTGGTCGTGAGTTTTAATTTCACTCTTATGGTCGGGGTGGCCGGATTTGAACCGGCGACCACCTGAACCCCATTCAGGTACGCTACCTGGCTGCGCTACACCCCGGCTTAGTCTTATGCCCAATCATATTAGCACAGTTGATTTTCAGGAGCAAGTAGAGCTTATTCACGCTGGTATCGTCAGTTTATCTCTCTTCCATATGTAGACGGCACTAGTCAAATATGATAACATTGTGTCTTGGGGCTAGGCTGCTTAGAAGACTGTGCTGTAGCTAGTGGTGAAGGAGTAGTTAACATTATGGCAGTTCGGGCAATGCATCACCTACCCGATGATTCCGTGCTGAGGCGAAAAGCCAAAAGGGTGCCAAAAATAGATAGCTCAATTCAGCGGATTATTGACGGTATGATTGAGACAATGAAGCAATCAAGTGGTGTGGGGTTAGCCGCCCCTCAGGTTGGGGTATCACTGCGGGTGGTGGTGCTTCAGATGCCAGACGATGAGGAGTCTACGGCTATCATCAATCCAGAGATAGTGAAACGCGCTGGGGAGCAGGAGGTGACGGAGGGTTGTCTTAGCGTCCCCGGCTATTATGGTGAGATAAAGCGTTCGGAGTCGGTTACCGTTAAAGGTTTGGATAGGCAGGGGAAGGCGATTAGAATCAAAGCTATCGGTCTTATGGCCCAGGCTCTGGAACACGAGCTCGACCATCTCAATGGCATCCTATATATCGACCATATAGAGAGCCAGGAAAAGTTACACAAGATCGAGCCAGAAACTGGAGCGGGCAAGGTGAGACGGGAATAGTATTGAAAATTGCCATACTACCTAACCCCTTTCCTCTCCAATCGATAGTTAATCCAAGCTGGTGGTAGGAGTAGTAATGCACTCAACCGAAGTAGGGAAAACCCTGATTCAATGTGATTTTGACGGCACCATTACCGAAAATGATGTGGGCTTTATGATGTTGGATGCTTATGCTGATGATGATTGGAGACAGCTGTTGGCACAGTACAGGGAAGGCAAAATATCGGTTAACTATTTCAATTCCCATGTGTTCGGTATGATTAAAGAGGATACACCAACCTTACTCAAATGTATTGAGGGTAAGGTGAAGATACGAACTGGAGTTCGTGAGCTAATAGACTATTGCCGTAAAAAGTACTTCCAGTTTGTCATTGTAAGCAATGGCCTGAGTTTTTATATAAAAGCACTATTGCGAGATATTGGTATCGAGAACATTGAGGTATTCGCTGCCCAAACCCGATTCAGTCCTGAAGGTCTTGAGGCTTGGTATGAAGGTCCGGATGGCAACCGATTGGAGGATGGTTTTAAGGAGGCGTATGTCAGGTTGTTCCTGAGGAGGGGTTATCGTGTAGTATATATAGGGAACGGTATTTCCGATGTCTCCCCGGCCAAGCTGGCTCATCACGTTTTCGCTACCGGCGACTTGCTTGTCTATTGTAAGGAGATGGATATTAGTTGTATCCCATTTGTTGACCTTAATGATGTAGTCAGGGAATTAGAACGCTTACCATTGGAATAGTAAATCTAAGTTTGAGACCGGCAAAACCCTGAAATCAACTTCTTTCATATGCCCTTTCACCAAATATCTTACTGCCTATTCTCACTATATTGGCGCCTTCCCCCAAGGCAATTTTATAGGCATTTGTCATCCCCATGGAAAGATACCTCATCTCTATGTTAGGTAAGTTGAGTTCTTTAATTCCTTCAAACAGTTTTCTGGTTTCCACGAAATAAGGTCTTGAATCTTCCGGGTTTCCGAAACGAGGTCCCATGGTCATAAGCCCCATTAGCCTCGTGTTTTGGAGAGCCGAAATATCCTTGATTAATGGTTCCGCATTTTCTGGATATACGCCTGTTTTTTGCTTTTCTCGTCCACTGTTTATTTCGATTAGTATTGGCATTACCTTGCCGATTTGAGCGCATCTTTTATCAATTTCCTGAGCTATTTCAATCGAATCAACTGTTTCTATCATATCGAATATCTTTACCGCCTTTTTTACCTTATTTCTTTGCAGGTGTCCGATAAAATGCCATTTCGCTCTATTGCCCACTACCGCGTAAGCGCTCTCGGCTTCCTGGATATAGTTCTCGCCAATAATTTTTACCCCGGCTTCAATGACTTCAAGCACCTCTTCAGGTTTTCTTGTCTTAGCGGCGGCTACCAACTCAACTCCATCGGGTAATTCACTCAATATTTGAGTAACACTTTGTTTAATCATTATCAATACGCCTCTTTATCGCTTGACCGCTAAACTTTTATCTCCTAGCTTGAGGATATTCTAACATTTTCTTGGCTGGAAAATAAGTCTACGTGGCAATCCTTGAACTGCGGCAAGTTAATACTTATAATTAGACGGTGATGTTATTTGCTTAATGGAGGATAAGTTTGGCTTTCATGCCAAGCTGTCTGGAGTCAATAATCTGGATAGTATTTGGCATCATGTTACCCTTATATTTCTGGAAAGGAGGGAAAATAGGGAATGTCTCCCATAGTTTCAATTGTGGGCAAATCAAAGTCAGGTAAAACAACTCTTATCGAAAACCTGATTGAGGAATTAAAATCGAGGGGCTACAGAGTAGCTACCATTAAACATGCTCCTGAAGGTATGACCTTTGAGGTGCCAGACAAGGATAACTGGCGCCACATTCAGGCCGGGAGCGAAGCTACTGCCATCAGTTCGTCGGATAAGATCGTGTTAATTAAGCCTATCGACCAAGATGCTACGCTGGATGAGGCAGCCAGTCTCTTCGGTGATGATTACGATATTATTCTTACCGAAGGTTTCAAAAAGGGCAATGCGCCTAAGATAGAGGTGCATCGTAAGGAGTGCGGTCCCCTCTTTGACAAACTCAGGAAGCGTATTGCCGTAGTCGCCGATGAGCCTCTGGAGGTTAAGATAAGGCAGTTCTCGTCGCAAGACATCAAAGGTTTAGCTGACCTTCTAGAGAAGGGTTTCATTAAGCCACAGAGGGAGCGAACCTCTCTTTATATAAACAATACCCCGGTACCTTTGAATAGCTTCGCCAAAAGTATCATCACCACTGCCATTCTGGCTATGGTCTCTTCTCTGAAAGGGGTGGGAGAGGTTAAGAGCCTCAAGTTTTTGGTGAGAAGGAAGCCCGGGTAGAATTGAGAGTAAGGGTTGCTCCTCCGACTGCGCTGGAGAATGGCTTTAGTGCCCGGCAATTATGGGTTATGATTGAAAAGGTTGTGCTTTTGCGTTATAAATAATATGATATTAAGTCTCCAATTTATTGAGGAAAGGGCTCAGGTTTGGCTAAAAAGAAGGTAGAGAAACCACGACGTGAGATCACCAAGCGCCAACTTTCCCATTGGCAGCAGCAGAAGAGGAGGCAGCGTATTGTCTTGGCCGTGGGGATTTCCATTGCGGCTGCTGTTTTGGTGATTCTGGGGGTCGGGTGGTATACGAATGAATATCGACCACTGCATCGGACTGTAATTAAAGTGAATGATACTGAGTTTGATATGAATTACTACATTAAGAGGCTCCAGCTCCATGGGGCAGGTCAAACTGTCTTGTATTTATATGGTGTGGTTGATGATGTGGAAACGACTATTGTACAAGATGAGCTAATAAGACAAGGCGCTATGGAGTTAGGTATCAGCGTTAGTGATAGCGAGACGGATGTTAAACTTGAGGGTTATGATTCTTCGGTTAGCGCTGTCCTTAGGGATGCAGTTAGAAGTCAGTTATTGATAATCAAGCTCCAGGACGATTACTTTGAGTCCAAGGTGCCATTTTATGCTGAGCAAAGACAGGTAAGGGCAATGTTCCTGGAGAGTGAGAGCCAGGCAATTGAGGTTAGGGACAGGCTGAAATCTGGTGAGGAATTCGCTGAACTAGCTGGCGAGCTTTCTTTGGAAAGTTTCTCCCAAATTGAAAAGGGCGACCTTGGTTGGCGTCCTAAAGATTTCTTGACAGAATTGTTGGGCACTTCCGTGCCCAGTGAGTATGCCTTCGGTGCTGATGTGGGAGTATTGAGTCAGCCGCTATATGATGAAGAAGGTAGCAAGAATTTAGGCTACTGGTTAATCAGGGTTACGGACAGGATAGAAGACCCGGAGCAGGTATATGCTCATGCTATATTGCTGGGAAGTGAAGAACAAGCCTGGCAGGTGAAGGATAAGATAGAGACCGGCGGGGACTTTGCGGCTCTGGCTGAGGAATTTTCACTGCACGCGGAATCCAAGGAATCTGGGGGTGACTTAAGCTGGGTAACTCCATTTATGATGAGTGAAGCCTTTTCTGATTTTGCGTTTGACCCTGATGTGACATGGGGGCGGCTTAGTGAGCCGATAAGGGACGAAGATGCGGTTACTCCAGGAGGCTATTGGCTTGTTGAGGTTTTAGATAAAGATGATAATAGAGAGGTTGAGCCGAATGACAGGGAGTTGATGAAAGGGGAGGCTTTGACTGACTGGGTGGCAACGCTGATGCATGACCCTGAGAACGAGGTTGCTAGTTATATGGATGATGAACTGAAAAGATGGGCGGCGGATAGAGCCTATGAGAGGTTAGATTAAACTGGGGGATAAGCCAATGAACGAACAGAGTATTGGGGTTGGATTGATGGGGTTGGGGATAGTTGGTGGGCAAGTAGCCAGGGTTTTAGTAGACAAGGCTGGGGATTTAGCCCAGCAGGTCGGCTGTCCTCTTGTCCTGCGCAAGGTACAGGTATTGGCACCAGATTTAACCCGACCTCAGGCTAAAGAGATGGACTCCCGGCTTTTTACTACCGATGATGATGAGTTTTTTGCCGACCCGGAAGTAGATATAGTAGTTGAGGCGATAGGTGGTGAGAACCCTGCCTTTCAGTATTTGTCAAGGGCGCTCTCGAGTGGTAAGCATGTAGTTACCTCTAACAAGGAGGTTATTGCCAAACATATGGGAGAACTGCTGGCGCTAGCTCAGCAGTATGATGTTGGGCTTCACTATGAAGCCGCCGTAGGTGGCGGTATCCCTCTGATTATGCCTTTTCAGCGTGACCTGGTAGCCAATGAGATAAAAGGCATCTATGCCATAATAAACGGGACTACCAACTATATCCTTACCCGGATGGCAAAGGAAGGCATTGGTTTCTCTTCAGCTCTCAGCCGAGCTCAGGAGTTGGGTTATGCTGAAGCTAATCCAGAAAATGATATAGAGGGCATAGATGCTACCTACAAGATAGCTATTCTTGCCTCTTTAGCCTTTCGTACTCCAGTCCGACCTGATGATGTTTACTCCGAGGGGATTTCGCAACTTAACAGTCGCGATTTTCAATATGCCCGGGAGCTAGGCTTTGTGATAAAACTGCTGGCTATTGCTAAAGAGGGTAACGGGTCAATTGAAGTGCGAGTTCATCCTGTTTTTATCCCTGAAGATTCCTTTTTGGCTAAGGTGGATGGTGTTTATAATGCGGTTCAGGTTGATGGTGACCTGGTGGACAGGGTGCTTTTCTTCGGTAAGGGTGCCGGTGCCTTGCCTACCAGCAGTGCCGTTATCGCTGATACAGTGTCAGCGGCGCAGGATATTGCTCTCGGTGTTGGTAATAGAACTAAGTGGAAGCTGGAAACGAGCAAAACCATTAAACCCATGTCTGAGATTGAGACGAAGTATTACCTCAGAATGAATGTTACTGACCGTCCCGGTGTGTTATCTCAGATTGCTAAGGTTTTAGGTGACCGTAATATCGGCATTTTATCGGTTATCCAGAAGGAGACTGAAAGTAATATCCAGACTGCTGAGCTTGTTATTATGACTCATCCGGCCCGGGAAGAGGCGATGCAATTAGCTCTTGGCGAACTGAGACAACTAAATGTGGTTATGGAGATAAACAACTTTATCCGAGTTGAAGTCTGAGTGAAATGGCAATGTTGGCAGAAGAGCAAATCGGTGAGTTAGTAGTTTTGGTAGATAGAATGCTGGAGCTCAATAAACGACTTGCCCCTATCCGCCATGCGCCCTCAACTGAGCATGAACAGCTACTTCGTGAAACCAAGCGTACCGACGCTGAGATAGACCAGAAGGTCTACGAACTCTATGGGCTTACTGAAGACGAAAGACAAATCATACAAGATTCTCTTCTAAGTAAATCTTCGAGCCGTAGCGGACAGGCGAAAGGATAATGGTGGAATCCAGAGTTTTGGCTACATACAAAGACTTCCTTCCGGTTACCCCTAATACCCCGATGTTTTCCTTGGGCGAAGGGGATACTCCCCTGGCTAGGTGCTGTGAACTGGAGAGGGAAATTGGTTGTGGGGAGCTATATCTTAAGTTGGAGGGGTGTAACCCCACCGGTTCATTTAAGGACAGGGGTATGGTAGTGGCTGTAGCCAAGGCGCTGGAGGCTGGCAGTAAGGCGGTAATGTGTGCCTCAACCGGCAATACCAGCGCCTCGACATCGGCTTATGCTGCCTACTGTGGGCTGAAAGCTATTGTCGTTGTGCCTAAGGGGATGATTGCTCTGGGCAAGTTAGCTCAAGCCATTGTCTACGGGGCTAAAATAATCGCCGTGGATGGTAATTTTGACCAGGCCCTTAAGATAGTGCGAGGTCTAGCCCAGAAGCACCCGGTTACTCTGGTAAACTCGGTTAATCCGAATCGTATAGAGGGACAAAAAACGGCTGCCTTTGAGATTGTTGATGTTTTGGGCGAGTCTCCAGACTATTTTTTTATTCCGGTAGGTAATGCGGGTAATATCACTGCTTACTGGAAGGGTTTTGTCGAGTATTATCAGGCAGGCAGGGCAAAGAGTAAACCGAAAATGATGGGTTTTCAGGCTGAGGGGGCTGCCTCAATCGTTCGGGGCTATGCAGTTGATAATCCAGAGACTGTCGCCACCGCCATACGAATAGGCAATCCGGCTAGCTGGCAGGGAGCTACTGCGGCTCGTGATGAGTCGGGTGGCATTATTGATATGGTGAGTGATGACGAAATCATGTCAGCCCAGAAGCTTATGGCAACTAAAGGTGGCGTCTTTGGTGAACCAGCTTCAGCAGCTTCTTTAGCCGGGCTTATTAAGCTATCGCGTCAGGGGATGGATTTATCACAAAAGAGGGTGGTCTGCGTAGTAACCGGCACCGGACTTAAAGATACCGACATCGTCCTGCGCAATGTCGACCCCTTCCTTGAGCTTCCGGCTGATTTAACCGTTGTTGAGCAAGCTCTAGGTTGGGGTTGAAGGAGGAACCGTGGTTAAGAAAATTAGTGAAAGCATAGAGGAGTTTCGTCAGCATTACCCTAGAGTAGCGTTACTGGTCACCGTTCAGTCTAATTTACCGAGAGCCGTGGCAGTAGTCACCGCTCAAGCTAAGGGAAGAGAAAACGCTATGGCGGTATCATTGCATATGCCCGTCTCTTATGCCCCGCCTATTTATGCCGTGGCTATCTCTCCTAATCGGTTCACCTACCGGCTTATCGCTGACAGTCAGGAGTTTGGGGTTAATTTCTTACCTTTTGAGTTAGCTGATCTGGTGGCTTCGATAGGCGGTAGCCTGGGAACGAAGATTGATAAGTTTCAGAAGTTTAATATTGCCAGGGATAAGCCGGTGAGGACAGCCGTGCCCATTTTGAAAGCTACCTATGCTGCCTATGAGTGCCGACTGGTTAATGATAGTGGCTATGGCGACCACAGGCTGCTGATAGGGAAGATTGAAGCCGTGCATTTACAGGAGGGGATTTTTACTTCGGAGGGAGTACTGGATTTGGATAAGGTTAACCCTGGCTTGTATCTGGGTAATGACCTTTATCTTACCGCATTAAAAGATTCGCTAAGAAATCTTGACCGCAAGGTCTATGGCAAGCGTTGAAGGATGGCTAGAGTGATTGATGGGACTGAGATTAAGCAGGCGATAACGGCTATTATTAAGGCTATCGGGGAAGACCCTGACCGGGAAGGCTTGGCGGAGACTCCCAGCCGCGTGGCTGAGATGTATACCGAGCTGTTTATGGGGCTTAATGTCGACCCCGGAAGAGAGCTTCAGGCAGGCTATGAACTGGGACACCGGGAAATGGTAATCGTGAGGGATATTCCCTTCTATTCTATGTGTGAGCATCACCTTTTACCATTTTATGGCATCGTGCATATTGGCTATATTCCTGATATTAGTGGGCGTGTGGTAGGTATTAGCAAATTGGCCAGAGTAGTAGAAATCATTGCTCGACGCCCCCAGATTCAGGAGAGGATGACTACCCAGATTGCTGATACCATTATGGATGGGCTTAAGGCCTCGGGGGTGGCGGTGGTGGTTCAGGCTGAGCATATGTGTATGGTGATGCGTGGCGTTAAGAAGCCGGGGAGCAATATTGTTACTTCGGCTCTCAGGGGCTCCTTCCGCACCAAGCCAGAAACCAGAACTGAATTCTTCTCTCTATTGCAGGGTAAATAGGCTGTTATCTGGCTTGTTTTCTCTTTCTATTCACCCATAATTTGCAATACTATTTGTCTCGACCTGGGTCGGTTATCGAAATCCACTAGGACTATTTGCTGCCAGGTGCCGAGGCTCAGTCTTTTATCATTGAAAGGAACTACTAAGGAGGCACCCAGCAGGGAGGCGCGGACATGTGAGTGTCCGTTGCCGTCACCCCAGCGGCGGTTATGGTCATAGGGGATGTTTTTGGGGGCGTTTCGCTCCCACATACCCTGGAAGTCGGAGAGTAAACCGGATTCAAATTCAATGGTTGATATTCCGGCGGTAGAACCGGCGACAAACAGGGTGACTATGCCGCTATTTATATCTGTCCCGGTCACCTGTTGTTCTACCTGATGCGTAATGTCAATAATGCACATTTGTTGTTGATTAGCTGTAGGGTCAGCGTGAAGCTGAATTGTCTTGCTAATAACCATAGTATACCTCCTGCATACATTATAAGTGAAAGGGGGCGATTGGGTAAATTTTGAAGCTAAAAAATGAAGTGGTATCACTAATGGGGGCAGGTCAATACGGTAGTTGCTGACCTCGACAAAGCTCAGGCTGAATTGCGATCTGTTAAGAGCGAGCGAGCTTCGTCTCAAGTCAGGGTCTCAGAGCTGACTTCGAATTTGGAGAAAACCCGAACTGAACTAGAGGCAGTTCAAGTGCAAGTGCAAGTCTCGGACCTGAACTCGAAGCTGGAAGAAAGACTGCGGCAGCTTGACGAGTTTCGGTTGGCATTTGAATCAGTGGAGCCTAAGTATGAAATTCTAAAGTTACTTGCCGAGTACAGTAACAAGTCGGAGTGGACTCATTTAGAAGGTTCTTCTTTTAGCCAAGGGGACTGGCAGAGCTTTAGCGCTCAATTCAAGATTGATATGGAGGAATATGTCGAAGCTGTGGATTAGTCCAGATTGCGCATCGTTTATAGCAGTGCAATAGTCTGGGAAGATGGCGGCTGGACAACCTATTCTGTTAAGTATGATGCATTGATAACCTTACTTAGCGAACTGATGGAAACTGATAGAAACAAGATACTAGCGGCGTTGACTGACTAGCTGGTGACTTCCGTAGGCTAGCTGTTTGTATCACTACGAACAACCGGATATATTGTTATTGTTGCTCAGACCAGCTAAATAGGTTACAAACCTTGCGGACCAAGAGGCGTAAGTAAAACCTCTTGGTTAATCATACGGGGCTGGTATTATCGTATTCTATCCTCACTACCTCGCTCTCCAAACTCATAACTACATTCCGCACTAGTGTTCATCTCTACTTGGGGCCTCAGCTACTTTGGGGCCAGGTTTATTTCATCCCAGAGGATATCGTCTAAATCAAATACTGGCCCATCCTTACAGACCTGTTTGAGTCCATTCTTTGTTTTTACGGTGCACCCGTAGCAGACCCCAAGCCCACACCCCATCCGCACTTCCAGGGAAATCTGGACCGGCTTGGCCTTGACGAGGTGTTGGGTTGACATAACCCGATACATTGGCATCGGCCCGCAGGCAAAGACCTGGTATGCCCAGCTGACATAATCTGGCAGAAGGTCGGTTATCAGTCCCTTTTCACCGCCGGTGCCATCTTCAGTAGCCGTAATGAGCTTTATTTCAGGAGGTAGAAGGTGGGAGGGGTAAAGCTGGGAGGCAGTTGAGGCGCCTGAGAGTAGGGTTACTGAGCATCCTTTACTCAGGGCATCCTGGGCCAGGGAGTACAGAGGGGCGATGCCGATGCCACCGGCTATCAGCAACAGGTTGTGTGAGGCAGGGTGAATAGAGAAACCGTTACCCAGTGGCCCGAGCAGGTCTATCTTATCACCGACCTGGCGCTGGGATAGCCAGTGAGTGCCTTTGCCGACCACATTGAACAGAAGGGCGAGTTTGTCGCTGTCTCGCTGGTGGAGGCTCAACGGACGACGCAGCAGGCATTCAAGGTCTTCTCCACATCGCACCATGACAAATTGTCCCGGGTGAGCTGACGGAGCTATTTGAGGAGATTCCAGCCATGTAAGATAAATCCCGGGCATCACTTCACTGGTAGAGATTATGGAAGTCGTAGCTTGTTTCAAGCCGGCTCCTTTTCACGGTAGTTAGCCCCGACCCGATGATTAAGACTTTAGATGGTTTGGTGGCCAAAGTTTACTCCTCTTTTTAACTAGGTAAATTATCATAGCGGCAGACATAGCCAGTATCAATTCAGCTTCATCTTCTGTAACTTTAGATATATCTACTGCTCCATGTGCTACCCCTGGTTCGTTTCCACGATATGCGTAGACTTTTTGAAAAACTTGGTCTAGAGGTTTAGGAATGGCCCCTTTCTTGGTCATATCTTTGATGATGTCACTGAGTAGAGCCTTGTCATCGTCCGCTATGATTCTACCGACGGACTCAATCGCAGATACAGCATCCTTCACACAGTTTTCAACATCAGGTTTTGGGCGAATATTGAGAGCTTTTATAGCTTTCTCGAAATGTTGGTCTGCTCCCTTAAAGTGAGGGGCTTTTAGAAGTATTCTTGCATCTTTGATATATCTATCCGTAAATTCGTTATTTATCCTCTCGATTTTCCCGTCTTGCATTTCATAACCGATATTTTCTTCTCTAAAAAGAGAATTCAATCTTTGGGAAAATTCACCTCTCTTAGTGGGAGGTTTCTTATAAAAAGAAAGCGAAATTAATTCATATATACCCAAAAATTTTGACCAGCCAGGTGTTTCTAGCCCTATCTCTAAAATCTCAACCCTGTGTTTTTTATCTTTCGCGATAACTAAATCGCATGTATCGCGTGGCATTCGCGTTGTTCCACAGTAATCTTTAATAAGTTTGATATCATCTATATAATTTATATAATCGTGAAAAATATATGAAAAACCAGTTAGAGCGTTAACAGGTATTTCATCATAAATTAGTTCATCTGATGCGCCTCGTAGGTTGTGCCTTCTTGAAAACAGTTCAGGACTCATTTTAACTTCCTCCATATTTCTGTCTTCTTCTACCTCACCCCCTTTATCTCCCTCTCCTTTGAAGGAGAGGGGCTTCGCCCCTCTTAAACTCCCCTTAGCCATAATTTACCTAAGCTACCTTAGCTTCAATCCTGATAGAATCATCCCTA
>NZBQ01000002.1 GCA_002688105.1 Dehalococcoidales bacterium | reverse complement strand
TGTGCTGGGGCAAGGGAAGCTCCTTTCCCCGTTCCTATTCCTATTCCGGCTCCTGAAATAACACCTACTCCCACTCCTGGGGCAAGGGAAGCTCCTTTCCCCGTTCCTATTCCTATTCCGGCTCCTGAAATAACACCTACTCCCACTCCAACAACTACCCCTAGTGCCGTAAAAGGCCTGAAGACAGATTGGAATGAAGAGATGGTATATGAGAATCTCATTGTCTACCCTGCTTATTTCACTAAAGATGGTGATGGCAATATTCTTATCGTTTCAAGAGGAAACAATAAAATTCTCAAGCTTTCTGGTGAGGGTCAGCTGTCAACATATCTGGATACCAACTCATTGTCCACCGTCTTTAGTATCGGATACCAACCTGGTCTGGGACGTTTATTGATTGCCAATGACCAGAGCACATTATACGGATCTTTGAATGGGCAGTTGACTACCCTGAAACCATTCGGGATAGTCGCCAGCACAATTGTGGTTAAAACTGCCGACGATAGCTTTTATACCGGTTCACAATCACGAGATAGCCAGATCAATCATTACGATGCCAATGGAAATCTGTTATCCACTATCGTTGACGGGGTAGATGGTTGCTTTGAACTTGCACTAGATGAAACTCATAACAAACTTTATTACTCAGAAACGTTCGCCGGGCGAATTACTGAGGTAGCTCTATCAGATAATTCCAAAAGGATAATCGCCACTGGAGTTGGCATTCCCGGCACGGTCGAACCTATTGCTGTTGCCCTTGACGGAGAAAACGACCTCTATTTCTTTACGGCTAATAACGGCTTAAATAAATTTGAGGCAGGGTCGTTTACCAAAGTAATGGATTCTGTCGCGGGTGTGGGGCCAATGACTTGGTCACCGATCCATTCTGGATTTCTGGTAGGCAATGGCGTGGGGGCAAACATTATCAGTTACCAGCCTTCCACCGCAACATCAAATCATCTCACGCAGTATGTAAATGCCTTGGGTATCGTAGAAATGGACGACGGCACGGTACTAGTCGGTGACGGGGATTTTTTTGGAGGGTCTATTCAAAAAGTTGATAGTTCTGGGTTTACTCCCTTTACACCAGACCTAGGAACCAATTGCCGCCATTTGGAACGTGATACAAGCGGAAACATCTACGCCGGTATGACTGACGGAACTATTTGGAGGATCGCGGCCGATGGTTCGGCAACACCTTGGGCCTCGGAGTATTCAAATTACCCCGTCGTCAGTCTGCATTACGACTCAAAGAATAACACTATCATCTCTTTCACGGGTAACCCACAAACCTCGACGGCTACGATATGGCGGATACCTCTAAACACGCCAAATTCGCCAACAAAAGTACTAGAGTTATCCAACGTTAGAATTACTGGTAGTTTACCAGCAGGTGCAGTGGACGACTCAGGCAACATCTATGTGCTAGAACGCAAAGCCAATGTCATTTACCAGATTCCTAGCGGAGCAACCACAACAACTATCTTCGCATCATCAGTGCTGAGCAGCGAGGCTATAACTGTACCTAGAATAGAGTACCTGTCCAAGGAACAGGCTTTACTCGTTACCACTATAGAGAATTACGAGCTGTGGCCACTTAATAATCCAGTAAAATCGACCTTCGCCATGAATAACGGTGGTGTAGATAATTTCGGCATAAACGCAAACAAAAATGGTGACTTGATCGCTATCCATTCAGGTCGGGTTTTCAGATTTGTTTACTCCCCTGGTTCTTAAGATAATCTACACCTGCCCTTCGCCTTAGCACAAATATTATAAGCTGTCAGTGCCTCTTGGGTTGTAGTCAATTTCGACACTCCACCCTGACAGCTTATTACCTTGGCTAGCACAACTCTCCTGTTGAGCATTAGACCCGATATAATCAATAAGAAGTGGTAACTATATTGGAGAGAAATAGTTATAGTAAAGAGATGCAGTGGAATGTGTTATGCCTGAGTATTCCGTTACCAGAAATCAATGGTGAGGCAATATGCTTTTAAGATGTTTTATAGCACGATAGGTCAGAACCGCTATGATAGCCATAATAAACCGGGGCACCCAGAGCCAGAAAGCATTCAATCCTAATACCGCGAAAAGTGCCGGGTCTTCCACCATGTCATGATTGATGCCAATAGAAATATGAAGACGCTCCAGTTCTTCCTTGGTCAGGGCTCCTTTTTTAGCCTCTTCGACAATAACAGCTCCGCCATACAATAAGCCAAAAATGATGGCAGTTACCAGCATCATTGCTATTCGGTCGGAAAGTCCAAGAATTCTCATCAAATGCCTGAAAAACTTAAGCGAGGATTCTATCCATCCCAGAGATTTTAATGACTCTAGCATAATCATAACGAGCATGATTATTCCCAAGATTTTTAGGAGCAGAACTATTATGTCTACAGTCCAGACCTTCAAGACCTCAAGAAATGGAGGGCGAACCATAAGAGCGGCCGGTGCAGTAACACTCTGGCTGGTATCACCAAGAAACTGGGAAACGATGAGCACAGCTAGAATAGCTGCGGTAATACGGATCAGAGTTGCTTTAATGGCATTAAGCCCGGATTTGTGTTGTATGATTCCTTCCATGATAAGGCTGTGAGCAATCAGGTTAAATACGGCAATTAATGTCATCTGCTCAATAGTAAAGGGAAGGACGGTTATGATGGCGATAACCGCGTAGATGTTTATTAACATTCCGGTAATGATTGGTAGCGCTGCTTCGGGTGGCAGATTTATCAGGCTTGTTAAGGGACTTAGAAAGAAATCCAGTTGATTCAGCCAACCAGTCCACTGGAAAAGAGTTGTCAGCAAAGAAACAGGGATAATAATCTTGCACATCCAAACAAAACTACCACCCCCCTTTTTAACTCCCGCCAAAAAGCTCGCTTTTAGTTGAGTTTGAAAATTGGACATCTTAATACTTGTTCCCTGGCTGCTTCAATAAATGAACTATGAAAATATTGCCTTTCTTCTTGATACTGGCTAATAGGTAGACACTATCCGTGCATTATAGTGAAGCGAACAGATATGGTCAATAAAAAGTCTTAACTACATTCCGTACGCATAGGGGCATCTACTGTTCCTAAGGGGCATTGACAAAGCTTCAAAACAGGACTAAACTCAAGTTCCAACATGTGAATCAACCTTAAAAAGTAAGAATATGGTTACGTATGATGAGGTGGGCAATAGGGGCACTGGAACCGCTAAATGATACGGTGGTGGTTGGTGTCATTCTTTTTTATGACGTTAGAATCTCAAATTAGGAGGCAAGGGTAATGAGTAAATTTCTTTGGAAGACAACAGCCTTAGCTTTAATTCTGATGCTTGTTATGGGAGGGTGTGCACCTACTCCCACACCCGCACCTACTCCCGCACCCAGCGAACCAACGCCCGAAACAAAGACCGATAGAGAAGATAGGATAGAGATTTTTAAGGCCAACGCTTTGGCAAATTGGGGCGATGATTACGAAATGGTAAGGTATGAGATTGACAATCAAACCGAAACATATGACCGGGTTGTTTGACAAGCTAACTACCCAAGCATTATGGAAAGAGCAAAACAGAATTGGGGCAATGATTACGAGATGGTGAAATACGAATACGAGAATCAGGTTGAAGCATATGAATCCTTACAATAGTTTGCCAGCAAGAGAGGAGAACAGGCAGCTGGTAAAGCTACCGACACCCAACCATATTATAAGCCAGCACCTCTAAAAACAGTAAGATAGCCCAAGAAATGCGTAATATGAAATTCCAAAAAGTGTAGCAGAGATAACAATTGCTTGTTTTGCTACCTCATTACACAAATGACGTCTTGTTACCCTAGTGTCTCACCAATGCCACATCCCTCTCCAAAGTCATAACTACATTCCGCAGTTTTATCCTATGAAGTGGTGCCCTATAGAACTTCAAGCTATCCTGAAAGCTGATAGACCTTGTGTATCTCTGTACCATTTCCAAGGATTCCCATTTGCCTAAATATTGTCTACTGCCCTTTTTAATTCTTAACAGCCTGCTGGCAGGCCTGGTAGCCGAGGTCAAAAGCCTTGATGTTAACCGGGGCTAGTTTGGCGGGGAAGTGGGACTGGATTACTGCCTTTATCGTTTCCAGCTTTACCGGCATCTGCCCGCCGCCAAAGGCTGCCCCCAGCATGACCATATTAGCTGTTATCGGGTTGCCGGCTTCTTCCGCCAGGCAAGCCGCATCCAGCCTGATTACCTGGCGGGAAGCTCTATTTAGCTTTTCCAGAATTTCATCCTGAGTGGGATAATTACTTTTACCCTGGGAAACAGTGAAGGGGACTATTCCTCTTAGATTAAGTATGATCAGGCTGGACGGTGACAGGTAGGAGATATTCCTGAGAGCCTCCGCCGGCTCTATGCCAATTAGTAGGTGGCACTTCCCCATAGGAATAAGCGGCCCATATATTTCACTGCCGATTCTGATAGTGCTGACTACTGAGCCACCCCTGACTGCCATCCCCAGCGCCTCGGAGCCCCTGACATTGAAATCGTCTTTGACGGCTGCCTCTCCCAGTAGCTCTGACATTAAAATTGCACCCTGTCCACCCACCCCGGTAATCAGCACGTTGAATTCTTTTGCCATTTATGATTCCTGTAGTATAGCGTTATGGGGACAGACCTGAACACAAATTCCGCAACCGGTGCATAGCGGGCCATCAATTATGGTTTTGCCATTCTCTTTTACTATAGCCGGGCAACCGAGCAACTTAATGCAGGCGCCACATTTCTCGTTGCATTTATCCTGGTCGATATAGTAGGGGATAGTTTTCTCTCCCCTTTGCCTCTTTTCCCTCTGCTCTATGATGGCACAGGGACTTCTAAGCACTACCACTGACGGTCCCTCAAACCTGATTGCCTTTTCCAAGACATCGGCGGCTTTTTTCAGGTCAAGGGGGTCTGCAACCTTGACGAACTTTACCCCGCATGCCCGGGCTATGTCTTCAATCTTTACGGAGGTGGTTTCCTCACCGGTGGCAGTATGACCGATGCCCGGGTGTGGTTGGAAACCGGTCATTGCTGTCGCTGAATTATCAAGTATAGCTACCGTTATATTTGCCTTATTGTAAACGGCATTTATCAGTGGTGGTATCCCGGAGTGGAAGAATGTGGAGTCACCGATGTGGGCTATTATGGGTGCTGCTACCACGTGGGCTAGACCGTTGGCGATGCCGATACTGGCTCCCATACAGATAGTAGTGTCAACGGCTTCCAACGGCGGAAGGTAACCTAGAGTGTAGCAGCCAATATCACCGGGGTAGATAGGCTCGGTGGGCTTACCATAGTCTCTGGCCACCCTTTGTGCGGCTGAGTTGATGGCATATAGAGCGGCTCGGTGCGCACAGCCGGGGCACAGGGTTGGTGGTCTCCAGGGGAGAATCGGGGCGGTTTCCTCGCTGAGCTTGTCCAGTTTAGTGAAGTTAACTGGCGGCTTGGAGTTGGTTAACCTGGCAATAGCTTCGGTAACCTTCCTGGTTGACAGCTCACCGATGACAGGGAGTAAGTTCTTGCCGTGAATCTTGACCGGGATATTGGCTTCTCCAGCAATGGCTTTAACCTTGTTCTCAACGAATGGTTCCAGCTCTTCGACTATGATTATTTCGGCTGCTGACTTCAGTAGCTTTTTCACCAGTTCCTGGGGGAGGGGGTGGGGCGTGCTGATTTTTAGCACGGAGACCCTCTCCTCAAGCTCCAGCCACTTTATGGCTTCCAAGGTGTAACTGTAGGAGAGGCCGCAGGCGATTATCCCCAGCCTGGCTCTGTCAACCAGCTTTAACCGGTTATAGGGAAGTGTGTCTACCGCTTGCCTTATCCTCTCAAACCGTTCAATCATTAAAAGTCGGTTCTTTCTGGCTGCAACTGGGGTATAGACTAACCAGGAGCGGTCTTTTTTAAAAGAGCCCTTTCTTCTCTCCCTGGTTATTTCTCCCAGCACCACATCGCCCCGACCGTGGCTTATTCTGGTTACCGACCTGACCATAAAAAGGTGCTTAAATTCCTCGGAGAGCCTGAAGGCATCAGCCATCATGTCCTTGGCTTCTTGAACTGATGAGGGTTCAAGAACCGGTATGTAGCCCTGTTCGGCAATATATCGGTTATCCTGTTCATTCTGGGAACTCCACGCCCAGGGGTCATCGGCGGAAAGCAAAACTAGACCGCCCTTGGCGCCGATATAGCTGGCGGTCATTAGCGGGTCGTGGGCGACATTTACCCCAACATGCTTCATTGATGCCATAGCTCTTACTCCGCAAATGGAAGCCGCCAGAGCCACTTCAAAGGCTATTTTTTCATTGGTTGACCACTCAACGTATATGTCGAACTTTTGGGCAACTTTAGTTAAGGTTTCCAGAATCTCGCTTGACGGGGTGCCGGGATAGGCAGCGGCAACCTGAACTCCAGCCTCCATAGCGCCTCGGGCTATGGCCTCGTTGCCGAGCATAAGGAGTTTTTCTCCCGGGGCATCAGAGCTAATAGCTGGTTCCTTCATTCTGGCTCTCCTTAAACTTTACCGCCATCTCTATATTTAGCGTGTTTTAAAGTTTTTCAGGTTATTTTTGAAATCGGCGTATTTTTGTCTCATCTTGGGTTTTTCTATTTTACCGGTGGTATTTCTTAGCACCTTATCAAAGATGACATGCCTTGGTCGCTTGTATCTGGGTAAATTCTGTTCACAGAACTCGTTTACCTCTTTTCTGGTGAGATTCTTTCCCGGCTTAACTTCAATGACGGCAGCAATTGTTTCTACCAGTCTTTCATCGGGAAGCCCAATTACTGCCACATCGTAGATTTCGGGGTGGCTCTGGAGAATTTCCTCTACTTCTATGGGGTAGATATTCTCTCCTCCGCTAATGATGACGTCCTTCTTTCTACCAGCAATATAGATAAATCCTTCATCTTCCTCTCTAACCAGGTCGCCGGTATACAGCCAGCCGTCTTTTATGGTTTCGGCCGTTTTCTCTGGATTCATATAGTATTGCTTCATCACACCGTCACCCTTGACCAGCAGCTCGCCGACTTCTCCCTGGGGGACATTCTCGCCCTTCTTATTGACGATGCGTGTTTTCCAGCCAAACCCGGCTTTACCAATTGACCCGATTTTCCTTTCATTCCCTATACCCAGGTGAACGCAGCCGGGTCCGGCAGCCTCACTCAGTCCGTAGTTAGTATCATACTGCATATCGGGGAAGTATTCCTTCCACCGCCTGACCAGGCTAGGGGGCACCGGTTGGGCTCCGATGTGCATTAGGCGCCAGTGGCTCAAGTCATAGTCTTCCTTTTTAAGTTCTCCCTTATCCATGGCTTTGATAATGTCCAGGGCCCAGGGCACCAGCAGCCATACTATGGTTCCCATCTCCTTATCAATAACCTCAAATATATACTGGGGATCGATTTCGGTTAGCAATGTAGTCCGTCCACCTACCATCAGGCTGCCAAACCAGTGCATCTTGGCTCCGGCGTGATACAGGGGAGGTATAAGTACAAAATTATCACCACGTTCTTGATAATGGTGCGCTTTTTCCGTTATGGCCGCTACCTCCATATTCTTATGGGTAAGCAATATCGGCTTGGCTGCCCCGGTGGTGCCTGAAGTGAAGTAGAGACCGCACTCATCTTCATCATTAAGCTTTATCTCTGGGGGTTTGGCTGAGGATTTGTCTATAACCTCTTCAAAGCCCTCCATATCTTCAGGTGTGCCCTGACCAGCCAGGATATACTTTTCAATGGTGAGTAGCTGGGAGCGAACCGTCTCGACACTCTCGATCAAATCTTCGCCTAAAATCATTACTTTGGCTTCGGCTATATCGGCGCAATATTTAAGGTCTCTACCGGTGAAACGATAGTTGAGGGGCACTGCCCAAGCCCCGGTTCTAATAATGCCGAAGTAAGCCTCAAGCCAGTTGGTTGAATTCCGCATCCAGTGGATGACTTTATCCCCTTTCTTAATGCCTCTATCCACCAGGGCATTGGCGATACGGTTGGCTCTTTCGTCAAACTCCCTCCAGGTGATTTCTTGCCTTAAATTCTCACTGGGTTTTATTTGGATAAGGGCGGTATCATCAGGATAAAGCCTGGCATTTTTAGCCAGCATTTCAGATATATTCATCTTTTACCCTCAGTATGAGTAGTGTCATATCAGTTTTGCTTTATTCTATGTTTCCGGTAAATTAAGAACCCTCCTGCTGGGAGGGTTCTGCTTGAATTTTTTGCTTTGGATGTGTTATCAGTTTTATCTCTGTTTTCTTAACTTTAAAGCCCCCCAGCATATCTTATTTACTCCGCATAATAATATATGCGTAATAAAATCCGTAGGGGGCAGTGTAAGCTAACATTCTTTATCTTACACCTGCTCATTCTCGCCCTAATCTACCACAGGGCGTATAGTTTGTCAACATCTTTGTCGACTGTGTCAATCTGGAGGTGGGGTGGTGCTTGTTGCCCTCATAGCTCTAGTGCTACAATAAATTTTAGACGGGAGGAAGATATGCCGTTAGATGCCATAGTTGTCAAAGGAGCTAGAGAGCATAACCTCAAAAATATAGATGTAGTTATCCCCCGGGATAAATTGGTAGTTATCACTGGTGTCTCTGGCTCAGGTAAGAGTTCGCTGGCATTTGATACCATCTACGCTGAGGGACAACGCCGCTATGTAGAATCTCTATCGGCTTATGCTCGTCAGTTTCTGGGCAGGATGGAAAAACCCGATGTTGACTATATTGAAGGATTAAGTCCCGCCATTTCTATTGACCAGAGGGGGCCGAGTCGTAATCCACGGTCTACCGTGGGGACGGTAACCGAAATTTATGATTATCTGCGTCTGCTTTTTGCCCGGGTGGGTCATCCTCATTGCCCCAGGTGTGGACGAGAGATTGCTACCCAGACAGTCCAGCAAATTGTTGATACCATTCAAAATCTCCCGGGAAATAGCCGCATCATGATTCTGGCACCACTGATTAGAGACCGTAAGGGTGAGTATCAGGCGGTGTTTGATGATTTGCGCCAGGCAGGCTATGTCAGAGTTATGGTTGACGGGCATATCTATGACCTGTCTGAGGAAATTCAACTGGATAAGAATAAGAAGCACTCCATTGAGGCGGTGGTGGACAGATTGGTAATCGGGCAGAGCGGAAGCCAGAGCCGCATTGCCGATTCGGTAGAGACGGCTCTCAAGCTTGGGGTGGGGGTGGTGCTGGTATCTATTGCTGATGGTGAGGAGTTACTGTTCTCGGAACACTTTGCCTGTGTGCACTGTGGGATTAGCCTGGGCGAGATTGCCCCCAGAACCTTTAGCTTTAACAGCCCTCACGGTGCCTGTCCAGCCTGCACCGGCTTGGGGGTTAAGCTGGAGATAGACCCTGAGCTGGTTATCCCCAATAAGGAACTTTCCATCGCTGAAGGGGCTATCCGTCCCTGGCAATGGCAATCCTGGTACTTCGATCAGCTTGAGTCCTTGGCGCAACGTCACGGTTTTGCCCTGCGTACCCCGGTAAAAGGACTGAGTGAGCAACATCTCAGGCTTATACTTTATGGGGATGGGAGTGAACCCTACCGGTATCGGAACCGCTTCGGAAGAATTAGAGAATATTATTACGATTTTGAAGGGGTTATTCCCCGCATGGAGCGACTCTACCGGGATACGGAGTCCGAACACTCCCGGGCTGATATTGGACGTTATATGGTATCCCGGGAGTGTCCCGTTTGCCAGGGCAAGAGGCTTAAGCCGGAGTCTTTAGCCGTAACCATCGGTGGCAAAAATATCATTGAGGTTAGCTCAATGTCGGTTACTCAAGTATTGAAGTGGGTGGCTACTCTCAGTGGTGGGAAGAAGGCGATACTTAGTGAACGTGAGCAGATGATAGCCCACCAGATTATCAAGGAGATTGAGGCCCGCCTTGGTTTTCTCAAGGATATAGGTCTGGACTATCTTACCATTGACCGAGCTTCGGCAACCCTGAGTGGTGGTGAGGCGCAGCGTATTCGTCTGGCAACCCAGATTGGCAGTGGACTTATGGGGGTGCTTTACATTTGTGATGAACCAACCGTTGGTTTGCACCCCGCCGATGGCTTTCGTTTGATTGAGACCCTAAAGCGGCTGAGGGATCTGGGTAATACCATATTGGTGGTGGAGCATGATGAGGCGATGATGCGGGCGGCTGATCATATTATTGATATGGGACCCGGGGCGGGGGAACATGGGGGCAAAATTGTGGCTACCGGAACTATGGCTGATATTATGGAGTGCCCGAAGTCAATAACCGGTCAGTATCTTAGTGGTGTTAAGCAGATTCCTTTACCATCGAAGCGTCGGCCTGGCTCAGGCGAGGAGATAACAATAAAGGGTGCCAGGCAGAACAACCTGAAGAATATAGATGTCCATATTCCCCTGGGCGAGTTTGTTGGTATCACCGGGGTCTCCGGTAGCGGTAAGAGCACTCTTATTGATGATATTTTGTATAAAAAACTGGCACAGATACTGTATCTGTCGCGGGAAAAGGCGGGCGATTGTGATGAAATCGTCGGTATTGAGAATATTGATAAGGTAGTCAATATTGACCAGTCGCCTATCGGGCGTACCCCTCGTAGCAATCCAGCCACCTATACCGGAACCTTTACCCTGATTCGTGAACTTTTTGCCACTGTCCCTGAGGCTCGGATGAGAGGCTATGCTCCCGGTCGTTTTTCGTTTAATGTTAAGGGTGGGCGCTGTGAAGCCTGCGGCGGGGAGGGGTTTACTCAGATTGAGATGCAGTTTTTACCCGATGTCACCGTTCCCTGTGAGGTATGCCAGGGGAAACGTTATAACCGTGAGGCTCTGGAAATTAAATTTAAGGGTAGGAACATAGCTGAGATATTGGATATGACGGTGGAGCAGGCGCTGGCTTTCTTTGAGCATTTCCCCAAGGTGAAGAGAAAGCTGCAGACCTTACATGATGTGGGGCTGGGCTATATTCGATTGGGTCAGCCGGCACCTACTCTTTCTGGTGGTGAGGCACAGCGGGTAAAGCTGTCTACCGAGCTGTCGCGGCGGTCTACGGGCCGGACATTATATATTCTTGATGAGCCGACCACAGGGCTCTCTTTTGAGGATGTGGCGGCACTGCTACGGGTATTGCAGCGTCTGGTTGATGGTGGTAATACGGTAGTGATTATTGAGCATCACCTGGATGTGATTAAGAATGTTGACTGGATTATTGACCTTGGACCTGGCGCCGGTGACCGGGGTGGCTACATTGTGGCTAGAGGGACGCCTGAGGCAATAGCTGAAGAGAAGTCCTCAGCCACCGGGCAGTATTTAGGCAGGGTGTTAGCTAAGAATATTGAGTATTCGTTAACTAATTGACGGCTCGCTGCTTAATGTCCTTCCAGTTTGGCAGCCGGCATTTACGGGGGGATTCATAGTTGTCCCCCTTTATTTTTGAGGGTAGAGATGAAGGATAAGTCAGGAAGTCATATTGCTATTAAACAGGGGTCTATACTTGACTGAAGATAAGAGGCCTAAGTTCTTTTACGGCTATATCATAGTTTTGGCTGGTTTTATTATCCAGCTGATAGCCTGGGGTACATACATTACCTTTGGCGTTTTTTCAATCCGTTGTTAGATGAGTTTGGCTGGACAAGGGCAACGATTTCTGGTGCTCAATCATCGGTTTTTCTCATACTGGGCTTGACTAGCATTATTGTGGGGAGACTGGGCGATAGGTTTGGTCCCAGGATGACTATGGTAGCCTGTTGTGTCTTTTTTGGTTTAGGCTATTTGTTGATGTCACAGATTAATGCTGTTTGGCAGTTATAAGCCGACTTTCTTGACTTGTATAGCCATGAGTGTTATAGGTATTATATTAAGTGCCTTATCAAGACCGACTATTAGCCAAGGAGGAACAAATGACACGGAAAGAAGTACTTGACTCCGTCAAAGCTAATGTGGAGAACGGAAACCTGATTAAGCACATGCTAGCTACTGAGGCTATTATGCGGACACTAGCCAAGCGACTGGGTGAGGAGGAGGAGGAGTGGGGGCTTACCGGGCTCATGCATGATATTGATATGGAGCTTATCGGGGGAGATATGAGCCAGCATAGTAAGTTGGGGGCTGACCTGGCCAGGGAGCTGGGAGCCAGTGAAGCGATGGGTCACGCTGTCTTATGTCATAATGAAGCTCATGGCATTCCCCTGGAGACAAAGCTGGATAAGGCGCTATGTTGTGTTGACCCACTAACTGGCTTAATTACTGCGGCGGCTCTGGTTCGTCCCGATAAAAAATTGGCTGGTCTTGAAGCCAAGTCGGTAATTAAAAAGTTCAAGGAGAATGGCTTTGCCGCCGGGGTAAATAGAGAGCACATTGCCCGGTGTAGTGAACTTGGCATTGAACTAAATGAGTTTATGGAACTGGGGCTGTCAGCAATGAAGAAGATTGCCGTTGCCCTGGGGTTATAACATAGTTAGCTTACCTCAATCGTTGAACCGTTAGCAGTTTTGACAATATCAATGTGGGTGGGGAAAGCGTCTCTAAGCTCCTCGATATGAGTGATAACCAGTATCTTGTCAAAGTCGTCCTGAATGGAGTTTATCGCCTCTTTGAGTTTTTCAACGCCGATGCTATCCTGCGTGCCGAAGCCTTCATCAATAATGAGCGTAGGGAGTGGCGCTCCGGCTCGCCGGGCTAATAGCCTGGAAAGGGCAATACGAATGGCAAAGTTAATACGGAAGGCTTCACCACCGCTAAACATTTCATAATTTCGCATTCCCAGCTCGTCAGAGATATTAATATCCAGGGTTTCCAGTAAATCCCCTTTTTTCGTTTCCCGCTGCGTCTCAATCTTCAGGTGCATTCTATTATCGGTCATTCGTCCCAATAGTTTATTAGCTTCAACTTCAATTTCGGGGAGGGTTATTTCAATGAGCAGGGCTTGTATTCCCTTTTTGCCGAAAGCTTGAGCCAGGTCTTTATATATCTTCTCCTCCTTTGACGCTTTGACCAGCAGTTTCCCCTTTTCCTGTTTTTTTATCTCCTTTTCCGAACAGCGCTGGAGATTTGTCTTGATACTCCACATTATCTCTTGGGATTGGCGTTGTTTGGCGGTTAGCTCCTGGTTTTTAGTTTCCGCCCGGGTTAAATCGCTGACCAACTGAGGCAGTAAATTGAGTTCCTGACTCAGGCTTTGTTTTTTTGGTTCGTCAACCTCCAGACGGTGGCGCAGCTCCTGCGCTGCCTCTTCGGCTCGGGAAGCTGACTCCTTTTCCTGGTTGATAAGCCGGTCGGCTTCTTCCAGCTTTCGCTTGGGTTCTTCATATTGTTCCAGAGTGCGCCGGCGCTGGCGCACCTCGTCGTATTGCTGGGAATCGTAGTCAAGCCTGACTAATTCGTCTTCAATATCCCTTAACGTTAATTGCTCGGTAGTGGCAAAGTCCTTTCGGGCCATGCGCTCTTCAATTTCAGTCAGTCCTTTTCTTGCCTCGTTTAACCGATTATCGGCTTCTTCAGCTTCAGTAATCTGCTGGTTTAGACTACCGGTTTTACTCTGGGTGGAGGTTTTATCCTGGTTCAGCCTGGTTTCCAGCCGGGATATTTCATTGGCCAGCGATTCCAGCTCGGTTTTCTTTTGGGCTATCTCAACCTGATTCGACTTTATAGCATCAGACCTTTTCTCTTTATCGGCGGTATATTTGGTCTCAATTAGCTTTAAGCCCTCCGTGCCTACCTCGGTCTCACATAGCGGACACTTGGCGCCACGCTGGGCAAGCAGCAGGTCGAGCTTTTCTTCTATCTCCTTTATTTCCTGTTCCAGCTGGGTCTGGCTGGATTCCAGGTAACGGATTTGAGCCTGTAGTTCCTGGCAGTTTTGTCTTTTCTGGTTTAGAGTTTTTTCTTGCTCAGCCAGCTTTAGCAATTGAGCGCTTATTTGCTGTAGTTCACTCCTAAGCTGGGGTAGTCTTTGTGCTTTAGCTTCCAGCTCGGTGATTCTGGTTTGGGCTAGTTTGTGTTCCGTAATTAACGCTGCCTGTGCCTGCTCTATGCTCTTCTCTAACTGGTTCTTACTTTCCCTTAATTTGACCAGCAACTCTAGCTTCTGGTTCAGTTCATCGTTTTGTCTTCTGGCTTCGGTTAGTTGGGCGTAGCCATCTTCTATACTGGTACGCTGGGCTATTACCTCTTCATACTCTTTGATACGGGAGTGGAGTTGTTTCACTTCATGGTCACGACGCTCTAATTCTCTTCTGGTGGCGGTTATGTGCTCCTCTATCTGGTTTAACTGCTCCTGCTTGTTATCCAGTGACTCCTTTTTCTGTCGCAGCCGATTAAGCTCGACTTCCTGCTCCTTAGTTGCCTTTGCGATGTGTGAGAGTTCAGCCTCGGATTGTTCCAACTCAGTCTGGTAGGCTGGTTTCCGGTCTAATTCATCGCTAATTTCTTTGATAGCGCTCTCCAGTTGTGTTTTTTCCGTGTCCTGCAGCTTGGCTAACTCTCTGGCTTGTCCTTCCAGTTCATCATAGAAGGATAGTCCCAGAATATAAGCCAGCACCTCTTTACGCTCGACGGGGCGCTTGATGGTGAATTCGTCAGCATGACCTTGCCGCAGCAGGGCGCTATTGGTAAAGGTATCGTAATCCATGTGCAGAATATCAAAGATTTTTTGTTGCGTCTGAGTTATTCTATCGCCAGAAATTACTTTAAAGCTGTCATCGGAGCCTATGAGCAGGTCAAGGCTGCTCTGCCCGGAGCGGCCTCGTCGTCTGGGTCTGGAGTGCTTGCGTATGATGCGGTACGGCTGCTCGCCTACGGTGAAGTCAAACTCTACCTCCATTTCAGCTTGATCGGAGTAAACGAGGTCGTCGTCGCTCTTAGCCCGGGTCCGTCCCCACAGCGCCCAGGTCATAGCGTCAATCAGGGCTGACTTGCCGCTGCCGTTATCACCGGAGATACAGGCAGTGTGGATGCCGTCAAAAAGGAGGGGGGGCACATTATCCCGGTAGCACATAAAATTGCGCAGTGATAATTTAATGGGAATCACCGGTAAAGCTCCTAAAGATAACCACCTTTATTGCCCCATTTTAGCATAATCAGGCGGTTTTTTATCTACCCCGTTAGGAAATCTAACGGGGTCTACCTCACCCCCTGTGTCCCCCTCTCCTTCAAAGGAGAGGGGGGCGAAATAAAAAAGGGGGGCTTCGCCCCTCTTAGACACCCCTTCTGGTTAGAAATGTATTGAACGAAATGGCTTTTAGTTTAACTATTGTGATATTATTGAGAGTCAGAATTACCACAATACCAGCGACAGGACATACCGAATACTTGTATCAAGATTCCTTATAGCCAATGGGGGGTAAGTATAGTAAGAAAAATATGCGTGATATTGCTGGTAACCCTACTATTAGGAACAGTGCTAGTGATTGGGTGCACTGGAAAAGGAGATTCAGCAATGGCAAAAGATGGTGATACCGTTAAAGTTCACTATACGGGCACGCTAGAGGATGGTACCACATTCGATACGTCGGTGGGGCGTGAACCGCTAGAATTTACCTTAGGTGAGGGTCGGGTAATTCCAGGCTTTGAAGAAGCGGTTAAGGGTATGCAGGTTGGGCAATCGAAGACGGTCACGATTCCACCAGAGAGAGCCTACGGCCTGCGTCTTGATGACCTAGTACTGGTAATAGAGCGAGAACAATTACCTGAGAATCTAGACCCTGAGGTCGGACAGCAATTACAAATGCAACAAGCAGATGCTAGAACGACTGTGGTTGTCGTTACTGATGTTTCTGAAACGACGATAACGGTAGATGCTAACCACCCTCTGGCAGGGAAAGGCCTGACATTTGAGATTGAACTCGTAGAAATCAAATAAAGGTTTCTATTAAATCTAGTGCCAAGGGAGGCCGAAAATCTCCATTAATTATTGGTGACCCTTCACCAGCAACATCGCAAGATGCACCGGCTCCAACTATTACGTATACCTTACTTAGTGGCATAGTTATGATACTCCTCAGACGGCAAGATAAATCAATTCAATTACTCACGTAGTATCTTATTAAGATTTATTGTTCAATTGTAAGCCTTTTTGTTATCATCATAAATGAAGTGATAAACTGACGAGGTTTTTCAATACCCTCTTCATCACTCCAGATAGTCTTTTAGTTTTCGGCTGCGGCTGGGGTGGCGCAGTTTGCGCAGGGCTTTGGCTTCAATCTGGCGAATTCGCTCCCGGGTGACATTGAACTCCTTGCCCACTTCCTCCAGGGTGCGGCTTCGTCCGTCCTCAAGCCCGAATCTGAGTTTGAGCACTCGCTTTTCCCGGGGGGTAAGGGTTGACAGCACCTCATCGATTTGCTCCTTGAGCAGTCGCTTGGTGGCGGCATCAACCGGTGGTAAAGCCCGGCGGTCCTCGATAAAGTCGCCCAGGTGGCTGTCATCCTCCTCACCTATGGGTGACTCCAGGGATATGGGCAGCTGGGATACCTTAACTACCTCTCTGACCTTTCCCGGGGGTATTTCCATGCCCTCACCGATTTCCTTGGGGGTAGGCTCTCGCCCATGTTCCTGGGCCAGTTTGCGGCTTACTTTGAGCAGTTTGTTGATGGTCTCCACCATATGAACCGGGATGCGAATGGTGCGAGCCTGGTCGGCTATAGCCCGGGTAATAGCCTGGCGAATCCACCAGGTGGCGTAGGTACTGAATTTATAACCCCGGTGGTAATCAAATTTCTCTACGGCTCTGATTAGTCCGATATTACCTTCCTGAATAAGGTCGAGGAGAGACATGCCCCGTCCGATATGTTTCTTGGCCATGCTGACTACCAGACGCAGGTTGGCTTCAGTGAGGTGGTTCTCGGATTTTTCCGCCTCACGCTCGATATTTTCTAGGTAAGCTTTGAGCTGGTCTTCGTAAGCCTGAATTGACTTAGTAAAATCGGGCCTGGTCACCAGATTCGCTATATCAGACAGAGAGACGCTATCTTCGATAACATTAAGCACTTCCTCTGGTAACAGGTTACTATTTGTTGATAGGTCAATGAGAAGCTGTTCTGTTTCCGGTATGGACTTATCTATCCGGCTGGCAATAGTCTGGACTAGTTGTCGGTCTATCTCACCATCAATGCTATCTCGTAATTTAGTGTTGGAGATACAGTCTATAAAGCTGGTGGTAGGAGTCAAGCCAAGCTGTTTTTGCAGGGGATGGATGATATTAGACTCCTGACCAAGCTCCTGAAGGATAGCCAATATTATTTCTATGGCTGAAGATGGTTTGCCATATTGTTGTTGGAGGGCTTGTTTTATCTCATTAACACGTTTGCCTTCCTCAATCTTTTTGGCTAAGACCTTTTCTTCCTTAGCGGTGAGGAGAGGCACTCTGCCAATTTCATGGAGGTACATACGGACCGGGTCATCAACTACCTCCGGCTCCCCCAGTTGTTCTGGCGGCGCTTCAAGCTCGCGGTCTATCGGGGGTTCAAATTCTTCTTCGGCTAGCCTTGCCTCTGGAGGCAGCTCTTCTTCGTCCTTATCTTTTTGGGGTAGGAAATGTATAGAGTTTTCATCGTTTTCTGGGATCATTCCTCATCTCCTCGGCTCCTGACCTCGTCTGGCTTTTTGAGCAAAAACTTCTCCTAGTTGAACACTGACTTCTATCCCTTGCTCCTCAAGCTTAGCCAGCTCGGCATCAGTGCCGCCTGCCTCAGCTTCTAGGGCTAATATCTCCTCCCTTTTTATCGCCAGATTGCGGAGGAATTTTTCTTTCAGGCGGAGGACACAGTTGGCATATTTCCGCTCTATCTGGTTAGCGGGTAAGATCCTGTTTATTAGGGCATCAACCTCCTCGTGGAGAGCGGCATCGAGCTTGTCCTTAAGTGATGACGTATCATCAGCTTGCTGCCAGGCGATAGAGATTTCACGGTTTTCACTGCTATCGAAGTATTCTGGCAAAAGACCTTCATCTCTGCCTTTAAGCTCAGGGTGCTGCAGAAGCAGAGCCAGGCAATACTCCTCAAGGGGGCTGGACACCAGCGGACGCAGAGCCCGGGTTATGGCTTCTGGCTTTGGCTCTTTAATCCGGCGTCTACCCTGACTGGCTTTGATTTTGCCTAGAGCAGCTTCTAAACTTTTATAATTCATTCCGGTCAACTTTGACAATCTATTCAGATAGGGGTCATATCTTTCGGGCTTCTTAATCTCAGCGACAATGGGTATAAGCTTTTCTGCGGCTAGAGACTTACCTCTGGCGGTGTTCAGGTCAAGCTCTGAAGTAATCGTGTTGAAGGCATAATCAACCACGGTTGGAGCTGTCGCCACCAGCTGCTGCCAGTTATTCTGGTCTTCTCTAATAACATTATCCGGGTCTTTACCTCGGGGTAGGATCATAAACTTTACCTCGGCATCCAGTATGTTTTCATAGCTGACACTACGCAGCATGGCCTCATCGCCGGCAGCGTCAGCATCTAGGGCTAGAATCACATTTACATTTCTGGTTAGCCTTTTCAGAGTGCTGACCTGCTTCTCGGTAACTGAGGTTCCCATAGAGGCAACCACATTTTTGAAACCATTCTGGTGGGCGGTGATGACATCCATATAGCCTTCGACAATCACTGCCATGTTTTGCTGTCTAATGGCTGCTGCCGCCAGATTTATAGCGTATAGGCTGTGGCTCTTATCGAAGATTGGCGTCTGTGGTGAGTTGAGATATTTGGGTTCTGAATCATCAAGCGCTCTGGCTCCGAAACCAGTGGTGCGTCCCCTGGCATCACTTATGGGAAACATTAACCGGTTACGAAATCGGTCGTGGGTTTTCCCTTCCTCTGTCTGAATTATTAAGCCAGCGGCCAGCAGTTCACTTTCAGTATAGCCTCTCTTCGTTAGATATTGCTTCAGGGCATCCCAGCTATTTGAACTGTAGCCTAGCTGAAACTCGGCGACAGTTTCTGGTGACAGTCTCCGGCTGGTTACATATTTTTGTGCCTTTTTTCCTGGCGGGGAATTAACCAGCAGGTTGTGGAAGTATTGGACTGCCGTCTGATTAGCCTGGTATAACCTTTCCTTCTCTTTACCTTCAGCTCCCGGTTCAAATCTTGATGGGATGGTAACCCCGGCTCTTTGGGCAAGAAGGCGCAATGCCTCCCCAAAGTCAATACTCTCTTTCTTCATAATGAAGGAAAAGGCATCGCCTCCGGTGTTACAGGTACCGAAGCAGTGCCAGCTCTGCTGTTCAGGATAGACAAAGAAAGAGGGATGTTTTTCGCTGTGGAACGGGCACAGCCCCCTGAAGGTTCGTCCCGCCTTTTTTAAGGAGGCATACTGGCCGATTACCTCTACGATGTCTACCCTCTGTTTTACCTCATCAATAACACTCATCTTGTTGTGTGTTACCTCTCCCCCTTTGCAATTTTGTTTTTTAGCCTTGATTATTTATCGGTAGTGCCAGCTCTTCAGCCGTTCTCAGGGCGTATTGGTCAGTCATACCGGCGATATAGTCAGCCACCTTGCGTTCCGACTCATCGCTGTAAGTATGGTATTCCGGTGGCAGCTTCTCTTGGTGCTCATTAAAGTATTTATACAGCAGGCGAATCACCTCTCGAGCCTTTTCGGCTTCCTCTTGCGTTGAGCGTATATTATATACCCGGGCAAAAAGAAATTCACGGAGGTTGTTGGTTGCCTCCAGAATCCCGGGGCTCATACTTATAGTGTGGCTGCCTATAATATCCTGACCAATATTATAACCCGTCACCGACCATGAGTGCTCAATAATATCAAACACCATAGTATTAATGCGCTGTGAATGGAAACGACCTAATCCGGTAACCGCCGATAATGGCAAATCATTCTCGGTAATAATACCAGCCCTTATGGCATCTCCAATGTCATGGTTAATATAGGCGATGGCATCGGCAATCTTACAAACCTGACCCTCCAGGGTGCTTGCCTCTCCCGAGCCCTCTCTCTGGATATCGGCTCTTGCCTTGGAGTGATTGACAATACCGTCTCTTACCTCCCAGGTGAGATTAAGTCCCTGGCCATCTTTTTCTAAAAGGTCAACAACTCGCAGAGATTGTTCATTATGTCTGAATCCGCCGGAATAGAGCTCGTCTAAAGCCTCCTCGCCCACATGACCGAAGGGGGTGTGACCCAGGTCGTGTCCCAGGCTGGTTGCCTCAGTCAAGTCCTCATTGAGGTTTAGGGCTCGAGCTATGGTTCGAGCTATCTGGGAAACCTCAAGGGTATGAGTAAGCCGGGTTACATAGTGGTCACCCTGGGGGGCGATGAAGACCTGTGTCTTATGTTTCAGGCGGCGGAAAGCCTTGGAGTGAATAATACGGTCCCGGTCACGCTGGAATGCGGTGCGTATTGGGCAGGGCTCTTCTGGCTTGAGCCTGCCCTGTGACAACCTGCTTTTAGCTGCATAAGGAGAGAGGCTTTCTTCACTTTCCTCAGTTATCTGGCGAATGTTAAGCCGACTAATCATTAAGTTTCAACTTTGGTGACTTAATATTATATCATTAAATAGTTAAAATAAAAATGAGGCCTTACCTTTTCAACTGGATCGGTTGGATTGTTGGTTAATCTCGTCTCTGGTGTCTTTTTGAAAAGGGAGATAAGGGGGTGAGATTCCAAGCTGATATTTAACCGTATGGGGCAGTAAAGGTTCTCCCAATTTCTGGTTGACAGGGTGATTGATGTGGGGTAGAATTTTGATACGTTGGTTGAGAAACGGAGGAGGTGTGTCTATGGCCATGATAGAGATGACTATTGATAGCATTCGGGTTAGTTTGATGAATTATCAACGGGTGGTGATTCTAAAGGAGAAAATGTCAGAGCGCTATCTACCCATATGGATCGGTCCGGCTGAGGCAGATGCCATAGCGGTAAAACTGCAGGGGGTTGATGTGCCTAGACCTTTAACTCATGACCTGTTACATTCGGTCATTGATGCCTTGGGGGCTACTATCAATTCTATCATTGTCAGTGAGCTTAAGAGTGATACCTTTTATGCCAAGATTATCCTTAATGTAGATGGGGGTGAGATGGAGATTGACTCTCGCCCCAGTGATGCCTTGGCACTGGCGGTAAGGGATGAGGCGCCTATCTATGCTGAGGAGGCGGTTTTAGATAAGGCGGGCATCCTGTTAGACAAGGAGACAGGTAAACCTATTACCGAGGGTATGGAGGCTGGCGGCAAGGGTAAAAAGATTAGTGAAGAAGAGATGAAGAGGCTGTCGGCGTTCCAGGATTTCATTGATACCCTTGATTTAGATGAACTTGATAATCGTAAATCTTGAACTTGATAGGTGCAGTAATATGGGTAGGTTCGCCGCTCCCGGCTTTTTAGCCATAGGTAGGTGGGTGTAGCTAAAGTTTAGAAGCATTACCAATATAGTTATATTCTTTTAAAAAGAGCCCTATGACTGAGGTCCTATGACGGAGAAAGGTAGGGTTTTTTAGTGTTTGATCGCCAAAAGCAGGCTTGACCTGAACCGGCAGGTTTGATATACTCTCGCTAGATTGGAAATTTGGGGGGTGGTATGGGTAGGTGGGTAGCTGCTCTCAGGCTGGTAGGTGTCGGGTTCTTTATTGGCGGTTCTATTGTTTTGGGGTTGTTTGTGGGTCGTTGGCTTGATAATTGGCGGGGAACAAATCTATTCTGGATAGTGGGGCTAATTATTGGGATTGTGGTTGCATTTTATGGTGTTTATCGCATGCTTTTGCCGGTTATGGGTAATAAGCGAGAAAGAGGTAATAGCTAGTGCCTAAGCGGGGCTGCTTGGGTTGTTCCTTTCCGGTTATAGTTGGTCTTATAGTTGTTTTTCTGGCTCTTTTCGTAATTGGTTTTATCGTTGGTCCTATCGGCAGTAGTATGCTGGGCGGTTTAGGGTTACCTAGCTGGCTTTCTGTTCCCCGCCCTGACCCCAAGCTTCCGGCTGAAGTAGTTTTCCACATATTTGGCTTTCCTATTGCTAATAGTGTTATTGCCGCCTGGGTTACCATCATTGTCCTGGTGGGAATGTCCTATGCGGCTACTCGTAAGGTTAAGCTGATACCATCAAGGCTACAGTCTTTTTTGGAGTCTGTCCTGGGCTGGCTTTATGACTTTTGTAAAGAGGTAGCCGGTGAGGAAAACGGACGCCGGTTCTTTCCGGTAGTAACTACTATCTTTCTCTTTGTCATAACCAATGCCTGGTTGGGTCTGTTTCCCGGGTTTGGCTCAATATATGTTACCGGGCATGAGGGTGAGCATATACACCTGCTGCGGCCAGCTAACACCGATATTAATATGCCTCTGGCTATAGCTCTTATGTCTTTTATCTTTGTTGAGTATTTTGGTATAAGGTCGCTTGGGGGTCGCCGCTACATTTCAAAATTTGTTAATGTGGGTGCTTTTTTTAGGGGGGCGCGACAGCTATTTAGTGGTAAGCTCAAGGCTGGCTTGAGTAGTATGTTCACCGGCGTTATTGATATTTTTGTCGGCATGCTAGAAATGCTAAGCGAATTTATTCGCATTGTCAGTTTTACCTTCCGTCTTTTTGGCAATATGACTGCTGGTGAAATACTACTCTTAATAGTGATGTTTCTGGTTCCCTTTGTGGTGGCTTTACCGTTTTATGGACTTGAGTTGCTTGTCGGCTTTGTTCAGGCTCTTATTTTTGGTGGGCTAACTCTGGTGTTTCTTACGCTGGCGGTGACTCATCATGGAGCAGAAGGTCACTAAAATAGGCGCTGTTTAATCAGTTATTGAAAGGGGGATAGAGTATGACTCCGGAAGTAATGAAGATGTTGGCGGTGGGGTTGGCGGCTGGCCTGGGAATGCTAGGACCAGCGCTGGCTATCGGGCTTATCGGTTACTCGGCTTTACAGGGACTGTCCCGTAATCCTGAGGCGAGGGGACCAATTATGACCAATATGATTTTGGTTACCGCCTTCGCTGAGGCTATCGGGATTTATGTCCTGATTATAGCCATTATCCTGGCTATGATTGTGTAGTGACGTTGAGGAGGAAGTAATTATGGGACAAGATGGTATCCCTCTGTCTATAGGTATTATCCTAGCCGGAGCAATATTGGGAGTGTTGATTCTCGCCGGGCTGATAGTAGCTGCAGTTCTAGCTATGTAGAGACAACCCTCGGTGTTTCCGGGGAGTCTGTCCCAATACTGCGTGTGCGGATAACTATAAGAGCTTAATTAATTATGCATTAACCGGTTGAAAAGGGGAGTAAAATGGAAGGTCTTGGCATTAGTTTGCCAACATTGCTAGCTCAAATCATAAATTTTGCTATCCTGCTGGTTCTTCTGTATCTGGTTGCCTATAAGCCGATTATGAGGATGTTTGACGAGCGCTCCCGGAAGATTAAGGAGAGCATAGAACAAACCGAGTCTATTAAGGAGCAGGCAGCCCATGCCGAAGAAGAGGCTGAGAAACGAATTGAAGCTGCCGGTAAAGAGGGGCAGGAGCTAGTCGCCCGGGCAGTGCGGACTGGGGAGGAGGTCAGACAGCAGACACAGCAGGAGGCAAAGCGAGATGCTGAATTGCTCATCGCTCGGGCACGTACCGAGATTCAGCGAGAGCGGGATGAGGCTATTGGTGAGCTGCGCAAGGAGTTTGCCGACTTAACCATAAAGGCGGCCGAGAAGGTCATTGACCGCTCACTGGATAAGAAGGCACATCGCCAGATTATTGATAAGGTGTTGAAAGAAAGCACCACCCTGAAAAAGGGCTAGTTTGCTATTATTTTAAGGAGATGCTGTGGCGAGAAGGCTTTATGCCAAGCGCTATGCTCAAGCTGTATTTGATATTGCGCTGGAGAGCAAAGAATTAGACCGGTGGCAGTCTGACCTGAGGAAGGTTGCTGGCCTCGGTGAGGATAGCACGGTTATTGCTTTTTTTGAGAACCCTAAATTTAATTTTGAGGCTAAGGCCAAGCTCCTCTCCAAACAATTAGCTGATATAAATCCTCTAGCTCTAAATCTGGTTTATCTACTACAAACCAGAGGCAGGTTGAGTATGGTGGGCGATATTGCTGACGAGTATCAGCGGTTGCTGGATAGCTATCATGGCATAGAGCCGGCTGAGGTTATTACTGCTGTTCCCCTTGATGATGAAGATAGATTAAGGTTGGGTGAGCGTATCGGGGCTGTAGTCGGCAAAAAGGTGGTAATCAAGCCTGAAGTGGATTCCAGCATAATCGGCGGGATTATCGCCAGGATTGGTGGTAAGTTGCTTGACGGCAGTACCCGTAGTAAATTAGAGGCATTAAAGAGGGAGTTGGCAAGGAGGTAAATTAGATGACAATTAGAGGGCAGGATATTGCTTCTGTTATCAGGCAGCAGATTGAGCAGTTCGGCTCGGCAGTAACTATGGTGGATGTGGGCACGGTGATTGAGATTGGTGATGGTATTGCCCGGATTCACGGGTTAGCTGGGGCTAAGTATAATGAGTTGCTTCAGTTTCCTAATGAGACTATGGGAATTGCCCTGAATCTGGAGGAGGATAGTGTAGCGGCGGTTATCCTGGGCGATTATACTGAGATTAAGGAAGGGGACGAGGTTAGGTGCACGGGTCGCATTGCTGAGGTGCCGGTGGGCGAAGCTCTCATTGGCAGAGTGGTTGATTCACTGGGTCGTCCTCTGGATGGCAGAGGAGCAATAAAGACGGATAAGACTCGACCTATGGAGCGTGTTGCCCCCAATGTCACCATGCGTAAGTCAGTGGATACCCCGGTGCAAACCGGTATTAAGGCGATAGATAGCATGATTCCCTTAGGTCGGGGACAAAGAGAGCTTATTATTGGTGACCGCTCTACGGGCAAGACGGCTATTGCCCTGGATACTATTATCAATCAGAAGGGTGGTGATTTGACCTGTGTCTACGTCGCCATTGGGCAGAAGGCTTCCAAGGTAGCGCGGGTGGTAGCCACTTTAGAGGAACACGGAGCGATGGAGCACACTATTGTGGTTGCTGCTAACGCTGCTGATTCGGTGGCAATGCAGTATCTGGCTCCCTACGCTGGCTGTGCTATAGGTGAGGGGTTTATGGAGCAGGGGAAGGATGCTTTGGTTATCTATGACGACCTTTCCAAGCATGCCTGGGCATATCGTCAGCTTTCACTGCTTCTGAAACGTCCGCCGGGACGGGAGGCTTACCCTGGCGATGTTTTCTATTTGCATAGTCGTCTGCTGGAGAGATCCGCTAAATATGCTCCGGAGCATGGTGGCGGTTCGCTTACCGCATTGCCGATTATTGAGACTCAGGCGGGAGATGTATCCGCTTACATTCCGACTAATGTTATTTCAATTACGGATGGTCAGATTTATGTGGAAACAGACCTGTTCAATGCGGGCATCAGGCCGGCACTCAATGTTGGCTTATCGGTTTCCCGGGTGGGGAGCGCCGCTCAAACCAAGGCGATGAAGCAGGTGGCGGGTAGGCTGAGGCTGGAGCTGGCTCAATACCGGGAACTGGCTGCTTTCGCCCAATTTGGTACCGCTGAGCTGGATAAAGCCACCAGAGCTCAGCTTGAGCGGGGCCAACGAATTACTGAAATCCTGAAGCAACCTGAGTATGTCCCGGTGCCGATAGATAAGCAGGTTATGATTTTGTATGCAGCTATTAACGGTTATCTTGACGATATACCGGTGGATAAGGTCGGGGCTTTTGAGGCTGATTTCTATAGGTTTATGGGGGCAAATCATCCTGAAATAGGTAAAGCTATTGCTGGAGAAAAGGAGATTACTCCTGAAACTGAAGAGAAATTAAAGATGGCTATTGCGGAATTTAAACAGGGTCTTAGTTTGGAGTAGAGGTCACTATTTGGGATAGATTGAAGGGGCGGATCCCCTTCAAAAACCATCTTTCCCCATCTCCTTTTAAGGAGAGGGGGATTAAGAAGGAGAGGCCTAAAGATTGATTAATATTCGTTTGATTCGCCGCCGGACACGTGGTATCCGGGGCATAGCTAAGATTACCCGGGCGATGGAGATGGTGGCTGCCTCCAAGATGAGACGGGCACAGGAAAGAGGTTTAGCCGGGCGCCCTTATTCGGAGAAGATAGCCCAGGTACTGGCCGATTTAGCTGCCTTAGCTGAGGCAGGTGGAGCCGTGCCGCATCCCTTGCTACAGCGTCGGCCGGTACACAAAATCGCTATCGTTCATATTACCCCTGACCGGGGTTTGTGCGGCGGGCTGGTGGCTAATATCAACCGCAAGACAGCGAGTGTTATTCTGGAAAAGGATGTGCCGGTTGAGCTTATTACCGTTGGTCTCAAGGGGTTTGATTTTATGAGGCGATACGGACGGGATATTAAGGCTGAGTTTACCCGACTTGGTGACCGCCCCGTCCTGTTTGATACCCTACCTATATCTCGTCTTCTTATCGATGGTTACTCTAATGACGAGGTGGATTTGGTCTATTTAGTCCATGCTCAGTTTGTTTCCACGATGGTTCAGAGACCGATGGTGAAGCAGATACTTCCCGTGGAACCGGCGGTTATACCTACCGCACAGAATGTAGATTATATATATGAGCCAGGACCGGCGGGGGTGTTGGGCCAGCTCTTACCGAGATTTGTTGAGATGCAGGTTTATCACGCTATTCTGGAGTCTATTGCCAGTGAGCAGTCAGCCAGAATGGTGGCGATGAGAAATGCCACGGAAAACGCCAATGAGCTTATTGAGCATTTGACACTGCTGTATAATAAAGCCCGCCAGGAGTCAATAACCAGGGAGCTTCTTGACATTATCGGTGGGGCGGCGGCTCTGGCTTAGGTAAAGGAGGTTATTATGGTCAAAGGGAAAGTAGCTCAGGTAATCGGGACGGTGGTTGACATTGAATTTCCGTCTGATGAACTCCCGGTAATTCATAATGCTATTGAGATTAGTGTAGATGGCAGTAAGATTGTGCTTGAAGTCCAGGAACATATCGGGAATAACTGGGTGCGCTGTCTGTCTCTAGCGCCTACCGACGGGATGGAACGAGGCGCCGAAGCTATAGATACCGGCGAGGTTCTTAGCGTGCCGGTGGGAAAAGCCACCCTGGGGCGCTTGTTTGATGTTACCGGGGAGGCAATAGATAACCTCGGTGCGGTTAAGGCTGATGAGCACTGGCCGATTCATCGCCCTCCGCCTTCGTTTGAGGAGCAGGAGACAACTACCCAAATGCTGGAAACCGGGCTTAAGGTTATTGACCTGATTACCCCGTTTACCAAGGGGGGCAAGATAGGTGCCTATGGAGGTGCCGGAGTGGGCAAGACGGTTATCATTATGGAGCTTATCCGTAATATTGCCACCGAGCATGGGGGTTTTTCTGTTTTCGCTGGTATCGGGGAGAGGTCTCGTGAAGGCAATGACCTGTGGAATGAAATGGAGGCTTCCGGCGTGATTGATAAGACGGTCATGGTCTTTGGTCAGATGAATGAGCCGCCAGCGGTTCGTCTTCGTGTGGGGTTAACCGGACTGACTATGGCTGAGTATTTCCGTGATGTTGAGAATCAGGACGTTTTGCTTTTTATTGATAATATCTATCGCTATACCCTGGCGGGTATGGAAGTATCGGCTCAGCTGGGGCGTTTGCCCTCGGCGGTGGGCTATCAGCCTACCCTGGCTACGGAGATGGGTGACTTGGAGGAGAGGATTACCTCTACCAAGCGTGGTTCCATTACCTCTTTCCAGGCTATCTATGTGCCGGCTGATGATTATACTGACCCCGGGGTAGTTACCACCTTTGGTCATCTTGATGCGGTTGTTGCTCTGGAGAGGTCGATTGCTGAGCAGGGGTTGTATCCGGCGGTTGACCCACTGACCTCAACCTCTCGTATCCTTGATCCTCGTATTGTTGGTGAAGAGCACTATGCCGTAGCTCGGGGAGTCCAGCGGGTGCTGCAGCGCTATAAAGACCTCCAGGATATAATTGCTATCCTGGGTATTGAAGAGCTTAGTGAGGAAGATAAGCTTACCGTGGCTCGGGCTCGTCGCATACAGAGGTTCTTATCTCAACCGATGTTTGTTACCGAAGTTTTTACCGGTAGGGAAGGAAGGTATGTGCCCATAGCCGAGACGGTGCGTGGCTTTAAGGAGATTCTGGATGGAGAACATGATGCCTTACCCGAGCAAGCCTTCTATATGGTAGGTAATATAGACGAGGTGGGGGAGGCGGCCAAGAAGCTGGAGGCATAATCAATATGACTCTGTTTTTGGCTTCGGTATCTATATTCTTAGTTAATATCTTTTTTGGCTACTGGAGGTCAAATACTAGGATATTTTCAATTCAGTGGATAATGGCTGTCCATATTCCAGTGCTAGTGGCTATCGGGCTCAGGCTTTCACTGTTGGGCTGGAGCTGGGCTATGTTTCCTGTCTTCGTGGCTGCCTTTGCCGCTGGTCAATATGTCGGGGGGAAGATAAGACAACGCCTGATGAAACGGCGGCAAAGGCGGTTTAGCTCGTGCCTGGTAATGGACCTTGTTAGGAATTCAGTAAACACTTGCTGTTGAGGTTTAACGAGTAGAGAATTATGTCTGCCATGAAACTTGATATTGTTACCGCAGAGCGGGTAGTTTTCTCAGAGGACGTGGATTCGGTGGTGGCTCCGGGTGTTGAGGGTCAGCTGGGAATCTTGCCTAGTCATACCCCACTGATGACCATGTTACAGCCGGGTGAGTTACGAGCCAGGAAGGTTGATGGTGAGGAGTTCATCTTGGTCATTACCGGCGGATTTCTTGAGGTGCGCCCTGACCGGGTAATAGTCTTGGCCGATGCTGCGGAACGTGCTGAGGAGATTGATATTGCCCGGGCGGAAGAGGCGAAGCGTCGGGCACAGGAACTGCTCAGCCAGCGTGGTCCAGATTTGGATGTGGCTCGAGCCGAGGCAGCACTGCACCGCGCCCTAACTCGCCTAGAGTTTGTGCAGAAGAGAAAAAGAAAGCCGGGAAGTAATCTCTAAAACTAAAGTTGTTCCGGTTAGTGTTTTTTGATTTAAGGCAGTAGTCCCTCAATTGGCTCAATTGTTATCCGTCCGCTATCAAGGTCAACCGATTTGACTACATCGTCAATGGCAGGAATAAGAATCTCTCCTCTGGCTCCGTTAACTACATAGTTGTCATTACTCTCCGCAGTTAAAATTTCAGTGACTTTTCCCAGTAGTTCTCCCTGGGTTGTCCATGCCTCTAGCCCGATGATTTGAAAATGGTAGTATTGCTCTTCAGGTAGCGGATAGAGTTGGCGGTAATGTATCTCTATAGGTTGCCCCCGTAGCCTTTGTGCCGCTTCAATGGTATCAATCTGGTTGAGCTTGATGATTAACTTGCCCTTATGCCACTCAGTGCTGTCAATGGTCGCAGGCTGTCGGTTAACATAGACCTTTGAGGCGGGGGCGAAGCGTTGAGGGAAATCGGTTACTACCTCTATCTTTAGCTTGCCCTTGACACCCCAGGGGGCAAGGATTTGACCAATAGTTACAAATTCCAGCTTGGAGGATTTCATTCCCGATTCTGGGTCGCTGATTTGGTAAGTCTAAATCTATTCGTGCTTATAGGATTATTATTACTTAGATGATTTGAAGAGTGGCTCTGGTGCCTTGTTTAGCTGCTTTTACCCTAATCAAGGTGCGCATGGCGGCGGCTATTCGGCCTTGCTTACCAATAACTCTCCCCTTATCATCATCGGCAACCTGCAATTTAAGTATTAATCCCTCCTCATCGGTTTCCTCAGTAACTACTACTTCATCAGGCGCATCCACAATTGATTTGGCGATGTATTCGATTAGTTCTTTCATGTCTTCTCCTTGATTTTGTTGAACTTTTCCATAGTGCCTGCCTTTGATATTAATCTGGCAGCAGTAGCGGTAGGTTGAGCCCCATGGTTCAGCCAATGTAGAGCTTTTTCTTCGTCGATAACTATTGTTTCCGGGTCGGTTAGTGGGTTAAAGTATCCGATGATGTCTAGAAATGCTCCGTCGCGGGGAGACCGACTATCAGCAGCTACCAGTCGGTAGCTTGGCTTTTTTTTGGCACCCACTCGGCGTAATCTGATCTTTACCATACCTCTCCCCCTTCGTTGTAACTTAACATTATGCGATATAATGGGCATAACTGTCAATAGTAGCTTAAAGTATTGTTGCCAGCAACCTTCATTGCCGTTATAATCAGTAGTGTGAGAGTGGAGAGGTTGCATAGTTGGCAGGTCAGTCACGCCGAAGCACTGGATACGCAGTTGAGGCTGGCGGCACAGGTGTCTAGAAAAAGTGAGATCATTACTCCCCGCTTTATCGCCGGTGTGGATATATCGGTAGGGAAGGAACAGGAGATGGCTACCGGGGCGGTGGTTGTCTTGAGCTATCCCGAACTGAGACTGGCAGAAACGGAAGTAGCCCGGGGGGAACTCAATTTCCCCTATATCCCGGGGTTTTTATCCTTCGGGGAGTCGCCCTTGATTCTGGACGCCTGTCAGAGGCTAACTACTATCCCTGACCTTATTCTGGTGGATGGTCAGGGAATTGCCCATCCGCGACGAATGGGACTTGCCTCTCACTTAGGGCTCTTTCTGGATACGCCAACCGTTGGTTGCGCTAAGTCCCGACTGTGCGGCAGTCATGAAATGCCGGGTGAGGAGCCAGGTAGCTACGCTGAAGTAATAGATAATGGTGAGACTATAGGCGTAGCTCTACGAACCAGGCTTGGCGTAAATCCTGTCTATGTTTCTATCGGTCATAAGGTTGACCTGAACACTGCTATTTACTGGGTGATGAACTGCTGTCGTGGTTATCGCTTACCTGAGCCTACTCGACTTGCCCATCTGGCGGCAGGAGGCAATCTGAAACAAGTTAGGGATAGCTTAACGTCCGGGGTAGACTATCAACCCGAGCTTTTTGGGTAGAATAACTGCTGGTGAGGAAGGATGCAGGAGTTAAGGGATAAATTAGAGGATTTAAGGGCTAGAGTTTCTATGTCGCTGGTGCATCTTTGACATCGCTGCCCGTGAAGAAGAAGTTGTCCGGTTAGAGAAGCAGTCAGCCGAGCCTGATTTTTGGTCAGACCCGATTAAGGCACAGGGAATTATGCGCCAGCTGGCTGAACAGAAGAGAGTGGTGCAGATATGGCGGGGACTGGAGACAAAGGTTGCTGAGCTTGTTGGATTGGTCTCCCTGGCACTGAAGGAAGAGGACACCTCGCTTCGAGAAGAGATTCAGTCCGAGGTGGATAAAGTAACCTCTCGCCTTGATGAGCTGGAATTGGAAGCGGCTTTTACCAGCGAGTACGATGCCATGAATGCTCTGCTGGCTATTCATGCTGGGGCTGGCGGCACCGAATCTCAGGATTGGGCGGAGATGCTGCTGAGAATGTATCTTCGCTGGGCTGAGCGCCGTGGCTATAAAGCTGAGATATTGGATACTTCTCCTGGTGAAGAGGCCGGAATAAAGAGTGTGGTTATCGGAGTTAAAGGAGCTTATGCCTGCGGTTACTTAAAATCAGAGCACGGCGTCCATCGGCTGGTTCGCCTTTCTCCTTTTGATGCTGACCATGCCCGGCATACCTCGTTTGCTCTGGTTGAGGTTATGCCTGAAGCTGAAGCCGATACCGAGGTAAGTATAGAGCCCGATGATTTAAAGGTGGAAACGTTCAGGTCAAGCGGACCCGGGGGGCAGCATATGCAGAAGACAAGCAGTGCGGTTAGGTTGACTCACCTTCCCACCGGCTTGGTGGCCACCTGTCAGAGTCAGCGTTCTCAATACCAGAACAAGGAGACCGCCTTAAAAATACTCCAGTCTCGCCGGTTAGAGCTAGAGTTGGCTAAGCGAGATAAAGAAAGAGCCAGTTTTAAGGGTAAGCATGTATCCGCTGGCTGGGGTAACCAGATTAGAAGCTATGTCCTCCATCCGTATAAAATGGTAAAGGACCACCGGACTGATTACCAGACCAGTAATCCCGATGCGGTATTAGACGGGGAACTGGATGGTTTTATAACTGCTTATCTCCGTAGTATTGTAGGAGGAGAAGGATGATTAGGAAAGTTATTATATTAGCCCTGGTGGTTTGCTTAGCCTTGGCGGTATTGAGCCCCGGTCTGGTTCAAGCCCAGGGTGGGTTAACCGTATTAGATAGCTCAGCTCAGGTAGAGTTTCCGATGGGGCTCAATTTTAGTCTGTCTGCCCGGAGTGATGTCAGTATCACGGATATTCGCCTTCACTATGAGGTTGACCGGATGAGCTACGCTCGGGTAACCAGCGAGGCTTATCTTGAATTTGTGCCCGGTACTGTGGTTGATGTTAGCTGGACTTTGGAAATGGTGAGAGTAGGCGGGTTGCCGCCGGGGTCCGGTATAGACTATTGGTGGGCGGTGAAGGATGCCGCGGGTAATGAGGTTAAAACGGCTCCGGTTCGTGTCGATTTTGATGATGAGCGCTATTCCTGGCAAAGTTTAACCGAGGGTGAGGTAACTATATACTGGTATGAAGGGGAGCCGTCCTTTGCTCAGGAGATAATGACCACGGCTCAGCAAGCCCTGACCCGGCTGACTGGTGATGCGGGTGCTCATTTGGAGAAGCCGGTTAAGATGTATATCTACACTGACCCCAGTGATTTACAAGGAGCTATGATTTTTCCTCAGGAGTGGACGGGAGGAGTAGCTTTTACCAGGTTTGGTATTATCGCTATTGGCATATCCCCAGATAACCTTGATTGGGGCAAGAAGGCAATTGCCCATGAACTGACCCATCTGGTTGTCCATCAGATGACGCTTAATCCCTACGGGGAGATACCTGCCTGGCTTGATGAGGGTCTAGCTATGTATACTGAGGGGCCTCTGCTTCCGGGATATGTGACTTATCTTGATAGGGCAATAGCTGAAAACAGTCTTATCTCAGTGCGTAGCTTATCATCTCCCTTTTCGGCTTATGCCGATGAGGCTGCCCTTTCCTACACCCAGAGCTACAGCCTGGTTGAATTTCTTATCAGTAGTTATGGGCAGGGTAAGATGCTTGAGCTACTGAATATTTTTAAACAGGGTAGCACCTATGATGGCGCCTTAGAGCAGGTTTACGGTTTTAATATGGTCGGGCTGGATGCCTTGTGGCGAGAGTATATCGTGGCGCCAGCCCGACCAGTTGATTCAGTTGGGTTGCCGCCAGTACTGGTTGGTATGGAGGTAAGTCCTACTTTTTAGAACTCCTGGCTCTAAAGATAATCTGGGGCTTTGTCTCACGGTAATNGGCGAAGTCTTCCAGCTCCCTCAGGTTACCGTATTTAGCGACTAATCCCTCCATTGGGCCCACATCAAGCGCCTCAGTTGGGCAGGTAGCTACGCAAGCCGGGGCTCTATTCTGATTAAGACGGTCTACACACAGGTCACACTTCACAATGTTTATCTTGCCTCTGTTGGATATCTTAGGTGCATCATAAGGGCAGGCTTTCAGGCAAAGCTCGCAACTGGTGCATTGTTCCGGGTCGGTGATGACCACAATGCCGTCCTCGGCACGTTTCACCAGAAGTCCATCCGGGCAGGCGGGAATACAAGTTGGTTCGGCACAATGAAAGCAGGTGAGAAAGAGGTTTGATAAGGATACATTGGGGAACTCCCCCCGCTCCTGGGAAACAATCTCTATCAAATCAGGTGTTTCCTGGTCTAGTTGGTGCCAACTATGGCAAGCCGCCACGCAGGCATAGCAACCAATACACCGGGATTGGTCAAAGTAAAACCCAATTTGCATTCTTTCTCTCTCCTTAAATTTTCTCCACCTGTACCAGTGCCGTGTTGCTACAGAAAGCTCCACCTGGAGAGTGCTCCCCACGAGTAAGGACATTGACACATCCGCCTCGGTCCAACCCTGATGAGTCGGGGTCATACCAGGCTCCTTGGTAAATGGAGACTACCCCGGGTATTATTCTATCAGTCACCTTGGCCGGGAGACTAATAACCCCTCGGTCATTAAAGGCCTTAACCTGGTTCTTGTCCTTGATATTCCTGGGTTTGGCATCTACCGGGTTTATCCAGACTGCGTGAGGTTCCAGATGTCTATACCAGGGGATATTATGAAACTGTGAGTGAGTTCTCTTCCGTGAATGTGTGGTTATCAGCTGCAGTGGGTATTGGCTACTCTTCGGGTCAGTTGGTCCTTCCCAGCCGGCTACATATTTGGGAATGGCTGGCAATTCATCAGGACGGTTAAAATCAGCTATTCGCTGGCAGAATATCTCAATCTTCCCCGATGGGGTAGGGAATTTATAACGGTCAGGGTCTTTAATTTGGTTCTGGAAGGCAACATGGGGCTCAGGTGTTTCCAGCTTGTAAAATCCACTGGCTTTAAAGGCATCATAATCGGTAATTCCATGCTTGGCAGCGATGAACCTGAGCCATTCGTCTTCTGTCCGGTCATTATAGCCAGAAACACCCATTTTAGCTGCCAGCTCAGTGAAAATATCCAGGTCATTCCGGCATTCATACATTGGTTCGATTGCCTGGTTGGCGTAAATGGCATAGTGCCCGAACATCCAGGGGAATCTGATATCACTGCGCTCGCACCAGGTAGTGGCGGGAAGCAGGATGTCGGCAAACTTAGCGGTGGGGGTCACGAACTGGTCGTGAATTACCACAAACTCCAGTTTCTTGAATGCCTCCACTGCCCGGTTGGTGTCAACAAACTGAATAAGGCCATTTCCACTCATGATATACATCATCTTGATGTCACTGAAGTAGCCTCCTGCCTTTCCACTTATGATGGCATCCCAGACCTTAGCGTAATGTACCTGGGCAACCGTATGATGGCGTATTCCCTTCACCGCGTACTCGTGGGGGGGGAGGCCTTCTCCTACCGGATTGGTTCCCACCGGTATGTCAGAGTACATGCCAGATATCCCGTCAGAAAACTCTTTTTTAGTTTCGAGTTCCTTCACTGGCTGAGGCCGCATAGTCAGGTCCAGACAGGCGGTAGCACCACCAGGAATGCCGACATTACCGGTCATCGCCGACAGGGTGGCGGTAGCCCGATGGTATTGTTCTCCTCTGGCTGACCGCCCCGGGGCAAAACCGACGATAATAGTTGCCGGCTTGGTGGTAGCATATTCCTGAGCCACCGTCCTGATGGTTTCCGCCGGCACCCCGGTAATCCCTTCTGCCCAATCTGGAGTTTTAGCGATGCCATCCTCGGCACCGGTAACATAATCCCTGAATTTATCAAAACCGACGGTATAGACATCCAGGAAGTGTTGGTCTTGCAGCCCTTGCTCAAGAATGACATAAGCCATAGCTGCCGCCATAGCGCTATCAGTTCCGGGGCGGATGGGAATCCATAAGGAAGCCCAGGTCGCCGCACTTTCGGTGAACCTGGGGTCTATGCAAATAATTTTAATTCCTTTTTCTTTAGCCTGCATCAGATACCACCGGGTCTCAGTGCCAAAGATAGATTCAGCCGGGTTATTTCCCCAGAGAATAATCATTTTAGAGTTGAGCAGGTCGGCTCTATCGTTGCCGGTATCAAGCCGGCCATAGGTTGCCAGGCTGGCGAAATGTCCTCCCGGATATGAGACACCACCCCACGACTTGGTCTGTCCCCCGGTCATGTTGAGGAATCGGGTAATGGCGGCGGCCTGGTGCAACCGACCCTCAGCGCCAGAGTGACTTAGATTAAGGACCGCTGCCGGTCCATAGGTATCCCTGATGCGGGTGATTTGTTCGGCTACCTCATCCAGAGCTTCATCCCAGGAGATTCGGGTAAACTTACCTTCACCTCTCTCCCCGACTCTTTTCATAGGATACTTCAGGCGGTCGGGAGCATAGACCCGGTAATGATAAAGCAGTCCTCGAACACAGGGTCGCATGGCGGGGAACCCCACATCATGAGCCTCTATTTTGACGATTCTCCCACCTTCAACATAGATGCTAAGGGGACAAGCTCCACCGCAGTCATGACCGCATACCGAGGGGATAACCTTCATTTCACCGTGACCTCCTTCCTGGTGAATGCCTGGCAGTTGCTGAAAGCTCAGGATTTTTCTCTAGAAATTACAGAGAGACCTTTGATTCCAAATTATGGCTGCCAGACGGTGCCATCATAATAAATCCTTTGACCCTCGTATGTCAAAGCTCATCGGCGCGGTTCACTTTTTGCCCAACCTGTGCTAAACTGATATGGAGTACCTTGTGAAAATCGAGTCGTGGCTTGCTGAAGGGCAGCCGTCGTAAGCAAAGGGGAGATATGACTAAGATGCTGGGTTCCATCGAAGAAATTCAAGAGGTTATGGAAAAACATCAATATATCGCTGACCGTCCGTTAGCCACCATAATCCACCTGGCTAAAGCGCTGGAGAAACCTGTCCTGCTCGAAGGACAAGCCGGAGTTGGAAAAACCGATGTGGCTAAAGTTCTGGCTCAGGTGCTGTCCACGAAGCTGATACGTTTACAGTGCTATGAAGGAATTGATGCTAGTCAGGCTCTTTATGAGTGGAACTATCCTAAGCAGTTGCTGAGGATTAAACTGGAAGAAAGTGTTGCCTGTAGCTCCAGAGAGAAGATAGAAAGTGAGATTTTCAGCGAATCCTTTCTGCTGAAACGGCCTCTTCTAGAAGCTATAACCGGAAATTCGGCTTCGCCTCCGGTGCTGCTCATTGACGAGATTGACCGGGCTGATGATGAATTTGAGGGCTTTCTCTTGGAGATTCTTTCTGACTTTCAGCTCACCATCCCCGAGATAGGGACCATCAAGGCAAAGCGCCGTCCTTTTGTTACCCTGACCTCCAATAGGACCAGAGATTTAGGTGATGCCCTCAAGCGTCGCTGTCTCTACCACTGGATTGATTACCCGACCTTCGAAAAGGAGTATCGAATTATCACTACCAAGATTCCCGGCATAGATAAACTCCTGGCAGAAAAGGTGTGTAACTTTATGCAGATAGTCCGCGGGATGGATTTCTTCAAGAAACCGGGCATAGCCGAGACCCTTGACTGGGCTGTGGCCCTGGTCATGCTTAATCGGGATGAGCTTGATAAGGAAACCGTTGAATCCACTCTGGGCTGTATCTTCAAAGATAATCAGGATATTCAGAAAATCACTGGTGGGCAAATTGAAACTGTCCTGGAGAAAAGCAAGGTGGTTCGTGGGGGTGGGCGTGGGCCCTGCGGGTGATGGGCTNTGGCCGTTTTTCAGGTGAAGCGCTAGGTAAAGTCTAGAAGCAACCCCCCTATGGTAGTGGTATATCGCCCCATCAAAACCAGCGGCTATGATTTGGAAATAGGAGACAATTGAAGAAATGCAAAAAGCCTCTGGTATATACAACCGGAAAGGTATGTTGCGGAATGTGTTGGCTTTCTGTGGTGCCCTGAGGAAAGCCGGGACGGATGTCACCACGGGTGTGGTCATCGATGCCTGTAACAGCCTGAAATACATAGACATATCGAATAAACAAGATTTCTATAGTGCCTTGAAGACAAACCTTGTCAATGACATTGGGGACATTGAGCGCTTTGACCATTTGTTTGAACTTTTCTGGAGACTTAACCGNGGTGACGAGGAGCTNGGAATCTTCGAAAAGATAAAGAGGGAGGGGGCTGGTGACGGGTCTGGGGTGGAGCTGGAGGACGAGGAAAAAGACGGAAAATTCCGTACTGAGGAATGGGACACTGATATTGAGCCGGGAGTTGAACTGGAGGAGAAGACGGTGGCTACCTATAGTCCCGATGAGGTACTGGCTACCAAAGATTTCTGTGACATCACCGAGGATGAGGTCAAAATAGCGCAACGACTGCTCTCTAAAATTGTTCTCAAACTGGCGACGGTTAAGAGCCGGAGGTGGGAGATTTATCCCCGGGGTCATGATACTGACCCGCGGCGTACTTTGCGCAGGAACATGGTGAAATGTGGGGGCGATATTGTTGAACTGGTAAGGAGGAGACGAAAAACAAGGAAGATTAAACTTGTGTTGCTGTGTGATGTCAGCGGCTCCATGGATTGCTACAGTAAATTCTTGATCCAATTTATCTACAGTCTGCAGAACCAGTTGAGCGGGGTGGAGACCTTCGTCTTCAGTACACGCCTGACGAGGACTACCCCTTTCCTGAAGGGCAAGAAGCCCTATGGTGCCTTGACGGCTCTTGCGGGGAGTGTCCGGGATTGGTCGGGGGGAACACGTATTGGGGACTGCCTGCAGATCTTCAACGACGGGTATGGTCGGAATATGAACCGGAGGACAGTCGTGATAATCATGAGCGATGGTTGGGATACCGGCGATACCGCACTGGTGGCAAAGGAGATGCAGAGGCTGCGAATGACATGCCGTAAGATAATATGGTTGAACCCCCTCTTGGGTAGCCCTACCTATGAACCCTTGACTAAAGGGATGCAGGCTGCCCTGCCTTTCATCGATTACTTCCTACCGGCGCATAATCTGGAGAGCTTGGTTACTCTGGGGGAGAAGATGAAGTACCTTGCCATGTAGGGTCGGGAAGAGATGGTGGAGACAAAGCCGTTTTGAGGCCAGGGTGAAATTATGGGCATAGACGTCCTAGACCCCGTCATTATTGGCGATAAAGAATACTTAAGTCTGAAACGGAAAGACTTGTTTTGAGATGTTTGTCTACCCTATCCCCTTTATCCCCTTCCCCTTTGAAGGGGATAGGGATTTACTCAAGAGGGGCTGTTGCTTCTCTTAAAAACCCTGAGATAAGGGGAAGTTTGAAGGGGCTTTCCCCCTTCACAGACCACCTCCCCCTCTCCTTGTTAAGGAGAGGGGGATACAGGGGGTAAGGTTTTAATAAAATAAATAGGCTTCAAGCTTCCCTTAATGAACAAGCTTTGTTTTGAGGCTGAGGCGGGATTAGGATTATAGTATATTTTTGAGCAGAAAAAATGAGAAGAGCCCTATATATACTTCTTTCAGCAGTATTGCTGGCCGGCCTGCTTCTGGTTGGTGGCTTTGGCTGTCAGCCAGGTCAGGAAACAGAGCCAACTCCAGTTCCTGGTTCAACTGTTCCTGATGCCAAAGGAAACCTTAATCTTTATAATATTGACCCGCTAACCCTTGACCCGGCGGTTTCCGGTGAGATGACCTCCCACGAGTATATAGCCCAGCTATTTAGCGGTTTGGTTCGCCTTGATGATGACCTGAAGCCAGTGCCGGATATAGCCCGGTCATGGGAGCTTAGCGATGATGGTAGAACCTATACCTTTTACCTGCGAGATGATGTCAGGTTTCATAGTGGCGCAGAGGTCAAGGCAGGGGAGGTTAAGTATTCCTGGGAGCGGGCTAGTGACCCGGCTACCGGGTCTCATACGGCAGCCACCTATCTGGGTGATATTGTCGGGGTGGAGGAGGTGTTAGCCGGTAAAACCAAGGAGATTAGTGGTGTCAGGGTTATTGATGACTATACCCTGGAGGTAACCATAGATGCGCCTAAATCCTACTTTTTGTCAAAACTGACCTATTCCACTGCCTTTGTCGTGGATAGAGCCAATGTGCAGTCGGGGGAGGGCTGGTGGTATCGTCTTAATGGCACCGGTCCGTTTAAGCTCAGCGAGTGGGAGGAGAATGACCGGCTGGTTCTGGAGAGAAACGAGCTTTACTATGGTGAAATGGCTAAGGTCAATTCGGTTACTTTTAAACTGTGGGGCGGTGTGTCGATGAATATGTATGAGACCGGCGAAATTGATGTCGCCAGTATCTCCCGGCATTATATTGACAAGGTTACCGATAAAACCGGTCCTTTTTACCGTGACTTGGTTATAGTTCCCGAGCTGAGTTTTCGCTATATAGGCTTTAATTTAACCAAACCGCCGTTTGACGATGCCAATGTTCGTCGTGCTTTCTCTCAGGCTATCGATAAGGATAAGATGGTTTCTCTGGCATTCAGGGACATGGTGCAGCGGGCGGACGGCATCTTACCCCCGGGTATGCCTGGTTTCAATGAGAATTTGTCCGGGTGGGATTATGATGTAAATGAAGCTAAGGGATTGATTAAAAGCTCCAGCTATGGTGATGTGTCTAATCTGCCGCCAATTACTATTACTACTTCAGGTTGGGGAGGACTAATCTCACCGGAGTTGGAAGCTCTGGTTTATGAGTGGCAGCATAACCTCGGGGTGGAGGTGAAGGTAAGGCAGTTGGAACCGCAGAGATTCCTCTATCATCTCAAGCAGGAGAAGGATGAGATGTATTATATGGGTTGGATTGCTGACTACCCCCATCCCCAGAATTTTCTGGATATCTTGTTTCATAGTGATGTTGATAATAACTATGGGGAGTATAGCAACCCTGAGGTAGACGCCCTGCTGGAAATGGCAGGTGTGGAGCCGGATTATGACCGGAGCCTGAGTTTATATCAACAGGCTGAGCAGCTGCTGGTTGATGATGCGGCCTGTTTGCCTTTATGGTTTGGGCAGAGTTACATTCTGGTTAAGCCATATGTTAAGGGCTATAACCTGAGTCCTCAGGGCTTTGCTATGTTAAATAGCGTGTCTATTGAAATTGATTAGTGGCGGAGGGGGTGGGATTCGAACCCACGGTCCCCTTGCGGGAACAACGGTTTTCAGGACCGTCACCTTAGGCCACTCGGACACCCCTCCTGAAGCTAAACTTCGGGATAAAGTTTACATAACAGACAGAATTGGCGTTAAATTGGCGTTATTTTTTTGAGATACCCCTGACGGTAGCACTTCGTCTAACAACGCCATGGCATCCTCCTGCATTCCCTCCATTATATGGCTATAGACGTCCATTGTAAATGCTACTGAGGCATGACCTAGAGCTTCACTGATAACCTTAGGCTTAGCCCCACGTAGTAGCATCAGGCTGGCAAAGGTATGTCTCCTTTTATACCGGTAACTCTAACTCTATAAGTGGTACCCTTTGTGGGGGCAGGTTAATGTTGATCAGCAAGGACTAGATATAACAAATAAAAAGGAGAGAGTTAAACAGTTTATGAGTGACAAAGGGTACGCTGGCATCTCTTGGGATTTCTTGGATGCGGTTATAGATGATTGGTATGCTGTAAGATGTTCTACGTTCCACTAGGGGGGAGATCCAGGGTTGCCTATAAGTGTGCTTAAGGTAAGACGTCAGCAGGTACGTGGTTTTACAAGTTTGGTTCTTGTTGAGATGTTGCAGCAACAGGGAGATCAGATAAGGCAGGGAATTACTGCCCGTATGCAGGGCTATGAGAGCTAATTACCTTATCACCTTCTCCCCCACATACTTCTGAAGCACTTCGGGGATGAGGATACTGCCGTCGGCTTGCTGGTAGTTTTCCATAATGGCGATGACCACTCGTGGCAGGGCTAGCCCGGAGCCGTTCAGGGTGTGGACGAACTGGGGTTTGGATTCGGGGGTGGGGCGGTAGCGGATATTACCCCGCCGGGCTTGAAAATCACCGCAGTTGGAGCAGGAAGATACCTCCAGCCACTCGCCACAGCCGGGCGCCCACATTTCAATATCATAGGACCTGGCGGAGGCAAAGCCTAGCTCGGCAGTGCACAACTCCAGCACACGATAGGGTATTTCCAGCTTGCGGCAGACCTGCTCGGCGTCACTCACCGTTTTTTCCAGCTCATCATTGGAGGTGGCCGGCTCGGTGAACTTGTAAAGCTCTATCTTGTCAAACTGGTGACCCCGTTTCAGACCCTTGGTGTCCTTCCCGGCCGACATTTTTTCCCGGCGAAAGCAGGCGGTATAGGCGACATAGTATAGCGGCAACGTTCCCGGCGGTATGATTTCCTCACGGTGCAGATTGGTGACCGGCGCCTCAGCCGTAGGCACGAACCAGAAGTCATCCTCTTCATCGTGGTACAGGTTGTCAGCGAATTTGGGCAGGTTGCCGGAGGCTACCATACACTCCCGTTTAACCATAAATGGTGGATATACCTCGTTATAGCCGTGCTCGGCGGTGTGGAGGTCAAGCATAAAAGAGATGAGGGCTCTCTGCAGTCGGGCGCCCAATCCCATGAGCACATAGAAGCGGGTACCGGATAGCTTTACCCCCCTCTCAAAGTCAATAATGCCCAGGGATTCGCCCAGTTTCCAGTGGGGGGCTGGCTCGAAGTCAAAGCTTTTAGGCTCTCCCCAGGAGCACACTTCAACATTATCATTTTCCCCGGTCCCTACCGGCGCAGTGGGTTGGGGGAGGTTGGGCACCTGTAACAGCAGGTCTTTCAGTTGTTCATCCAGATTCCTGACCTCTTCCTCCAGCGCCTTGATTTTGACACGCAGGTCGCGCCCCTTATCTGAGGAGACCCTTGCCGTTTCCCGTGCCGCCTCTTTGCGGGTATGCCTTAAGTCTTCTAGCCCGGCAATCTTCTGCCGACGCTCAGCATCGAGTTGTAGAATCTCATCCAGAGGGGCAGTGCTCTGACGGTTGGCTATCCCCTGTCGCACCTGGTCTATATTTTCCCGGAAGAATTTCAGGTCAAGCATAATTTCTGCCCTACGGTTTGTCCCTGAGTTGGGGGAACAGGATGACCTCACGGATTGATTGTTGATTTGATAGTAGCATCACCAGACGGTCAATGCCAACTCCCAGCCCCCCGGTGGGAGGCATACCATACTCCAGTGCCAGCAGGAAGTCCTCATCGATGGTCTCGGTATCACCTGCTGTCTGGTGTGCCTCTCGTTGCTCTCGGAAGCGTTTTCTCTGCTCTAGAGGGTCGTTGAGTTCGGTAAAGGCGTTGGCGATTTCCATACCCCCGGCGAAGGCCTCGAAACGTTCTACCACGCGGTCGTTACTCGGCTTGGTCTTGGCCAGAGGTGACATTGAGACCGGGTAGTCCATAACGAAGGTGGGCTGTATCAGTTTGGGTTCAACAAAGGTGGAAATAAGTTCATCCACCAGTCGTGCCCAGTTCTTCTGGGGGTTAACCTCCAGTCCTATTGTCTCCATTTTAGCCCTTAGTGAATCGACTTCCGGGTATTGCACGAAATCTATGCCACTGTATTCGGTTACTGCTTGGCGCAGTTCCAGTCGCCGCCACGGTGGCTTGAAGTTGATGGTGCTATCGCCAAACTTAATCTGGTCGGTGCCCAGAACCTTCTGGCTGATTTTAGATACCATCGTCTCGACCATCTTCATCACATCATTATAGTCGGCATAGGCTTCGTAGCTTTCCAGCATGGTGAACTCGGGGTTGTGTTTGGTGGAGATGCCTTCATTACGGAAAGTGCGCCCCAGCTCGTAGACCTTATCAAAGCCACCCACTATCAGTCGCTTGAGGTGAAGCTCAAGGGCGATGCGCAGGTAGAAGTCCTGGCTAAGGGCGTGATGGTGGGTAGTAAAGGGTTGAGCCAGCGCGCCCCCGGCTGACGGTTGCAGAATGGGTGTTTCTACCTCGATGAAGCCTCGCTGGTTGAGGAATTGCCGTATGGCGGTGATAACCTGGCTGCGTATCTGGAAAATCCCTTTAGTCTCGGTGTTGGCAATGAGGTCGAGGTAGCGCTGACGGTATCGCTTGTCAATATCACCCAGCCCGTGCCACTTCTCCGGTAAGGGCTGAAGTGACTTGGTTAGCAGGGTGAGATTTTCTACCTCGATAGTCGGTTCGCCACTCTTGGTCCGGAAAAACTTGCCGCTGACCCCGATAATATCACCAATATCTATATCCTTGAGCAGCTTCAGGCTGTCTTCATCAAGGTGGTCTTTGTGGAAGTGTAGCTGGATTTTTCCTGAGCCATCGCGTAAATCAAGGAAGGAAATTTTGCCCATGGAGCGGATGGCCATAATCCGCCCGGCAACATTGACTTCCTTCTCCTTGATAGCGCCTTTCTCTTGCTGCTCAAGCTGGGCTACGGCCTTCTGGGTGGAATGAGTGCGGTGGTAGCGGTGAGGGTAGGGGTTAATACCACGGCTACGAATCCGCTTGAGCTTTTCCCGTCGCTGTTGAGTTACACTGTCCAGTCTGGGTGTCATCTTGGCTCATTCCTTATGGTATTAGCAAAAAGACTGAGAACTAGACTCGCAGCCATGCCTTATCTATTTTGGGTTATTATAGGTTATCCCTGTTCAGTAGTAAAGCGCCTTAGCCAGAGGCTATCTTCTGCTCTCTTAAAGTATCCAGCCAGGCGGTTGACTTGACCTCCCCTTCCAGAAGGTATTTAAGGTAGTTTCTCATTACTCCTTCTATTTCGCCGGATAGTTCCCGGTTCATCTCCAGCTGGCTGACGGTATTATATTCGTTGCTTTGTAGTATGCGTAGCATTTTCTGTCCGTTGACTGATATGGAATAGGTTAGTTTATTCTGGCGGCAATTGGGGCACAGCATACCGCCGGCACCGGGACAGAATGAGTTAATGGTAGACTCAAGCGCTGACTTACAGGAGACGCACTGCTGGAGCTGGGGACGGTAGCCGACCAGATTGAGGAGGTGCAGTTCAAAGTAGCGCAAGACGAGTTCGTTATCGCCGCCCTGGCACAGGCGCTTCATTGTCTCCAGCAGTAGTTGGAATAACGGGGGATTTTCAACATTATCGGCGGTAAACTGGTCGACCAGCTCGGTGGCGTAAAGGGCATAGGAGGTAAGCTCAAGGTTGCTTTTGATGGGGAGGAAGCTATTGATGGTCTGGCTGCCGATGATAGTATCCAGATTGCGACACCGAGCCAGTGATACCATACTGTGGGTGAGAAGCTCAAGGTGTCCGGACAGCTTGCTTCTGGGGCGCCTGACTCCCTTGGCGACGGCTCTAATCTTGCCTGGGTGGGGAGTGTAGAGGGTAAGGATTCTATCCGCCTCACCCAGCTTAATCTTCCTGATGATGATGGCTTCCGTCTGATAAGTTCGTGGTTTAGTCATTTAATTACTTCTGGTTTTGCGTTAGGTTTTTTATGCCATATCAGCAGTATGTGTTCCGCATGTTCTCTTGGCAAACTATCTATTTCACAGCGGACACGTTTGGGTAAACTACTTTCACTGTCTCCGTAAACAAGCATGATAGCCCGATAATATTTGGCTGTATCAAGAAAACTTCGGAGTTTTTGTAAATCAGCTCTTATTCCATTAATCCGCGTCTTTTCGTTTGCTGATTTTACCTCGATAACTACTAGATTTCTATCCATCGTGCCGGGAACGTGAACGATAAAATCGGGCTTCTTCGCACCCTTCAAAATGGGATGAGCAGCTTTGTCGACTTCTCCATCTAGCTTGTAGGGGAAGTCGTCTCCCAGAATACAACGGAGTTGGTGATAGAGTTCGTAACAATAGACTTGTTCCCGAAATATTGGTTTTTCGGCACCAGCTACAGGTAGTTTAAAATAGTGGCTATCTATTTTAGTTCCAGCTTTTATTAAACAACTCATGAAGTAATCAAAATCAGCTTTATCGCTCATGATTCTGCCTAATCCGAGCTTATCTTATTCAGGTTGAACCTCACTCCCTGTATCCCCCTCTCCTTGAAAGGAGAGGGGGAGGGGTTACGTTTGAAGGGGCGAAGCCCCTTCAAATTACCCTTGATAAACGACTTGTGGGCTAAAACTCCTGTCTGCCCTCAATAGCTTGGGTGATGGTAACGTCATCAGCGTATTCCAGCTCGGTGCCGAAGGGCAGTCCCCGGGCGAGGCGGGTAATTCTGATGCCCAGGGGTGAAATGAGTTTGCTGAGATACATCGCGGTCTGTTCCCCCTCCAGGGTGGGGTTGGTGGCCAGGATGGCTTCGCTAACTGAGCTACTCTGTAACCGCTCCAGAAGCTCCCGGGCTCTTATACTATCGGCTCCCATTCCCTCGGTAGGCGAAATGGCGCCGTGGAGCACATGGTACAGCCCCTTATAAATGCCGGTATGCTCCAGGGCTAAGATGTCCTGGGGCTGTTCCACGATGCAGACCTTGGTCCGGTCGCGCTGGTCACCGCGGCAAATGGGGCAGGGGTCAGTGTCAGTAGCATTAAAACAGATGGAGCATAGCTTGGTCTCCTGCGTTACGGACAGTATGGCATCAGCCAGGAACCTGGCTTGCTCCTCCGGGGCACGCAGCAGGTAGTAGGCAAGTCGCTGAGCGCTCTTGGGACCAATGCCGGGTAGTTTGTTGAGTTCCTGAACGAGTCTGGATACGGCGTTAGAAGTAGGTATATAATTCTGGTTCAATGTTAGCCTCCCTGACCATAATTAGGTCAGCCCCGGGATTTTAAAACCGCCGGTAAGCCCCTTTAGCTGCTGGGCGGCAAGTTTCTGAGATTTGGCAATGGCTTCAGTTACTGCCTTTAGCACCAAATCTTCCAGGCGTTTGGTATTATCGGGGTCTATCGCCTCGGGTGATATTTTTATTGAAAGTATTTTCTGTTGACCGTTAACAGTAACCTTAACGGCGCCTTTGCCTGAGTCCGCTTCCACAGTAGTTTTGCTTAACTCTTTTTGAGCCTTGTCCAGATTTGCTTTAAGCTCTCGGGCTTGGTTCAACATGGATAGATTCATTTTTCCTCCGTATTGATAATTTGGGCACCCATCTTCATGGCTGCCTTGAGCAGGTGGTTACTTTCTGGCTGGTGGATACAGCGAACACGGCAGGGACGACCCAGGAAATTGCTTATGATTTCCTCAGCCGTCTTCTGATTTTCCAGTTTCTCCATGTTCTCCTTGTGAAGAGGATATCTAAAGGCCAGGACTACGGCGTTGTCTTCAAGTGCCACCGGTTTGACGCCGGCACTTCTAAGGATAGCTATAGCTGGGGTTCGTCTGGCGTTTTCCGGGGCTTGTTCGATAACCTGTTTCCAGTTTTGTGCTAAGCGTTCAATTTCACTGCCTGGCTCTGGTGGAGTAGCCGCCGCTTCGGCTGTGGCTGGCGTGCTTGCCGGCTTAGTTTCGGCGGTGGGCTGTTCAGACGGAGGTGGAGTGGCAGGTAGTGCCGCCGCTTCGGCTATGGCTGGCGTGCTTGCCGGCTTAGTTTTGGCGGTGGTCTTTTTAGGTGAGGGTGGGGTAGCTGGTGGCGTAACCGTTTCTGTGGGCTGGCGAGATTCATATTGAGGGGCATGGCTGGCTACCTCTTCCTCTGAGGGTAGGACACAGTCGACCAGCGCCAGCTCCAGGGGTAAGGTAGAGTAGTTATCAAAACCAATTTTGAGTTGTCCGAAGAGCTTGACTGCCTTCAATATCTGGGGCAGGGGGGCTTTAGCGGTTAAGTCCTTGAGTTCAGCAATATCCTCGGCAGTTAAGTCTACCGCTTCTTCGGAGCCAGTCTTTATTAGCAAAAGTCCTCGGAGGTATTCCACCAGTTCCCGATTGAATTGCTTCAGGTCCAGACCATCGCTATTGACATTGTTTATCGCTTTCATCCCGGCAGAGACATCATTATTTATAATGTGCTTGACCAGTTCTTTGGCTCGTCGGTCTCCGGTGATGCCCAAGATAGCCTGAACCTGGTGGGTTTCAATCTCAGAACCGTAGTAGGTTGTTAACTGTTCCAGCAGGTTTTCAGCGTCGCGGAGGCTACCGGTGGCACTCCTGGCAATGAGTCGCAGTGCTTCCGGCTCTGTGTTGGTGCCTTCTCGCTGACAAATCCGGGTTAGTTTGGAAACTACATCTGATTGTGAGAGGCGTCGGAAATCGAAGCGCTGGCATCGTGACATGATGGTGGGCAGGACTTTATGAGCTTCGGTGGTAGCTAGGATAAAGATAACGTGTGGTGGTGGCTCTTCCAGTGTCTTCAAGAGGGCATTGGAGGCACTGGTACTGAGCATATGGACTTCATCTAGTATATATACTTTGTAACGGGCTTGGTTAGGAGCATAGTTAGCCCTCTCTCGGAGGTCTCGGATATTTTCAACGCCAGTGTTACTGGCGGCATCAATCTCAATCACATCCAGAGCTCTGCCCTCGGTTATTGCCTGGCACATTGGGCAGGTATTGCACGGTTCGCCCTTGCCATCGGTAACACAGTTTACTGCCTTAGCCAGAATACGACCGGTGCTGGTTTTACCGGTACCTCGGGGGCCGCAGAAGAGATAAGCGTGAGATACCCGGCTGCTACTGAGGGCATTAAGTAGTGTCTGGGTTACCGGTTCCTGTCCCACTACCTCAGCTAAGGTTTGGGGGCGCCACTTACGATAAAAGACTTGAGAAACCATCTTCTTTCGTCTTTATTATACCCTATATCATCTGGTTTCCAAAGGCGTTTTCGGCTAGACAGCGTTAATTTTTAGAAGGTAATATTGTTATTAGTATAGAAATCACCATACTACACCATAGTGTGCATCGTCAGCAATATTGGCACAACCCAGCAATCGGCAGTATAAGTAGTTGGGCTGCCTTTGGCAAGGAGTCCAAGTTTATTGAACATTCAGCCAGAAGGTGTAGCATGGAAAAGGTTCATACATCGTCAATTAATGAAGATAAAAAGGTGCGCTAAATTTCACGCCTGAAGGCTAGCCGTGAAACTCTGAGATAGAAAAGGAACCTTTATAGCGAGGGAGAATGAGTGTTACGCCAGATGATGTCATAAAAGATAGGTGGCAATCCCCTATGTTAAAAGTGGGTGTTTTTGGGGTGTCACTAAAGAAATCTTAAGTGACAGGTGGAAGGAGGTAATCTATGGCAGAGTGGAAGGTAAAACCGAATTGCCTCTTTAAGGATATAATTACAAGTGCAGGAGGTAAGCTTAAGCGTGATTTCTCCTATAAAATAAGTGCCAGTTTCAGGTGGCTAAGTGTTATGTATTTACCTAAAGCTGGCATATGGCATGATATGAAAGCTTAAGATTGGCTACTACTTTTTAAACGATAGGCTTGGATTGGCTAGCTTATAATAATGTCGGTACGTTCTTTGAGGCGTCGTCTATCCCTGTGAGTTTGCTCTGCGTCTCCCTCTGTCTCTGTTTAATATCCTGAATAAAAGTGACGGCTTTATTGTAGTATGCCTTTATCTTGTCCACATCGCTAAGTTCAGACAGGACTACCGTGACATCCAGTGCGCCCCTTTCTCTGGGGTAATCGCCATTTCTAATTATAGCCTCAGAGGCGATATCTTTCAGGTAGTCGCCAAGTTCTTTGACCAGGTCCATATTCACTTCTTTGGGTGGAGCTGAGATGAGATATAGGGCTCTGCCGGCATCCATCGGCTTGCACCTGATGGACAGTTCACTTATAGCCGCATCCATTGCCTCAATTCCCTTGTGGGTTTCGGTGTTCTTTTTCCTGAAATCACTTGTCCGTATAAAGGGAAGCCTGATTAGTGGTAATGGTGTTTTGCCATAGCCTATGGCTGTCCACCCTGCCAGTGTCTGTATTATGTCTCCAGCATCAAGCATCTTGGCCCCGATGTGTTTGGCTTTCTTCTCTTCGCCGGCACAGAGCAGGTTGTAGAACGGAGCGACTATTAGGGCATTAATTCGAGCCAGATTATTTCTAAGCGAGGCGTCCTTTCTGACGTACCTCTGGTTATCAACGAGAAATACGGCATCGGCCACTGAGCTGATGGATTTAAGGCAGATGGCTGAGTTGTAGATGGTTCTTGCCTCGGTTTGCTCTTCATGCTCAAAGGGGAGGACAACAAGGGCGTATACCGGTTTATCCATATAACGCTCTTTTACCATCTGGGTTATTATTGGCAGTGAGCCTGAGCCGGTGCCGCCGGCAGCACTGGCAGCTATTAAAAAGGCATCGGTCTCAAAGAAGTGCCGGGTGGTTCTTATAGAGTCGATGACCTTGTCACCATCTTCTTTAGCTACCTCGGCACCCAGTTCATTTATCTTACCTACCCCATGGCCACTGGTCTTGCGACCTCCGATGAGGATTCTATGCTGGTAGTCAGCTCTTATGGTGGATAGTGCGCTTAGGTCAGCAGCGTCGGTGTTGACGGCGAAGGCACCGGTAATTATCTCAATACCACGCTGAGTCCGTGCCCTGCCCCCCATTCGGGCGAAATCATCAGCAATTTGGCTACCGCATTGTCCCAAACCCATAACTACTAATTTCATTTCATACCTCGCTATTGATTAGCGCTTTGCTATTTTAAACACACCTTTATGAAGATGTCAATTGTTATTAAAAAGGCAGCACCTCCGGCCGGTTATAACCCTTTATCAGCAATATAAGCGGCCAGGTCGGCTAAGCGGCAACTGTAGCCCCACTCATTATCATACCAGGCAAGCACCTTGACCATATTCCCGCCAATGACTATAGTGCTTGGCGCGTCAACGATGGAACTGGCCGGATTACCTTTAAAGTCCATACTGACCAGCTCGTCCTGGCAGTACTCCAGAATTCCGGCTAGAGGTTCCTCAGCCGCTGCCCGGAAAGTCTGGTTGACCTGTTCTACCGTGACCTCTTGGTCTAAGTCAGCGACAAAGTCAATGACGGAGACGGTCGGGACTGGGACCCTGAAGGCAACTCCGTGGACTCGGCCTTTGAGTTCAGGGATAACCTGGGTTACCGCCCTAGCAGCGCCGGTAGTGGTGGGGATAATGTTCAAAGCGGCGGCTCGAGCCCGGCGCAGGTCCTTATGAAATATATCTAGAATCCTCTGGTCATTGGTGTAGGCGTGGATAGTGGTCATTAACCCTTTACTTACACCGAAGCTCTGGTGTAATACCTTGACTACGGGAGCAATACCGTTGGTCGTGCACGAGGCGTTGGATATGATGTTGTGTTGTTTCGGGTCATACCGGTCTTCATTGACACCGAGGACGATGGTTATATCTTCGTTCTTCGCCGGGGCAGAAATGAGCACCTTCTTGGCACCACCCTGTCGGTGAGCCGCTGCCTTGGTAGCGTCGGTAAATAATCCGGTTGACTCTATTACAATGTCTACGCCGTAATCCTGCCACGGGATGCTACCCGGGTCGCATTCTGAGAGCACCTTTATCCCTTTGCCATCAATGATAATTGAATCGTCAGTGGCTTTTACTTCACCCGGATAGGGACCGTAGGTGCTGTCCCATTTCAGCAGGTGGGCATTAGTTTTAGTATCGGTCAGGTCATTAACCGCCACCACCTCCAGCTTGTCGCCCTGGCACTGGTTGATTGCCTTTAGGGTTAGTCTTCCGATACGCCCGAAGCCGTTAATCCCGATTCTGGTTGTCATTTTTATATCTCCTCAGCGATTTTTATCTTGATAATGTAATGCCTGTTTTGTTCATCTAAGCCTGTTTACCTCTTCAAATTGTAAAAAGCTTTCATGCCAGCGAATCCGGCCTTTTTGCCCAGCTCGTCTTCGATTTTGAGGAGACGGTTATACTTGGCGGTGCGCTCCGAGCGGCAGGGGGCGCCGGCTTTGATCATGCCGGTGTTCTGTCCCGCCGCTAGGTCAGCGATGGTAGTATCTTCGGTCTCACCGGAGCGGTGGCTGACTACCGCCGTCCAGCCAGCCTGTTGGGCCATCTTGATAGCGGCTATTGTCTCGGTAAGGGTGCCGATTTGATTGGGTTTAATGAGAATGGAATTTGACGCTTTCGTTTTGATACCCTGGCTGAGGCGATTTACATTGGTAACATAGAGGTCATCACCAACGAGTTGGACTTTGCTGCCCAGTCTTTCAGTCAGGAGCTGCCAGCCTTCCCAGTCTTCTTCTGACAGTCCGTCCTCAATACTGATAATGGGGTAATCTGATGTCCACCTGGTATAATAATCAACCATTTCGCTGGTGCTGAGGGAAACGCCCTCCCGGGACAGGATATAATGGCCATCTTTATAGAATTCACTGGCGGCCGGGTCTAAAGCAATATAGCAGTCCTTTCCCGGATGGTAGCCGGCCCTTTCCATGGCTGACAGGATTATCTTTACAGCCTGTTTGTTTGATGATAAAGAAGGGGCAAAGCCGCCTTCATCACCGACGTTGGTATCCAGTCCTTTATCCGTAAGCACTTTTTTTAAACTATGGTAGACTTCGGTGCTCATTTGAAGAGCGTGGCTGAAGCTGCTGGCTCCTGCCGGTACTATCATGAACTCCTGGAAATCGGTTGAGTTGGTAGCATGCCGGCCACCATTCAGGATATTGAGCATGGGTACCGGTAAGGTGTAGGTGGTTGCCCCGCCCAGATAGCGGTATAACGGCACACCCAGAAAATGGGCTGCCGCATGGGCTACGGCTAGTGATGTTCCCAGAATGGCGTTAGCCCCGAGGTTTGATTTGTTGGTGGTGCCGTCAAGCTCTATTAGCTTGTGGTCAATGGCGGCTTGGTCGGTAGCCGGCATCCCGATTATAGCCGCCGCGATGTGTTTATTAACATTGGCTATTGCCTTGAGTACCCCCCGTCCGTTAAACCGGGAATTATCGCCGTCACGCAGTTCTATCGCCTCATACTTGCCGGTGCTGGCTCCGGAGGGCACGGCGGCTTGTCCGAGCGTGCCGTCAAATAGCTCTACCTCGACCTCCAGCGTCGGGTTGCCTCTAGAGTCCAGAATTTCTCTGGCTTTGATATTCTCAATAGTTGACATTTCCCCTCGGTAACTCGAAGTGGTTTGGCGATTAGTCTCCAGCCAAATCAAGGGCTTTATCTACCGCCTCAGCCGGGCTTTTAGCCAGGATAATTGAGTTATCCGGCTGACCATTTTGGGCTAATGCCCAGGTATTCAGACCAATAACCGGGACTCCGTTTTGTAAGGCGTAACTTATCTCAGTGAGGGTGCCATAGCTGCCATCAATAGCGATAATTGCCTGGGCTGATTTGACTACAATGACATTTCTGGCATAGCCTATATCGGTAACTATGGGGATTTGGACATAGGGATTGGCTGCCTGGCGGCTATCTCCGGGGAGAATGCCGATGGTCATTCCGCCCGCTGAGTAAGCGCCCTTGCAGGCTGCCTCCATAACTCCCCCCAGGCCACCGCAGACCAGAATTGCCCCTCGCTTAGCCAGTTCACGACCCACCTCTTCAGCCACACACTCCCCCTCTGGTGAACATTGATTGCCACCGATAACGGCAATGAATTTCTGTTTGTTTATCATTTCCATAGATTATTAAGCTTAGTATGAATATGTAGATTATACCATCTATAGAGCGCTTCGGGAAATTTGTCTAAAAATTGGCATTGACCTGCTTTTACTTTTATTTTATCATTGATTAAGTTGCTTTGGCATAGGATAGTCAATAGGTGTGCCCGGGTTTAAGAAGGGAAAGAAGGAGGTTTAGATATGAAAGTTTTAGGTGTGGTGTGCAGTCCGCGTAAGGGTGGCAATACCGAAATAATGATGAGCGAAGCCATGGCTGGCGCTAGAAGCTATGGCGCCGAAACTGAGCTGTGGACAACGGCTGGCAAAGAGCTTAAACCCTGCGACGGCTGTGATACCTGTCGCCAGAAAGGTGGCAAATGCCATATAGAAGACGACATGCAGGAGTTGTTTCCCATGGTTCTGGCCGCTGACGGTCTTATTTTTGGCTCGCCTTCTTATTTCGGGTCGGTGACCGCTCAGGCTAAGATGGTCATCGACCGCTTGTATAGCCTGTATAACATGTACGTGCTGCCGAATAAGGTTGCCGGTGTGATAAGTGTAGGGAGTTCTATAGGACATGAAGGAATTTGGACTCAATTCAGCACCTTCATCAACTACTGCCATATGCTTCCGGCTGATTATGCTTCTGGTTTTGCTAGAAATAAAGGAGAGGTAAGAAAAGACAGATTCGCTATGAAAAGCTCCGAAGAATTGGGAAAGCAGGTAGTATCTTTAATTAAACAGCAATTCCACTGCCCGGAGGAATACAGGCGGCCTCTCTATCGTGTTTGTGCAGAGGAATACGGGATTGATAGCTATCCTCAAAATAGATTTTAGGTAATCAAGAGTATGGGGGATAGATATAGTGCTTAATTATACTTATTCATAGCTGCTGTCAGACCATCGGTGAGAAGGCAGTAGATAGCTTCACTGACTCTGGGTATGACCTTGTGAATAACCGGTTTTTCTTCAGGGGTAAAATCACTGAGCACATAGGCGATAATCTCATCTTCCTTGTTCTGGGTGTCGTCTTCAAATGTAGTCGGTCGTCCAATACCTACCCGAATACGAATGAAGTCCTGCCTGTCTAAATCAGCGATGATGGAATTAATCCCCTTGTGTCCACCAGAACTACCGCCCCGGCGGATGCGGATTGTACCCGAAGGCAGGTCAAGGTCATCGTGGATGACTAGGAGGTCATCGGGGTTGATATTAAACCTCTTTATCAGTCGGCTGACAGATTCACCACTCTGGTTCATATAGGTTTGCGGTCTGGCTACTACTACTTTACCGCCTGCAACCTCACCGGTGCCGATTCGGGCTTGCCCCTGCTTCTTACCAAAGCGTATACCCTGCGTCTTAGCAAAATGCTTAAGGCACGTAAAGCCTATGTTATGGCGGTTGTTGGCATACTCACGCCCTAGGTTACCCAATCCTACAATTAGCTTCATAATCAAGTTGTCTGTGTTCGAGGATGCAAGATTTCTTTACTGGCATTCTCTTGGATGATCAGTCCAGTTTCAACAAACCGCTGGCATCAGAAAAATTAAGCACCTCATCAGTTTCTGAATCCCAGAACCAGATGTAACCATCGATGACGACTGTACAGCTTGCAGTGAAGTCAAGTGAAGTCATCTGTTTCATCTCCTTACTTTATATAGGAAGTTTATAGTAATGTTTGAGACATACAAAGTCAAGAGTTTTGTCAGGTTAGGTTGGGACAAGAGGGGATGTATTTAGGAACCATTGTCATTAGGGAGCTTTTTATTAAGAATGCGGAGGAATTGTTCTTCATTGAGTTGTTTGGTGCCTAGTGCCTGGGCATGGTCCAGCTTTGAGCCGGGGTCGGCACCGGCGACAAGGTGGGTGGTTTTTCTGGTAACGTTGTCTTTGGTGGTGCCCCCGAGGGCTTTTATCCGTGCCTTAGCCTCTCCTCTGGCGAAGGCTTCCAGACTACCGGTGATAACAAACTCCATACCGGCCAGGGGTAGTTCTTCCGGCTTAGCGGCTGCTTGCTTTGGCCAAACTTTGGCGTCCTTTAATTTTTTAATAATAGTCTTATTTTCTTCCTGTCGGAAGAAGTCAATTATGCTGTCGGCGATCTTGGGACCTATGGCCGGGATAGACACAAGTCTCTCTCTTGAGGTATTAGCCAAGTCATCAAGGTTATCGAATTCTTGGGCCAGGATTTCGGCCATCTCTTCTCCGATATGTCGTATCCCCAGGGCAAAGATGAATCTGGCTAGCGGTCTGTCTTTGCTCTGCTTAATGGCATTGAGCATATTGGTTACGTTTGTATCCGCCATTCTCTCCGGTTTCAGGAGTTGCTCTTTCTTCTCCTTGAGGTAGTACAGGTCAGCCACGTCCTTAACCAGCCCTTCCTTGTGTAGCATAACGCTCATTGATTCGCCTATACCTCTGATGTCCATAGCTCCCCGGGAAGCAAAGTGCTCAATCCGCTGCTCAACTTGGGCGGGACAGGCGGCGTTAGAACAGTAGTACATAACTTCACTTTCCGGTTTAACCACCTCCGCTCCGCATTTCGGGCAGGCCGGGCGTTGCTTGGTACTGTCAAAAATCTTTTCCAGGAGGTTGAATTCCTTTTCCTTTCTAGTGCGCTTACTTTTAATTGGTCCGACAACCTCGGGTATCACTTCGCCGGCTCGCTGGATATAGACCCAGTCGCCTTCACGGATATCCTTGCGCCTGATGTCATCTTCATTATGCAAGGCGGCCTGTTTGATAGTTACTCCTCCCACTGAGACCGGTTCCAGGATGGCATAGGGATTAAGGGTGCCAGTCCGGCCGACACTGATACCAACTTCCTTGAGGCGGGTGGTGCCCTGAACCGCCGGGAACTTATAGGCTATCGCCCATCTGGGTTCGTGACCGATACTTCCCAGTTGTTTTTGCCGTTCAAGCGAATCTATCTTAACCACGATACCATCGGCTTCGTAGGGTAAGCTTTCTTTTTTCTCTACCCAGGTTTGATAAAAGTCTTCAACCTCCTCAATGTCGGTAAGCAGCCGGTTATTGGGATTTATCTTAAAGCCGAGTGACTTGAGATACTCCATAGTTTCCCGGTGGGTGGGGGGTGTTGCCTTGCCTTCAGCATACCCCAGCATGTAGATATAGATATCCAGCGGGCGTTTAGCGGTCATGCGGGGGTCAAGCTGGCGCACCGAGCCAGCCGCGGCATTTCTGGGGTTAGCAAACGGGGGTTGTCCTTCTTTAACCCGCTCCTGATTTAGCCTGTTGAAGCCGGCTTTGGGTAAAAAGACTTCACCCCGCACTTCAAACCTAGTGGGGGATTCTTTAGGTACGGACAGCGGGATACTCCGGATAGTTCTCAGGTTCTGGGTAATATTTTCACCTCGGAAGCCGTCACCACGGGTAGCCCCGGTAGTCAGTTGACGGTTAACGTAGGTCAGAGCCACCGCCAGTCCATCAATCTTGTGCTCACCGACGAAACTAAACGGCTGTGCACCGGCTAACTTTAGAATTCGGGTATACCAAGCCCGTAACTCCTCTTGAGAAAAGGCATTACCCAGAGATAATAAAGGCAGAGGGTGTTCCACCACACCGAAGGTTTCAACCGGAGCGGCGCCAACCCGCTGGGTAGGTGAGTCCGGGGTCAGGAACCGGGGAAATTCCTCCTCCAGTTGCTTCAGCTCCCTCATTGACTCATCATATTCGGCATCGCTAATCTCAGGGCTGTCCAGCACATAATAGCGATGGTTATGATAGTTAATCAGCTTGCGTAGCTGCTCTATTCTGTCCTTTACCTTGGTCGGGTCACTCATAGCATAAGTATTAAGGTTCTTTTTTATAAGTATAGCATAGCCTGTAGCCGGGCAAAAGGTGAAACTTACAGCTGTATTTTAATCTGGCGAGGACATGAGCTTGACCATCCCCTGAGGGGGTGGTAAAATTGGCGTGAGTTTCAGTGAATATACTTGGCAGTATTAGCGGTTCCGACTGCTTACCACTACCTGTCCTCGGCCATCCTCAAGCAAAAACTAGCCTGCTTCTTGAAGAGAGTAAGGTTCATATGGTGGAATTAGGTGACCATTGACACAAAAGACTCTGATAAATTGAAATGAGGTGAGGCATGCCACAAAAAGCAACTAAGGAAGAGCTTCTGGCTAAAGCGCGCCAACCGGCGGAGGATGCTATGAAATTACATCCTTTTTATCGGGGGAAGCTGCAGACAATCCCCAAGTGCTGTATCCGTGACTTCAACGATTTCGCTATCTGGTATTCTCCCGGGGTAGCCGAGCCCTGTAGGGCAATAAAGGCGGACCGGGAAAAGGTCTATGAGTTCACCAATAAGTGGAATACCGTGGCGGTGGTTTCCGATGGCACCAGGGTTCTGGGGTTAGGTGACATCGGGCCTGAAGCTGGTATGCCAGTAATGGAAGGTAAAGCCCTGCTCTTTAAATACCTGGGTGGGGTGGATGCCGTGCCTATTTGTCTTGACACCAAAGACCCTGATGAGATTATTCAGGTGGTGAAATGGCTTCAGCCTTCCTTCGGTGGCATCAATCTTGAGGATATCTCCAACCCTAAATGTTTTTACATCCTTGATAGGCTAAGAGCCGAGGCACAGATTCCGGTATGGCATGATGACCAGCAGGGAACGGCAGCGGTTACTATGGCCGGGCTAATCAATGCCTTAAGGATTGTGGGTAAGAAAAAAGAGGAGGTTAGGGTTGCCGTTATTGGTATCGGTGCCGCTAATGTGGCTATCCTCAGGGTAATGTTCTCTGACGGTTTTAAGCCGGCGAACACCATAGTTGTCGATAGTAAAGCTATCCTCCATACTGGCCGAACTGACCTCGAGGAGAAGCAAGAGGAAAACCCGTACAAGTGGGACTTATGCCAGCGAACCAATCCTGATAAAATAAGCGGTGGAATAGCTGAAGCTTTAAAAGGGGCTGATGTCTGTATCTCGCTATCAAAGTCAGGACCCGGGGTAATTTTACCGGAATGGGTCAGGAGTATGGCTAAAGAGGCTATAGTTTTTGTTTGTGCCAATCCTATCCCCGAAATCTGGCCCTGGGAAGCCAAAGAGGCCGGGGCTAGAATTGTAGCTACGGGCAGGTCTGATTTCCCCAACCAGGTAAATAATTCTATCGGCTTTCCGGCTATCTTCCGTGGCACCCTGGATGTCAAAGCTAGAACTATAACTGATGAGATGTGTATCGCCGCTGCCTACGAGTTAGCCAAGTGTGCTGAAGACCGGGGCATAGACGAAGATAATATCGTACCAACTATGGGGGAATGGGAGGTGTTTATCAGGGAAGCGGTGGCGGTAGGACTCAAGGCTATTGAGCAGGGGGTAGCCCGGGAAAAAGCCAGCCGAGAAGAGTTGACCAGGCGAGCCGAGACAATAATTAAGAGCGCCAGGGGAGCAACCGCTCTTCTTATGAAAGAGGGCTTCATCCCTCCGGCACCTGAAGATTAGCCATGTAGCATATTGATAGCTATCTTTGCGGAAAGGAATGTGGCTAAATGAGAGTCATTGATTGTAAGCAGATAACCGAAACCGTGTCCCGGCTTTTTCAAGAGGCATGTTATTATCTTCCTGAGGATGTGCTAACTTCCCTCAAGCAAGCCCGGCAAAAAGAGGAAGCTCCGGTGGCACGTGAGGTGCTGGGTAGAATACTGGAGAATGCCGAAGTCTCGGTCAAGGAGAAAATACCTCTGTGCCAGGATACCGGCACGGCGGTAGTCTTGCTGGAGCTGGGGCAGGAGGTTCATATCACCGGTGGTGATCTTTATCAAGCCATAAACGAGGGAGTGCGCCAGGGATATGATAAGGGCTATTTGCGCAAGTCTATGGTGCGGCAGCCTTTCTCTGCCAGGGTAAATACCAAAGATAACACGCCAGCTATTATCCACGCCGATATAGTCCCGGGTGATAAGCTCAAGATTAGTGTATTGCCTAAAGGGGGTGGTGCCGATAATATGTCTCGCCTGGCGATGCTGTCCCCATCCAAGGGTCGTCAGGGGGTTATCGATGTCGTGGTCAAGGCGGTTGATGAGGCGGGTAGCAATCCTTGCCCCCCGGTTATTGTCGGGGTGGGCATCGGCGGCACGGTAGAAAAGGCCTTTATGCTGGCAAAGCGAGCGTTGCTGCGCAAAGTAGGTGAGCCCAACCCTGAGGCTGAGGTTGCCGGACTGGAGAGGGAAATTCTGCAGCGAGTCAATAATCTGGGCATTGGGCCAATGGGGTACGGTGGTAGGGTGACTGCCCTGGCCGTTCATGTTGAGGTTTTCCCGGCTCATATCGGCAGCATGCCAGTGGCAGTTAACCTGCAGTGTCATAGTGCTCGACACAAAGAAGTAATCCTTTAAATCGAGGTCAAAAATGGTTGAAAAGATTAAAGCAAAACAGGTTGAAGAACAGGTTAAAATGATTAACATTTACATTATGGGTAAGCATTATCAGGTTCCTGAAGGGCTTACCATCCTCACCGCAATGGAGTATTGTGGCTACCGGCTGATTCGTGGCTGTGGGTGCCGTGCCGGATTTTGTGGTGCTTGTGCCACTGTTTTCAACTTTAAGGATGACCCACAGCTAAGGTACGACCTTGCCTGCCAGAAAACAGTGGAACCGGATATGTATCTGGTGCAGATACCATTCTTCCCGGCTGCCAAGGCCCTTTATAACCTGGAAGAAATAGAACCAGACGTTGAACAGATACTGGCGCTTTATCCTGACCTGGTTACCTGCTTTGGTTGTAATAATTGCACCAAAACCTGTCCTCAGGAGCTTGAAGTGATGTGGTTTATGTCCGATGCTCTGAGGGGCGATATTGGTGAAGTGGCGACAAAGTCCTTTGACTGTGTGATGTGCGGCCTGTGTGCGGCTAGGTGTCCGCAGGGGTTGGTGCCTTATAATGTAGCTTTGCTATGTCGGCGCTTGTATGGTCGCTATCTGGCACCCGTTTCCAAGCACCTCGAGGACAGGATAGCTGAGATAGAAGCCGGCAAGTTTGACGCCGAACTGGAAAAGTTGGAAAAGATGGAAAAAAGCAAGCTACAAAAGCTATATGATGAGCGTGACATAGAACCGGCTTACTGAAGTTAGCGGAATAGAGGTCAGTAAAATGTATCCACTCTATATGGAAGAAAGTATCCGTAAAGTAGAGGCTAGCCGGGGGAAGCGGCTAAAAGAAACCCTGTCCCGCCTCACCGGCGAGGAGAAAACACCTTTGCTAAAGAAACATCACCCCGACTTTATTGGAGAAAGTATGCGGGAATTGCTGGTAGGGTCGAACAAGGGTGACCGCACCCCCAAAGAGATGGCCGATTTGCTGGAGGGTAACAGTCGGATTAACCCGGATAAGATTGACCTAGGCAAGGTTGATTATGATGTGGATGTTCTGGTAATTGGTTGTGGAGGGGCGGGGGCTTCAGCGGCACTCCTGGCTCAGGAGAATGGGGCTAAGGTCCTGTTAGTAACCAAGCTGCGTCTGGGCGATGCTAATACCGTGGGCGCTCAGGCTGGAATACAGGCAGCCGATAGGCCCAATGACTCCCCGATTATTCATTATCTGGATACTATGGGGGGCGGCCGCTTCACTAATATACCTGAGTTAGTAGAGGCATTGGTAAAAGACGCTCCCTCAGCTATCAAGTGGCTGGAAACACTGGGTGTCAACTGGGATAAGGAACCAGACGGTTCGTTACACGAGCTTTCCGGGGGTGGTGCCTCAAGGCGGAGGCTGCATTCAGCACGGGACTACACCGGGCTGGAGGAGATGCGTGTCCTGCGTGATGAGATTAAATGCCGGCAGATAGATTATATTGAATTTGCTCCCGCCGTGGAGCTAATACTGGATGACCAAGGACGGGTAGCTGGAGCCATATTGGTCGATATGGAGGCCAATGAATTAAGCCTGGTGCGAGCCAAGGCGGTGGTTATGGCGACCGGGGGTATGGGGCGCTTGCACATTCAGGGCTTCCCCACTACTAATCACTATGGGGCTACTGCTGACGGACTGGTATTGGCTTATCGGGCCGGCGCTGAGATGATTTTCATTGATACCATGCAATACCATCCTACCGGTGTCGCTTATCCCACGCAGATTCTGGGGCAATTGGTTACCGAGAAGGTGAGAACTCTGGGGGCACAGCTGGCCAATGTTGACGGGGAGCAGTTCATTATGCCTTTAGAGCCGCGGGATGTGGTAGCTTCAGCCATTATTCGTGAATGCCAGGAGAGTAAAAAGGGTATAGAGACACCTACCGGGGAGGTAGGGGTGTGGCTGGATTCACCAATGATTGACATTATCCGTGGCGAAGGAACTATTGCCGGTGAATTACCGGCTATGGTTCGACAGTTTGCTCGTTTCAATATTGATATAGTAAAAGAGCCAATGCTGGTCTATCCCACCCTTCATTATCAAAATGGAGGCATTAAGATAGACACCAATGGAGCCACTACGGTACCGGGGTTATTGGCGGCGGGTGAAGTTGGAGGGGGAGTACACGGTAGAAATAGGCTTATTGGCAACTCAACCTTGGATTTGTTTGTCTTCGGGAGGAGGGCAGGTAAAGCCGCCGCTGAGTATGCTAAGAAGGTTAAACCGGGCTCGCTAACGCTGGACCATGTACGCCAATGGCAGGCAGAGCTTAAAAAAGCCGGTCTGGCGGATTCGCGGCCAATCTCGCCGTTGCTGCTACCCAATTATGCCAGACAGCCACATGATTACCTGCCTGATTACACCAAACCGACATTAACGGTGGGTCAGGTAAAAATAGCTTAAACCTGAGGAGTGTAATATGCCACTGCGTATTCAGCAGGATGTCAAGGAAATTGAAGGCGTTTTAAACGAAATCTTAAATACGCTTAGACCACCGGTAGGTCGGTGTCGTCTCCTTTCCAGTGGGTTTAACCCGGGGCATGCGCTGAACATCACCGAGGACATCAGTGGACACAAGGAATGTTTAGCCTGTGGCAATTGCGTGGATATCTGTCCTATTCTGGTTCGTGAACCTTCCCGCCGTGAAAAGACGGAGCAACGAACCTCAATGGCACTGGAAAGTATCGTCGGCGAGGACTGTGACCTGTGTGATGCGTGCATTTTGGCGTGTCCTCAGGTGGATACTACTATTAAAAACTATGTGGTCAACCACCGCATGATAGAGGTTATGTCTCGTCTGGAGAAGCGAATAGGTGATGAAGATGAGCCTGATTTAGATCTGTTCTTGGAGGAAGCCTTAAGCCAGGCTTAAGCTCGGAGAGATATTAAATGGATTTTGAAATACCGCAAGAATTAAAAATGGTGCAGAGTCTGGTAAGGGACTTTGTTAATGACCAACTCAAGCCTCTGGAGAGAGACTTACTGGGACGAGCCGCTGACCTGAGTGATGCCCAGGTGTCTCTGCCGGCAGAGACCGAGGAAAAACTGATTAAGATGGCTAAAGAGATAGGGATATGGGGGGCAGGGGTGCCTGAGGAACTCGGCGGCGCCGGTCTGGACACTTTAGGCAATTGTCTGGTTGAAGAAGAGCTGGCGCAAACGGTCATCCCTTTCAACTTCGGTGATGTTACCCCTATTCTCTTTGATTGCAATGCCGAACAGAAGGAAAAATACTTCCTGCCTGTTCTTAATCGGCAAAAGTGTGCTTACCTGGCACTAATGGAGCCGGGTAAGGGAGCCGAGGTCTCCAATATGGAGATGAAAGCGGAAAAGGTAAACGGTAATTATGTTCTCAACGGTAAAAAGGTGTCGCTCTCCACAACTGGTGAGGACTATTTTGCCGTTGTTTTCGCCGCCATTGCTGGTAAAGGAGCTGGGGAGGGTATAACTTGCTTTCTGGTGGATAAGGATGCCCCTGGATTTAAGGTAACCGGTGGCGAGGAAAAGGCAGGATGGCAAACTCAGGTGAGAGAACCTTTATGTCTGTTTTTTAATAAATGCCAGGTGCCTGCGGAAAACATACTGGGCGAAGAAGGCAAGGCTTTCCATTTAGGTAAGAAGTGGCTTCCGTCCAGGCGGGTAATAAGAGGGGCCAGGTGTATCGGAGTGGCGCAGAGATTACTTGAGGAAGCAACCCTGCAGGCTCAATCATGGCAGTCGTTTGGACAGCTCATTTCCAGGCGAACCAGTATTGAAGCTGCCCTCGCCGATATAGCTGTATCCATTCATGCTTGCCGACTTGTGGTCTATGAAGCTGTCTGGAAAGCAGATAGTGGAGGGTCAATCCAGCGCGAAGCGGCTATGGTTAAGCTATTTGCTACCCAGATGCTTCATAATGTGGCTGATAAGGTGGCTCATATCTACAGCGGACCGCCCTATATAGCTGGGTTACCTATGGAAAGGCTGTGTCGCCACGCCCTGGCTACCAGTGCTACCGAGCTTGCTCTGGAACTACAGAGAAGCGTTATTGCCAAAGACATCTTAAAAGGATTGAAAATATAGGAGGATGGCAATGGCCAAAAAGGTTGTGCTCCCGTTAACCGATGAGACCCTGAAAGACCTTAAAGCTGGAGACGATGTTTTGCTCACCGGTGTTATGTATGTCGGTCGCGATGCTGCCCATAAGAGGCTGGTTGAGGCTTTGGACCATGGAAAGCCCCTTCCATTTGATATTAAGGGGCAGACAGTATACTTTATGGGGCCTTCTCCAGCCAGGCCAGGCCAACCGATTGGTTCCGCCGGACCTACCACCAGCGGTCGTATGGATGCTTATTCACCCCGTTTGATAGCTGAGGGACTCAAAGGAATGATTGGCAAAGGTATGCGCTCGCCGACGGTAAAAGAGGCGATGAAGAAACACCAAGCAGTATATTTAGCGGCTATTGGTGGTGCCGGCGCTATCATCTCCAAGAGCATTAAGAAATCAGAGGTGGTAGCCTATGAGGAGCTTGGAACTGAGGCGGTTCGCCGCCTGGAAGTAGAAGGCTTTCCAGTCACGGTGATAAACGATATTTACGGCGGAGACCTTTACCTGGAGGGAAAAGCCCAATATGCCGTTGGCTAGGTTAGCACAGGATACAACATTTTCCAATCGGTGTCGTGGCTCCTCACTGCTTACCCATCCTCAAAATCTGTAATCTTCATATGAATTAAGCGTTAGCGATGAGGGTAACCTCTCTTTTATACGGTTAGCCTCCGTCTCATGGTGACCAACGAAATAGAGAAAAACAGAATCGCCAGAGCCACGATGAGGGCGAGTGCCCAGAGAAGGTCGAGCTGAATTTCCCCATTAACTAATGCCCGGCTTAGACGCACCACGGGTGTCAACGGGGCTATCCAGCTTAGCGTCTGCACTATCGGAGTGAAAGAGGAGAGGGGAAAGAACACTCCGCTGAAGAAAAACATTGGTGTAATAAACAGGGTAAAATAGTAATTAAAGCTATAAATGGCTGGGGCGAATGAAGTAAAGAGTATGGCCAGGGAAGCGAACATAATGCCTTCTAAAAAGCAAAGGGCGGGTATCAGTAGTGCCCAGGGTGAGGACACCAGTTGGAAGGCTGCCGCAATGGTCAGGATAACGGTGCCCGTCATAAGCGAGCGTGTCGCTCCCCAGAAGATTTCACCAGCGATGACATCCTCCACGCTGAGCGGAGTAGCGATGATAGCGTCATAGGTTTTTTGGAACTCCATTCGAATAAAACTACCATAAGTGCACTCAAAGCTGGCACTGAACATAGCATAGGCGGCGATAATGCCGGGGGCAATAAATTCAATATATTTTTGGCCATCAACCATGCCTACGTATGCCCCGAGGCCTAAGCCCATAGCTAGTAGGATAATAATAGGTTCGGCGACTGCACCAGGTGCTTCCGAGTGCCACAGCCTGAAGAAGATGTCCCGGTTGCGCTGCCACACCCTGATAAAACGCCAGGAGAATGGTTTCATTCGGCTAAAGACCTCCCGGTAAGCCGGAGGAAGACGTCCTCTAGCGTAGCCTGTCTTCGCTGCAGTCTCCCCAGTGAATTTACTAACCCTGTCACCGACTTCTCATCCTCAATGTGGAAGACCTGAAACTTACCCCCTACCTCCTCAAAGTCAAGTCCACGATTTTCCAATTCCTTGACCGTCCTAAGCCTTTCGTCTGAGTTTACCTCAATTTCCCATACCTCATTGCCCACATATTTGGCAATGAGCCTCCGGGGGGTATCAAGACTGAGGATTTTACCTTGATGCATTATGGCTACCCGGTCACAGAGGACGGTTGCCTCTTCCATATTCTGGGTGCACAGAAGCTGGGTGACGCCCTGGGACTTTAGCTCAGTGAGCTTGTGCCAGACTAAATATTTGGCCTGGGGGTCGAGGCCTATGGTCGGCTCGTCAAGTATCATAATCTGTGGCAGGTTAATCAAGCCTCTGGCTAAGAGCAGGCGCCGTTTCATTCCTCCTGATAGCTCTTTAAGGTGGCTGTTGCGCTTGCTTTCTAGCTCAAACAGGCTTAAGACTTCCATGCTGCGCCGATGTGCCTCGTCCTTGGGTATATCGAAGTATCGGGCAAAGGTCATCAGGTTCTGAAGCACGGTCAGGTCTTGGTCAAGATTGTCTAACTGGGGGACAACTCCTAGAAAGGCCTTTACTTGCTGAGAATGGGTCTTCAGGTTGTTACCCATCACCCATATCTCACCCTGAGTAGGCGGTGAGACCGCCGTTATCATTCTAATAAGGGAAGTCTTGCCGGCGCCGTTGGGCCCCAAGAGTCCGAAGCATTCGCCGTCCTCTACTTCTAAACTCACGCTATCTACGGCTAATAAGTCTTTGAATTTCTTGGTCAGGTTTTTGGTCTTAATAATTGCCATTGAGAATCCAGCTTGGTTAATATACTAAATCAATCATATCAGCTTCAGGGCGTGTTCACAATATCGGCAATCAGTCTGAGCTGCTTTAGTTGCACACCATAGGCTTTATTGCTACAATTATCTCCAATGAGAGCTATGGAGCTGAACTGTCAGACTAAGGTAATGCTGCTCTTCGCCGTTGGCATTTTGTGGCGAGGGGCTTTTATTTAGATGGGAAGGTTAAATGGTAGCCAGATATAATCCTAGTGAAGTAGAGAAGAAGTGGCAGCAGAAGTGGGCTGAGGACAGGCTGTATGAGGTTGGTGAGGGTAGTTCTCGACCCAAGTGGTATGCCCTGACTATGTTCCCCTACACCTCAGGCGATCTTCATATCGGGCACTGGTATGCCATGGCTCCGTCTGATGTTCGGGCTCGATTTAAGCGAATGCAGGGCTATAATGTACTGCATCCTATGGGGTTTGATGCCTTTGGGCTGCCGGCGGAGAATGCCGCTATCAGTCGGGGTATTCACCCCTTTACCTGGACGATGCAGAACGTAGACAATATGCGCCGTCAGCTTAAGAGCCTAGGTGCCATCTATGACTGGAGTCGGGAGGTCATTACCTGTCTGCCTGAGTATTATAAGTGGACGCAGTGGTTCTTTTTGAAGCTGTATGAGGCAGGTCTGGCTTATCGGGGCAAGGCCCCGGTTAACTGGTGTCCTCGCTGCCAGACAGTGCTGGCTAATGAGCAGGTGGTGACCGGAGGCTTCTGTGAGCGCTGTGGAGCCACAGTTAGCCGGCGGGATTTGGAGCAGTGGTTCTTCCGCATCACTAAATATGCTGATGAGCTTATGCAGTATGATGGTATTGACTGGTCGGAGCGGATACAGATAATGCAGAGAAACTGGGTGGGTAAGAGCCAGGGGGCTGATATTTCCTTTGCTCTTGACTATCCCGGGGTAGAGGAAAAAGAGCTTCGGGTATTTACCACCCGTCCTGATACCACTTTTGGCGTTACCTTTATGGTTCTGGCTCCAGAGCACCCGCTGGTAGCCAAGCTGACCTCACCGGAGAGGAAGACTGAAGTTGAAGACTACATTGCTCTGTCACGGCGGGAGAGTGAGGTTGAGCGGCTGTCAACCGAGAAGGAAAAAGACGGGGTGTTTACCGGGGCTTATGTGGTAAACCGACTTAATGGTGAATCGGTGCCTATCTGGATTGCTGATTATGTGTTGATGGGCTACGGCACCGGGGCAGTAATGGGGGTCCCGGCTCACGATGAGCGTGATTTTGCCTTTGCCCAAAAGTATAACCTGCCGATAAGGGTGGTGATAGCTCCACCCGAATGGCAGGGAGGAGAGTTGGAGGCGGCGTATATTGATCCCGGCGTGATGGTTAACTCAGGGCAGTTTAACGGGCTTCCCAGCCAGCAGGGTATAGCGGTGGTGTCTGATTTCCTGGAGGCGAAGGGTTATGGAGGGCGAGCCATCACTTATAGACTTCGCGACTGGCTTATCTCCCGCCAGCGCTACTGGGGAGCACCGATACCTATGATTTACTGCTCTGACTGTGGTATTGTCCCGGTTCCTGAGGAGTACCTGCCGGTGCTGCTACCTGAGGATGCCGAGTTCAGACCTACCGGTGAATCCCCTCTGAAGTACTGTGAGCCGTTCGTCAATACTACCTGTCCGCGGTGTTCAGCCCCGGCTAAGCGGGAAACGGATACTATGGATACCTTTATGTGCTCCTCGTGGTATTTTTTGCGCTATACCAGCCCTAACTGTGATACTGCTCCCTTTGATGCGGACAGGTTGAAATACTGGATGCCGGTGGACATATATACCGGTGGTGCTGAGCATGCCGTGATGCATCTATTCTATACCCGCTTCTTTATTAAGGCGCTTCGGGATATGGGTCTGGTTGATTTTGGCGAACCATTTGCCCGCCTGTTTAACCAGGGGATTATTATTACGCAACGGCAGAAGATGAGTAAATCGCGGGGCAATGTGATTAACCCCGATGAGTATGTTTCCGAGCTGGGGGCTGATGTCGTTCGTGCCTATCTTATGTTTATTGCCCCCTGGGAGCAGGGTGGTGAGTGGGATGACAGCGGTATTAGCGGCATAAGCCGCTGGCTTAAACGGGTGTGGAATCTGGTGCTGGAACCATATGCGGCGAGAGTCATAGCTGAAAATAAACCATCTGATGACAAAGCCCTTAGAGACCTGGAGCGGATTACTCACCAGACTATCAAGAAGGTTACCGATGACTTGGAAGGGTTTAGATTTAATACTATGATAGCGGCACTTATGGAGTTCACCAACTATCTGATAAAGGCGAAGGAAATCGGGACTGTCGCCGATTCCGCCTGGAGGGAGTCGGTGGATACCCTGCTCCGGCTTCAGGCACCGACTACTCCTCATCTTGCTGAGGAGTTGTGGCAGAGAAGAGGACACGGGTATAGTATCCATAATCAAAGCTGGCCGCAGTGGGATGAGGAGCTGGCTAAGGATGAAGAGATTACCCTGGTGGTTCAGGTCAACGGTAAGTTGCGTGACCGCATTACAGTTCCGGTGTCTATTGCTGAGACTGAAGCAAAGCAGTTGGCGCTTGAAAGCCAGCGGGTCAAAGCTCACCTTGAGGGTAAGGAGATTATTAAAATGATATATGTTCCGGGGAGGCTGCTAAATATGGTGGTGAGGTGAGGGTAGATAGGTTACGGATATGATGAAAATAACTTTTATTGGTGGTGGGAATATGGGGGAGGCAATGTTATCGGCGGTTCTGAATAAGGGACTGAGTCTGGCACAGGCTGTCTCAGTCAGTGATGTGGACGAGGCTTGTTGTCAATGTCTTGAGCAGAAATACGGCGTGGCGGTGATGAACGATAATCGTCAGGTTGTAACCAGGGGCGAGGTGGTAGTTCTTGCCGTTAAACCCCAGCATCTGGGTGGGGTAATGGCTGAACTTAAAGGTCGGCTTAGCTCGGCTCAGCTGGTATTATCTATCGTTGCTGGGGCAAGGATTGATACTTTATGTCGGGGGCTAAACCATAGTCGTGTAGTTCGGGCTATGTCTAATACACCAGCCCAGATTGGAGAGGGCATAAGTGTGTGGACAGCTACCCCGGAGGTAACCGAGTCGCAGCGGGGCTGGGCAGGCTCAATACTTGGGGCGATGGGTAAAGAGATTTATGTTGACGATGAGAAGTATATGGATATGGTTACCGCGGTGAGTGGTAGCGGTCCGGCTTATATTTTTCTTATGGTGGAATCGCTGGTTAAGGCGGCAGTGGATATTGGTCTGCCTTCGGATATGGCACAGGAGCTAGTGTTACAGACATTGCTGGGTTCTGGGCACTTTATCCAGAGGTCAGGCAAGCCGCCGGCGGAATTGCGGAGGATGGTTACTTCGCCGGGCGGCACTACGGCTGAGGCTCTGCTCCGGTTGGAGAAGGGGGGATTCTCTGACCTGATCGGACAGGCGGTAAGGGCTGCCTATAACAAAGCTGAAAAATTAGGCGGGTAGGGCAGCAGTGGCAATTTTTTAACCTTTATCAGGTTTCTGTGTGAGGTGCTTACTCTGGCTATTATCTTGAGGGTTATTCTGTCCTAGTTTTCGCTGAGTCCAACCAACCGCCTGTTTATGGTTCTGTTCCAAATCACCGAGTCATTTCTTAGGCCATTGCGCCGTATTACCCCCAGGGCTGTTATGTTTGATTTTACTCCTCTGGTAGTCATCATAATACTTCAACTGATTGCCAATTTACTACCTTGAAATAGCTTGGTGGTTCCCCGGAAATTTTGCCGTGCCTTTATAAAATTCAGTATATTCAGTGTTGACAAAATATACAATATATATTATAATAATTTTCTAGGTTAGAATTAATTCCCCAGGGGGCGTGAGATGAACAATGAGCTACGGCTTAAAGAGAAGTACTTTGTGGAAGAGGTCGGTCTCTTTTTCGAGCAGTCTGGCATGCCTCGAATGGCAGGACGCATTCTAGGCTGGCTTCTGCTCTCTGACCCACCGCATCAATCCTTAGATGAACTGGCGGAAGCCCTGATGGCCAGCAAGGGTTCAATCAGCACCACGACTCGTCTTCTTATCCAGGTTGGCTTGATTGAGCGTATCAGCCTGCCCGGCGTGCGGCGCGATTACTTCCGTATTAGGCCCGGTGCTTTTCAGCACTCGCTAAAGCAAGGCGTAGAGCGGGTTACAATACTTCGGAAGCTCGCCGAACGCGGGCTGGAACTGCTGGAGGGCAAAGCTCCTCTGACCCGACAGGGATTGGAGGAGATGCGCGACATGTATGTCTTTTTTGAGCGGGAATACCCAGCCTTGCTGGAGCGCTGGGAACAAAGACGCAGGGAAAAGCAAGCAACAAGCGAGATCACCCGATAGGAATGAGCTATATGCCGTCGTTCTTTTGGATAGGAGGTTTTAAGGTGAAAAGTTGGCGAATTGTAGTGGCTTTGCTGCTATGTCTGGTTTTGGTTGGTCTTACTGCTTGTGGTGGAGGAGGAGGTCCCGAGGTTCAACAGCAGCGAGTTGAGGTAACCCGGGGTGATATCGTGCTGAGTGTTACTGCGGAGGGTAACCTGTCCTTGCCCTGGCACCGGGAACTCACCTTTGGCACTAGCGGCACGATAATTGAGATAAATGTTAATGAAGATGATAGTGTAGTTAAGGGGCAGATGCTGGCAAGTCTTGATACTACCTCCTTGGAGCAAGAGGTGACGACAGCAGAGCAAGAGGTGACGACAGCAGAGCACGGGGTGACGACAGCAGAGCACGGGGTGAAGACAGAGGAGCTAGACATCAAAACGGTCGAGATGGACTTGGAATCGGCGGCAAACAGCTTGGCCCAATTAACTACCCCCTATCCGTTTCTCACCTTTGCCTTCGTTCTCCCTGAGTCTTTAGGCGAGGTTCGTATTGCTGAGAATAAAATAAAGGAGGCTCGGGAGGAACTGGTGTTGGGATTAGAGGGAGAACCGTACGATATGGCTAAAATGAAGGAGAGTCTAAGACTAGCTCAAGAAAGGTTGGCTGAAGCTGAATCCAAGCTGGCTGCCGGGCTTGGCCAAGGGGTTGTCCCCAGTGAGACCTATTGGACGATAAGAGCCGCCCAGATAGTCGTGGACAAAGCCCAAATAGCTGTAGATAAAGCTAAGAATGACCTGGATGAAGCTAAGAATGACCTGGATGAAGCTAAGAATGACCTGGATAAAGCTAAGAATGATTTGGATAAAGCTAAAACTGACTTGGAAAAGACGGTGATACTTGCCCCCTTTGGCGGCGTTATCTCTGCAGTGAATGTTAAGGAAGGGGATAAGCTATCATCGGTGAACTACGCCACTACCACTATCATTGAGATAATTGACCCCACCATTATAAGGCTGAAAGCGAAGTTGGATGAGATAGATATACCCAGCGTAGAGCTAAACCAGAGAGCCGTTATTGAGGTAGACGCCCTGCCGGAACTTCAGCTTGAGGGTGAGGTTGCTTATATTAATCCGGTGTCTATCGAGGAATCTGACGTAGTATTGTATGAGGTTACTATTGATTTTGATGTTCCGCAGGGTTCTGGTCTTAAGAGCGGTATGAGTGCTACGGCTGAACTTGTAGTTGATGAACGGAGCAATATTTTGCTGGTGCCGAATCGGACTATCAAAAATGATGATGAGGGTAATCCGGTGGTTGAGGTTATGGTCGATGAGCAGATTCAGGAACAATCGGTGGTGGTGGGCATAAGCGATGGCTATCAGACTGAAATTGTAGCTGGGCTTCATGAAGGCGAGTTAGTGGTAATAGAGACTTCAGCCAAGCCAGAGCCATCGGGTGGATTCTTTTTTGGCGACTGAGTCTTAATGAATTAGAAATATGATTGAACTGGGAAACATCACCAAGATTTACAAAATGGGGAAGGTGGAGATTTATGCCCTCCGGGGTATAACCCTCTCTATCAAACGAGGGGAGATAGTTTCCATTATCGGTGCCTCGGGTTCGGGTAAATCCACTTTGCTCAATGTAATCGGTTGTCTGGACAGGCCTACCTCAGGTAGTTACCTCTTTGATGGGGCTGATGTCAGCCGGCTTAATGATAATAAGCTAGCTGAGATGAGAAATAAACAATTGGGTTTCGTCTTTCAGGAGTATAACCTCTTATCCCGGGCTAGTGCTTTATCAAATGTGGAGCTGCCTCTCATCTATAGTGGCAGCCGTCAGAAGCACAAGCGGGCTATGGAGGCATTAGAACGGGTGGGATTGGCGGCGAGGGCTAAGCATAAGCCCACCGAGCTATCGGGTGGGGAGCGGCAGCGGGTGGCTATAGCCCGGGCACTGGTCAATAATCCGGCCCTCATTCTAGCCGATGAGCCCACCGGTAATCTGGACAGTGTTGCCGGTGCCGAGATTGTCTCTATCTTTCAGCAGCTTCACCGGGAGGGTATCACTGTGGTCGTGATTACTCATGAAATGGATGTTGCCACTAAAGCCCAGCGCATCATTCGCCTTGTGGATGGGGAGATTATCAGTGATGAGAAGGCTACTTAGTCAGCTCGTCGTTACTTATCACTGTCAAGGAAATTATAAGTGAAGCTTATCGACTTTTTTGTTATTGCCATAAGGGCGCTGTCGGCTAATAAGTTGCGCTCCTCACTGACCATGCTCGGCATCATCATCGGGGTGGGGGCGGTAATCACCCTGATGTCGGTTGGGAGAGGAGCTGAGGCTAGCGTCACCTCTACCTTTGAACAGATGGGCACCAATGTACTTAATGTCGTCCCTCGCTCACCTGAAGTGGAGGGATTTGCTGGATTATCACCGCGATTCGCTGCACCTACTCTCACTCTGGATGACGCTGAGGCTTTAGGGCATATTCGCTCAGCGGCGGCGGTACTCCCGGTAAATGAAAACTTTGTTCAAGTAACCGCTGACGGTGAAAGCAAAACGGCTATGATCCACGGGTCTACCCCTGAATACCTGGAGGTATACAATCATTCCCTGGCTTTGGGTCAGTTTATCGTTGATAGGGATGTAGCCTCAAGGGACAGGGTGGCAGTATTGGGGAGCGAAGTAGCTGAAGACCTGTTCGGTTTTGATAATCCTATCGAGCAAAGGGTTAAAATGAAGGGACAACGCTTTACCGTCATTGGTGTTCTTGAGCCTAAGGGTGGGGCAATGATGGGAGTAAGCTTGGATAATATAGTGGTAACACCGATAACCACCTTTCAGACCAGACTGTTTCCGCAGCGGACGGCCAGCGGTGAGGATGCAGTAGCCTCAATCAGTATTAAGGTAGCCAGTGCTGATGCCATAGATGGGGTAACGGAGGATGCGGAGGCGATTTTGAAGAAGCGCCACCGTATAGCTGATGATGAGAAGAACGATTTTGCTATTGTTAGTCAGGAGCAGGTATTGGGCTTTGTGACTCAGGTGACCGGGGTATTTACCATATTTCTGGGAGCTATTGCCAGTATCTCACTGCTGGTGGCTAGCATTGGCATTATGAATATTATGCTGGTCTCGGTAACTGAGCGCACCCGGGAGATAGGTGTTCGTAAGGCAGTTGGGGCTAAGCGAAGGGATATCCTGCTTCAGTTCCTGCTTGAGGCGGCCATGCTGAGCTTTGTCGGGGGCGGCATCGGGGTTACCGGCGGTTGGGTTTTATCAAGGTTGATTTCTCGAGTAGATGTTGGGGGGATGACGATTCACGCCGTAGTGTCGCCGGATATTGTGATTCTGGCTATCTCAGTGTCAGTGTTTATTGGTCTTGCCTCCGGTATATACCCGGCAATGAGGGCGGCTAGACTGAACCCCATTGATGCGTTACACTATGGATGACAGAAAATATTAAAAGTAGGGTGAATGGGCGAAGCCCCTTCACAACCTGTCTTTCCCCCTCTCCTTTGAAGGAGAGGGGGACTAAGGGGGAGAGGTTGATAAACAAATTCTATGAACTGGCTTGATATAGTTATCATAGTGGTTATAGGTATTTCTACCTTCGTTGGGCTGAAGAAGGGAGTTATAAAAGCGGTGCTAACCCTGGCTGGATTAATAGTCGGGGTAGTTCTGGCGGGGCGCTACTATGTTCCCCTTTCCGAGCAACTAACTTTTATTTCCCAGGCTAGTGTGGCTAAGGTTGTTGCCTTTGCCATTATATTTATTGGGGTGATGATAGTAGCGGCTTTGCTTGCCCAGTTGTTAAAGTGGGCAGCTTCGGCAATAATGCTGGGTTGGGCTAATCATCTGGCTGGCGCTATCATTGGTTTTGTGCTGGGTGCTATATTCTGTGGTGCCATTTTAGCTATTTGGGTCAAGCTTTTAGGCGCCGGGGCTATAGCCGAATCAGGGATAGCTACTTTGCTATTAGACCGCTTCCCGATGGTGCTGGCTCTGCTCCCCGCTGAGTTTGATGGCATCCGTTCTTTCTTCCAATAATTATCCACTCCTAAACAACAAACAGCATATCACTCGCTTACCTAGAGGAGTGGACAGATTAAATGTGCTGGAACTTTCCCTGGGGTTAATGCCGTAGCTACCGCACCTGGAAGTTAATTATTAACTGGCTTATAGATTAATGGTTTACCCTGTAGGTGGGTTAATGTCAGGTAGTGGATGGAGTTTCCCCTGGATGTAATCGCTTCCACTTTTCCAGTAGTTGCTCCCGACTTTCTACATGCTTTGGGTCAAGGATACAGCAATCTACGGGGCACACCTCGGCGCACTGGGATGCTTCGTGGGAACCAACGCACTCAGTACACTTATCGGGGTCAATACCATAGATTGTTTCCCCTTCGCTGATGGCTTGGCTTGGACATTCCGGTTCGCAGGCTCCGCAACTAATACATTCGTCGGTGATTATGTAGGCCATATATATTTTACCTCCTGATTTTGTTTTTTAGAGCTACCGCCACGTGTTTGGGGACAAGGTCGTCAATGTTACCGCCCAGATTGGCAGCTTCCTTGAGCAGGCTGGAGCTAAGGAACTGGTATTCCAGGGATGACATTAGACAAACCAGCTCTAGCTCAGGGAATAGTCTTTTATTCATCATTGCCATATCGAATTCCTTCTCGAAGTCAGCGCTCATTCTCAGTCCTCGCACTATTACCTGCGCCTTTACCTTCTTGGCAAAGCTAACGGTAAGCCCGGCAAAGGGTTCTACCTCGACGCTAGGTAAGCCGATAACTGCCTGCCTTGCCATTTCTATCCTCTCGGCGGTAGTGAATAGAAGACGCTTGCCCGGGACATCGTAGACACCAATGATTAGCTTATCAAAAAGCTTAGCGGATCGGGTAGCGATATCAAGGTGCCCGTTGGTTATGGGGTCAAAGCTACCCGGGTAGATAGCAATAGTCAAGACTTGTTCTCCTTCTGGTATACGGCAATGCAGCTGTCACCGTGGCGGTGCTCCTTAATGAGGTTTAATGGTGGATATGTTGCATTTAGGGGAAGACGGGAAGAGTGCGTTACCACTAAAATTGAACTTGTTCCCACCAGCTTAGAGGTGGCTAGTCGGGTCACTATATTGCTTATAGATGGGTCAGAGTAGGGAGGGTCCATCAGTATTATGCTGTACTCCTTATCAAGGAAAGAAAGCGCTTTGGCTACACTGCAGCAATATAGGTGAGCCTTAGCTGCCAGCTTTGTCTTTTCTAAATTTTGTCTAATTATACCACAACATCTGGAGTTTTGTTCAACAAAGTCAACCCAACCGGCACCGCGGCTTAGCGCCTCAATGCCTAAGGCTCCGCTGCCAGAGAATAAATCAAGCACCTGTGCCCAATCGCTGGTAATATTTTCCAGAATGGAAAATATCGCTCCCCGCACTAAATCTGTAGCTGGACGAGTATTAGTTCTCTTCGGTACTTTAAGTTGATGCCCTTTGGCTTTGCCAGCAATAACTCGCATACTTAATATGAAGGCTTTTTTATTTGCCTTCATTCCTTTATTGCTACCATTGGCCCGGTTATATTATATACCAGAATAAACAATGGGAATTTAATCATAGTTCGTGCTTCTTTATCAAGTCGTGCACCTTGATTAAGGCGTCCTTGGTTAGCGGCTTGCCATGACCGAAGCATAGAATGTCAAAATCTAGTTGGGCAATCCGTTTTACTGACTCTATGGCCCGGGCCAAGTCAGTGCTGACAAATTTTGGGGGGAAACGAAGGTTATTTTGGCGATTATTCAGAGCATCACCGACAATAGCCAGCTTCTTTTGGCTGGAGAAGAGGCTAACGCTGCCCGTGGTATGTCCCGGGGTATGGATAACCTGGAGTCCGCCTAGCGGGCTAAACATCTCGCCACCTTCTAGATTAATGTCAATATCATCCGGTCTGGCATAGAGGAGCGGCCGTAATATGGAAAAAGGGGGGAGGTGCAGTAGCTTTCTAGCGATGCTGGGGTAGGGCAACTGGCTTTCGCTATCAGTTATATCGTCTTTATGAGCAGCGACCTTGGCGGTAGTAAGCTTCTTAAGCTCAGCCAATCCACCGGCGTGGTCAAGGTGGTTATGGGTGATAATAATGAGGCTGATATCGGCAACGGAACGCCCAAGGCTGTGGATAAAATTTGTTATTCGGGGAGAACTGCCGCGAAATCCGGTATCGATAAGCGTTAGCTCTTCTTCAACAATCAATATTATATTGGTGCCTCGGTGAGTTATCTGATAGACTTTGGGGATAATTTCCACGTGCTTCGCATTATGATACTGCATCGGCTGGATATGGTCAACTGCTGGAAGTTGTGAGATTATTTACCAGTCTTACTTTTTCTTAAATACTTGGTAGATAGGGTTTCACTATTTTTTTGATCCATACTCCTTGTCTTTTCTCGGTAAGGTATGGTATATTAACAAATGCTATTGTGAGATAGGGAGAGTACAATTGCTGGCAAACTACGGACATATCGGGTTATTTCTAGCGGTTGCCATTTTGTTTGCTGTTACTACAATGCTTCTCCCCTTTTTCTTGAGCTTTCCTTCTCGCGTTCGTGCTCGCCTTAGTGGTCGTACCTCTCTTTTCCTTAGTGACATTGTCCTTCTCTTAATGTATGATTTTGTTAAATTTATTAGTTTTGGACTGGCTAAGTCTGTCCGCTTGATTCCCTGGAATCCTAATCCCGTTAAGGAATCTACCTACGAATGTGGTATGGAAACTGTAGGTAAGGCGTGGGTTCAGTTCAATTTCCGCTATTATTTTTATGCCTTGTTATTTATTGCTCTCGACGTCCTGGTTGTTTTTCTCTATCCGTGGGCAGTGGAGCTTAGGCAATTAGGACTTTTCGCCTTTATTGCCATACTTATTTTTGTTCTCATTATTATGGTCGGGTATGTCTATGCCTGGAGGAAGGGAGCTCTGGAATGGAAGTAGATAAGCAGACTGGAATATATGTCCCTTCTACTGAGCTTGATAAACTTGATAAAACTGAGAGTAATCAGATTGAGGCGCTGAAGGAGCGTAGTCAGCAGCCTATCCCTGACCCTGACCGTTGGCTGGACGAGGAGTTGAGCCGCAATATCTTGTTGACTTCGGTAGATGCCATGCTTAACTGGGCACGGCGCTCTTCACTGTGGCCGGTGGTTTGCTTTCCCGCCTGCTGTGCTTTTGAGTTTATTGCTACCGCCGCCTCTCGTTTTGATATCTCCCGCTTTGGTATGGAAGTCATCCGTGCTTCACCCCGCCAGGCTGACCTGATGATTACCGCCGGGACGCTGACCTGGAAGATGGCTCCCCAGGTGAGGCGGATCTATGACCAGATGGCTGAGCCGAAGTGGGTGATAGCTATGGGTGCCTGTGGTATCGGCGGCGGTATTTTCCGTTCATCCTATAACGTGGTCCCGGGATATAACCGTATCGTTCCGGTTGATGTCTATGTGCCTGGTTGTCCACCGCGCCCTGAGGCTTTGCTTTACGGGATAAGGATGCTTCAACGCAAAATATCTGAAGAAAGTATTGTTACTGAAAGTAGGTAGGGGATGACTGCAGCTCTTTCCGGTAAAGAAATAGCCGATAAACTGGAGAAACAGTTGCCGGGGAGTATTGTTGAGTCGAGCCAAGAAAGCCTGGTGATTAAGAGTGAATTCTTGCTATCAGTAGCCACTTTTCTTAAAGATACTCCTGGTCTTGATTTTAATTACCTGGCGGCGATTACTGCGGTTGATTATTACGATTACTTCGAGGTGGTGTATCAGCTGACCTCATTGGAGCATAACCACAGCCTGGTGGTGAAGGCCCGGTGTTATGAACGGGACAATCCTACCCTGCCTTCAATGGTCAGTTTGTGGCGGGGGGCCGATTTGCAGGAGCGGGAGATTTATGACCTTATGGGGATTAGCTTTGACGGGCACCCCAATCTGAAGCGTCTCTTCCTCTGGCAGGGATTTAAGGGACATCCGTTACGTAAGGATTATCGGTGATGGCAATTAAAACCGAACCTTTTGTGGTCAATTTGGGTCCGGCACACCCCAGCACTCACGGGGTGTTTCGTATGAAAGCAACCCTTGATGGGGAAGTCGTGGTAGATATGGAGCCGGTTTTTGGCTATCTACACCGCGGCATTGAGAAACTGGCTGAAGAGCGGACCTATACCGGGGTTATTCCGCTAACGGACAGGCTGGACTATCTAGCCTCGATGAGCAATAATCTGGCTTATGTTTTAGCCGTGGAAAAGCTGGCGGGGATTACCGTCCCNGAGCGNGCNGAATACNTGCGGGTTATTATGNCNGAGCTACANNGNATNGCCAGCNACNTNATAGCNGTNGGTGCTTTTNTGAATGANTGNGGNGCCTTTNTNACTCCTNTCCTNTATATGNTNCGGGAAAGNGAGAANATNNTNGACCTNTTTGAGATGGTCAGTGGTCAACGGTTACTCTATAACTATATGCGGGTGGGTGGGCTTAGTCAGGATATTCCCGATGAGTTTCTACCGGCTCTGGATAAATTTGTCAGGAGTATGCCTGGTTTTGTTGATGAGTATGACCGGCTCCTGAAGGAGAATGAGATATTGCTGGCTCGGGCCAAGGGGGTTGGTATTCTGACTAAAGAGCTGGCTATCAATATTTCTGCCAGCGGTCCGGTGCTTCGTGCCACTGGGGTTAAGTGGGATATTCGTAAGGCGGACCCCTACTCTATCTATGACCGCTTTGAATTTGATATGCCCACCGGTACGGTTGGTGATTGTTATGACCGCTATCGGGTAAGAATAGCGGAGATGCGGCAGAGCCTGCGTATTATTAAGCAAGCTATGGCGCAATTACCATTGGGTGCGGTGAGAAGTGAGGTGCCCCACCTGATTCGCCCACCAGTGGGGGAAGCCTATGCCCATATTGAAGCCCCTAAAGGCGAGCTTGGATTTTATCTGGTATCGGATAATTCTATTGCCCCTTACCGTTGCCATATCCGGGCGCCAAGCTTAATCAACTTAACTGCTCTCCGCGATATGGTGAGAGGGTGGAAGGTAGCCGATACCATAATTACCTTTGGCAGTATTGATATTACTATGGGTGAGGTTGATAGATAGTGATTGTCATTGATACCAGTCTTGGTCCTGGTGTTAGCCTGGCGGCTCTGCCTCCTGACTGGCCGGGTGGCTACTGGTGGCATTGGTTAGTCTTTGTCGTCATAATTCTGGTCTTTGTCATCGCCATGGTTATGGCATTTATCTATGTAGAGAGGCGAGGTCTAGGGCGTCTTCAGGCACGCCTTGGGCCCAATCGGACTGGACCGTTGGGTGTTCTTCAGCCGATAGCTGATGCTATTAAGGTATTGCTTAAGGAGGATATTGTTCCAGCTAAAGGTGATAAGCTGGTTCATTGGTTAGCGCCATTGGTTGTCTTTGTCCCGGTATTGATGGTTTTTGCGGTGGTGCCGTTCCAGAATGGGGCACTCTTGGCTGACCTTAACATAGGCATCCTTTATGTAGTAGTGATTAGCTCAGTGGCGACGGTGGGGGTGTTTATGGCTGGNTGGGCTTCCAACAATAAATTCTCCCTTCTCGGGGCGATGCGTAATGTAGCCCAGGTGGTGAGCTATGAGATTCCGCTGATATTATCAATAGCTGGCGTAGTGCTGATTGCCGGCTCTCTATCTATGAACGCAATTGTGGAGGCGCAAAACATACCTTTTATCTTGTTACAGCCGTTGGGCTTCCTTATTTTCTTTCTGGCAGCTTGTGCCGAGGCTAATCGCACTCCGTTTGACCTGCTGGAGGCTGAATCGGAGATTGTAGCTGGTTTTCATACTGAGTACTCAGGAATGAAGTTTGCCTTATTTTATCTGGCGGAATATGCTGAAGTTCTGGTTCTCTCCGCCATAATTGCTACCCTTTTCCTCAGTGGCTGGAGGGGACCCTGGTTACCCCCGTTTCTCTGGTTTTTGATTAAGGTCTTTGCTGTTTTCTTCCTGGTTTTCTGGGTGCGGGGCACTATACCCCGCTTGAGAATAGACCAGGTAATGGCTTTTGCCTGGAAGGGTCTCTTGCCGCTGGCGTTGATTAATCTATTTATCACCGCGGCGGAGGTAGTGGCTCTGCCTGATGGTTTGCCCTGGTTTATAATATTAGTCAACCTAGCCATAATGGCAGTATTGATACTGCTATGGTCTAGATTCTTCAAGTTAGGAGGGGGTAGGGTTGAAGTTTGAACGGTATGGCATCGGTATCGCTAAAGGTATGACAGTAACCTTCAGGCACCTGTTCCGTAAGCCGGTTACCACGCAATATCCCGAGGAGAGGCTTACCGTTTCTCGCCGAATTCGTGGTAATGAGCTTATCTGGAGTAAGGAAAAGTGCACCGGTTGCGCCACCTGTGCTAAGACCTGCCCCCAGGGCGTTATCGAGGTGGTAACCTCTGCTGGTGAGGACAATAAATATATTGTAGAGAAATTCGAGGTGGATACCGGATACTGTATCTTTTGTGGCTTGTGTGTTGAGGCTTGTCCCTATGATGCCTTGTTTATGGGTTATGATTACGAGCGGGCTAGGTATCGACGGCAAGAAGTGGTAATGGGTAAGGAGGATTTGTTGCTATCGGATAAGAAGCAACCCAGTGGTTATGCTAAACCTGAAGTTGAGGCAACCTTGCCCCAACAGACCTTACTCGTTGACCGAGCCGGATACTTTGATAAGGTGAAAAAGAGATGGGATTTGAGATTGCCTTTTGGGCTTTAGCCATAGTAAGTATAGGAGCCGCTTTATCCGTAGTTTTGCTCCGTGATATTTTCCGGGCGGCTCTCTCTCTGGTTCTTTGCTTCCTGACGGTGGCTGGAATCTATATTACCCTCAGTGCTGACTTTCTGGCGGCAGTTCAGGTTCTGGTTTACGTTGGTGCCATAGCGATACTAATTATTCTGGCTATCATGCTAACCAGAGANGTTCAACGGGGTAGCCCCTCCAATAAATTACGAATACCGGCTTTGGTGGTAGCTATTGTGTTTTTAGGTGTGGTGGTCTTTGCCATGGTCAATACTCCGTGGCAGGTAGTTAGTACGCCTCCTCTGGAACCTACTACCTCAGCCATGGCTTTTAGGCTTTTTGGTGAAGGCGGCTTTCTGTTACCGTTGGAGATTGCTCCGGTTTTGCTGTTGGCGGCTATTTTGGGAGCTATTGTTTTAGTGAGGGAGAAGTAGAAAGGTGTCGATAGGTTTAGAGCATTATCTTATACTGTCCGCCATCTTATTTTCTATCGGGCTGTATGGCGCCCTGGCTAAACGCAACGCCATAGTTATCTTGATGTCTATTGAACTTATGCTAAATGGGGTAAATATTGCTATGGTTGCCTTCTCAAGGTTTATTGTGCCACTGCTGCTGACCGGACAGGTTTTTGCTATTTTCATTATGGTGGTGGCGGCGGCTGAGGTAGCCGTTGGCTTGGCCATAATAATATCTATCTATCGTAACCGTGGCACTATAGATGCCACTCAAATTAACTTGATGAAATGGTAATTTAGTAATGTGGATAGAGATTAAGAAAGCACAAAATTTAATGCTGGCGGAGATGTGGAAGGAGTTCTTTGAGGGTGAAGGGATACCGACTCGTATTCAACCTGCCTCTGGCGAGGCGCCGGGTCGGGAGCTAACTACCTATCTTATCCTGGTGCCCCAAGATAAGCAACATGTGATTAATGAGGTGTTAAGGAAGCTGTGATACCATATCAATTAGTCTGGCTTATTTTTCTGCTGCCGGTAGGCTCGTTTATCATAGTGTCGCTGTTTTTCAGACCTTTTCTGAATCATAAGCCCAGGCTCGGCGGCTATGTTACTATTGCGGCTATCTCTGGCTCCCTCATCCTGTCAATCTGGGCACTAATGAGCGTAATGGCGGCTCCACATCATGAGCTAGCGATACCTCCTATTACCTGGGCAGTCGTTGATGGCGGGTTTACCATTCAACTCGGGCTGATATTGGATTCGCTAACCGCAGTGATGCTTATTGTGGTTACGTTGGTCAGCCTGATGGTGCAGATTTACTCACAGGGCTATATGGATGGCGACCCGGGTTATCACCGCTATTTTGCCTTTATGTCGCTGTTTACCGCCTCAATGCTGGGTGTGGTTCTGGCTAGTAATCTGCTTTTCGTATATGTATTCTGGGAGCTGGTTGGTTTATGCTCTTATCTCCTTATCGGTTTCTGGTTTCATAAGCCAGCCGCTGCTAATGCCGCTAAGAAGGCGTTTATTGTTACCCGTATTGGTGATTTTGGCTTTTTGGCGGCTATCCTGGCTCTCTATTTCAATACCGGCACCTTTGATATTGCCGAGCTTCATAGTTTAGCTGTAGCCGGGGTTCTGGCAGGCACAACCCTTACTTGGGCGGCTATTGGCATTTTTGCCGGCGCTGTCGGCAAGTCAGGCCAGTTCCCGCTCCATGTATGGCTGCCCGATGCTATGGAGGGTCCGACTCCGGTCAGTGCCTTAATCCATGCGGCCACTATGGTGGCGGCTGGAGTCTTCCTGGTCGCCCGCACCTTCCCTCTCTTTGCCCATTCGGTAGAAGCGTTGACCACAGTGGCTATCATCGGTGGCTTTACCGCTATCTTTGCGGCCAGTATGGGACTGGTGATGAATGATATTAAACGGGTTCTGGCCTATTCTACTATCAGCCAGCTTGGTTATATGATGCTGGGATTGGGTACCGGCGGGGTGGCGATTGGCATTTTCCACTTGTTTAATCATGCTTTCTTCAAGGCACTGCTGTTCCTCGGGGCGGGTAGTGTCAATCACGCTACCGGCACCTTTGATATGCGTCAGATGGGCGGACTGCGCAAAGTAATGCCGTGGACCTATGCTACCTTTGTTATTGCCGCGCTGAGTATCGCTGGTATCTGGCCACTTTCCGGGTTCTGGAGTAAGGATGAGATATTAATCAGTTCCCTGGCCAGCCAGCCCGCTTTATTTACCCTGGCCATGATAACCGTATTTATGACTGCCTTTTATATGTTCCGGGTGGTGTTTCTTACCTTCGGTGGTGAGTACCGTGGGGATGGTCATCCTCATGAATCATCCTCAGTAATGGTGACGCCTATGGTAGTCCTGGCAGTCCTGGCGGTGGTTTCCGGTCTGTGGAATGTTACCGGACAGTTCGGTGCCTTTATGGGGCACGGTGAGGTACACGGCTTTGCCTATGGCTTTTTCGGTATTCTAACTCAACCGTTACCTTGGATATCACTGATACTGGCTGGTATGGGTATTCTTTTAGCTTATGCTATCTACAGTGCTAAATGGCTGTCGGCAGAGCAAATAGGTAGATTATTCGCTCCACTTTATACTCTGTTCTCCCGGAAATACTGGTTTGATGAGCTTTACGAGAATATTATGGTGGGTAGGGTCTTAAACGGTGGACTTTTTGCTGGTTTACATCTATTTGACAGCAATGTCGTGGATGGAGCAGTAAATGGGGTAGCCGACACAACTATAGCCGGGGGCAGGGCTATCCGGAGAGCCGAGACCGGGCAGCTACAGCTCTACGGCATAGCCATTGGGGTAGGCGTGTTGGTGATTATGCTCAGTTTGTATTTCTTTGGATAAATGTTTATAAGGAGTTAGTGAAGAGGGTTGGTAAGCAATCTCTATAGGAGTCAGCATCGATGAGCTTTCCTTATCTGACAGCCATAATCTTTCTGCCGGTAGTGGGGGCGATTGTAATCGCGGTTATACCTGGTCTTCAAGACAGGGTGATTAAGCGTATCGCTGCCATCTTTACCTTTATCCCTCTGGCTTTATCTATCTTTCTCTTTGCCATTTTCGACAGGTCACCGGGAGCGGCTGGGGTAATTCAGTTTGAGGAAAAGCTGTCCTGGATTCCGGCCATTAACGCTCATTACCACCTGGGTGTTGATGGCTTGAGCTTACCCTTAGTAGTGCTGATGACCATTCTCGGTTTCCTGGTGGTCCTCATCTCGTGGAAGATCCGTCTCAGGCCTCGTGAGTATTTTGCCTGGCTCCTGCTTTTGGAGACAAGCATTTTAGGGGTATTTAGTTCCCTTGACCTCCTGCTCTTCTTCGTCTTCTGGGAGATAGAGGTTATTCCTATGTATTTCCTGATTTCTGTCTGGGGGTCGGGCAGGAAAGCATATTCAGCGATAAAGTATGTGGTTTATACTTTGTTCGGCAGTGCTTTGATGTTAGCCGGTATCCTTAGCCTGTATTTCACTACCGGTAGCCTCAATATGGTGGAGTTAGCCCAGACCGGGCTGGCCCCATTTACCGCGGTTATCCCGTTGGCAGCTATCTTCTTCCTTCTTCTCGTCGGCTTTGCCGTCAAGCTGCCGGTATTTCCCTTGCATACCTGGTTGCCTGATGCCCATACCGATGCCCCAACGGCGGGGAGCGTGGTGTTAGCCGGAGCGCTGATTAAGATGGGTGGCTACGGCATGATTAGGATATCGGTAAGCATCTTTCCCCAGGTTGCCCACCAGTATGCTCAGCTCTTGGTGATATTTGCGGTAATCAGTGTGCTCTACGGGGCAGCTGTAACCTTGAGGCAGACTGACCTGAAGCGGCTAATCGCTTATAGCAGCATCAGCCATATGGGATTTGTGCTTTTAGGTGTCTTTGCCTTGAGTCAGGTGAGTCTGACGGGAGCTGCTTTGCAGATGTTCAGTCATGGTCTTATTACCGGGCTCCTGTTTGCTATGGCGGGGATAGTTATGCACAATACTGGGGAGCGTGACCTCAGGCAGCTTGGCGGGCTGTCTCGGCGGATACCAGTTATCGCCGTTGTCTTCATAATCGCTGGTTTTGGTTCTCTGGGGCTGCCGACTACCAGCGGCTTTGCCGCTGAGTTTATAACCTTTGTAGGCAGTTTTGCCAGCACTGCTGTGGTTGGCCTTAAGGTTTACACCCTTCTGGCAGTAGTAGGTATCGTTCTAGCTGCCGGCTATATATTGTGGATGGTGCAGCGGGTATTCTATGGTCCCGCTCTGGAGAAATTTAATGGCGTTAAGGATGCCGATAACCTGGAGAAGGTGTATATGTTTATCTTTATCGCCGTGATTATGCTGGTCGGTATCTACCCGGCAATTTTGACTGATGTTATTAGACTTGGTATTCCGCCCCTGACCTAGGGGTTATTTATTAAGGGAGTTTTAGGGACAGTTTAAAAGAGAGGTTAAAGGGTTAGTAGATAAAAACCTTTTGAATAAAAAGGAGCAGTTTTTTGAATTTTTGGTTATTGATACCAGAACTGATTTTAGTTGCCGTCGCTATCGCGGTAATCTTGCTTGACCTCGTTATCCAGCGCAAGGTATGGCTGGTGGTGGTCAGCATAGCTGGCTTGCTGGCATCCGCCGGCTTTGCCATAGCTATGTGGGGGGGTGGTTCTCAGGCTATCTTCAACAATATGCTGGCGGTAGATAACTTTGCCATCTTCTTCAAGCTATTGTTCCTGGCTATTGCGGTACTGGTTATCTTGGCCTCTACGGATTATGTGTCCAAGTTTGCTCGTTTTAAAGGTGAATACTATGCCCTGGTGCTTTTAGCTACCCTAGGTATGATGTTGATGGCGGCTACGACTGAGTTAATCTCCATCTACATTGCCTTAGAGTTGACCAGTATCTCCCTCTATGTCTTGGTAGGTTTTCTAAAAGACTCCAAATCCAGCGAAGCCTCGCTTAAATACTTGTTGCTGGGGGCAGTAGCCTCGGCAGTGCTGTTATTCGGTATGGCGCTGGTCTTTGGCTTTACCGGTAAAACACAGCTAGGAGAGATTGCCCAGGCTATTCAGGCTATGTCGCCACAAGGTGTCTTAGCCAGCCCGGCGCTTATTCTAGGGCTGGTGTTACTGGTAGCCGGCTTTGGCTTTAAGATTGCGGCTGTCCCCTTCCATATGTGGGTGCCTGATGTCTATGAGGGGGCGCCGACACCAATAACCGCTTACCTTTCGGTGGCAAGTAAAGCGGCTGGCTTTGCCATTATCTTGCGGGTTTTCTACTCTGCCTTCGGCCTGCCTCAGTGGTTTAGCCTTGACTGGGGTTTAATCTTCGCTGTGCTCAGTGTTATCGGTATGATGGTAGGCAATATTACCGCTATTCCCCAGACCAACATTAAGCGGATGTTAGCTTACTCCAGCATAGCTCAGGCTGGCTACCTTATGGTGGGCTTGGCGGCGGTGGGGTTCTCCACCGCGGCGGATATTGTAGGGCGGAGCAGTCTTCTCTTCTTCCTGACCAGCTATGCTTTGACTAACCTGGGGGCGTTTATTGCCATCATTGCCATCTCCAATAAGCTTAATAGTGACCTTATTGACGACTATTCGGGCATGGGGAAGCGGGCGCCAGTGCTGTCTCTGGCTTTGACGCTGTGTCTTATTTCTCTTACCGGTATACCCCCAGCCGCCGGGTTTATGGCAAAATTCTACATCTTTAGCGGAGCAACGCAGCAGGGCTTATTGTGGCTGGTGATTATTGCTGTGATAAATAGTGTTATATCAGCCTACTACTATCTCCGGGTGGTTAAGGTAATGTGGTTTGGTGAGCCGGCCTCTGCGGAGAAAGTGCCTTCTTCCGGAGCTCTGAGGGTGGCTCTATCCCTTTCCTGTCTTGGCGTCCTGCTACTTGGTATTGTCCCCGGCTCAATGATGAGGCTGGCCGAAACGGCAGCCAAGATGTTTACTTTCTAAGTATGACTATTCTCTGAGGGTAGTTTCTTAAATCTTGCCGTGTAAGTCCACAGATTTCCCAGGCTGTTGTCCAGAACAAAGCCAGCACGCTGGCATAGTTTAATGGTAGTCGAGCGCCCGGGATAATCCGGGTCGAGCAGAAATTCGGTTACGGTCAAGATTCCACCTGCTTTCAACACCCGTTTTATTCCCCGTAGTGCTCTGGCTATATCAGGTATTTCTTGAAGCACGGTGACCATGTATACCAGGTCAATAGACCCATCTTCGAGGGCAGGTTATAAGCGCTGGCCTGTTTTAACTCAATATTTGTTATATCCTGGTGTTCGGTTCTGGCTAATTTACTTTCTAGCTGTTGTAGCATCATCGGTTGGATATCAACAGCGTAGACTTTGCCCTGCTCTCCCGCTGCTCTGGCCGCGAAGGTGGTAAAGGCACCACTGCCACAGCCGAGGTCGAGCATAGTCATTCCTTGTCCGATGCCGATATGCTTAATTATTTTAGCTGGTGGTTGCAGCCAGCGTCTCACATTACTATCTAAGAGCCGTCCAATAAATGTTGGAGCCGGAGAGTGGTGAAGCCGGAGAGTGGTGAAGTCTTCTGATTACACGGATCGGCACTTGGTACAAGAGGATAGCGCTCAGGACTATCAGAAAAACTTGTAATACTGTCATCTCTGCGTCCCATTATAGGTGATATTACTGGTGGGAAGCAATAGTCAAAGTAAACGGTCTTAATTAGCCTTTACTGTCCTTACTCTATTGATTTATGGTGTATAATGGAGCTAAGTAGTTTGTTGAGCCAGTCTATAGGGCATACTCAGAGGTAATATATGGAAATTGCGATAATTGTCCTGCTGGTGGTTCTGGTTGTTTTCTTTCTTTGGGACAGGCTTCGGCAGGAGCGGAGGTGGAAAGAGCAGGGTGATATTCTATCAAAAACGGTGGGGGAAAGAATAGCTGATACTACCCGGGTCTTCGGTGAGGTTAAAGAAGGATTAGGCGCCTTGACTCAGAGAACCAAGGTTATTGAGGAAGTCGGCAAGAGCATTTCCAGCTTTCAAGAGATTCTGCGCGCTCCAAAACCGAGAGGCAGTCTCGGTGAACTCCTGTTGGATCAACTACTAGCTGAGATGCTGTCGCATCGGAACTACTCCCTTCAATACAGTTTTAACAATGGTGCCACGGTAGATGCCGTTATTCATATTGGTGGAAAAAAGATTCCCATTGATGCTAAGTTCCCTTTGGAGGATTTTGAGCGGTTACTTGCCGCAGAATCTGAAGAGGAGCAGGCAAAGTTACGGCGGCAATTTACNCGCACTATCAAGAAGCACATTGATGACGTGGCTAAATATATTCTGCTCGATGAAAAGACCTTTGACTTTGCCCTGATGTATATTCCGGCAGAAAATGTCTATTATGAGACGATACTCCGCCATCAGGCTGAAGAAAGTGAGATATATACCTATTCTCATAATAAAAGGGTTATTCCAGTGTCACCAAACAGTTTCTACGCCTATTTACAAGTCATTGTACTGGGGTTAAGGGGTTTACATATCGAAAGAGACGCCGGCGAGATTCGGGGATATCTGGGGCGCTTACAAGGCGACCTTAAGGATTTTCAGGATGACTTTGAAATGTTAGGCGGACATATTCGGCATGCTGGGGGCAAGTATGATGAGGCGGCTAGGAAATTGACCAGGGTTGATGATAAGTTGCGGCTTGCCGGTGAAACTCCCGTTGAAAAACTACCGGAAGGAAGCACTGAGACGCATGACGATGACGAGTAGCCAATGAATAGGACCCAAGGTTTTATTAATCTAAACAGATTCAAGTCGGGCCGGGCGATAAAGCGGCTCGGCAAGACTATATATGATAAGCGTCAAAACAAGCCNAAGAAAGTGAAGGAGTAAGATAATGGGTGAGAACCGCATTCTGTACATCTTACTGGGGGTGGGTATCGTGGCCATTATTGTCGGTGTAGTCCTTCTAGTGACGTGATGAAGCTGTGTGTAAACCAGAAATACCTTCGTCCTTGGTCTTTGAGGATTGGTCTCCTTCAATCTGTATCGGCGGAATAGCGGCTAGGATGCCACTTATAGGTCATCCAGACTGGGACCAGGGTCTCTAAGTAATCTTCCCGTTATGCAAGCCGGTCCGCCGTTGCCCCCCATGGCGTTCTCCGAGAAATCAATTTCGATACACTCAACGCCTTCCTTGCGGAGGGTCTTTATGAGCCTCTTGGCCGCCGCCGGGAGTATTATCTTCTTAGGTTCAATGAGCAGGAAATTGGCGCCGTACTGGACATATTCCTCCGGTGAAATTTCTATCAGCCTTATCTTCTTGTCGTGTAGATACCTTATGGTGCTGAAATCCAGGAAGGGCGGGAAAACGACTGCCAGCCCCAGGTCGACGACTTCGAGGACCCAGTCGAGGTGAGAGCATCCTGAAGACGGAAAGCCCCAGATGTCAACCGGGCCGGGAGTGTGGGCAACCCATACCTCGTCACCCAGCTCTTCCAGGAGTATCTTATACTTGTTACAGGCTTCTCTGTTCACCGTCATACCCTCATTTATGATGACCGAATGTTCGGCGATATAACGAGGGGTAACCTCCCCGCATTCCTTGCCGTGCATCATGTACAGGATGGGACAGCCCATTTTCATCACCTGCTCGGCTACCCACCTGACAGGTTGCATCCAGCCGGCCATGGCTGGCCTGGGTACGATAATGCCGGCTTTGGTTGCCAGTAAATATGTGCAGTTGATATTCCTAACAAAACCATAGGGCCCGACAGGTGACTCTGGGACATCCCAGAAGATTACCTCTACCCCTTCTCCCTCAAGGACTTTCACATATTCGTCAAAGGCTTTTCGCCATTTATCCAGGTCGGCAACTCGATTTCCGTAGATGCGGTAATAAGCCGGTTCCTTCTCAAAGACAGGGTTAATCTCGAAGGCAGGGGGTCGGAGTAAGGATACCTTCCTCAATTTCCCGATTCCCTGTGCTCCCCACTTCCCCCAGTTTCGCTCAAATTCATCCTCCCAGTCTCGCTCCTGGAATATAGGGTAGCGACAAGGCTTCCCCGGCTCAAACCAGGGTTGCTGGCTTAACCTCTCTCGCTCCTCCTTCCACATCTCCTCAACATCTTCTTCGGTCCACTGTCGTTTTTCCCACCATTCTTGGGTTTCCCACTTTTTCATTTCAGTCCTCATTTTTCCTCAACTTGACCGATAAATAAGTAACATAGTATTAATTGATTTGTCAACTTCTTGACTGTATTGCTAATAGCCCTGCCCGGCGCTAGAATTGTTCTTGGGAAGCAAAACAGGCAGGGAGAGGAAGTGAACGGGAAACTAATTCGGTCGATATTTTGGGCACTGGTAGGCGTTTTCGTGGTGATAGCCGGTGTATTTGCCGTTCCAGCATCCAGAGAATTACTCATGGGTTTTCCTTTTATTATTATCTCCGGGATTGTCTTCGGTTTGTTGGGTGTAGCCTTAATATTTTTTATGGTGAAGCAAAAAGTGGGAGGGGTGCTTAAAAAGTTTCTGTTGTTAACCGGAGCTTCCGCAGTAGGAATTCCCGTCAGTATCTTTTTGCACAATGCCATTTATGGTCTAATTTTTGTAAGGATGCTCGATAGGCCTGATTTTGACGAGCCTTTCTTCTTCGTCATGGCAATCTTTGTATGCCCAATAGGGTTTTTAGTGGGGGTGGTGGGTAGTATAATTCTGGCTGTTAAGCATAGACAGCGAAGTGCCTAGCCTTGACACCTCAGATGACCAATGTTACACTTCACTTGCCCTCATCAGAAATGTTTTTCATTCTTGTCGGGAAGTGGTTATAGTTATGAAAAAGATTGGAATTGTCTATCACCCGATGATTGAGGCAGCTTATAGCCTAGCTAAAAAGCTGGAAGAGTTTTTAAGCTCAAGCGGGGTTTCGGTATGGCTGTGCTCTGCCTGGGAAGGGGAGGAGGCCAGGGATAAGGTAGATGGCACCGAGTTAATTCTCAGTGTTGGCGGCGATGGCACCATTTTACGGGCGGTTCAGGCAGTGTTTCCTCACCCCATCCCTATTGCCGGGGTAAATCTGGGTAAGCTGGGCTTTATGACTGAACTTAGTGCTGACGAGGCGTTGGCTAAGTTACCTGCCTTGCTGGCTGGGGAGGGTTGGATTGATGAGCGGGCGACACTTGAGGTGGAGCTTCTCCCAGTGGAGAAAGCCGGGTCCCCTCGTATATTTTATGCCTTGAACGATGTTGTCGTGGCACGGGGAGCAATAGCCCGGATGGTCTACATAGAAGCCAGCGTTAACGATGAACCATTAACTACCTATAAGGCTGATGGTGTTATCGTGGCTACCGCCACTGGCAGCACCGGTTATTCACTGTCGGCTGGTGGTCCTGTTCTCCATCCNCAAGCTAANGAGTTCCTGTTATTACCAATAGTGCCTCATCTTTGTTCGGCGCATACCTTGGTATTACCATCTACCGCCGTAGTGAAGCTGCGTATTAGCAGTGCTCATCAGGCAATATTGAGTGTTGATGGCCATATAAATCTGCCGTTGCCAGATGGTGCCGTGGTTACGGTAAAGTCTGGTTCAAATAAGGCAAGATTTTTAAGAATTCGTCCCCGGAACTCCTTTTACGGTTCTCTGGGGAAAAAATTGAAAGGAAAGAGTTAAATTGAATCCGGTAGAAAAAGCCAGAATCAGAGATGTGGAACAGATGCACAAGTTAATTAACTACTGTGCTGACAAGGGTGAGATGATAGCTCGACCACTGAGTGAGATATACGAAAATATCAGGGATTATTTTGTGGTGAGGCAGGGTGAGCGAGTGGTTGGCTGTGTGGCACTGCATGTTAGCTGGCTGAACCTGGCTGAGGTAAAGTCGTTGGCGGTGGCTGAGGATAGTCGGGAGCAGGGAATTGGTGTCCGGCTGGTAGAAGCCTGTCTCGAGGATGCGGAGGCACTTGGGACTGACACTGTTTTTTGCCTGACTTATGCTCCAGCCTTTTTTGAGAAACTCGGCTTTTCCCAGGTGGATAAAGCGGAGCTACCCCGCAAGATCTGGACTGAATGTTACCGCTGCCCTAAATTTCCCGATTGTGATGAGGTAGCCCTTATTCATAGGTTGGAGGTGAAAGTTTAGCTTGGTCGAGGAAAAGACGCTATCCAGTCAACCAATCTATGAAGGGCGAGCGGTGCATTTGAGGGTCGATACGGTGCGGATGCCCAGCGGTCGAGAGACCATCCGAGAGGTTGTGGAGCACAGTGATTGCGTGGCGATTATAGCTATTGATGCTGACGATAATGTGCTGCTGGTCAGGCAATTTCGTAAGGCGGTGGAGAAAGAACTGTTGGAGATACCAGCCGGTGGCATTGAACCTGGTGAGGAGCCGATAGAATGCGTCCGTCGTGAGTTGCGTGAGGAGACCGGCTATCTGCCCGGAAAAGTGGAGAGGTTAGGCGGCTTCTACTCGGCACCGGGCTATTGCACTGAATACCTTCACCTTTATCTGGCTACTGACCTTACCCCCAGCCCACTTCAGGCTGAAGATACTGAGGAGATTACCCTGGTCAGGGTGCCGATTAATCAGATTCCCAGCCTGCTTACCTCAGACAGCATCTGTGATGCCAAGAGCATCGCTGGACTNTTTGCCTTCCTTGAGTATCGGAAGANGCACTAGAAGTCCAGCCGCCGACTGATTACCCCAACTTGTCTGATATCCTTCTCCCGCCGAGAAGATGAATATGGAGATGGGGCACTACCTGTCCGCCTTCCTTGCCACAGTTTATCACCAGGCGATACCCCTGTGTGGCAATGCCCTCCCTTTTGGCTAGCTGATTGGCAATTCTTACCATATGTCCCATAAGGGGTAGTTGTTCTTCGGAGAGATGGGCAAGGGAGGGGATGTGCTTTTTGGGGATGATAATTATATGCGTTGGGGCTATGGGATGGATGTCACGAAAGGCAACAGCATCTTCATCCTGATAAAGGAATTCGGTGGATACTTTGCCGGCGACAATTTGACAGAAAATACAATCCATTGCCTTCCCCCTCGGCTATTGTTTATCTGACTCCTCCAGCTTTTTAATGACGGCATCGGCTACCTGTGAGGTGCCGACTACCTGGGCATTGGCTATATTGAGCTTCAGGTCGTAGGTAACACTCTTGCCTTCAGCGATAACCTCGGCGATAGCTTTTTCTACCCGGTCAGCGGTTTTGGTCTCACCGAGGTGGCGGAGCATCATCACTCCNGANAGCATCATTGCNATCGGATTGACCTTGTTTTGCCCGGCATATCTGGGAGCACTGCCGTGTATCGCCTCAAAGACAGCTATGTCATCGCCTAGATTAGCTCCGGGGGCTACTCCCAGGCCGCCAGTCAGTCCGGCGCATAAATCGGAGACGATGTCCCCATAAAGATTAGGCAGAACCAGCACATCAAATTGTGACGGGCTTCGCACCAACTGCATGCACAGGGCATCCACAATTACATCCTCAAATTCAATATCAGGGTAGTCCTTAGCCACCTCCTTGGCGGTAGCTAGAAACAGCCCATCGGAGAATTTCATAATGTTGGCTTTGTGCACGGCGGTAACTTTTTGCCTCTGGTGAGTGCGGGCATAATCGAAGGCAAATTTGACAATCCTCCGGCTGCATGTCTCGGAAATCACTTTCAGGCTGACGCTGGAATCCGGTCTAACTGCCTCTCCCTTGGTTGCTAAGACTAGCTCAATTAACTTTTTTGTCTCCGGTTTCCCCTTCTCAAACTCAATGCCGCTGTAGAGGTCTTCGGTATTCTCCCTGACTACCACGATGTCCACATCTTTAAACGGGGTGGAGACGCCGGGGTAGATTTTACACGGACGGAGACAGGCATAAAGGTCTAGCTCCTGGCGCAGGGTGACATTAACGCTCCTGAAACCTGATCCTACCGGGGTGGTAACCGGTCCCTTGAGGGTGACTTTATTTTTCCGGATAGACTCAAATAAAGCCTCAGGAGTAGGGGTGCCGAACCTGTCCCGGGCACTGGCGCCAGCATAGGCTAAATCCCAGTGGAAAGTGATCCCGGTGGCTTCCAGAATCCTTTTCGCCGCTTCAGTAACCTCGGGCCCGGTGCCGTCCCCGGGGATAAGGGTGACATTGTAGGCCTTCACCTCGTCTCCTTCCCCCAATTTAAGGGCTATAATTTAAAATCGCCATACTTCTGAATATACGGGATAAGCCCGCCTTCATTAAAAATACGGAGCATCACCTCGGGAATCTTGCTGAAGGTAAGCTGTTTGCCATTGGTTTTATCCTTGACGGTGCCTGCCGCTAGGTCTACCTCTAACTCATCCCCATCATCAATTAGAGTAGTGTCGCATATTAATACCGGCAGTCCCACGTTTATAGCATTTCTAAAGAATATTCGAGCTACTGATTTAGCCAGTATAGCCCTTACCCCAGCCATTTTGATAACCAGAGGGGCGTGTTCCCGACTGGAGCCGAGTCCAAAGTTATTACCGGCCACGATGAAATCTCCCGCCTTTACCCGGGAAGCAAAGGTGGGGTCGGTGTCTTCCATAACATGCTTGGCTAGCTCAGGCAGGTTACTTCTCAGGTGGGCCAGCCGTCCGGGGGTGATGTGGTCGGTGGAGATATTATCGCCAAACTTGAAGGCTCTCCCGGTGAGCATTTACATTACCTCCCTGGGGTCGGTGATTTCGCCGGTGATGGTTGAAGCGGCCGCCGTAGCCGGGCTGCCCAGGTAGATGAAGGCGTTAGGGTTACCCATCCGCCCCTTAAAGTTGCGGTTAGCGGTAGATAGGCAGGATTCCACGTCCCCCAGCACTCCTTGATGGAGACCAAGGCAGGGCCCGCACCCCGGCGGTAAAATGACGGCTCCGGCTTCAATCAGGGTTTGGATATAGCCGTCTGTGATAGCTTCTAGCATGACCTGTCGTGAAGCGGGGACAACTATTAATCTGGTTTCATGGTGGGTTTTCTTTCCCTTCAGAATGTCGGCGGCTATCGCCAGGTCGTCCAAACGTCCGTTGGTGCAGGTGCCAATAACCACCTGCTGAACTTTAGTCCCTTTGAGTTCTCTGGCTAGGGCAATGTTATCCACAGTATGGGGCTGGGACACGGTAGGTTCAAGATTAGCGGCATCAATACTGATGGTCTGTGCATAGGCAGCGTCGGCATCAGAGGCGACTGGCTGGTAGTGGTTGCTTCGTCCCTGTGAGTCAAGATACTGTTGAGTCGTCTTATCGGCAGCAAAAAGCCCCACCTTAGCCCCGGCTTCCACGGCCATGTTAGCTATAGTGAAACGCGGTGACATTGACATGTTGTCTACGGTGTTACCGCCAAACTCCAGCGCCTTATAGGTAGCGCCATCGGCTCCAATCTGCCCGATAAGGTGCAGAATGAGGTCTTTAGCCCCGACGCCTTCAGGGAAATTGCCGGAGACCACTATCTTAATACTCTGTGGGACTTGGAGCCAGGTCTTACCCAGACCGAAGGCAATAGCGGTGTCAGTGGAGCCCATTCCCGTGGCAAAGGCACCCAGTCCGCCGGCCGTTACCGTGTGCGAATCAGCACCGATAATTACATCACCTGGCTTAGCCAGGGATTCGGCTACTATCTGGTGGCAAATACCCTCGCCAATAGCGTAGATAAGGCAGCCGGTTTGTCGGGCAAACTGGTGTAGTATTATGTGGTCATTAGACAGCCCGGAATTAGGACTGGGGGCGGCGTGGTCACGGAACAGGGCAATCTGCTGCGGGTTAGCCAGGCGCTTGAATCCACTTGCCTGAAACTGCCTTACGGTTAGTGGTCCGGTAGTATCCTGGGCGAAAACCAGGTCTACCTTGGCAATAACAATATCTCCGGCTCTGGCATCACTCCCGGATTTCTGGCTCAGTATCTTCTCGGCTAATGTCTTGCCCATGCTGTCAGGTGCTCACTTGGCCTTTACTTCGGGGGGTGGGGTCTCCAAGCCATACTTCCACTTCAGGAAGTGCATACCAGTGGTGGGGAAGAGGGCGTAGATAAGCACATCCCCGATATCCCGGGCAATATCTTTGATAGCTTCTTTGGCTTTGTCTAATTCTGGCTCCAGGGTGTCAGCGGCGCGACCGGTGATGGGAGTCTCTCCCCGCTCGTAGTTCTTAAGTACTATCTTCTGGACTTCAGGGTCAATGGGGGCGGGGGGTTTACCGTATAGACCGTAGGCATAGTCCTTTACCTGGCGCGATACCATTTTATATCTACCGGCAAGAACATTCTGGACGGCTTGAGCCCCCACAATCTGGCTGGTCGGGGTAACCAGGGGCGGATAGCCTAGCTCTTTTCGAACCTTTGGTATTTCTTCATATACCTCATCAAGTCTATCCAGAACTTTGAACTCTCGTAGCTGGGCTACCAGGTTGGTGGTCATACCACCGGGAATCTGGTGCATCAATACGCTGGTGTCAATTACTGCCATCCGGGTATCATCTAGGAACTCCTTATACTTAGGGGCTATCGACTCAATATACTGTCCCAGCTTGAATAAGTGAGCTAAGTCCAGCCCGGTGTCCCTGGGGGTTCCCTGAAGGGCGACGACAATAGGCTCAATGGCTGGCTGTGCCGAGCGCAGGGCGAAGGGAGCCAGGGAAGTATCAATAATATCTACCCCGGCTTCAACAGCCTTTAGACAGCTCATAGAACCCATGCCGCTGGTGTAGTGGGTATGGAGCTGCACCGGTATCTTTAGGGCTTGCTTGAGTGCTTTAATCAGCTTATAGGCATCATCAGGAGCAATAAGTCCCGCCATATCCTTGATGCACAGACTATCTGCCCCCATATCTTGAAGGACGAGCGCTTTTTTGACATAGTAATCAAGGGTGTATACCGGGCCACCCATTTTAGGCTCGGTAAGAGAGTAGCATATCGAAAGCTGGGCGTGTTTACCACATTCCTTAATTGCTTTCAGGCAGGTCTCAAAGTTGCGCTCATCATTCACGGCATCAAATACCCTGAAGATATCAATACCTACTTCGGCGGCGTGATAGACAAAAGCGGTAGCCACATCATCAGCGTAGTTGCGATAACCTACCAGGTTCTGCCCTCTAAGCAGCATTTGTAGTGGGGTATCGGGCATTAACTTTTTCAGGAGGCGTGGTCTTTCCCAGGGGTCCTCGTTCAGAAATCTGGTAGCGACATCAAAGGTAGCCCCACCCCAGACCTCCATTGAATAGAACCCGGCTTGGTTCATCTCCTCGGCAATGCCTTCCATATCCTTGGTGACCATTCGTGTGGCTAGTGAGGATTGATGCCCATCACGGAAGGTAACATCGGTGATTTTTAATGGATTCTTTGTCGTCACAGTTTATCCTTTCTTTATTTAATAACGCTTGTAATAGCGACTACTAACTTCTTTTATTCCTGAATTTCCTTTATTTACTCTCTTCACCGTTTTTACAGAGGAATATTGCCGTGTTTCTTCCACGGGCGGTCTTCCTTTTTATTCAGTAGTGATTCCAGAGCCACAATAATCTCGCGGCGGGTATCCCTTGCCTTGATTATCTGGTCAATATAGCCACCGCTGGCAGCAACGTATGGATTGTTGAATGTCTTGCGGTAGAGTTCAGCTACTTCCTGACGCTTAGCTTCAGGGTCGGGAGCCTTAGCGATGTCACGGCGGAAGATGATAGCGGCGGCGCCTTCAGCACCCATCACCGCTAGCTCGGCACATGGCCAGGCCATGTAGATGTCTGCCCCGACCGACCTTGAGCACATAGAGACCTCGGAACCACCGTAAGCCTTGTGGGTGCAGATGGTAATCTTGGGCACGGTGGCTTCGGAGTAGGCGGAGAGTATCTTGGCGCCGTGACGGATGACCCCGCCAAACTCCTGCTGAGTGCCGGGCAAATAACCGGGGACATCAACCAGAGTGACTACCGGGATATTAAACGCGTCGCAGAAGCGAATGAATCTGGCGGCTTTGTCTGAGGCATTAATGTCCAGAACTCCCGCCATATAGCTAGGCTGGTTAGCAATAATGCCGACCACATGCCCATTGAAGCGGGCAAAACAGACAATCATATTAAGGGCGTAGTGCTGGTGGGGTTCAAGAAACTCGCCGTCATCTACAATGGCTCTAATTATCTGCTTCATGTCGTAGACCGTGCGCGGGTCCTCGGGTATGATGGTATCCAGCTCAGGGCAAGTGCGGTCGGGGGAGTCGGTTGGTTCCTGGTAGGTAGAGTCTGGCTTATCGTAAACACTTCGGGGAAGATAGGTCAGGAGGTGTTTACAACCTTCAATACACTCAGCATCGCTGTCATAAGCAAAGTGGGCTACGCCGCTCTTGGCATTGTGCGTCATAGCTCCACCCAGTTGCTCGTGGGTGACTTCCTCACTCATGACTGCCTTGACCACGTCGGGGCCGGTGACATACATATAGCTTGAGCCATTGACCATGAATACCCAGTCGGTAAGGGCTGGAGAATATACGGCGCCACCAGCACAGGGGCCCATACTCAGTGTTATCTGTGGGATGATCCCTGAATACAGGGTATTGCGATGGAAGATTTGACCATAGCCATCTAAGGCACTGACTCCCTCCTGAATACGGGCGCCGCCGGTGTCCTGTATGCCAACCATGGGAACTCTCATCTTGGCTGCCAGGTCCATAGTCCTGGCTATCTTACTAGCGTGCATTTCGCCTAGGCTACCCCCTCGCGAAGTGAAATCTTGAGCATAGCAGCATACAGTGCGGTCATTCACCTTACCATAGCCGGTTACTACGCCGTCGGCCGGGATTTCAGTCTTATCTAAGCCAAAGGAATGGCAATGATGTTTGACATGCATGCCAGTTTCCACGAAAGTACCTGGGTCAAAGAGAAGGTCAATCCTCTCCCGGGCGGTCAGCTTGTTCTGGGCGTGCTGTTTTTTGACCGGTTCCGATCCGCCCATCTCTTTAATCTTGGCTTCTCTGGCCTCCAATTCGGCCATAAATTCTTCATTGGTCGGCATTTTCAGTTTCCTCTTTCCCGGTGCCTTCTTGTTATCAATATTTCAGAATACTAGCATAAGCTATTTTCTGTTTTAAGGCAAACCCTTAATTATTCCTGTAGCTCTTTAAGTGTGCTACAGTTTGGTGGAGTTGTTAAAGCTGTAATTACCCGACCTTTGCTGCTGAGGGGATAGATATTTTACTATAGAATGTATTATAGTATAGGATAAATATAGGTGGTGAGTCCACTATCAGGAGGATATTAGGTGAGTAATGAACCGATAGTAATATACCTTGGTCTTGGCTCTAACCTGGGAGACCGCCAGGAGAAGCTAGATATGGCGCTGGAGCTTCTATCCCAAAGGTTGGGGCAGTTGCAGATTTCCTCGGTGTATGATACTGAGCCAATAGGTGACGCTAATCAGCCCCGCTTCCTCAATATGGTGTGTCAAGCTCGTACCGGGCTAGCTCCGACAGAGCTGCTGACTTTAGTTAAAGGTATCGAGTTGAAGATGGGTAGGGCACTTCATAAACCTGACACCCCTCGCCCTATTGATATAGACATTCTCTTCTATGGTGACCAGGTTGTGGAAACCCCGGAGCTGGTTATTCCCCACCCCAGGCTCACTGAGAGAGCCTTTGTTCTGGTTCCCCTGGCTGAGATTGCTCCTGCTGACTTGGTGCATCCGGTAAGTGGTAAGACAGTTAAAGAGTTATTGGCAGAGGTAAGAGAGAAACAAGGCGTGTTTAAGTGGGAGAATAGTTGAGGCGGAATGTACCAGGTATCTGTAGAAAAGCACTTTGATGCCGCCCATTTCCTGCGGGGTTATCAGGGCAAGTGTGAGGCGTTGCACGGACACCGTTTCGGGGTGGTGGTCAAGGTGAGAGCTTCCCAGGTTGATGACATCGGCATGGCCTATGATTTTACCGAGCTAAAGCAGCGCCTGGGTGATATTCTATCCCGGTTTGACCATACCTGTCTTAATGAGGTACCGCCATTCGATAAAATAAACCCGTCTTCCGAGAATATTGCCGCTACCATCTATAATGAACTCCAGCCAAAACTGGCCGGAGCCCCGGTGGCTATCTCCTGCGTAGAGGTGTGGGAATCCCCCCAGACGGGGGTAGCCTATAGCCCGGACTAACGAGGCTTTTCCGGAGGCAACAGATGGGGGATGGTATCCACAATAGGGTAGCGTACCTCACACTTCTGGCAGTATAGGGAGCCAGTAACTACCTCTGTCTTGTTCTCCACCTCCACCTTTAATTCAAGCTTACCCTTGCACACCGGGCATGCCAGAATATCCATCAACTCTTTTTTCATAACTCAATTATATCACTAATCCTTTTCTACTGTAGTCTTTTAGATTTTAGAGTTTTTTATCAACTTACTCATAAAGGCTGCGGGGCACACATTAGATCAGTAACTAAGCACTAAATTAATTTTGTTTAATACTTTGTAGCTCTTGGTTAGTTAACTGAGTCTCATGAGCTATAGGAAGGAACTCCTTCGCAAGTCTATTGTGGCGAGCATAGAACCCTTGAACACTCAAATCTTCGTACTCCCGTGGCATCCTTTTTTCTTCTTCCTCAAGAATTTTATAAACAATATTCTCACAGACGATCTCAGCTATTAATAGCTTAAAATGAGGGTCAGTTTGACCCTTGAACTCAGGTGCAGGTCCCAATTATCTGCTTAAAGAAGGATGTGCCGAGGATATTAAGAGTAAGTTTGGATTAGTAGGCCAGCCCCACTTTGCCCGGAAAGAACCAATATCTTCTTGTGCGAAATCAATTCTGAGTGGAATACCAGTTTTGTGGCTCTTGCGTGGGAGAGGTTATCTAAGCTAAACTTATAGAGTGAATCCGTATAGCTATACCAGTGGAGAACCCCGCTTTAACCTTCATCTGAAAGAAACAACCGCTAAGTGGTGGCGTTATGCGGTCGATTTTCCCACTGTTTATCCCACTCGTTTTGAGGAGTATAGCACTGTTCTGGGTGAGTATTTCCAGCCACGGGGGGTAGATAATGCTCCACTGGCTATTTTGCTTCACGGGATAGGGGATTACAGCCTGATTCCCTGTAAACTTCTGGCTCGAACTCTGGTGAAAAGGGGAATAGCCTGCTTTATCCTGCGTCTGGTAATACATTCCAGCCGCATGCCGGAAGCCGTATCTAAGCGTATGCCTAATCTTACCTTAGAGGAGTGGTTTGAAAACTACCAGATTTCAGTAATTGATGTGCGCCAGGTGATTGATTGGGCAGGGGGCAGAGCCGAAATAGATGGGGAGCAGATAGCGGTAATCGGCATAAGCTTTGGCGGGTTTATCTCGGCTATAGCTATGGGGGTAGATAAGCGCATCAGAGCCGGCGTGTTTATTGTAATGGGTGGTAACGGCGAAAAGATTACTAGGAAGAGCCGGCTGGGTGCTATCAAAAAATGGTATAAGCACACCGAGGCAGAATATCACCAAATCCAGAATTCTTACGCGCAGTACCTAGACGAGGTAGCTGAGAATGGATTCGAAAATGTTAAACCCGTTATGGAGAGCTTTCTAACCGACCCGATGACCTTTGCTTATTGTCTTCGGCAGCGTCCGGTATTGATGATTAACGCCCTCTGGGACGAGGCTATTCCCAGAGAAGCTACCCTTGATTTTTGGGAGGCATGCGGTAAGCCTGCTATCAAGTGGTTTCCCACCACTCACGGCAGTATCTGGCTGTTGTATCCCGTTGTTAGCCGGAAAATCGCTGGTTTTCTCAGCTCGGCTTTTGATGGTAGGGTAGACACTTTACCTCTGGGTCGGCGCAGGTAGGCGGTCCTGATTCTCCGGTGACGGCAAAATGACCGGCTTCGAGTACCCTCTCCAAATTGCTCCTTATCTTCACCGTGAATCCTCCTTAACAATTTCCGTCTGTATCAAGAAGTTATATTTGGTAGCGCATACCGGATTCGAACCGGTGATCTCCTCCTTGAGAGGGAGGTGTCCTAAACCCCTAGACGAATGCGCCACGTTTGATAAGGGGTAAAAAGTTCACAACTGAGTTACTTGAGAAGTTTATCACATCCCGTCCACAAGGGGCAAGCTCTAGGAGCATTGAAAGCTATCATTATAAACCCATCCCTGGTGGCTGGGGAAGAAGGATTCGAACCTTCCCTAACGGATCCAGAATCCGCCGTCCTACCGCTAGACTATTCCCCAGCATATTAGCATTATAGCATGAGGCTATCCTGGTAGCAATAACAGTCTAATTTGTAAGTTTTAGTAACCCTATCCCCTTTAGGTTTTTATGAGGTAATCCTCCCTTAAACTCTCCTTCAAGGGCTATTCCCTACTAAGGGGGAAGGACAATTATCGTAAGAGGGGCTTTGCTCCTCTTATACTTCCCTGACCAATGATGGGAAGCTTCAGGGAGAAGGCATAAAGGGTAGGTTGAAGGGGCGAATCCCTTCAAAAATAATCCCTCCCCCTATCCTTATCAAGGAGAGGGGGAGTAAGGGGGTGAGGTTGATAAAGAATCTTAAACAGCCTAATTTGACAGGGCAATCTCGACCATTTATGCTAAGTTACTGCGTGTTTTGAAGAAAGGGGAGCCATATCTTTGGTTGATTTAGCTGCTTGGCAAGAAATTCTGGGTATCTCCTTTAATGCTCCGTCTTTGCTGGAATTAGCACTGGTTCACCGCTCCTATATTAACGAGAACCATGACCTTGCCTCGGCCTCTAATGAAAGGCTTGAATTTCTGGGTGATGCCGTTTTGGGTCTGGTAGTTGCCGAAAGGTTATATCAGGACTTTCCTCACTTCACCGAGGGCGAGATGACCAAACTCCGGGCGGCTCTGGTTTGTCAAGATACTCTGACCCGTATCGCCAGAACCACCGGGCTTGGTGACTATCTCTATCTGGGGAAGGGTGAAGAGGCCAGTGGTGGGCGGCATAAGCCAGCTAACCTGGCCGGGGCTTTAGAGGCGGTGATAGGCGCTATTTTCCTTGACCAGGGCTCAGCTACCACCATTGACTTTATCCTGAGGTTGTTTGATAAAGAGCTAGAGGAAGTAGCTAGGCGGGGTGTGGAGGTTGATTATAAATCACGACTCCAGGAGCTTATCCAGGCCAGTGGTCAGCCGGTGCCGGTCTACCGTGTGGTAGAGACAAAGGGTCCAGACCACGATAAGAGATTCATCGTTGAGGTGATAGCCAATGATATGGTGCTGGGGAAGGGTTCGGGTAAAAGTAAGAAGGCGGCAGAGATTGAAGCGGCTCGCTCGGCATTAGAGAAACTCTCCGCCAACTTTACAGAATAGCTTCCCTTTGCTAAACTACAACTAGAATGCCGGCAGCCGGATATTGAAATAGAGGGATTACTATGGGTAGGCGAGATTACCGACATAGAGAGTCAAAGAAACCCAAAAAGGATGCCAAGAGAATATCGGCAGATACTATCTTACCGCCTCCAGCGATTGTTGAAGTAATTAAGAAGGGAAAGAAGGAAGTCAAGGAAGAGGAGTAAGACAGATAGCCGCTTACCAACAGCTTCATAGTACTGGAGAGTTAAGGGCCAGAGTTGAGAAAGCTAAATCAATACTGGAGGCATGCCACCTCTGCCCACGTTGTTGTGGTGTTAATCGTCTGGCCGGTGAAAGCGGTAAGTGCTATGTTACCCGGCAGGTTATAGTTTCCAGCTACGGACCTCACTTTGGAGAGGAAGCGCCCTTAGTAGGTAAGTGTGGCTCGGGAACTATTTTTTTCACCTACTGTAATTTACGGTGCCTTTTCTGTCAGAATTACACTGTAAGCCAATCAGGTGAAGGCAGTCCTGTTGACGCGGAACAACTGGCTGGGATGATGCTCTCCTTTCAGGCGAAAGGGTGCCACAATATAAATCTGGTCTCGCCTACCCATGTAGTGCCTTACCTCCTGGAGGCTCTGGAGCTGGCGGCTAGCCGGGGGCTTCATCTACCCTTGGTCTACAACAGCGGCGGCTACGATTCTGTAGAAACCCTGAAGTTGCTGGACGGGATTGTTGGCATCTATATGCCTGATATGAAGTATTCCGATGAAAAAACAGCTGAACAATTATCCGGGATAAAGGAATATCCCGAAGTAAATAAAGCCGCTATCAAGGAAATGCACCGTCAGGTAGGTGACCTTCAGTTGGATGAGCCGGGTGTAGCCTTTAGGGGTCTTCTGGTGCGTCACTTGGTACTGCCAAACCGGTTGGCGGGAACTCAGAAAGTGGTACGTTTCCTTGCCCAGGAGGTCTCTCCCAATACCTACCTGAACATTATGGCTCAGTATCACCCCTGCTATAAAGCCTTTGATGTGCCACAGCTAGCGCGTCCGGTAGATGGACAGGAGTTCAATGAGGCTATTGATCTGGCTCACCAGCAGGGTCTAAACAGGTTGGATAAGTGTCACTTCTCGTTCCCACTGAGGCTTATCCCGAAATAAGATGGTGCATAATGACTGACTTGGCTTCGGTTCAGGTAATAGTGCATGGCTATGTCCAGGGCGTTTTCTTTCGTGCCTTTGCTTCTAAGCAGGCTACCGAGCTAGGTTTAACTGGCTATGTGTGTAACCTGCCCGGCGGAGAAGCGGTAGAGGTCAACGCGGAAGGGGAAAGGAAGAGATTACAAGAGCTAATTGACTCCCTTAAGGTCGGACCTCCGGCAGCCATGGTGGGAAAGGTAGAAACCAACTGGTCAGATTATACCGGGAGTTACCCCGGCTTTGGTATAAGGTATTAGCCTGCTTTGATTGGTGCCTCTGTCCGGGGGACAAGAAATCAGGGGGTGGGGCTAATCTTCAACCTGCCGTAGGCCATAGTATCGGTCGCTATTGAGAAGACGATATGAAATCTCAGGTGAGGTGCGGTAGGTATCTCCTCCCTGCCATTCGCTTAACTGTCCGCCCAATTTCTCTAAATCAAGGGGTTGATTACCGTTAGCCAGAAAAAGGCGGAATATACTCTCTAGAACAGGCAATTCACTGGTAATAAAATCCGGCGTCTTAGAGCAGCACTCTTTAATATTAGTCAAAAGGTCAGCCGCTGACATTTCTCTCGGCAACTGCTCACAGCATTTGGGGCACAGACACCTTTGAGCTAGAGTAAGAAATGAGCGATTGTTCTGCTGATACCAGTCTAAGTCAATAAACCAGCACTGTCTAACTTGGTCAGCATTTGGTTTTTCTTTATCCATAAAGCTTTATGCTCAATAAGGATTTAGGTCTCGAAATAAATTTTGGCTGCCTTAATCAGGTCGAGATAATCTGTCTTAAGCCCCAGTAGCTCCGAAGCCTCGCAATCCACCTCATATGGCTCGCCAGTAAATATCTTATTATACTCTTCAATCTCACCCCGGATGGGGTCATCCTGGCTAATGAACTTTTGGCGGGCTTCTATAATCCCCAGGTCGAAGGGTAGCGTGAAGTAAAGGTCAGTCATTACCTTGTCAATCCCCAGGCTATACAGAGCCCCCCAGCCACCCATTGCCTCACCATTATACTTACTGCTGGGCAGTGTGGTGAGCAGGTTCATCATGCTAAGACTGCCTCTACCATTAAGAATCTTTAGCGGAGTCACCGTTATCAAGTAATCGCTGGACAGGATAACATTGGGCACCCAGAAGGTTGGGACTGCCAGTGGCTTAGGCAGAGGATTATCTACCTCTACCCAGATACAGTCCTTCACATCCAGCATCAACACCCGGGGGAAGTTGTAACCCAGGGCTTTGTATGTCGGGTAGATTGGTTCGCCTCCGGGGGTGCCTTCAAGAATAATAATGTCGGCGTCACTGACCTGTCTGATACCTTCTATTATTACCGAAAGTATATCCCGGCTGGTAGTTACCGGGTATGGTGTGGGATAACAGGCGCTGGGCTTAATTAGAATGCGTCGCGCCCTGGCTACCGCCGACGGCGGTTTGAAAATGCACTTTGAAGCCTCAAATATCAAGTCTTACTCCTCATTCCAATCCAGCATCATTACCTGAACTATGTCTCCTTTCTTTACCACGGGCTTGTCCTCAGGGGCAATCGCTAGCCCATTGGCTAAGGTCATGGAGGTTAAGATTCCTGAGCCCTGAGCCCCGGTAGGATGAGCAAAATATTGACCTCCTCGCTTTTCAACTACCACCCGGGCGAAAACACGGCGTCTATCAGTGTTTTTAATCGGTTCTTCTATCACGGCTTCTATGGTAGGCTTGGTCAAATTCTTCTTGCCCATCATTTTCAGGATAGCCGGGCGAACAAATATCTCAAAGGTAACCATAGAACTAACCGGATTGCCCGGTAGCCCAAAGTGAGGTATGCTGGTAACCCCACCAGCCTGGGCATGTCCTTTAGTCATACCAAAGGCCAAAGGTTTTCCTGGTTTCACTCGAACTCTCCAGAAATCCATTTTGCCCTGTTTAGCCAAAACATCCTTGACTACATCGTAGTCTCCGAGCGAGACACCGCCGGTAGTTATCAACATATCTGCATTCAGTCCCTGACGGAGCCTGGCTACTACTGAATCTTCACTATCTAGAGCTATTCCCAGAGGCTTGGGGATGCCGCCGTAGCGCTGAACCAGAGCCGCCACGCTATAGGTATTGCTGTTGTATATTTTACCTGTCGGCAGAGGCTGGGTAATGTCTACCAGCTCATTTCCGGTGGCTAGAATAGCTACTCTGGGACGGCGGGTAACCTTGACTACACTGCGTCCCAGGGAAGCTAGAACACCGACTTCCGGGGGCCTGATGGTTACCCCCTGGTTTAATACTAGTGACCCTCTGGTAATATCTTCACCCGCCCGACGAATGGCTTTGCCTGGCTTTACCTCAACCAAAATGCCGGTTTCGTTAGGATGTCCCTTGCGCTGAGCTTCGTCGGTATCCTCAAATCTCACTACACTATCAGCGCCCTTGGGGATTGGCGCCCCGGTCATAATGCGCATAGCCGTGCCCGGCTCTAACTCAAGCTTGGGGATGGAGCCAGTGACTACCGTATCAATAACGCGCAGAAATCGGGGGGACTTTCGGCTGGCACCACGAGTATCTCTGGATTGAACTGCGTAGCCATCCATCGCCGAGTTATCCAGCGGCGGAATATCAATATCTGAATATACATCATCAGCCAGAACCTGCCCCAGACAGTCTAGAATAGGTCTCTCTTCCTCGTTCAGAATATCTACCTGCCCCAGAATTCTCTCCAAAGCCTCTTCAACGCTTATCATCGTTCCTATCTCCTGCGGCTAGTTCCATCGCCATCTTCAAATCAGCTTTAGTATTGATATTGAAAAAGCTCAAGTGTTTGGGGTCAAACCGATTAATCTCCTCAGTGTCTACATACCTTACCTTCACCAAGTTGAGAAGTTCGATGATTTTCAGATTACCCTGTTGGAGCATCTCTTCTATAGGGGCTAGGCAGCCCTTGGAGTAAACAGCGTGGAGTGGTTCAACCATATCCCCCACTCTAGGCATTACCATGTCAAAGCTAGCCGAAATTTGTATCATATAACTTAGCAGGGCTTGATTCAGGAAGGGCATGTCGCAGGCGACAACAAGGTTATAGAATGACTTGGAGGCGGTTAATCCGGTATAGATACCACCTAGAGAGCCTTTACCTGGGTAAATATCGGTTAGTATTCTCAACTTTGGGTAGTCAATGAATTGAGAAAAAGATTGCTCGACAGCAGTCACTATAATAATATCTTTATTAAAGAAGCTAATCCCGGATATCACATGCTGTAGCAAACTTCTATTGCCAATAACTTTTAATGCTTTGTTCTGCCCTAAACGCAAGCCCTTGCCACCGGCAAGAACAATACAACTTATGTCCAAAGTATATTTCTCGATTCCTTCCCCAAACCTCGCCCCGTGCATTTTATTTTACCACATAATCAGACACCTTTAAAGAGACCACCGATAGTCTCTGGCTAAGCCTGTGCTTGACCTGACCAGTGCCCCTATGTTAGATTATTTAATTGGATTTACCCGAGGTTAGAAAGCTAACTATAATATCGACTGAGGGATAGACGTAATGAATATGATTGTCTGCGTCAAGCAGGTGATTGACCCTGAGGCACCCCCGGCTAGCTTCAAGATTGACCCTTCTACCAATAAAGCAGTATCACCCCCGGGTGTATCGCCAGTAATCAGCCCCTTTGATGAGAATGCTGTAGAGGCAGCACTGAGAATTAAGGATGTTCAGGGTGGCAAAATTACTGCTTTGAGTCTGGGTGTCAACTTGCTGCGGGATGTGGTAAAGAAGCCGCTATCTATGGGGGCTGACGAGCTTATCCTGTTAGAGGACGAGGCTTTTGCTGATGGTGACAGTTGGTCAACCGCCTATGCCCTGGCTATGGCTATTAAGAAGATAGGTGACTACGACCTTATCTTCTGCGGCCGGCAATCTGCCGACTTTGGTGCCGGGGAGGTGGGCTCAGGTATCGCTGCCATACTGGGACTGCCCGTGGCAACCGTAGCCAGGAAAATAGATATCACCGATGGTAAAGCCAAAATAGAACGGGTAACGGCTGATGGCTTTGAGGTTATTGAGGTACCCTTGCCCGTCTTAATTACCGTAAGTAACGAGCTTGGCGAGCCTCGCTACCCGACTATAAAAGGGATTATGGTCGCTAAAAAGAAGGAGCCCATTATCTGGAAGCCAGCTGATATAGGGGTTGAGCCTGCTCAGATTGGTGCCGCCGGCAGGCGCTCCAAACTGCTCAAGGTATTCCAGCCAGTTCGTGAAGGTAAGTGCGAGATTATAGAAGGAGAGACCCCCGAAGAGGCGGCAGTTAACCTGGCTCAGAAACTCAGGGATATCAAGGTGCTGTAGCGACCGGAGGAGAAACTCCTCTCCACTCATATTTTCAATAATCTGGCTACATCACTGGGCTTTTCAGCTACCGGTATCCCGGCAGAGGTGAAGGCTTCAATTTTAGATTTTGCTGTCCCCGCATTCCCCATAACTATGGCTCCGGCGTGTCCCATACGCTTTCCTGGCGGGGCTAGCCTTCCCGCAATATAGGCTACCACCGGTTTGGGATAGTTTGTTTCTCTGATGTATTGAGCTGCCAATTCCTCGGTGTTGCCACCTATCTCGCCAATTAAGACCACTCCCTTGGTTTCTTTATCATCTTTGAACATTTCAAGGACTTGTATAAAGTCTAGTTTGACAATGGCATCGCCACCGATACCCACACAGGTGCTTTGACCCAAGCCCGCGTGGTTGATGTGCCAAGCGATCTCATGGGTTAGGGTTCCACTCCGCGATGCCATACCTATAACACCGGGCCGAAAAATGTGAACTGGCATTATACCAACGTGCGTCCTGCTGCCGGGGTTTATCACGCCGGGTGTGTTCGGACCAACGATTGTTATATCCCCCTTTTTATCGGCTTTGGCAATAAACTCGATAGCATCTTTTTGTGGAATTAACTCAGTGATAACCACCAGTGTCTTTATACCGGCGTCAATAGCTTCAAGAACAGCACTTTGGGCAAAACGGGCGGGAACGAATATAATAGATGTGTCAGCACCATGATTACCGACTGCCTCAGCAACGGTGTTGTAGACAGGTATATCCTGAACTTGCTGTCCTCCCTTGCCTGGAGTCACTCCGGCAACTATTCTGGTCCCGTAGCGCAGCATTGACGAGGTGTGAAATCTACCCTCATTTCCGGTTATACCCTGAACCACAACTTTTGAATTTCCATCTATTATGATACTCATAACGAGCCTATAATCCTAAAACTGCTTTAACCGCCTCTTCCGTATTGGAATAGGTGTGGACTCCCGCCTGACGCAACCTCTGGGTCCCCTCTTCTTCATTGGTGCCAATCATCCTTACGGCTATGGGCTTCTTTATGGTGGACTCGTTGAGGGCGCTAATAATTCCCTGGGCAACTACATCACACCTGGTTATTCCGCCGAGGATATTTATAAGGACTGCTTTTACCTCCGGCTTCGACATGACCAGAGTAACTCCTTTTTTAATAACCTCTGTTTGAGCACCCCCACCCATATCCAGGAAGTTTGCTGGCTTACCGCCAAAGAAGCCGACAAGGTCTAGCGTTGCCATAACTAGACCAGCACCATTGCCGATGATACCTATATCCCCATCTAGGTCTACATAAGCTAGTTTTTGTTGCCTGGCTTCAGCTTCCAGAGGGGTATCATCTACTCTTAGCGAACTTCTATCGGCAAATTCAGGGTGTCTAAATAGGGCATTATCATCAATTGTTATTCTGGCATCAGCGGCTATGAATTTGCCTGAAGCTGTCCTGGCTAAGGGATTTATCTCAACCAGTTCGGCGTCATAGTCAATGGCAATGTTATACAGAGTAGCGATGATGGCAGCAAATTTGGTAGCGTCACGCTTATTTATCTTGGGAAATTGGGCTAACATCGTTTCAGCAGTATGCTTGTCGAAGCCGACAGCAGGGTCGACCCAATACCTTGATATTCTATCTGGAGAGGCTAGCGTCACCTGCTCGATATCGATTCCGCCACTGGTAGAAGTCAGGACGATGTATCTCCTGGCCTGTCTATCTATAGTTACCGAGGCATAAAGCTCCTCAACAATATTTAGCTTTTCTTCGACTAACAAGCTTCTGACTATGGTTCCCTTAATGGTCTTGCCAATAAGGTTTGAGGCTACTTTCTTGGCCTCAGCAGTATCATTAGCGAATATTATTCCGCCAGACTTCCCCCTGCCTGAGGTTAATATTTGGGACTTCAGTGCTACCGGTTTGCCTATTTCCTTGGCTATTGCTTCAGCTTCATCTGAGTTACTGGCGGTATTACCCTCAGGGGTGGCTATGCCATATTTCCGCAAGATATTTTTGGCTTCAGACTCAAAAAGCTTCATCTACCATCCAGTCATTCCACTGGCTCAACCAGTTCAATTAACACTTTCGTTCCCTTAGGGTGTAGGAAGGCTATCCTGGTGTCCTCAGCGCCTGTTCTGGGCACCTTGTCAATGAGTTGAATGCCTTTCTTTTCCAATGTTTCCAGAGCCTCTTGAATATTACTGACCTCTAGAGCCAGATGGTGCATCCCCTCTCCTCTTTTTTCAATATACCTGGCAGTCATCCCCTCCGGGTCGGTTGACTCAATCAACTCAATCTTACTCTCGCCCACCGGAATAATGGCGGTTCTCACCTTCTGCTCTTCCACAACCTCTATATCTTGAAGTTTTAGCCCCAGCACCTCCGTATACAGCTTTACTGCTTCCTCAATGCTGTTTACGGCAATCCCGATATGGTTAATCCTGGTTATCATTACCCCGCTTTCCCAAGGTTGTTTCAATGAACTTGACAATCTCTTCAATAGGTGTGCCCGGGCCAAAGATTTGGGCAATGCCAGCCTCTCTTAGCTTAGGGATGTCTTTCTTGGGTATGGTCCCTCCGCCAACAACCAGGATATTCTCACCACCCTTCTCTCTGATAAGGCTTACTGTCTTAGGAAATAAAGCCATATGGGCACCAGACAAACAATCTATCCCAACCACATCTACATCTTCCTGTATCGCTGCCTCAGCTATTTGTTCTGGAGTTAAGCGTAAACCAACATAGATTATTTCCATCCCGGCATCTCTCAGGCCTTGGGCTACTACTTTAGCCCCCCGGTCATGCCCATCTAACCCCGGTTTAGCTATTAACACTCGTATCTTTTTATGACGCACCGCAAAAACTCATTATTTAGAGTAGACTTGGCTCCCGGTATTCTCCAAACACATCTCTTAAGGCATCGCTTATCTCGCCAATGGTAGCATAAACTTTAACCGCTTCAATTAGCACCGGTATAATATTCTGGTCACTCCTGACCACATCTCGCACCCGGCTCAACACCTCGTTTACCTTTTGATTATCTCGCTTCTGTTTCAGTTTCTTTAACCTTTCTATCTGTTTTTTTTCGATTTCAGTATCAATCTCTAGAGTTTCCGGTTCTGGCTCATCCTCCGTCGCAAACTTGTTGACACCAACGACGACCTGCTCACCAGAATCTACCGCCCTTTGATAGTGATAGGCTGAATTCGCAATTTGCTTTTGGATGTATCCTGCTTCTATCGCCCTCAAGATACCGCCCATCTTATCAATTTCATTGATATATCTCATTGCCTCATTTTCTATTTGATTCGTTAGCCATTCTATATAGTATGAGCCTCCAAGTGGGTCAACAGTGTCGGCAACACCGCTCTCATGGGCAATGATTTGTTGGGTTCTTAGCGCAATCTGCACTGCCGGCTCGCTCGGCAAAGCCAGTGCTTCATCAAATGAGCAGGTGTGTAAAGATTGGCAGCTACCTAATACCGCCGCCAGAGCCTGTAAGGTTACTCTTACGGTGTTATTAAGCGGTTGCTGCTCGGTGAGAGTAAAGCCATCGGTTTGGGCATGGTATCTTAATGTCATAGACCTGGGATTCTGGGCACCGAACCTCCCCTTCATTATTTTAGCCCACATACGACGCAGGGCCCTAAACTTGGCAACCTCTTCCAGAAGGTTGGTATAGGCAGCGAAGAAGAATGAAAATCGAGGGGCAAAGGCATCCACCTCCATTCCCTTATCTATCATTGCCTGAACATAAGCGATTCCGTTGGCGATGGTGAAGCCAGCCTCTTGAGCCGCAGTAGCCCCGGCCTCCCGCATATGATAGCCACTGATGCTTATTGAGTTCCACCGTGGCATATTTTGAGCACAGTAGGAGCAAGTATCGGTGACCAATCGCATAGATGCGGTGGGTCCAAAGATATATGTGTTTCGGGCGATATACTCCTTCAGTATATCATTTTGAACCGTTCCACTAAGGTTACCTTTATCTGCTCCCTGCTTTTCGGCAGCAGCAATGTACATGGCTAGTATGATTGGGGCAGTGGCATTAATCGTCATCGACGTGCTTACCTCGGCCAGCGGGATACCGGCCCAGAGCTGCTCCATATCCTGGAGCGAATCTATGGCAACCCCACATTTACCCACTTCTCCGGTAGCTAGAGGATGGTCGGAGTCATAACCTTCCTGGGTAGGTAGATGGAAAGCGACACTGAAGCCGGTTTGCCCCTGTTGGTGCAAATACTTATACCTCTCATTTGTCTCTTCTACGGTACCGAACCCGGCATACTGGCGCATTGTCCATAGTCTACCTCGATAACCGGTTGGCATTATATGTCTGGTAAATGGGTACTCCCCAGGAAGACCGATATCTTCCTCTTTAAACCCCTCTAAATTGGCCGGTACATATACTCTATTAACCACAGTTCCATCAACAGTAGTCCTGAATGCCTTTTTTCTCTCGCTTATCTCTTTAGCGTTCTTCATATCAGATATTTTCCTCAATATAGGCAAGATTACTGCTACCAGCTATTGCCTGGTAACCAAAACCTGGCAGGGACTTGCTCGGTAAACTCACCGTGATTCTAACGCTTTTTACGGCGCTGGTCTAGCGCTTGATAGAGTTCTCCGATTCCTATGCCGTTTATGGCTTGAGTAGTTATAATTGATTGTTCGTGGCCTCTGCGGTTGGGAGTCAATGTAGCTCTAAGTTCGTTAACCAGTCTTTCCGCTCCTTGATAGTCTGCCTTATTGACCACAATTATATCAGCGACTTCGATTGATCCGGCTTTCATGACTTGTAGGGCATCTCCATACCCCGGTACTAGAACCAGCACCAGAGTATCTGCCATCTGTTTGATACTCAACTCAGTCTGTCCTACGCCGACAGTCTCTACAATAATAATATCCTTGCCAGAGGCATCCAGCAATTTTACTGTGGAAGCAACCGCTTTAGATAGGCCACCATGACTGCCTCTGGTTGCCATACTCCGAATAAATACGTCTTCATCCAAGTAATGTTGGTTCATTCTTATTCTGTCGCCCAATACGGCGCCACCGCTGATTGGGCTACTGGGGTCGACGGCTATAATCCCTACCGACCATCCTTTGCTTCTGATGGTGGCAGTCAGCCTGTCGATTAAGGTACTCTTCCCTCCACCCGGTGGGCCAGTAATACCTACACAGTATGCTTTACCCCGGTGCGGATGGAGCATTTTGATTATTTCAGGCAAGTCGGGGCTATCGTTTTCTGCCAATGAGATTAATTGCGCCAGGGAGTTTTTTTGCCCGGCGAGCATACCGTTTATTAATTTCGTTACTCTTTCAGTCAACAATTCAGGACACACTCCTCAGGTCATCCACTGATATTATAATGTATTTCCACACAGATGGGAATGTAACCACTATACTTGTTTACAAGGCTGGTTTTTAGGGGTAAAATAGATACGATTTCGGGCGGTTAGCTCAGTGGTTAGAGCGCTTGCTTCACACGCAAGAGGTCACTGGTTCAAGTCCAGTATCGCCCACCATAGTTTACCGTAGGCAGAACCGATATCGCTTCTTCCAATAGCCCTTGAGCGGTAGGCATCGTATATGTCAGCACTACCTCTTCGCCGGTAACCCTTACTTCTTTGACAAAACTTCGGATGAACGCACGAGTTTCGCACAGCGGGCTATCATTTAGCATCTCCTTCAAATCCTCCAGCGCCTCCCTAACCGACTGCTCATCTGACAGTTGCACCTTTCTGTGGGATGCTGATGCCTCCAGCTCCCATTTTGTAACCTGAAGGGCTTTCTCACTCTCACGCAGCTCATGGATGCGCGGCGCCAAGTCATCCTGAGTCAACATTTACCTCTCTTCCTGATGTTGCTGTCACACTGTATCGCTACCTTCCGGTTAGGCTATTATTGCGTTTTGAATACAATACAGCAGAGCATCTTAGCCGAGTGAACTGCCCGGTTCTGATTGTCCACAGCCGCGACGATGAAATAATGCCCTTTAGCCATGGCTGGTAACTATTTGAGGTGGCGATAGAGCCGAAGGAATTTCTCGAAATTACTGGCACCCATAATGAGGGGTTCATCGCCTCAGGCAAACACTACGAAGAAGGGCTAAATGCATTCATCTCAGAATATGCTGAGCCAAGAATTTGGTAGCAGTATTCTGGCTTATTGTTTAGTTCCTAATCTTGCCAGCAAAGGGTTGCTAGAATAAAATGGGACTGCAAGCGGAGTCTCGATTACGTACTAAGTATACACTAGTTCGAAGGGGGTAATAAATGACCACTGAAGAAAGCAGAACATCAGGGGGTTCCATTAAGGTAGTAGTTTACTCGGACTACATCTGACCCTATTGCTATATCGGCCTGGATCGCGCCGAACGTCTGAAGCAAGATTACGGGGTAGAGGTAGAATGGAAAGCTTTTGAGATAAGGCCGGGGACACCGTTAGAAGGTATATCCCGCCGCCAGAAACCGGGGGAAGGAAGCGAGCTATCACCCAGTGTTAGAAGTTTAAGAGACGAAGTAGGTCTACAAATGAAGCGGCCCGCTTTCGTTGCCTGTTCTCGTCCCGCCTTGGAGGCAGCGGAGTACGCTAAGGAACAATCGAAGTTTGATCAGTTTCACCTTGCTATCTTTAAGACATACTGGGAAGAGGGCAAGAACATTGGGCTTACAAGCATCCTTCGTGACATAGCGGAAAAATGCGGGCTAGATGGAGATGAGTTAGAGCATCGCCTAAATGCGAGACGGTATACTGAGAAAATAGAGGAGCAAAACGAAGAAGCCAGATCCTTAGGTATAAATGGCGTTCCCGCCTACATTGTCGGTGGCTACTTAGTTGAAGGAGCGCAGCCCTATGAGATTTTCCAAAGAGCTATAAGATCGAAACCATTTTAGTGAATAGCTTTGTACTATACAAGGGCTTGTTGTTACCTCATTGCACAAAATGACGTTTTGTTACCCAATGAGACATCGTGCGTAGGTTGTCATATTCAGCCATGGAAGACTATAATGTCCTAAGCCTGTATGATACGTAGAGTTTTCCCCATCTTAGCTATATCTATATTTTCCTGTATGTTAGGCTCAGGAATAGTCATCCCGCTATTACCACTCTACGCCGAAAGTCTAGGAGCTAGCGGTCTCTGGCTGGGTATAATCTTCGCCGCTTTCCCTATTTCCCGCATCTTGACTACTCCAGTCTTTGGCCGCCTATCCGACCGCAAGGGCCGAAAGTCATTTATTTCCATTGGGCTTTTCGCCTATGGGATTATATCCTTTGGCTTCATATATTCAAATACGATCCTCCAGTTGGTCTTAATGCGTTTCCTTCACGGTTTTGCGGGTGCCTTAATTTTACCCATCGCCCAAGCTTATGTAGGGGATATCTGCCCGCCGGGGGAAGAGGGTAAATGGATGGGTTATGCTAATGCCGCCTTTTTTAGCGGATTCGGCTTTGGTCCATTAATAGGTGGAGTGCTATCTGAGCATCTGGGAATTGATGCTGCCTTCTTAGCCATGGGAGTTCTAAGTCTGCTGGCTTTCGCCATCGTTATTTTCTTCCTTCCCGCAATCAAACCCAAGCAGTCAGCCACTTCCTATCCATCTTTTAGAGAAATGAGCCGAAGTGACATGGTTATTGCTCTTTTCTCATTCCGATTGACCCTTACCATGGGCAGGAGTATCTTCTTCATCTTTCTGCCTATTCTGGCTGCCAATAGCTTAGGCTTGCGCCCATCACAGATTGGTATCCTCCTAGCAGTCAATATATTGCTTATGTCGTTGCTGGGAATACCCTCTGGTAGAATTGCTGACCATCTGAACCGAAGAATTTTGGTTGTTGGTGGTTGTCTAGTCAGTTCTATTTTCCTAATGGTAGTACCCTTAGGGAATACCTTCGGCTTGTTACTGGCGATAGCTGGTTTAGGCAGTGTGGGTAATGCTATTGCCATTACTGCAGCCTCCGCTCTGGCGGTGGAGCAAGGCAGGAAATACGGTATGGGATCGAGTATTGCCCTGTTTAGTATGGCATTTAGCATCGGTATGGTGGTGGGGCCAATTGCAGGAGGAGCGATAGCTGACTTCGCTGGTATCAACTCAGCGTTTTACTTTGGGGTAATGATAACTTTAGTGGGCGCCAGCTTATTTACATGGTTCAGTAGATAGTAAAACTATTTCAAGATTTCTTGGCTTGTGTATGGCTGAAAAAGATTCCATTTTGCAGCAGCTAGTCACCATTATGACGCCCCTAGTAGATCAGCCCATTGACATTGTACTAAACCGACTATTGTTCAGCCGACTCAGGNCATGCAATTGCTACTGCTTGAGTTTAGTAACTACCTCTCCAGGTTCGGGAAATCGTCCTGCTTGGGCATTGGAGAACACCAAGTTGTCATCAACGATAACATCAAAGATACCATCACGCCCTGGAATGAGCTCCGCCTTCACACCGAAAACATCGCTTAACTCATCTGCCAGACCGGCAGCTTGAGGTTTGTAGTTTCACTCTGTGCAGTAATGAATCTCAATTTTCACAGTGTACCTCCTACTAATAGTGCTGTTACAAGTTAATACTAAAACTGTATGTAATCAATCTACATTGTAGCATGCTTGCCACCAAGGGACTAGCAACCCGTTGGTCATGGCTAAACTACTAAGCATCAAGGTAAGGATTGGTAAGCAAGGGGGGTTATTCGATTCAATAGCCAATAGCTCCCCTTGTTAGTCTTATCCGCTATTGATACGGGGGGGTATCCCCCAGGGCATTGTGCTTACCTGTCACTAGCAACCGATAGTTGGCCTCGTAGAAAAATTACAGTTTTCCCTAGAAGTTCCGCTGGTGCTCTATTACTACTGCCGTATTTGTTGAAGGGAGCATGAATAAATAAGAAAGGGAAGCACCGCATTTATCCTCCTGGAACATCTATCTTATCACATTATTTCTAACAGTACCGGCTGCATAGATAATATCTTTTTCCCATTCAACGCTACCTTCGCACCTCCGGCAATCATTAGTAATCATGGGAGAAGATGACTTAAGTTTGGCATGAGGGTAAGAGCTGTTAAGGGCGATAGCCCCCGTACCTTCTATTTTCTTTACTTCAATAGCGTCATAGCCTCTTATTATTAGGTCAGGGGGATTATTCTGATTCCCGAGCCACGAGAAAATTTGGCCATGCTTTATGTGGTTATTTGAATTTACGATAAATGTATTTCCAAAGGTATTCTTCACATACTCTTCTAGCGAGTCTCCAACGATATTGACTCGCGTACCACTTCTAGAGACTGCTCTGATCGTGTTAGAAGGATTGGCAATAATATTAATTAAGGCGTTAATTAATGTCGGCAATTTAGTAGTCTCCTTAAGGTAATTATACACTATTATTACCTTTATTTTGTATGACTTAGAGACTCCAAAATGGAGCGATGAGGTAGAGGGTGGATGGAACAACATCGCCAGTTTTGGTCTTCATTGATCAGGTTAAAGGTCTACAAGCCTGATTAATCGGGGCTTGAGACTTCTTTAATTAAGGCTACAAGATGGTAGTACCTTTCAGCTGGCTTTGGCTGTGAGAAAATGGCGCTGCCCACACAGAACTCATCGACACCCGAGTGAGCAATCTGGATGATATTGCTCTCCTTTATCCCACCGTCGGCACCTATGGCTATAGATGGTCGGCTTTGGCGGAGTTCTACGACCTTGTCCAAGACCTCGGGAATGAACTTACTTCCGTAAAAGCCGGGGTGGACGGTAAGGAAAAGCACACTGTCCACTTCGTCAACCAACGGGAGAAAAGCAGGCACGTCTGTTTCCGGGTTAATGGCTAACCCTACTTCTAGTCCAAGCTCTCTTGCCCGTGAAATAACAGATTGCGGTGAAGACGTAGCCTCATAGTGAAAGACCACCTTCTTAGCTCCTGCTTCCCGGCAGTCATTCAGATAGTCTTCGGGGCGCTCTACCATAAGGTGCGCTTCCCAGCTGAATTTGATTGGAACCGCCATCAAATCCTGACTGGTTATGCTCCGTGACGGTACAAACTGGCCATCCATAATATCAAACTGGACGTAGCTGGCAAAACTCTCCGCCTCTCGGACCATGGTCTCCAATGCTTTAGGGTCTTCCGCTAATATTGCCGGTATGACCTTTTTGAGTTTAGCCATTATTACTTCCTTTGCAAATTTTGATAATCGATCTGACTAACTGGTTCAGCCTACAGGGACAGCGAATGTAGAACTCATGCAGTTCACAGTAGTTTTATCCCCCTTACTTAAGTGAACCCGGATGACATTCCGCCCCAGTGACTGCAGTACCTGAGGCAGGTGCTATGAGACCCTTCTTAGAGCCTCGTGATCCAGGATAACGATGTGATGCCCCTCCATCTTGATAAAGCCGGCCTGAACCAATTTGCGGAGTGAAGCATTCACTGCTTGCCGGGAGCAACCGAGCATGCAGCCGAGGTGCTGCTGGTTAAGTCGTATGGTAGGCGCAACTGTCACCGTTTGCCCCTGTTGTTCACTTAACTGGTAGAGTATCCTGGCCAGGCGAGGGTATACTTTGCGTGTGGAAAAATCACCAGTCAGGTTGACCAGAGAGCGTAGCCGTCTCGCCAGTATAGCGGCAAAAGCAGAGACAGCCTGCGGATAGGTGCTGAGCAGTGTCGTAAAAGCTGATGCCGGCAAAAAGTATAATGTACTAGCTTTCAGTGCCTCAGCACTTACCGGATTGCCCCCTCCGTCAAAGAGGGGCACACATTCGAAGCATTCCCTACGATGTATTATGCGTACTATCCGCTCTTCGCCCTTTGTGGAGACCCGGTAGAGCTTCACCGCTCCGGATTTCACCACAAACAGTCCTGGACACGGCTCACCTTCCAGGATAATGGTCTCCGCCTTATTAAAAGATAGCTCTTTAGCGGTGCCTTGGAGATACTCCACTGCCTCGGGGCTGAGGCTGGCAAAGCAAGGAATAAGTTCCAGTAATGCTACCGAGTTATTTTCTGCCACTTTCAGTCAGATCACCTTTGGATAGATAGTAGCAGTTTGCCGAAATTTTGTCAATTTGTTGACAGACAGGCCCTTCAATTGATAGTATCATAGATATCTGGAGAGACTTTAGCCGAAACGTGCTTCTGAATGACGCCAATGATTAGCTATGAATGGTGAAAAATACCAAGTTGAGATTATAGACGCTGGTTACTGCAGGCGTATGATTGCTTGCCAAGATGCCTGCCCGGTCCATACCGACGCCCGGGGGTATGTTAATGCCATAGCTGACGGCAATTATGACGACGGCTATCTCATGGCAAGGGATCCTAATCCCTTTGCCTCTGTCTGTGGGCGGGTATGTAATGCTCCCTGCGAGGCAGTCTGCCGCCGGGGTAACATCGATAGCCCCATCTCCATCCGGGCGCTCAAGCGATTTCTGTGCGAGCGGTACGGGGTTGAGGCGGAGGAACACATTCGCATCGCAGAGGTTCCGGCTGAGGGATGGAGCGCCCGGCTGCTGGTGAGGCACGCCCCGGGTAACTCCAGGACATCGGAGAGCGTAAATACTCTGCTCAGAGCCTCAGAGAAAAGGATGCCCGCGATAAAACGGGCAAAGGTGGCTGTGGTCGGAGCCGGTCCAGCCGGGCTTAGCGCAGCTCATGACCTGGCGGTTCAGGGCTACAAGGTGACCATCTTTGAGGCGGCTCCATCCCCCGGAGGTATGCTCTTTCTGGGCATCCCCGAGTACCGGCTCCTCCGGGACCTTATCCGGCGGGAAATAGGAGACATCCTGAAACTGGGGGCGGAGCTCAGAGTAAACGCACGTCTGGGCGGGGGTTTCACCCTGCGCACTTTGAGAGAGGAGGGCTATGAAGCCATCTTCATAGCTACTGGCGCTTATGTGGACCAACGGCTCGGAATTGATGGGGAGCAGTTGCAAGGCGTGATATACGCCCTTGATTTTCTGCGGAGGGCTAACCTGGAAGAGGGTGTGGAAGTGGGCAACCGGGTGGTGGTGATTGGAGGTGGTGGCACCGCAATAGATGCCGCCCGCACCATGCTGCGCGTTGGCGAAGCCTTAGTGGAAAAGGATGGGACAGCGACTATAGACGCAGCCAGAGGAGCTCTTCGTTTGGGAGCCAGAAAAGTACATGTTCTGTATCGAGGGACCAGACAGGAAATGCGAGCGCCTGAAGAGGAGGTTGAAGACGCTGTGAGTGAAGGGGTTCTCCTCCACACTGGTCTGGCGCCCGGGAGGATTTTGGGAGACGGGGGCAAAGTGACCGGCATTGAGACCATTAGGATACAGTCGGCAATAGATGAAGAAGGGAGACGGGTACGAGTTGTCGTCCCGGGCTCAGAGCAAGTCTTTCAGGCTGACACTGTGATCGTAGGTGTTGGCCAGGAGAGTGACCTTTCCTTCATATTGGAACAGGACGGCATACGGCTAACTCCGGAGGGTACCATTGCCGTTGACCCGGAGACGCTGGCAGCCAGCGCACCGGGAATATTTGCCGGCGGTGATGTCGCCTTCGGACCTAGGATCATTATTGAGGCGGTGAGAGATGGTCATACCGCTGCCAGAAGTATTGACCGCTATCTTCAGAAGGGAGAGGTCAGCATTGTCCGCCGCGCTACTTTTAGAGAGGTGGCACCACAGGAGTTGCCACCTGAGGGGTGGCTGGACAAGCCGAGGCGCAGACCTCCCCTCTATCCCATAGACGAAAGAACGGGACTATCCGAGGTGGAGCTGGCGTATGATGAGGCCACGGCTGTAGACCAGGCATCTCGCTGTCTCAAGTGCCACATCCAGACCGTCTTCAATGGCTCCCTCTGCATCCTGTGTGGAGGATGCGTGGATATCTGCCCATGGAGTTGTCTCAAGATGGTAAATCTGGACAAGATTGTCGGTGACCAGCAGTTGGAGGCGGTAATTCAGGCTAGGTACGGGATGTCACTGCAAGATATGCCGAGGGGTGAGCAGTCACTGACCCCGGGGACGGCAATGATAAAGGATGAAAGCCGCTGCACCCGTTGCGGTCTCTGTGCCAAACGCTGCCCAGTGGGCGTCATCACTATGGAAGCCTTCTCCTTTGAGGAGGAAATGGTATACGAAGAGGCTGAGGTAGCTTGAGGATGAGGGACAGACTGCCAGTGCTCAGCTATGGCTTAATCGCCGAGATCATCACCCAACATCCACTGTGGAAGCGGGGCATCCGTTGGGTCAGCCGCGGCACCGAGTTCATCACCCGGAATCGTGTGTGGCAGTCTATCTTTCGCCAGGGTTATCCCGATACCGAAGAGAACCAGTCTAGGGTTATCTTCAATAGCTGGTTCCTGCACATCCATCCGGTCAAGGTCAAGAAGCATAGCCTCAACATTAAGTATACCTGGGGGCTGGGGGTAATCACTGCTTTCCTGTTCATAGTCCTGGTGATAACCGGCGCCTGGCTGATGTTCTTCTATGTTCCTTCTGTGGAGCAGGCATATACTGATATTCAGAGCCTGGCGACCTCGGTCACCTTCGGTACGCTGATGAGAACCGTTCACCGGTGGGCAGCCCATCTCATGGTGGTGACAGTCTTTCTCCACATGTGTCGTGTTTTCTACACCGGCGGCTACAAAACCCCCAGGGAATTCAACTGGATGGTCGGGGTGATGCTGTGGGTGCTGACCCTGTTGCTGAGCTTTACCGGTTATCTTCTTCCCTGGGACCAGCTCGCCTACTGGGCGATCACGGTGAGTACCAATATCATCGGGTCATTCCCGGTCCTCGGCGAGTGGATGCGCGTCATACTGTTGGGAGGGCATGAAGTTGGCCCAGCGGCCCTGATCAGGTTTTACACGATGCACATTGCTATCCTGCCCGGGTTGATGGCCATTCTTGTCGGCGTCCACTTCTGGCGGATCCGGAAGGATGGCGGGCTTTCCAGTTCTCTGGAAGCAAACAAGATTGACTACGGAGGCTCGACAAGGTGAGCGACCAAACTCAAGATGTGTTTCCCAAAGACCCGAGAAAGACCTACGGACTCATGGAACTGGTAAAGGGTACCAGCCCTATGGTAGAAAAGGGACCGGAGGATACGGTGATGTCCTGGCCTCATCTCATGATTCTGGAGGTGCTGGCAGCCCTTGGCACCACTGCCCTTCTCCTGTTCTGGTCTCTTGCTGCCAAAGCCCCACTGAGGGAAATCGCTGACCCGGATGTAACTGAGAATCCGGCCAAAGCCGCCTGGTATTTTCTCAGCCTTCAGGAATTGCTGCTCCATATGCACGCATCCCTGGCAGGCGTGATCATACCGGTAGTGGTAATAATCGCTTTGATGGTAATCCCCTATATAGATAGAAGCAAGAGGGACATTGGTATATGGTTTGCTTCCAAGAAAGGGCGGAAAATCGCTCTCTGGTCAGCCGGATATACTACCGTCTGTCTAATTGGACTCATCCTCTTCGATGACTTTGTTCGGGTGAGATCCTTGGTCAATGAACCGGAAATACTTCCCGGTTGGATCATACCCATACTGGTAATAGGTGGATTGATGGTGCTTCTGTACGTGCTGATCCGGCGATGGCAACCCACCACCAGAGAAGTACTCATAGGGCTGTTCACCGGATTTGTGGTGACCTACTTTGTGCTCACCGTCAGTAGCCTGTTCTTCAGAGGTATGGGCATGCACCTGACCTGGCCGTGGGATCTTCCGCCACGAGCGCTCACTTTCTAGCCGGACGGGTGACCAATAGCGGAGGATGGATATGGACAAGAACTTATTTTACAAGGACAACCCGGGTGAAGATGGGGGTGTTACCAGGAGGCAATTTCTCGGTAGAGCTTGGTGGTTAGCTGCCGGCATACTCGCCATCGAGGCTGTAGGCGGACTGGTGTTTTCCTTGTGGCCAAGGACGAAGGCAGGAGCTTTCGGCACCAAGGTGAACATCGCCAGCGTGGAAGAGGTGCAGGCAATGCCGGTCGGCACGGTAACCTATTTCTTGGAGCAGCGTTTCTATCTGTCTCGTGTTGAGTCTGGATTGCTGGCTCTTTACCGCAAGTGTACCCACGTTGGTTGTGTGATACCGTGGTTACCTGATGACCCCAGCGAGGATGACCTGGCGCCCAAGGGCAGGTTCAACTGCCCCTGCCACGGCTCCCTCTTCGACCGTTATGGGGTGGTACATGCCGGTCCGGCACCCAGACCCATGGATATTTTCCCTGTCACTCTTGATAAGGACGAGGTAGTAGTTGATACCGGCACCATTGTACAGCGCTCCCGGTTCGACGAGTCTCAGGTGATGTTGATCTAAAATGAAAGGTAAGATTCTGCTCGGTTTCATTCTAACGCTGGTTATAATCGTTTTCATTGCCGCCTACTGGGCGACGGAAACGCAGCGTCAGGAGGCAGCCCGTCAGCACCAGACGGCGGAGGCTGTAGCCAGGGGTGCTGGGCTATATGCTTCTGCGTGCGTGGTATGTCACGGTGCCGATGGGGAAGGGGGCGTAGGACCTGCCTTGAGAGGCACCCAGCTTGATAGCGAAGCCTTGGAGAAAATGATCTCTCGGGGAGTCCCGGGAACAGCCATGTTGGCGTGGAGTCAAGAAGAGGGTGGCGCATTGAAGGAGCATCAAATCAAGGACTTGGTCACCTTTATCAAAAACTGGGAAGCGATAACCAGATAGGCAATGTTATATTGAATGGGAGGCCGGATACCGAAATGCCCTCGTGCTAAGATGGAATCATTGCCTGGAGAGGGAGGCCCCCAGGTTACATTGGAGGTATGGTGACAGTGCAAGAATGCGGAAGGCGGGTTATGAAGAGGGGCAAATTGCCGTCACTTCTGGTGTGGGAGCACCAGTGATCGGGGCGGTATGCTGCCCATCTCTATCAGATTTGGGAGGTAAATACAACCTTGAATGCTAAACGGGTGCTTAAATCGCCGGGAGCGATTCTGGCCTCGGGGCTACTTATTCTGGCTCTTCTGTTGACTATCGGCCTGCTGACCCTTGCCGGGGCAGAGGTGAGGGGTGATACTTCCTCTCAGATTACCCCGGCGTACGTTACTGCGCCAGCCGCCGGGCAGGGCCAGACTATTTTTGAGGAGAAGTGCCAGAGCTGCCACACCATCGGTGGAGGGAGGACGGTGGGCCCCGACCTCGAGGGCATAACCGAGCAGCGAGACAGAGACTGGCTCATCGGCTTCATTACAGCTCCTGAACAGGTTATTGCCGAGGGAGACCCTATAGCCAACCAGCTGGTTGAGGAATACGGATTCCCCATGCCCAATATGGGCGTTTCTGAATTGGCGGCGGAGGCAGTCCTGGCCTACATCGAAGAGCAGTCAGGGGGAGTCCCCCAACTGCCTCCAGAGAAAGTCGCTCCGCCGGCAGAGCCGGGCGAGGAAGAGCCCGCCGGGCCAGCGCCGACAGGATACGCCAGCGTGGGCAAGGATATCTTCCTGGGCAAAACTCCACTTGAAAACGGTGGCGCGGCATGCATTAGTTGCCACAATATCAGCGGCATTGGCAACCTCGGTGGGGGGACCGTGGGCAAAGACCTTACCCCGGCTTACGCTGACTTTGGCGAGCGGGGGCTGACCTCCATCCTGAAAACCGCGCCCTTCCCTATGATGAAAGAAATATACACCGAGAAACCGTTAACCGAGGAGGAGATAGCGCACCTGGTGGCGTTTACGCAGGAAGCCGAGCGGAGTGGGGAGAAGCCGTCACCAGCCCAGAGTCTACATATCTTTATTGTGAGTGGCATTCTAGGCTTTCTCCTGATTCTCGGCATCTTACAGTTTTTCTGGAGAAGGCGTCTTACCGGGGTCCGCCAGCGTTTGGTAAAAGGAGGCTTAAAATGAGTTGGATCCAGGACATTGTAAATCCCCAGCAGCGCCGCTGGGAGGACTTCTACCGCAATCGCTGGGAATACGATAAGGTTGTGCGTAGCACCCACGGCGTCAACTGCACCGGAGGTTGCTCCTGGCAGGTCTACGTTAAGAATGGAATCATCTCCTGGGAGATGCAGNCACTGGACTACCCCGACTTTGATATGAACATGCCTCCTTATGAACCGCGGGGCTGTCAGCGCGGNATATCTTTCTCTTGGTACATATACAGTCCCATTCGGGTCAAATATCCATATATCAGGGGCGTGCTGGCAGACCTGTGGACAGCCGCCAGACAGGAGTACGATGACCCGGTCGAGGCTTGGGCGGCGGTGGTGGAGAAGAAGCAATCCCGTACTGCCTATCAGCAAGCGCGTGGCAAGGGCGGCTTCCGGCGCAGCACTTGGGACGAGGTTCTGGACATCATCGCCGCCGCCATGCTTTACACCGCCAAGAAGTATGGCCCCGACCGGGTGGCTGGTTTCTCTCCCATCCCCGCCATGTCCTACTTGAGCTATGCCGGAGGCTCCCGGCTACTTCAGCTTTTCGGAGGCGTTAATCTCAGCTTCTACGATTGGTACTGTGACCTTCCCCCGGCCTCGCCGGAGGCCTGGGGAGAGCAGACAGACGTTCAGGAAAGCGCCGACTGGTACAATGCCAAGTACGTGGTGGCCATGGGGTCTAACCTGAACATGACCCGTACCCCGGATGTTCACTTTGTGGCTGAAGGACGCTATCAGGGAGCTAAATTTACCGTTCTGTCACCGGACTTCAGCCAGGTTACCAAGTATGCCGACTGGTGGATACCGGTCAACCCCGGTCAGGATGGCGCTTTCTGGATGGCCGCGAACCACGTTATTCTTAAGGAGTTCTATGTTGACCGGCAGGTGCCTTATTTTATTGATTACCTCGCCAGATACACTGATGCCCCTTTCTTGGTAGCCCTTAATAAAGAGGGCGACGGCTACCGAGCTGGCCGGTTGGTACGGGCAAGAAGTATTCCACGTTACCGTGATGTTGAGAACGGCGATTGGAAATTCCTGGTCTATGACCAAAAGTCGGGACAGATGAGGATGCCCAAGGGCTCGGTAGGTGACCGCTGGGCAAAGCAGGATACCGGAAAGTGGAACATCGAGATGAAGGATGGCATTGACGATGCTGAACTTCATCCCGCCCTCTCCTTCATTGATAACTGCGATGAAGTGGTTCAGGTCAGCTTCGATGACTTTGAGCAGCAGTCAGAATCTCAGCGTGGGGTGCCGGTGAGATACCTAGATACCGGGCAGGGTAGGGTCACAGTAACCACGGCTTTTGACCTGCTCCTGGCTCGGTTCGGCGTAGCCCGTGGGCTGCCCGGCGACTATCCCGACAGCTATGACGACGATAACACCTACTCTCCTGCCTGGCAGGAAAAATATACCGGTATAAATCGGCAGATGGTGATAAAGTTCGCCCGGGAGTTCGCCGGCACCGCTGAAGCCACCGGAGGCAGATGTACCGTAATGATTGGTGCCGGAATCAACCACTGGTATCACAATAACCTGATATATCGCGCCGTCATCACCGGGCTGATGCTTACCGGCAGCATTGGCCGCAACGGAGGTGGGCTGGCCCACTATGTGGGGCAGGAGAAGCTGGCGGCACTCGCCCCGTGGTCTNCCATCGCTTTTGCCACCGATTGGGCTGCCCCGCCACGACTCCAGAACAGCCCATCCTACTACTACGTCCATACCGACCAGTGGCGGTATGAGGGCAACCCTGACACTTANCAGCNCGCGCCGGATGATACCCCGGCTGCCAAAGGTCATACCATCGATGTCCAGGCGAGGGCAGTGCGCTTGGGCTGGTTACCTTTCTTTCCGCAGTTCGACTGTAACCCGATCACCCTGGTGGAAGAGGCCAGAAGGGCAGGCGCTCAGACCGATGACGATATCATCAGTTGGGTGATGGCTCAGATAAAGGCGGGAAAGGTAAAATTTGCCATAGAGGACCCTGATGCCCCGGAGAACTGGCCGCGGCTTTGGCTTATATGGCGGGGCAATGCCCTGATGTCTAGCGCCAAGGGGCATGAGTATTTCCTCCGCCATTTCCTCGGCGTCGATTCAAATATCAATGCGGATGAGGTGGCTGGTGGAACGGATAGTGAGGTCAAACGGCGTGCCGAGGCGCCCATAGGCAAAATGGACCTGGTGGTGGATATAAACTTCCGAATGGATACTTCTGCCCTCTACTCAGACATCGTCCTGCCCACCGCCACTTGGTATGAAAAGGACGATCTCAACTCGACCGACCTCCATAGCTATATTCTCCCGCTGTCCCAGGCGGTGCCGCCATGCTGGGAATCGAAGAGCGACTGGGATATCTTCAAGTCCATCGCCCAGAAAGTGAGCCAGCTCGCCGAAAGACGCTTTCCCCAGCCTTTCAAGGAGGTCGTCTGTAGTCCTCTCCAGCACGATTCCGCTGACGAGATCGCTCAGGCGGAGATAAAAGACTGGGCCAAGGGCGAGTGTGAACCTATACCGGGAAAGACCATGCCCCACCTCAAGGTGGTGGAGAGAGACTACGTTAATCTCTACCGCCGGTTTATCTCCTTGGGTCCTCTGGCCAGGAAAAATGGCATTGGAGCTCACGGAGTTAAGTGGGACATTAAGGACTTCTATGACCAGCTCCTGCACATGCAGCCAGTTCAAAAATGGAATGGCAGCCCTTATCCTTCCCTGGAAGAGGCTAAGGATGCAGCCAACGTCATCCTCCACCTCGCTCCTGAGACCAACGGCGAGGCGGCATATCGCGCCTTCAAGGAATATGAGAAGAAGGTCGGGCTCCCTTTGGCCGACTTGGCTGAGAGTGGACGAGGAGTCAAGCCCAGCTTTCTGGATATTCAACAGCAGCCGTCTCGTCTGCTCACCAGCCCGTGCTGGTCGGGCATCGTTAATGAGGGGCGCAGCTACTCGCCATTCTGCATCAACACCGAGCGTCTGGTGCCGTGGCGAACGCTTACCGGACGCCAGCAGTTCTATCTGGACCATGAGCTTTACCTCGCCTTTGGCGAAAACCTGCCGGGCTATAAGCTAAATCCAGANCCTCAGTTCTTTGGTGATTTCACCCGCACCAAGCCTGATGGCCGGAGCGTGATGCTTAAGTACCTGACGCCTCACGGTAAGTGGCACATCCACAGCACCTACTACGATAATCACAGAATGCTCACCCTGTCTCGCGGGATTGAACCTGTCTGGCTTAGTGAGCAGGACGCTAATAGGATTGGCGTCAAGGACAATGACTGGGTAGAGCTATATAACGACCACGGAGTAGTGGTCAGCCGGGCAGTGATAAGCGCCAGAATACCGGAGGGAACCTGCATCTTCTACCACTCGCCGGAGCGGACTATATCGGTTCCCAAGTCCCCGCTCCGTCATCTCCGGCGGGCGGGTGGACACAACAGCCTGACCCGAGCTAGGCTTAAGCCGGTGCTCATGGCTGGCGGTTATGCCCAGTTCACCTATCATTTTAACTACTNGGGTCCTACCGGAGTTAACCGGGATGCCCACATCCTGGTTCGAAAGCTGGAGGGCAAACCAGTCTGGTAAAGGAGAGGCAAGAAATGGATGTTAGAGCCCAACTTTCCATGGTATTTCATCTGGATAAATGTATTGGCTGTCACACTTGCAGCATCTCCTGTAAGAACCTGTGGACATCACGTCAGGGTACTGAATACATGTGGTGGAATAACGTGGAAACCAAGCCGGGGACAGGTTACCCCACCCTCTGGGAAGACCAGGAAAAGTACCGGGGCGGCTGGGAGCTGAAGAAGAACTCGCTCAAGCCCAGAATCGGCGGGNGACTGGGAANAATGCCCAGCATATTCTTCAATCCCCACCTGCCCACCCTGGATGACTATTACGAGCCGTGGACCTATCAATATGAGCACCTGTTCACCTCGCCTCAGGGCAAGGATCAGCCTACGGCCAGACCCATATCTATGATAACCGGGCAGTATCTGGATATAGAAGCTGGCCCCAACTGGGATGATGACCTGAGCGGCTCAACAACCTACGCCAGGAATGATGTCAACCTGAACGAACTGACCGAGGCAGAGCGAGAGGCGCTGTTTCGTCTTGAGCAGATGGTCTTCTTCTACATCCCCCGCATCTGCAATCATTGCCTGAACCCGGCCTGTCTCGCTGTCTGTCCCAGCGCCGCCATTTATAAGCGCGGCGAGGACGGAGTGGTGTTGATAAGCCAGGAGAAGTGCCGCGGTTGGCGCTTCTGCGTCAGCGGGTGCCCCTATAAGAAGACGTACTACAACTGGCAGACGGGCAAATCTGAGAAGTGCATTCTCTGCTACCCGCGACTTGAGACCGGGCAGGCACCAGCCTGTTTCCATGCCTGCGTGGGCAGGATTCGCTATGCCGGGATTCTGCTCTATGACGCTGACCGAATCGAGAAGGCGGCCAGCGCACCGGATGTAGAGTTGGTAGCTGCCCAGCGTAATATTATCCTGAATCCTAGCGATCCTCAAGTGGTGAATGCGGCTAGGACCAGCGGCATCCCCGACGACTGGATCAGAGCCGCCCAGAGGTCCCCCGTCTACCGCTTCGTCAAGGAATGGGAACTGGCACTGCCACTGCATGCCGAGTTCCGTACCCTGCCTATGCTGTTTTATGTCCCACCGCTGTTGCCGGTGATGGCCTCAACTAGGTATAGCACTTACGACAGCGCCGGGAGCGACTTCATCAGCGCTATTGAGAGCAGCCGCATCCCGGTGAAATACATGGCACGCTTGTTCTCCGGCGGTAACACTCACATAGTCAGAGCGGCATTGAAGAAGCTGTGGGCGGTTCGAGTCCACCACCGCCACATCGCAGTAGGTGACGTCAATCAGAGTGAGGTTCTGGGGATGATGAAAGAGGCGGGCTGTACCACTGATGATGCCGAGCAGATCGCACTGCTGAGCTCCTTGGCCCGGTTTGAAGATCGCTTTGTGTTGCCACCATACCATCGCGAAGAGCCCATCCAGTTAATAACCGACCCGCTACAGCACCGTGGTCAGACGGGTCTCGGATTCGACGTCTCACCAAGGAGGGGACCTTGATGTTAACTGAAGATGCCCGACGGTTGTGCCAGCTCTTCGCCGAGGTTCTGGGCTATCCCGGCCCTTCCTTGGCAAGGTCGGCTGTGGAATGCGCCAGGCAGCTTGATGCCTCTTTTCCCGGGAGTGCTGAGCCAATGCGGGCGTTTGTTGCCTTTGCTGAAGGTCAAAAGCTGCCGGAACTGCAGGAGATTTATACCCAAACCTTCGACATTACGCCGGAGACGACGCCCTACGTGGGCTACCATCTCTTCGGCGAAACCCCCAAGCGAAGCGTCTTTATGGCGAAGCTTCAGGAGGCGTATCAATCACATCAGTTGTCCACCGGGACGGAACTGCCTGACCACCTGTGCGTCCTGATGAAATTCCTGAGCGTTGCCCGGGACAAGGAGACGGTGATTCCGCTGCTGGAGGAGGGCATTTTGCCTATCCTGGAAAAGATGGAGCAGGCTTTCCACAAGGATAAGAACAGTTACGGGCTGGGAATCAGGTCGCTGAGACTGTTCCTCGCAGAGATATCACGCAAACTGACAACATCTGGAGGCATGAGGCATGGTTGATAGCTTTCTATTCGGTATTTTACCTTACATCGCCATCGTCATAGCAGTGGGCGGTTTGATATGGCGCTATGTCACCAACCAGTTCTCCTATTCTAGCATCTCCTCCCAGTTTCTGGAAGATCGTCAGCTTTTCTGGGGCTCGATGCCCTGGCACTACGGCATCATCGCCATTGTCATCGGGCATCTCATCGGCATTTTCCTCCCCTCTTCAGTTATCGCGTTTAACCGAGTGCCGCTCCGACTTTACATTCTGGAAGGTGCCGCCTTTGCCCTGGGACTGCTGGCACTGGCAGGGCTGATTTTTCTGTTATTGAGACGGGGCACCAACCCACGCATCCGCGTGGTGACCTCTGGCATGGACTTGGTGCTTCTGCTTCTATTGCTGTTTCAGGTCATCACCGGGGATGCCATCGCCGTATTGTACCGCTGGGGCACTGCCTGGTTTGTCCAGACGGCGGCGCCGTACTTTTTATCCCTGGCTAAATTCTCCCCCGAGGTAGGCTACATGGCGTCCCTGCCTTTGCTGGTCAAGGTTCATGCCGTCAATACTGCCGTTCTATTAGCCATTGTTCCATTTACCCGCATGGTGCACATGGTGACCATTCCGGTGGCCTATCTGTGGCGACCCTACCAGGTGGTGACGTGGTACCGCCGGAAAGATCAACAATAATGACCTTATTGGCCTCCTACTTGCGGAACCAAACTGGTGCACCTGGAGCGAATAATGTCCGGAGAAAATGAGGGTAAACTAACCAAGAAGATGAGAGGAATGGCTAAAGAGAACCTGAAAAATGTTGTTGGGCAAGGGATTCGTGACTTATATCCCGGCTATTTTGCCCTGGTAATGGCTACGGGTATCGTCTCTATAGCAACCTATCTTCTGGAAATGACACCAGTCGCTTGGTTCCTGTTCTGGTTTAACGTAGTCGCTTACGGGGTCTTGTGGCTTCTCACGTTAATTCGCCTGGTGCGGCACTTCCCACAACTGACAGAAGATCTGACCAGCCACGCCCGTGGCCCCGGGTTTTTTACAATGGTGGCCGGGACATGCGTTTTGGGAAGTCAGTTCGTGATTTTTCAAGGAAACACTACTTTTGCAATCCCCCTTTGGTTTCTGGGAATTATGCTATGGTTTATAGTAATGTACACCTTTTTCACGGCGGTGACGGTACGGGTCGAAAAACCTCCTTTAGAAAGTGGGATAAATGGTGCCTGGCTTATTGCGGTTGTAGCCACGCAGTCAGTCTCAGTCTTGGGCACGCTAGTTGTCCCCCACCTCACCGCCTGGCAAGAGGTGGTTCTCTTTTTTACACTGGCATTGTATCTGCTCGGTGGCATGCTTTATATCATCACCATCTCGCTTATCTTTTACCGCTTTACGTTCTTCAAGATGCCACCGGAGGCGCTTACTCCACCGTACTGGATCAACATGGGTTCTGTCGCTATTACCACCCTAGCCGGGGCTTTGCTGATCCTCAACGCATCTCAATGGACATTCTTACAAGAAATTCTCCCTTTCCTTAAGGGATTTACCCTCTTCTTCTGGGCAGCAGGGACGTGGTGGATTCCCCTACTCTTCATCTTTGGTGCTTGGCTCCACCTTTATAAACGCTTCCCGCTTAGATATAGTCCCCAATACTGGGGTATGGTCTTCCCTTTGGGCATGTACACCGTCTGCACCTTCCAGTTGGCGAAAGCTATAGAACTGCAATTTTTGTATACGATACCCATCTACTTCGTGTATATCGCAATTGCTGCCTGGCTGGCTACCTTTGTTGGCTTGATTTATAGGCTCGCGAGCCACCTGGGCCTTGCGCTGATACCGGGGAAAAGCTGATGTACACGGATACCATCGATTACTTCGCCAAAGTCGCCGCCACGAAGGCAGAGGCACTGAAACGAAACCCGCTTGGCTTTTTCATCGGGTCGATGATGGCGGGAGCATATGTTGGCTTCGGAATCATCCTTATCTTCATTGTCGGCTCCGCTGCTGACCCCGCCTATCAGAAGCTCATCATGGGGACGTCCTTTGGCATTGCTCTTACTCTGGTCGTCTTCGCGGGAGCTGAGCTGTTCACCGGACACAACATGTACATGCCACTTGGCTGGTTTCGGAGAACGACAAGCGGTGTGGACTTGGCGGCGGTTTGGCTCTTCGCCTGGATTGGCAACCTTGTCGGGTCAGCGGGGCTCGCCGCCCTTTTCGTTTTGGGTGGGGCCGGAGGAATGGTCAGCGACAGCTCGTCGTTCCTCAACCAGGTTGCAAGCGCCAAAATGAACGCACCAGCTATCGAGCTCCTGGCACGCGGCATGCTGTGCAACTGGCTCGTCTGCCTTGCTTTGTGGATGTCGGGGCGGACGCAGAACGACATGGCGAAAGCCATTGTCATCTTCTGGTGCCTGTTCGCCTTTATCGCCAGCGGCTTCGAACACTCGGTTGCTAATATGACCCTGTTTTCTATCTCTATGCTTGGTGAGCACCCGGAAACCGTGAGCCTCTCTGGGGTGGCGTATAACCTATTGTGGGTAACGGTAGGCAACATAATCGGGGGCAGTGTGTTTATGGCACTTGGCTACTGGCTGTATTCCAGAGAAAGAAGGAAATGAGACATAACACAGTGGAGTACTCTTTCGCTATTCAGGAACTCGACATCTTGGAGAATCTAAGCCTGTCCCCAGAAGATATATAGATGAAAATTGTGGGGCCGGCAAAATCTGCTTTTTCACAGACAAGAAGTAAAGCTGTACTACAATTTGCCAGTGCCTCCGGATGGAAGGAAAAAGGGCACGGTAGGAGTTCTGCCTATTGACACCCCAAGTGGAGATAGGGGGATTCGAACCCCCGACCTCTGCGATGCGAACGCAGCGCTCTCCCAGCTGAGCTATATCCCCTCTTCACCGAATTATAGCACATACGAGGCCTTTTATTAAGATTGGATGAAGAGACGAGGCTGGCGAGTAAAAAAATGCCTTTCTTGCCATTCACCGATAATACTGCTATACTGATTGAGTTGTCTAAAAGGCAAGACAGGCTATGAATTTTGAGACTATTATCGGGCTGGAGGTACATGCCCAGCTATTAACTAATAGCAAGATGTTCTGTCGCTGTAGCGCTGACTATGCTGATGCTCTACCCAACACCCACGTCTGCCCGGTATGCTTGGGAATGCCAGGGGTTCTCCCCACCATTAATCAGCAGGCGGTGAGGGGCACCATAGCCACGGCTCTCGCCCTGGACTGCACTATCCCAGAATATACCCGGTTTGATCGTAAGAACTATCCCTACCCTGACCTGATGAAAGGCTATCAGATTTCGCAGTCTTATGCTCCCTTCGGTCATAGCGGCTGGCTTACTATTGCGGTTAATGGTGGAAAGAAGAAGGTGGGTATAGACAATGTGCATCTCGAGGAGGATGTAGCCAAACTATTGCATCGTGTCTCCCCGGATGGGGAATCTTACAGTCTGGTAGATGTCAATCGCTCCGGGGTGCCATTGATGGAGATTGTAGGTGGACCTGATCTCCGTTCTCCGGAGGAAGCCCGCCAATACCTGATACAACTGCGTAGCTTACTTCAGTATCTGGGAGTATCCACTGCCAATATGGAAGAGGGAAGCTTCAGGTGTGACGCTAATATCAGTATTCGTCCTGAAAGCAGCGCGGAGACCACGGCTAAGGTCGAGGTCAAAAATATGAATAGCTTCCGGGCAGTCTATCGTGCTCTGGAGTATGAAGCCAAACGGCAGAGGAAGCTGGCTGAGGAAGGTAAACGGCTGGTTCAGGAGACCAGAGGCTGGGTGGAGGAGAAGGGTAAAACCGTTGCCCAGCGCACCAAAGAGTATGCCCATGACTACCGCTACTTCCCAGAGCCAGACCTCCCGCCATTAGCCATAAGCCGGGAATGGGCGGAGGAAATAAGGACAGAACTCCCGGAGTTGCCTGAAGCCAGACGCGACCGTTTTGTGGCTCAATACGGTCTGCCTCTCTATGATACCAATCTGCTTACCAGCTCCAGGGCGATGACTGACTACTTTGAAGACTGCCTGAGAACCAAAGAGTACCATAAACTGCCGCAGGGTAAGGAGGCTAAGGAGGTAAGTAACTGGCTCTTAGGTGAGGTCAGTCGTATAATTAATGCCGGCAACACAGATATAGATAACTTCAAAGGCAGGGTTGGTCCTGAGCAACTTTGCCGTTTGATAGCTCTGAATGCCGAGGGTGCTATTAACACTGTCGTAGCTAAGTCGGTGCTTGAGGAAATGTATAAAACGGGAAAAGGTGCTGAAGATATTATTAAGGAACGGGGACTTAGTCAGATAAGTGATACCGGGGCACTTGACACGGAGGTGGCTAAAGTAATAAATACTAATGCTCAGGCGGTGGCAGATTATAAGGCCGGGAAGGCGCAGTCCCTGAAGTTTCTGGTAGGGCAGGTAATGAAGGCTACCAGAGGGCGTGCCAATCCCAAGCTGGTAAACGAATTACTAAAGAAGAAACTTGAAGAAGGGTAATATGCCAACCTATATTAGTATCGCTCAGATTGTATTGTCGATAGCTTTGATATTAGCTATTCTGTTTCAGGTCAGGGGTGGGGGACTGGGAGGTATCTTTGGTCAGCCTGATACCGTCTATCGGACTAAACGGGGCGTGGCGAAAACGCTGTTTCAAATTACCATCGTCCTAATTATCCTGTTTATCGTTGTCTCTGTTCTGGCTCTCAAGGTGATCTAGTTCTTTATCTGTGGTAAAGCTAGAATAATATGAATGATATGTCTCCCTCTAAACTAAAAGTATGGTTTTTAGTGACCAGACCGCAATACTTGCTTCTCCCGGTGGTGCTGGTGTTCCTGGGTACCAGTATTGCCTGGTATGATGATGCCTTTCATCTTGGTCATGCCCTGCTGGCTCTTGTCGGGCTGCTGCTGGCTCACATCAGCGTCAACGCGTTTAACGACTACTTTGACTATAGAAGCGGGGTAGACCTGGCCACTAAAAGAACCCCCTTCAGTGGGGGCACCGGCATCCTGCCGGCAGGGTTGCTCAAGCCGAGGCAGGTCCTCTGGTTTGGTCTGGTTTCTTTTCTGCTGACGATACCTATAGGCGTTTATTTCATAATAGTCAGTGGTTGGCTACTACTGCCGTTACTTATCATAGGTGCAATAAGCATTCTCATTTATACCCCTTTACTGCTTAAGATGGGATGGCCGGAATGGGCGGCTGGTGCCGGGCTGGGAACTTTGCCAGTTCTGGGAGCTTATTTTATTCAGACTGGTGACTACACCCTTCCTGTGCTCATTGCTTCCATACCCTCTGGCATTCTGGTGCATAACTTACTCCTGCTGAACGAGTTTCCTGATACCGAAGCTGATAGCAAAGGGGGAAGAAGAACTCTGCCCATCGCGGCGGGAAAAAGAAAGGCAAGCATAGTCTATTCCGTGCTGACGGGGATAGTTTATTTGTGGATAATCGGCATTGCGGTGGCGGAACAAGAACCGTTCCTGCTGATTGCCTTGCTAACACTCCCCTTGGCCATAAAAGCGATTCAGGGCGCCTTGCAGTATCAGGAGATGAGCCGGCTGGTGCCAGCCATGGTTAACAATGTTTTGGTTGTCCTCTTGACTCAGTTGCTCTTGGGTATTGGCTATATTCTAGCTAAAGTTTTCTAAGAGTTAATCTGGGCTGGATTTCCGCTAAGGCGATTTGAGAAACCAGAGGCAAAGCATGATTGATTATGCCGACAAAATGATTCGTAATAAGCCTCTTCATGGTATTTTCACGGCTGTACCACGTCGCTATGATCTGGTCAACCATGTCATAACCTGGGGTCTGGATAAACGGTGGCGCTGGAAGGCAGCTAGAGAGTGTTTAGCTTCACAACCAGAAAAAGTGCTTGACCTGTGCTGTGGCACGGGTGACCTGGCGATTAATATAGCCCGGCTGGCTGAGAACGGGGTGGAATTGACCGGGGTTGATTATAGCCGGCCCATGCTTGCCATAGCTACGCAAAAAGCAGAGCTATTAGCTAAGGGGAGAAGGATTTCATTTACCTACGGTGATGCGGATAACCTTCCCTTTCCCGATGGATACTTTGATAGCATTGGCATCTCTTTTGCCTTCCGCAATTTAACCTATAAGAATCCTTTGGCACAGCGCCATATAGCCGAGATATTGAGGATACTGAGCACCGGTGGTAAATGTGTCATCGTGGAGACCAGCCAACCGAGATTGAAGCTAATACGGAAGCTTTTTCACCTGTATCTGCGTTGGTTCGTCTTTGGTCTGGGGTACCTGTTCTCCGGTAATAGAGGGGCCTATCATTATCTGGCTGAGTCAGCGGCTCGATTTTACACCGCTGAGGAGCTTAAAGAGATATTGGCTACGGCCGGATTCAGTCAAGTATCTTTCCGCCCCCTCTTTTTTGGAACCGTCGGTATTTATGTCGCCGTTAAGAAAGAACCCCCTGGTTTCAGTTACAAGCCAGAGAAAAGGAGTTAGCCTAGATGTCTGTCGACCTGGTTTTACTGCATGCACCTAGCGTGCATGACTTCCGCCAGAAAACGATTCTTTATGGTCCAGTCAGTGACCTGATTCCCCCCTCCCCGGTTTTTGAATTGTATCCTGTCGGTTTTGCCAGCCTGGCTGAATACCTGGAGCGTGCCGGTCACCACGTGCGTATCGTTAATCTGGCGATGCGTATGCTAAGGAATAAGAAATTTGATGCTGAGGTATTTATAAAGCGATTGAGGTCGCCGGTCTTTGGTATTGATTTGCACTGGATGGTGCACTCCCACGGGGCTATTGAAATAGCCAGGGTTGTGAAAAGGTGCCACCCGCAGGCAAAGGTGGTATTGGGTGGGTTTTCCGCCTCCTATTTCTATAAGGAGCTGTTTCAATATCCTGAGATAGACTATGTATTGAGAGGCGATTCTACGGAAGAACCACTCCGCCAGCTGGTGGATTGCATAATAAATGGTAGAGAGCCTGAAGCCGTCCCGAACCTTGCCTGGCGAGATAGCCAGGGTGGCATACGGGAGAACCCCTTCAGTTGTGTTCCTGACCACCTCAACAACGTCATGGCCAATTATTACGGTAATATCATACACTCCGTCCTCAGGTATCGTGACCTTGCCAGCTATATTCCGTTTAAGGACTGGCTGCGTTACCCCATCACGGCAGTGATTACCTGTCGTGGCTGCACCGAAAATTGCGTTATATGTGGAGGTTCGGCGGCTACCTTCCGACAATTTTATAATCGTGGCAAACCCGTAGTCCGCTCTCCGGAGGCGGTGGCTCAAGATGTAAAGCATATCGGGCATTTTAGCAACGGCCCTATCTTTATCCTGGGTGACCTGAATCAGCCAGGGGACGGCTATGCCGGTAAGGTTTTGCGCTTGCTCAGGGAAAATAGAGTGAAGAATCAGTTGATTTTCGAGTTATTCTCTCCCACCTCAAGAGACCTTTTGCAACAGATGAGCCTTGCCTCACCTAACTTCTGCCTGGAGATTTCACCTGATTCTCACGACCCTGAGGTAAGGAGAGCTTCGGGCCGACACTATTCCACCGAAGCTCTGGAGCAAACTCTGAGCGATGCTCTTGACGTCGGTTGCGGGCGACTGGATGTGTTCTTTATGATTGGGCTACCGAAGCAAACCCCACAGTCGGTAATGGATAATATTGACTACTGTGGCCATTTATTTGAGAAGTTTAAGGGCGATAAGCGGCTTTGCTTGTTCATTGCGCCCCTGTCGCCTTTTCTCGACCCGGGCAGCCTCGGCTTTGAGCAGCCAGAGCGCCATGGCTACCGCATTCTGTTTCGGACATTGGAGGAACACCGTCAAGCCCTGGTGGCACCATCCTGGCAGTATTCGTTGAACTATGAGACAGAGTGGATGACACGCCAGCAGGTTGCCGACACCGCTTATGAAGCTATACTGAGACTTAACCGCTTGAAAGCAAAATATGGGGTTATCTCCAAACAAATGGCTGAAGCCGGGGAGCGACGCATTAAGGCAGCTTCAGAGATGATGCACCGCATTGATGAGCTCTTGGCTAAGGGTGACCATCAAGAGGAACTGTCACGCTTAAAAGCTGAGGTGGATAAGATAAACATGTTTCCCGTAAGTGAGAAGATACAGTTAGAGCTGCCTCTTGGGCTTATTAAGTTAAAACCTTGGCGTGCCCTCTGGTCATGGGTAACCGGGCGGTGGTGATTATCCCAGCACCACACCGGTGCCATAGGCGAGCACCTCAGCCGCATTCTGCATTACCATTGAGGTGGCAAACCGCATACCGACGATGGCATTAGCCCCCTCTTTCTCGGCCTCCTCTACCATCCGCTGCAGAGCTTCCTCCCTGGCTTCAGCCATCATCTTGGTATATTCGCTTATTTCACCGCCCACAAGGCCCCTCAGCCCGGCCATAAGGTCCCTGCCGACATGCCTTGCTCTGATGGTGCTGCCCTTGACCAGACCTATGGTACGACTGATTGTCTTGCCCTCTATCTGTGCCGAGGTGGCAATAATCATTTCTCTACCCCCTTAAATTTCTCGGTTTTCGCCTTGATAACCCGGTCTCTGATAGCCACTCCGATAAGCACTAATATCCCGACGCTTATGATACCGGTGGCTACCCTGATAAGTAACGGAATATCAGCCGCCATAAAGAAGCCTTTAACCCCCCAGCCAATCAAGACCAGTATGCCGATGCCAATTAAAATAAAGGCTGCATTCTGCATATTTCTACCTCCAAAGCAGCGCTATTATATCAGCACTTACCAACCTATCCCCTTTATCACCCTCCCTTATAAAGGGAGGGTGAATTGGTTATGTAAGAGGGGCAAAGCCCATCTTGGACTCCCCTTTGCGTCAGATTATCTTTTTCTCTTCAAAATCGTGCCTTTCGGCGTATCCTCAAGGGGCTATACCCAACTCCCCCATAAGGCTGTTAAGAGATTCTTCAGACGGGATACTTTTATATGTAACGACTGTTCCTGTCTTGGTATCTTCCAAGGTGATACCAAGCTCCGCCAGCTTATTTCGTGTTTCATCAGCCCGTTGCCATTTCCTCTCTTTTCGGCATTTCATGCGATCCTCAGTAAGACAGATGACACGAGATTTAATGGTATTAGGTATGTGTTTATCAGGTATGAGTTTACCAGGTATGAATGTAGCATCGGCGGTCGTCTTTACTCCAATTGTGACTGATGCTTCTATATGGATTATTCGCGGAAGCTTTAGCCCCAATACCTCCCGTGATAACGATAGGAAAGTGCTTTGAGCCTTGTCAATACTAATACCCGCATCGCCAGCCTGATTTGTAACCCTAGCTAAATCAAACAGGACAGCCAGTGCCTGCGGGGTATTGAAATCGTCGTCCATCGCCTCCCTAAATTGATTATAATAAGGCTTAGCATCTAGAGTCTCCCCTTTGCCCCCAGTTGGGTTATCCCTTGAAATCACTCTTAAGAGTCTCTCAACGCCGCCTTTTGCCGCCTCCAACCCCTCTTCGGAGTAGGTGAGAGGACTGCGGTAGTGGGAACTGAGGACAAAAATGCGGAAGGCATCAGCACTGTATTTTGCCAGTGCTTTCTTGAGAGGGACAAGTTTGCCTGAGGATTTACTCATCTTCTCTTCACCAAGTTGCGCCAGTCCGTTGTGCAGCCAGTATTTAACAAACGGTTTTACTCCGGTGAAGTTTTCTGACTGGGCTATCTCGTTCTCATGATGGGGGAAGATAAGGTCGTGCCCGCCCCCGTGAATATCAAGAGTATCCCCCAGGTATTTCAGGGACATGGCACTGCACTCAATATGCCAGCCCGGTCTGCCCTGACCCCACGGGCTTGCCCAGGACGGCTCATCGGGCTTTGACGCCTTCCACAGGGTAAAGTCCGCAGGGTGTTCCTTTTCCTCTCCAACATCTATTCGTGCCCCGGCCATCATCGACTCCAGATTGCGGTGGGACAGCTTGCCGTAGTCGGCAATATTCCTCACCCTGAAATAGACGCTGCCCTGGATTGGATAGGCATACCCTTTATCAATTAAGCCCTGTATCACTTCAATAATCTTGGGTATCTCCTCGGTAGCCCTGGGGTAGAGGTCAGCCCGCTCCACATTCAGGGTATCCATATCCTCAAAATAGCTGTTGGTGTATTTCTCAGCCAGCTCGCGGGTAGACACACCAATCTCATTGGCTCGGCCTATAATCTTATCGTCAATATCGGTGACATTCTGCACATACTTTACCTTATAGCCGTGAAACTGGAGATAGCGTTGGATAACATCAAAGATAACATAGCTCATGCCGTGACCTACGTGACAATCAGCATAGGGAGTAACCCCGCAGACATACATCCTGACTTCATCGCCGTGGGGTAAAAACTCTTCCTTTTTCCTCGATAGAGTGTTGAATACCTTCATCCTTGCTTCTCTTTCGGCGCAGCCAGACGCTTTTCCAGTCTGGCTATTCGTTTGTTCAGGGCTTCTAACTTTTCCCCTATCGGGTCAGGCATCTTCTCTACAGTGTCGGTATCGGGGCGTCTGATAGCTACTATCCGCCCTGGCACCCCGACCACGGTGGCATTAGCCGGCACTGAGTCTACCACCACCGAGCCGGAACCAACCTTGGTATTTTCTCCAATGGTAATGGCGCCAATAAGCTGTGCCCCAACTCCGACCACAACATTGTTGCCCAGGGTAGGATGGCGCTTTGCCCGCTGGTGGCTGGCGCCGCCTAGGGTTACCCCTTGATATAGAGTAACATTGTTGCCGATTTCTGCGGTCTCACCAATTACTACTCCCATACCGTGGTCAATGAAAAATCCTTCGCCAATCTTAGCCCCGGGGTGAATTTCAATGCCGGTAAAAAACCGATTAAGGTGAGATAGAAGTCGGGGTAACACCGGAATATGCCATCGAAACAGGGTATGAGCTAGCCGGTGCCACTGGCGGGCGTGAAATCCGGGATAAGCCAGCAGCACTTCTATGGTATTGGTGGCGGCTGGGTCATGCTCAAAAACGGCTTTGATATCCTTTTTAATACTGGTAATAAGTGACATGGAACTAATCTCCCTCCATAACTGAACTTTCTTGTCCGGTTGCCCCAGCAAACTGGGGCCGGCAACAGACGCAGTTCAGTGTCCCGGGTAAGCAGATTATCGCACTTATCGGATTTACCAAATAATTTAACGGCACCAAACCTATACCTCAAACTAGGTTGAAATGCTGGCTATCATCGCCACTGCCCAAACGGCTATTCCCTCCCCCCGCCCCATAAAACCCAACCGGGCCGAGGTGCTTGCCTTCACACTCACCTGGTCAGGAGCAATACCCAGCGTCTGGCTTAGTTGCTGCCGCATCCGGTCGATAAAATCACTAAGTCTAGGCCACTCAGCGACAACAGTAGCGTCAATATTTTCTACCTGCCAGCCCTTTTCTGCCAGCTTATTCCTTACCCGTTCAAGCAGAACCAGGCTGGGAATATCCTTATATTGGGGCTCACCGGGTGGGAAATGATTACCTATATCTCCCAGCGCCGCCGCCCCGAGCAGGGCATCAATAATAGCATGGGTCAGCGCATCGGCATCACTCCAGCCACTAAGCCCTCTATCAAAGGGTATGTCCACCCCTCCCAGCACCAGACGGCGTCCCGGGGTGAGGGGATGGACATCATAGCCTATGCCAACACGCATTCTATTTTTCATGTTTCTGCCACAAAACCTCAGCCAAAGCCAGGTCATCGGGAGTAGTTAGCTTTATATTGTCATAAGAACCCATATATAGCTTAACCCGGTAGCCCAACTGCTCTACCAGTGAGGCGTCATCGGTTACCTCGCCTTTTACTTGGCGATAGGCTTCAGTTATTATATCAAAACGGAATACCTGAGGGGTCTGCACCGCCCACAGGCTACGCCGTGGTAGCGTCTGCTGAATAAGTCGATCATCCCCGGCTATCTTAATAGTATCCGTAACCGGCACCGCCGCCACCGCCGCACCGGTTTCTCTGGCTTCGGTCAGCCCCCGGGAGATTAGGTCTTCGGTCAGCAAGGGTCTGGCTCCGTCGTGGATTACTGCCCACTGGCAGTCTTTGAGTCGGCTAAGCCCAGCCGCCACTGAATCCTGACGTCGCTTGCCACCGACACAAACCCCGGTTACCTTCGACCAACCCTGCTCGGCTATCAACTGCCGGCACCGATCCAGGTTTGACTTACTGAGGACGACAACAATCTGGTCAATAAGGTTATACTTCTGGAAGGTATCAATCACCTTGACTAAAATAGGTTTCTCGTCTAATAAAGCCCACACCTTATCCGCCCCACCCATCCGCTGGCTCTTGCCGGCCGCCACAATCACCGCGCCTACTTTCTGCTGGTTACTCATTTAATCCTCATCACTTCGGTTTCTTAGCTTCCCTCTGATCAGCCCCACCCTTATCGCTTCCCTCAAGGTACTGACCGGGATAAGCTCAATACCTTTAGGAGCCGGGCTGATCCTGGCGCTGGTTTTAGGCACCAGGCAGCGCTTGAAGCCCAGTCGGGTTGCTTCATTTATCCGCCGGTCTGGCTGAGAAACGGCTCGTAATTCCCCACTCAACCCCACCTCCCCCACCGCTACCAGTTGCGGGTCAACCGTCATATCACGGGCACTGGAGGCAATAGCCAGGGCAATACCCAAATCAGCCGCCGGCTCGCTAATCTTTAGCCCGCCGGTGACATTAACGATAATGTCCTGGTTGCCCAGCCTCAAGCCGACTCTCTTGGTGAGCACTGCCGTAATCAGCAGCAACCGACCAAAGTCAACGCCGTTGGCGGTGCGCCGGGGTAAGCCAAAGCTGGTAGGATTGGTCAGGGCTTGAATCTCCACTAGCAGGGGACGGCTGCCTTCCAGAGTGGGCACTACTACTGAACCTATAGCCTCGTCCCATCGTTGTGATAGGAAGACCTGTGATGGATTATCCACCTCAACCAACCCCTGCGACTTCATCTCAAAGATACCTACTTCATTGGTAGAGCCAAAGCGGTTTTTCACGCAGCGCAGGAGTCGGTAAGCGCTGAACTGCTCACCATCAAGGTATAGCACCACATCAACAATGTGCTCCAGCACCCGGGGTCCGGCGATAGCTCCTTCCTTGGTTACATGCCCGGTAATAAAAATAGGTACCCCGCTGAGCTTTGCCCACTGCATGAGCCGCAGGGTGCACTCCCGCACCTGGGTGATGCTGCCCGGGGCAGTATCCAGTTCCGGGAGATAGACTGACTGAATAGAGTCAATAACCACTAGGCGGGGTGATAACTGCTCAAGCTGATTCAGGATAACTTCAAGGTCGGTCTCAGCCAGGAGGTAGAGCTTTTCGCCCCTTATTCCCAGGCGCTCTGACCTGAGCTTAACCTGACGTATTGTTTCCTCCCCGGAAACATAAACTACCGTATCCTGAGCCAGCGTCACTGATGCTGAAACCTGGAGCAGGAGGGTTGATTTGCCAATGCCGGGTTCGCCGCCAATGAGCACTAGGGAGCCGGATACCAGCCCTCCACCCAGCACCCGGTTAACCTCGCTCAGGTTAAGCGGGAAGCGGTCTGCCACCTCAAGAACCACCTGAGATAGCTCTTGAGGTGGGTTAACCGGAGAGACAGGCCTGGCGGAGACAGTAGTAGTGGTTACTGTGGTCTCGACAAGGCTATTCCACTGCCTGCAGTCGGGGCAGCGTCCCAACCATTTCAGGCTCTCCTTACCGCACTGCTGGCAGACAAAGACAGTCCTGGCACGGGATTTGTTTGATTTGCTCACAGACTGACTTTACCCGATTCTAAGGAGTAATGCAAGGGCAATTCAGGTTAAAAAAGTTTCAGGCTGAAGCTAAATACTAGGAGCAACAACTGATTACAACAGCATGCCCAGGAGTATTCCCGCCACCACCGATGTAGACACAGCTCCGGCCATATTAGGTCCCATAGCGTGCATTAACAGGAAATTTCTCGGGTTTGCCTCCTGCCCCATTTTTTGCACTACTCTGGCTGACATAGGCACCGCCGATACCCCGGCGGCACCTATCATCGGGTTAATTTTCTCCTTTAAGAACAGGTTAACGAACTTGGCTGACAAAAGACCCCCGGCTGTGGAGAAAGCAAAGGCTACTATGGCTAAACCGATGATAGCCAGTGTCTGCCACTGGAGAAACACTGAGGCTGGCATCAGGGATCCTACTATTATTCCCAGCAGGAAAGTGAGAACATCAATAAACACGCCTCCGGCTGATTGAGCCAGCCTATCGGTGACTCCACTAGCCCGGAGCAGGTTGCCAAACATAAACATGCCGATAAGGGGCACTGATTTAGGGACGAGCAGAGCCGCAACGATAAAGATTATTATCGGGAAGAGGACTAACTCCAACCTGGAGACCTGCCGCACCTGTGGCTTCATATATATCGCCCGCTCTTCTTTGGTGGTTAGCAGCCTTATTATCGGGGGCTGGAGGATAGGCACCAGAGCCATATAGGAGTAAGCCACTAATGTAATTGGACCGAGAAGGTGAGGAGCCAGGGCGGCAGTAAGATAAACTGTTGGCGGCCCGTCAGAACCACCAATGATGCCGACGCTAGCGGCTTCATTTACCGTAAACATCCCAGAAAGGTAAGCGATAAGGAAGACGACAAAAACGCCCAACTGGGCGGTGGCACCGAAGATAAAAGATATGGGGCGGGCAACGGTGGGGGTGAAATCGGTCATGGCGCCTACCCCTAGAAAGATAAGCAAAGGAATGACCTCAGACTCAATCCCATAGGTATAAAGGACATTCAGCAAGCCTATTTTCCCATCGGCTATAGCCCTTATCAACTCGCTTAGTGAGCCTACCTCTGCCGGGAAACCCTCGGGAGAGTATATCATTAAACCACCAAGGGGGAGATTGACCGCAAAGATACCAAAGCCAATAGGGATTAACAAGACGGGCTCCATCTTCTTAGCAGCGCCCAGGTAAATTAAAACCCCGGCAATAAAGAACATTAAAATATTGCCCCAAGTCAATATCCCGAAGGCACTTTCATATAATCCAAACATCTATTTACTCTTTTTCAGAATTACCTTTGCTCTCCGTTGTGGCTCTGGCAGTTTTTTGTATTACTAACCCCATCCCCCAGGCTACCAGTGATAGGATAATCAGGACAAGGATGGTTACTCCAAAACCGCCTCCAGCAATCTTGGCAACTAAATCCCAATCTGTCATCTCAAACTCCTTGCCAATTACAAAAAACTAAAAAGACCAGCTTTTTGTCTTCTTCAGTATTCTATAATACACACTAATTGACCCGCTTCAACTACCTGCCCCGCTGAAAGCTCTAACTTGGCAATGGTACCGTTGCGCGGAGCCAATATAGGATTCTCCATCTTCATTGATTCTAGCGTGCAGATTACATCCCCCTCTTTAACCTCACTCCCCTGACTGACATTCACACTTAGGACCTTGCCTGGTATAGGGAACTCAACGTTCTCTTGTGCCAATTTATAGTCTCCTTCCTTTTTACCATTAATGTTCGCACCTTACTGGTGCTGGCTTTTTAATCTGAATACAATAAAAGGGCGGTTACTTCAGCTACCTCGGTATCCCCGCCCTTTTTAACTACACTTATCTTGTCTACCATAAATGAGCTAAGTTTTGTTGTCTCCCAGCAAGGCTTCTACCGGCGCCGGGTGTATTACAATTTCCTCCCCTTTTAGGTCAACTACCACGGTATCCCCCCCCCGGAATTTGCCACGGAGCAAATCCTCCGAGAGTTTATCTTCAACCATATCCTGAATCACCCGGCGTAACGGTCTAGCTCCAAAGACCTCGTCATAGCCCTTCTCACCTAAAAAGTCTTTAGCCGCATCGGTTACCTCTAGCTTTATCTTCTTTTCAGTCAGTTGTTGGGTTACTGAAGTCAGCATTAAATCAACTATCTTCCGGATATGCTCTTTAGTCAGGGAGTGGAACACCACCCTCCCGTCAATGCGGTTAAGAAACTCGGGACGGAACCTCTTCTTCAGCTCGTCCAGCAGTTTCTCTTTCATACTCTCGTAAGCCTGCTCTCGGTTTTTGACCTCATCGCTGCGAGAGGTAAAACCAATAGTGGTGCCTTTCCTGACTAGCTCAGCACCCACATTGCTGGTCATAACAATGATGCTGTTGCGGAAATCAACCCGGCGACCCTTAGCATCAGTCAGGTGACCATCATCAAATATCTGCAGCAATATATTGAATACGTCATCGTGAGCTTTTTCAATCTCATCCAGGAGTATGACACAATAAGACTTCCGCCTCACTGCCTCAGTTAATTGCCCGCCTTCCTCATAGCCAACATAGCCCGGTGGTGCCCCCACCAGTCGGGATACAGCGAATTTCTCCATAAACTCAGACATGTCAAGCCTGATTAGGGTGTCTTCATTACCAAACATAAATTCAGCCAGGGCTCTGACCAGCTCTGTCTTGCCGACGCCAGTGGGACCGAGGAAGATGAAGTTACCTATAGGGTGCCTCGGGTCCTTGAGCCCGGAGCGGGCTCGCCTTACCGCTTTAGAAATAATACTAATTGCCTCATCCTGACCGATAATGCGGCGATGTATTGCTTCCTCCATATTAAGCAGGCGACTGGTCTCATCACCAGCCAGCTGCATCACCTGAATACCGGTCCACATGCTAACCACCTCAGCGATATCCTCAGCCGTTACCTCTGGCTTCTCTTGCTCCTGCTTAGTTTGCCATTCCTCTTTCAGCTTGGCTACCTTCCCCTCAATTTGAAGCTCTCGGTCATGCAGTTCAGCGGCATACTCATACTGCTGAGTGGTTAGGGCGGCATCTTTATCCCGGCGCACGCTATCCTCGTCTCGCTTGGCGTCCTTCAAGCTATCAGGCTTAGCCTGGTGTTTAATTCTTACCCTTGATGAAGCCTCGTCAATCAGGTCAATAGCCTTATCAGGCAGAAAACGGTCAGGTATGTATCTGGCGGCTAAGGTGGTGGCTGAATTTAACGCCTCATCGCTTATCGTCAGGCGGTGATACTCTTCATAGCGCTCCTTGATACCACGTAGAATCTCCAGCGTTTCGTCTACAGACGGTTCCTCGACCAGGATAGGCTGGAAGCGACGCTCCAGAGCGGGGTCTCGCTCTACATACTTGCGGTAATCATCAAGGGTGGTGGCGCCAATGCACTGGAGTTCCCCTCGGGCTAAGGCCGGTTTGAGAAGGTTAGCGGCATCAACCGCTCCCTCAGCGGCGCCGGCACCAATTATAGTATGGAACTCATCAATAAAGAGCACGCAGTTTCCTGAGGTTTTTATCTCGTCAATAATCTTCTTCATTCGCTCTTCAAACTCACCCCGGTATTTTGTTCCAGCTACTACTGCTCCCATATCCAGTGTTATTAGCCGTTTTCCCTCCAGTGTTTCCGGAGCTTCGCCGGCAGCGATACGGTGGGCTAACCCCTCAACAACTGCCGTCTTCCCCACCCCCGGCTCACCGATAAGGGCCGGATTGTTTTTGGTTCGACGGCTGAGGATTTGGATTAAACGCTCAATCTCCTTAGTCCGCCCGATGACCGGGTCAAGTTTCCCGGCACGAGCGGCTTCAGTCAGGTCAATGCCTAACTGGTCCAAAGCTGGGGTACGGCTGGCAGAGCGGGCGAGTCTTGTCTTGGATGCACTTTGACTGATGATGCGAGTAACTTCATCGCGCGTCCGTTCCAGAGTAACACCGAGGCTATCTAATACACTAGCGGCTATCCCTTCGCCCTCACGCAGCAAGCCTAATAGAAGGTGCTCGGTACCAATATAGCTATGACCCAGACTACGGGCTTCATCTATCGCCAGTTCAATGACCTTCTTGGCTCCGGCGGTAAGCCCGGTTTCACTGGTAGCCGGTTTCTCACTTTGCTCAACAACGTATTCTACTGCCTGACGCACCTTGGTCAAGGTTGCCCCCAGACTGACCAGAACCTTAGCGGCTACTCCCTCGTCTTCCCGCACCAGACCAAGCAGAACATGCTCAGTACCAATATAGCTGTGGTTAAAGTGTTGAGCCTCTTCCTGAGCTATGGTTAGAACTCTACGAGCTCGCTCTGAGAATTTCTCAAACCGGCTAGTCATCTCTTCTCCCGTTTTTATAGTATAACTTAATCTAGGACAAAGGCCAAAAGCCTGGCAAAAACATCCTGAATGTTAGCTTAACTGGTATGTTTGTCCTATCTAATCCTACCACAAACCTCACCCAGAGATAAATAACCCCGATTAAAGCCTCCTGGCAGTGGCATATTTTCCTCAAGGGGTTGCCCCCTCAGTATCGTCTGCGCTGGGGCGTTTCACTTCCGTGTTCGGGATGGGAACGGGTGGTACCACCCCGCTCTAACCACCAGAAGACTACAATCGACTCTATCTGTATCTAGTATACAAGAAGCTTTCTTCAAAGTCAAAATAGTCGGCTTTTGATATTATTTATCTACCTCACCCCTTGTATCCCCCTCTCCTTACGAGGTATCAAAGGAGAGGGGGAAGAAAAAGAAAGGGGGGATTCCACCCCTCTTAGACGCCCCGATTCAAATTCAGTATAATAAGTTACAATGTACAGCGGGAAGGTTCGGTTTGTTGTCGTAAATGATTTGGATACGAGTTCCCCAATGGGCAATCCGCATAATCTTAGTAGCTTCCTTTGTTGGAATCTTGGTCGTAGCTCTACTCCCCGGACTCACTATCGAATCACGTATTAATTCTATTGGTGTTGCCCTTCAAATAGCTGGTGTTGCTCTCGCAATACCTGAGTTAGCCCATCGGCTGAGCAATAAATCTGCAACTGATTTGATAGCCTGGGCTGATACATTCATGCCCTTGTGGAAGATTCTTAGTAAGATACGTATAGTCAAAAATCTTGGGCAATTATCGATTGTTCTGTCAATAACGGGTGTTGTTTTAATATTTGCGGGATTGGTTATGCAATATTTAGCTGCCTATTTCAATTAACATTAATAAATGGGCGAGCTTAAGAGGGGCACAGCCCCTTTCAAAAATATACCCCTCTTCTTTGTACCAATCCCCAGCAGGGGTCAGGGGGACGAGTCACATATAAGGGATAAGCTGCAGACGCCCCGAGGGTGGGTTTGGGTGGGGAAAGAGCATACAGAGGGTGGTGGGAGGCCGGGAGAAAACAAAAAGAGGGGCTTTTATACCCCTCCCTTAAATCTGACTAATATCAACTCTGAAGCAGGCCAAGCCCTCGACCATTAGTACGGTTAAGCTAAAGACATTACTGCCCTTACACACACCGCCTATCAAACAAGTAGTCTACTTGCGGTCTTACTCCCGGTAATAAATCACCGGGATGGGAGATCTAATCTTGGGGTAGGCTTCGCACTTAGATGCTTTCAGCGCTTATCCCGACCAGACTTAGCTACCCAGCAATGCCCCTGGCGGAACAACTGGCACACCATAGGTCTGTCCCTCTCGGTCCTCTCGTACTGGAGAGGGCTCCCCTCAAATCTCCGGACGCCCACGACGGATAGAGACCGACCTGTCTCACGACGGTCTGAACCCAGCTCGCGTGCCGCTT
>NZBQ01000001.1 GCA_002688105.1 Dehalococcoidales bacterium | reverse complement strand
AACGCCTCCCTGCCGGTTACTTTTTGAATTATTCCCCAACTTAACCGGGTCACTGACCATAGCTCAAGCGAGCCGCCAAGTTCACCGGCAAGTTATGCTCTGTCATTCTGTTTTGAGTCGCACTAATATTATAAGAAACCCGGTAGAGCCTGACCATCCTGGCTTCACCATCATAGATGGCATAGCTAGCTCGGGGGTCGCCATCTCGGGGTTGCCCCACGGCGCCGGGATTGATAATCAGCCTGTCTTTACCTAGAAAAAGGCAGACATTAGCTGAGAATGGGTCAAGGGAACAACTGCCAGTCTCACTATACCTAAATACCAAAGGCACATGAGTATGAGCCACCAGACAAAACTGCGACTGGAAGAAAGCAAAGCTTTCCCGGGCACTGCTGACGGAGAGGAGATACTCCCAGATAGGCTCCCTGGGACTACCGTGTGCCAGAGTAAAGCCATCCCTCTCAATAACCAAGGGCAGGTTTTCCAGATAATTCACATCCCCTGAGTCTAACTGCCGGGTTGTCCAGTGACAGGCAGCGGCAGCGTAAGGATTAAAACCAGAAGTATCTATCTCGCCTATGGCCGCTAAATCATGATTTCCGGCGATACAGNCATGCTTGTACTGACGCAAAAGCTCAATACACTGGTGAGGGTCTGGCCCATAGCCAACCACATCTCCCAAGCACCATAATTCATCAACCCCATCCCGGCGTTCAATGTCATCCAGCACCTCCGTAAAAGCAGCCAGATTAGCGTGCATGTCCGCAATAATGGCGTAACGCATCTATAAAACTATAACAGCTTTTACCTGATATGGCTAGGGAAAATTGGTTATCTAGCCACCTTCCAGCCAATTCACGGGCTACAATTATCCCCCGCGCCATAACCGAAACTGTCCCGTTATGATGTCTTCTTCCCGTGAAATAGCTCACTGCCGGCACTAGGGTACACTACTCGTTCCGATATGGGCGTGGGTGTTTTGACTTCAGGCCATACCTCCATTTGGGGCTCTGCTCCCTCCAAAGTTACTTGAGAGGGCACTCGGTCTCTCATCTGAGGTTCTGTCCGGATATCGGCCCCTTCCACATTGTGGGAAAACTCAATAGGGATACCATTCGGGTCATGGGCATAGATTGAGTGGATAAAACCGTGGTCGATAACATCCGATAAGTGAAATCCTGCCGCCTCCAGTCTATCCTTCAGCTCCCACAGGTCGTCCTCAGCATCAACACCGAAGGAAATATAGTCAAAGATGAAAGGCCCCTTCACCGACCGGCCATGCTCTTTATCTGGCACAGGCTCAACTCCTGGCCACTCAAAAAAGGTGAGAAGATCACTATCAGAGGTCTGGAAGAAATAGTGTCTGTAGCCAAGTTGACCAAGCCCAGCAACGAGCCTCATGCCTAGCAGGTCTCTCCAGAAACGGATAGTCTTATCCATATCTCCGGTGGCCATAGCCAGGTGGCTAACTCCGTTGAAGTTCATCATCTACTCCTCCTAGTACGTCTATTACGACGAAGCTTTATACCTGCGATTTTAGAGTAAGTGATAGCAACTATCAATTAAAGAAAGGGGAGAAGTATATTCTTTAAGGGGCTTCGCCTCCTCTTCAAGCTTTTCTATGATGAAATAATAGCTAGCGCTAAGTTGTGAGTCAAATGTAAGAATGTTATAATTTCAGCTATGAAGGTTTCGGAGCTGGGGGAATTTGGACTGATTGACCTCCTGGCAAAAACGATTGCTGGCTCACCGGGAAAAGAAGCCGGACAACAACTCATCCTCGGCATTGGTGACGACGCCGCTGCCTGGTATGGCGATACTTCGACTCAACTGGCTACGGTCGATAGCCTTATCCAGGACGTTCATTTTTCTTTGGGTATAACTCCATGGCATGAACTGGGATGGAAAGCACTGGCGGCTAACCTTAGTGACATTGCCGCTATGGGTGGCATGCCCAGATATGCACTGGTATCTCTAGCCCTGCCTGACCACACTGAAGTAGAGGATATTACTGCCCTCTATCAGGGGATGATTGAACTGTCGCGCCAGTTCAATGTAGCCATAGTCGGCGGAGACACCAGTCGTGCCCCACTGGTTATTATTACCATTACTGTTCTCGGCATCACAAGTCAGGATAACCCTGTACTTACTCGCTCCGGAGCTAAACCGGGTGATAAAGTAGCCGCAACCGGTTGTCTAGGCACTGCTGCCGCCAGCTGGGAGATGCTCACTAAACAGCTAAGATTTAACTCTGAAGCTACCGCCTGCTTAAAAGAAGCTTTCCTTCATCCTTATCCCCGAATAGCTGAGGGACAACTGCTGGTAGAGCAAGGGGTGAAAACGGCTATAGATATCAGTGACGGGCTGATTTCAGACCTGAACCACATATGCAAAGCCAGTCAGGTTAGCGCCCGAATTGAGGTTGAGCGTGTGCCTATTCTGCCCACAGTCAAAGCTAACTTTGAAGGCAAAGCCCACGAGCTGGCGCTATCCGGTGGGGAGGACTATGAACTTTTGTTCACTGGAAGCGTTGATGTCATCAATAAAGTAAAAACGACAGCTTCCTGTCCGGTAACCGTAATCGGTGAAATCACTACCGCTCAGCCGAGCCAGGTAACCGTGGTTGACGAAAAGGGAAAGCCGATTAAGATTCATAAGGCAGGATGGGAGCACTTTACGGCGAGATGATACCAAGCCAGTCCATAAGCGACCTCAAACTAATCAGCCATAGTCCAGAGCAGACTCAGCAGCTTGGAGTCAAGATTGGTGAGTTAGCCCTGCCNNGTGATATTTTCCTCCTTGTCGGCAACCTGGGGNCCGGAAAGACCTGTCTCGCTCAGGGTATTGCCTGGGGACTAGATATCAAAGAATATGCGCTAAGTCCCTCCTTTGTTATAATGAGAGAACTCCACGGCAGGCTGCCTCTATATCACATAGACCTGTATCGACTTGACCGTATAGAAGAGATTGCTGATTTGGGACTGGATGACTATTTGCATGGCAACGGTGTCTGCGTAGTGGAATGGGCAGAAAAGGGCTTAAGTGCACTACCAACTGAACACCTGATGATTCAAATAAACTATCTTTCCGATACCGAACGTAGCTTTCAACTTAAACCCAGCGGCAAACGCTACCAGGAAATACTGGCACAACTGAATGACCTCTCTTAACTCATAGAAAGGGCTAATAGTTAATGCGATTGGCTATCGATACCTCAACTAATACGGCTAGTCTGGCTCTGGTTCAAGACTGTGAAGTAGTGGCTGAATTTACCTGGCACTGTGANCAAAACCACTCTACCCAGCTGCTACCCAGCCTGTCTCATCTGCTAAGTCAGACCGGGATGAACCTCCAGTCTATCAGCGGCATTATCGTCGCCAGGGGACCGGGAAGCTTTAATGGTTTACGAGTCGTGGTCAGCACTGCCAAGGGGCTAGCCTTTAGCCTGGGAATTCCCATAGTCGGCATCAGCACTCTGGAAGCGGACGCCTACCAGCATGCTGAAACCGGTTTGCCTGTCTGTCCACTATTTGATGCCGCCAGAGGAGAGATTGCCACCGCCATATACCAGAGAAAACACAACAAGTGGCATCAGTTAGCTGCCGAGCACATAACTACCTTAGAAACTCTATGCTCACAGATAACCAGCCAGACCATATTTTGCGGAGAATTCATACCAGCCATCGCCACCCAGCTAAAAAATCGACTTGGGCAAAAAGCGCTAATAGCCACTCCAGCCGCCAGACTACGACGAGCCGGCTTTCTGGCTGAACTCGGGCAACAGAGGCTGGAGACAGGTAACCATGACAACCCGGCCACTCTACAGCCAATTTACCTCAGACGCCCGCACATTACTAAACCCAGACACCAGTTAACAACAATTAGAAGGAAGAACAAAAAATGACGACCTGGACTAGAGTACCAATTGACCCTAGTAAGGGATGGGAGACGTGCTTTGGCTGTGGGCAGAGCAATCCCATTGGCTTAAAATTAAAGGCCAAGCGAGACGGCAAAACAGCCAGAACAGAGTTCACCCCTGATAAATCCCACCAGGACTGGTCGGGTATTGTCCATGGTGACATTCTAAGCACTCTCCTTGATGAGGCTATGGACTATGCCGCCATATTCAGTGGCTTAACCTGTGTCGCCGCCAGGATGCAAATCAAACTGAAACGTCCAGCTTACATAGATGAGCTTCTCATCATCACCGAGGCGGTAACCGAAAGTGCAAGAAAGACACTTGAGGCCAAAGCAACCATATCCTTAAAGGATAGCACTATAATAGCGGAAAGTACCGCTACCATGTTTATCCTGGCTCCAATGCCAAGTGAACCAAGCAATAAGCAGGAGAAACCAAAAAACAATGCCCAGAAGTAAAACCAAGGCGGTTATCTGGGATATGGATGGTATAATTGCTGATACTGCTCCCTATCACCTCAAGGCATGGCAAGGGGTATTTCAAAAAAGAAGGGTGGAATTCACCGAGGAAGATTTCAGGCATCACTTTGGCCAGAGAAATGATACTATAATTAGAGCCACTCTGGGTGAAGGCATCTCACCGAACGAAATAGATGTCATCGCCAGTGAGAAAGAGGAGAACTACCGCCAGAGAGTAAGGCAGAATGTAAGGNCGCTACCCGGAGCAGTAAAACTGATAAAATCACTTAAAGAACACGGCNTTAGTATAGCGCTGGCCTCCTCAGCCCCCGTAGAAAATATCCAATTGGTTATGCGAGAGTTAGGCATAGAAGGCTCCTTCCAAGCCATTGTCTCAGGCAGGGAGGTAAAGGAGGGTAAACCAAGCCCTCAAGGTTTTTGGCTCGCTGCCCGAAAATTGGGGGNTGAGCCAGAGAACTGCATCGTCATTGAGGATGCCGTTGCCGGCGTTAACGCCGCTAAGAGAGCTGGAATGCACTGTCTGGCTGTTACCAACACTCATCCCAGGTCCAGTCTAAAGGAGGCTGACCTTATAGTTGATACACTAGAAGAGGTAAGCCTAAATGGTTTGGAGAGCCTTCTAAACCCCTAACAACTCTTACTATACTAAATACAGGAGCTGAAATATGGAAAGGTCTCTGGTTCTTATCAAGCCCGACGGTATGCAGAGGGGATTAACCGGCACTATTATCAACCGACTGGAGGAGCAAGGGTTAAAGCTGATAGCGCTCAAGATGCTTCATCTGGATAAAGCCCTAGCCCGCAAGCACTACGCTGCCCACCGCGATAAACCCTTCTTTGAGAATCTGGTAAATTATATTAGCTCAGCCCCAATTGTGGCGGCTGTCTTTGAGGGTGAAAGAGCCGTAAAGATAATTAGAAAAATAACGGGAGCCACTGACCCCGCCAAGGCTGAAACAGGAACTATTAGGGGTGACTTAGGCTTAAACACGAGACACAATACCGTTCACGGTTCCGATTCAGTAGAAACCGCTGAGAAAGAGATAAAACGATTCTTTACTGAAAGTGAAATTTTTGACTATGACCGAGTAATCGAAAACTAGCTATTGAATCCTGACCAACTGGATAGCCTGGTCCCACAGCCTATCCAGTTGGTAGTATGCCCACTCAAAGGCAGCAAAAATATGGACAATAACATCACCAAAATCAAGGAGGAGCCATCCTGAATCTATAGTCCCCTCGTGATGGAGGGGTAAAATACCTTCCCTCTTTAATACATGCCCAATTTCGTCATAGATGGTCTTAATCTGTCGTTTACTCTCACCACTGGAAATCACAAAATAATCGGCAAAACTGCATACCCCTCGCACGTCCAGCAGCATAATGTCCATAGCCTGCTTATCGCTGGCTGCCTCTACAGCCCGGTGCGCCACCTCTATCGCTTCCAGAATAGATCCCTCCGGTATAACCGCCTAACAATATCTATTATAGCATAGCCAGAGTAGTACTGAATCCTAATCGCCTGAGTTAATTTTGATATTAGCTATCAATGTGGTATATTAGTTATGTTAATATACCCGAAATATGAAGGAGCAGGAGTAAATAGAGAGGCTTCTTTTTGGTACCGGCGGCACTCCTCACAGCGCTGAACCCCAATCCACCATATCGGGAATTAAACGGATTGCTGAACTTGGGCTGGGCTGTATGGAGATAGAATTTGTCCGAGGGGTGAACATGAGAGAGGCGAGCGCCCGTCAGATTGCTGAAGCAGCTACCAGGAATAACGTAAAGTTATCAGCTCACGCTCCCTACTTTATTAACCTGAACGCCCGTGAACCGGAAAAGATAAAAGCTAGCCAAAACAGGATTCTACAAACCGCCCGTATCGCCTCTCTGTGTGGAGCCGACAGCATTGTTTTCCACACCGCTTATTACCTCGGTGACCCTCCACAAAAAACCTATAGTGAGGCAAAGAAACATCTGGGAGAGGTAGTGGACCAGCTTAAGCAGGAAAATAATCGAGTGTGGCTTAGACCCGAGATTCTGGGAAAGTCCTCTCAATTTGGAACTCTTGACGAAGTATGTGACCTGTGCACTGAGCTTGAAGGCGTAGCTCCCTGTATAGACTTTGCTCACTGGCACGCTCGGACGGGAAGATTCAACTCCTACCAGGAGTTTACCTCTATCCTGCAGCAGGTCAAAGAGCGCTTGGGTAGAGCCGCCCTAGGTGACATGCACATTCATGTTTCAGGCATTGCCTACAGCCAAAAGGGAGAACTCAAACATCTTAACCTAAAAGAGTCGGATTTCCAGTATGTTGAGTTTCTTCAAGCCTTAAAAGACAATGATGCCAGGGGTATTGTAATCTGTGAAAGTCCTAATCTGGAAGAGGATGCCCTACTCATGCAAACCGCCTATAATAACCCGGCAAAAGTAAACTAAACCAAACTGTCTGATATAGAGCAACTAACGCCATTTGGTTTTTCTATTTACAGTGAATTCTGGTATAATATAAGCGGTTTAAAACTAATGATTAATTATTCGCTTGAGGTAAAGGATGAAACGAGGTTGGCAGCGTAACAGTTTAATATATATAGCTATTCTACTGGCAGCAGTGGCTATCTTTTCCTTTCTCATGCCCACCTCTGAAAAACCAGGGGAAATTCCCCTGAGTGAAGCCATAGCTATGTCGCAAAGGGGTGATATTGAGAAGATTGTAGTGGATGAAGAAGAGCTACTTATTACGACTCCTGATGGCACTGAGTTTAAGACATTTAAAGAAAGTAATGCCAACATATACGATATTGACGGACTTAGACTGACCGGGGTAGTAGTTGAGGTAAAGGGTTCATCAGGAATTCAATGGGGTACTCTACTGCTAAACTTCTTGCCTCTCATACTCATCGGCGCTTTGCTATTTTTCCTCTTCCGCAGGGCACAGGGAGCTAATAGCCAAGCTCTCAGTTTTGGTCGTAGTCGAGCTAGATTGTTCCCGGCTAATACACCGACGGTAACCTTTGAAGATGTAGCCGGGGTAGAGGAAGCCAAGCAAGAGATGCATGAAGTAGTAGAATTCCTCAAGTCACGAGAGAAATTTCAAAGCCTGGGAGCCCGTATTCCCAAAGGCATGCTGCTAATAGGTCCACCGGGCACGGGGAAAACGCTGCTGGCTCGAGCCATAGCTGGTGAAGCCGGAGTGCCCTTCTTTTCCATCAGTGGTAGCGAATTCGTTGAGATGTTTGTCGGTGTCGGCGCCTCAAGAGTGCGTGACCTCTTTGAACAGGCTAAACGCAACACCCCCTGCATTATCTTCATTGATGAAATTGATGCTGTAGGTCGCCACCGCGGCGCTGGCCTGGGCGGCAGCCATGACGAGAGGGAGCAAACCCTCAATCAGATTCTAGTGGAGATGGACGGTTTTGACACCAATACCAGTGTAATTGTTCTCGCTGCCACCAATCGACCCGATATACTCGACCCGGCCTTACTTCGTCCCGGACGTTTTGATCGACGAGTAATCCTTGACCGCCCGGACATTAACGGCCGAACCGCCATTCTTAAAGTTCACTCCAACGGTAAACCGTTAGACGAGGCAGTTAATTTAGAGGTGCTGGCTAAACAGACCGCCGGTTTTAGTGGTGCTGACCTATCCAATCTGGTTAATGAGTCAGCCATTCTGGCCGCCAGGCGCGGCAAGAAAACTATTGAGATACAGGAGCTTGAGGAATCCATAGACCGTGTAATTGCCGGCCCGGAAAGGAAAAGTCGGAGGATAAGCCCCAAGGAAAAGGAAATTACTGCCTATCACGAGACAGGACATGCCCTGGTGGCTAAAATGTTACCCAATGCCGACCCGGTACACAAAATCTCTATAGTGGCTCGTGGCATAACCGGTGGCTATACCCGACTGATACCTACCGAAGACCGCTACCTGGCAACCCGCTCTCAATTCAATGATATGCTAGCTACCCTGCTAGGTGGTCATGCTGCCGAAGAATTAATCTTCAACGAAATGTCCACCGGTAGTCAAAATGACATCGGGGAAGCCACCAAACTTGCCCGCAAAATGGTAACCGAATATGGAATGAGCGACAAGCTGGGACCACTAACCTTCGGACACAAGGAGGAGATGGTCTTCCTCGGTCGTGAAATCTCTGAGCAAAGAAATTACAGCGAAAAGGTAGCCAAACTGATTGACGAGGAAATCCGTAGCATTATCCAGTATGCCCGAGATGTAGCCAAGAAAATCCTAACCGAAAATAAGCTGAAATTGAAACAAATTGCGGAAAGGCTCATTGCTCGGGAGACACTAGAGAGTGAAGAGCTGGAGGCTCTATTTAACGAACCCGTCCCATCGTCCCCAGCCGAAGCCACCGCTACTTCTTAACTACCGGTATCCGGCTATTTCTTTCGCCTGATAACATAGTTGGCTGTTTCTGTTAATGACTGGCGACTGGCGTTATCCGGCAATAGGATGAGGCGACGGCAAGCCCTATCACAATAATCTGAGGCGACAGTATAGCATTCCTCAATAATTGACGAGTCGCGCACTTGTTCTATCGCCAGCTTTATCTCTTCTTGCCTATCCCTGTTTTGAAATAGCCTCTTTACGGGATTATCCTCTGGATAGCGCTCCAGAAGAAGCATTGAAGGCAAAGTGAGAGTGCCCTGAGCTAAATCCGAGCCTATTGGCTTACCTACTTCCTTCTCTGTCCCGATAAAATCCAAGATGTCATCCACGATTTGAAAGGCAATTCCTAGATTATAACCATACTCATTTAGAATCTTGATTGATACCTCCGGCGCCTCGCTTAAGACGGCTCCAGACTCTACCGCCAGGATAAAGAGGGCAGCTGTTTTATTAGAAATCCTCTGTATATATTGCTGATATGTTTGCTCCAGATTATAAGCATCGAATATCTGGGCTAACTCTCCCGTGGCAATAACTCTCAGGGTCTGAGTAAAGAGCTTTACTACCCGTATGTTCTGGGTAACAGTCGTAAGCTCCCCCGCTTTAGCGAATAGGTAGTCCCCTAAAAGCACGGCTTTATCCTCACCCCACACCTTATAGACCGTCGGCTTGCTTCTACGGACCGGAGACTTGTCAATAGCATCATCATGAATCAGGGTAGCCACGTGCAAGAGCTCCGTTGCCATGGCCATAGGCAAAAGATTATCGAGACGGTAGTGGTAAAGCTTACCCGCTAATAGAGTAAGCGCCGGCCGAATCGCCTTGCCCTCACTCTTGAGACTATAGCCTAATAGCTCCGCCAGCCAGGGAAAATCAACCTTACTAACTAATTCCAGTTCTTTCTCTACCTTGACCAAATCTTCCCGAACTGGTTTATAAATTGCGCTTAACTGCAAGATTCCTCCTCTCTTAACTACCGGTAAATCAGCTATGAAGAGGTATATTCCAACCGAGCCGTCTCACCCTCTACCAACTTTTCATCCAATTTAGAAAATAGGGGATGGGGTTCTAATAACCTTTGCCCCGGCAGTGGCGTATGAAGCTGCCAGCCATAATCTTCTATATTGCCCTCAAAGCCAAGTAATTCATGCAGCTTCTGAGAGCTAAAGGGCAGAAAGGGAGAAAGCATCGTTTTCAGGTGGGAAATTACGCTTAGAGCCACGTACAAGGATTTAGCTGCCGCCTGCCGGTCCTCTTTAATTACTTTCCAGGGCGATTTTTCGTCAAGGTATCGGTTTGTCTCGTGGGCTACCGCCATGGCCGACTTTATCGCTTCTTTGAAATAGCACTTGCCAAGATACTCATCCATGATATGAAGGGTATTTTCAGCTTTGTCAAGTAAATCCTGACTACGGCTATCAATCTCCCCGGGAGTGGGCACGCAACCGTTAAAGTTTTTATAGACGAAGGTGAGCACCCGATGAACCAGATTGCCATAGGTAGCCACCAGCTCATCATTGTTACGACGGATAAATTCCCGCCAGGAAAAGTCAGCATCTCCCGTCTCGGGCATGTTTATGGAAAGCAGGTAACGCAGCGGGTCAGGATCATAGCGTGATAGATAATCTGGCAGCCACACTGCCCAATTTTGACTGGACGAGAGTTTCCTGCCTTCAATAGTTAAGAACTCATTAGCCGTAACGTCATAAGGCAAATTAAGCCCGTCATAACCCATAAGCATCGCTGGCCAGATAATGGTATGAAAGGGAATATTATCCTTACCAATAAAATAATAACTCTTGACCTTCTTATCCTGCCAGAAAGAGCGCCACTTTTCCTCATCTCCGCTAGACCTGGCCCATTCCTTAGCTGCGGAGAGGTAACCTATGACCGCTTCAAACCACACATAGAGGCGTTTTTTCTCAAAGCCGTCAACCGGCACCGGCACCCCCCAATCTATATCACGAGTGATAGCTCTATCTTTCAGCCCCTCCTCCAGATAGCGAACAGTAAAGTTAAGCACATTCGGTCGCCAGTGGCTCTGCTGCTTCACCCAGGTTAAAAGCCTATCGTTGAAGGCGCTCAATTTCAAAAAACAGTGCGTAGATTCTTTAAACTGGGGTGTGGTGCCACACAGGCGACAACGATGGTCAATCAACTCAACTGGATTTAGCGGCTTACCGCATTCATCACACTGGTCGCCTCGTGCTCCTGAAGAACCGCAAAACGGGCAGGTGCCCTCAATATAGCGGTCGGGCAAAAAGCGCTGGCAGTTCGGGCAGAAGGGTTGAGATACGGCGTCTTTATAAATATAGCCTTTGTCAAGCAGGGTGAGGAAAATGTCCTGTGATACCTCAGCGTGGTTGGCAGTGCCGGTGGAGGTAAATAAATCAAAGGAAATCCCCAACTTCTGCCATGAACCAAGAAATTGCTGGTGATAACGATTGGCTATTTGGCTTGGCTTTTTCCCCTCCTGCTCAGCTTTAATAGTTATTGGCGTGCCGTGCTGGTCTGAACCCGATACCATTAATACTTCATTTCCTTTAGTGCGGTGGTAGCGGGCAAAGATATCCGCCGGTAGATAGGCGCCGGCAATGTGACCTAAGTGCAACAAACCATTGGCATAGGGCCAGGCCACGCCAATAAAAATCCTCTCGCTCATAATCTATACACCACTCACTCCAGGAAAAAGGTGAGTATCGTTTCTCCCTTCTCTATTTTGTAGTGAGCATACCCCTTTTCCAAGCAGCAGTCGACACAATAGTATGAAGTCTCGTCTTTTTCAACCTCAACGCCATCCTTTTCTTCAATGACTAAATAACGTTCCGGGTATGGTATAACACGCTGACAACCGTCACACCTGACTTCTCCTAAAGATATACATCCTTGACGCATTTACTTCCTCCTTATATCCAAAACCTCAGGACAGCCTGAGCCAAGCTCGATAAAGCTCTTTCTTCGATAAACCGGTCTCTCCAGCTACCTTGGCTATCGCCTCTCTCGCCGTTACCCCGGAGAGACGCATACGGTGTAACTGTTTCTCAATGTCTTCGGTTAACGATGGCTTATCCTCCCCTACCTTGCCCTCGATAACCAGGGTAAACTCCCCCCTTGGCTCGGTGAAGTGTTCAATTGCCCGACTCATCGTCCCCCGGAAGACCTCCTCGTGAATCTTGGTAAGCTCACGGCAGGCCGCCATCTTCCTATCACCAAGAACAAGTAGCAAATCTTTCAGTGCAGCTAGCAGACGATGGGGAGCCTCAAAGGCTACCATAGTGCCCGGTTCACCAGCCACGGATTCAAGAAGACGCCGCCGGCTACCAGCCTTCTTAGGCAGAAAGCCTAGGTAGATAAACCTGCTGGTAGGTAGTCCAGAGACAACCAGTGCCGTAATAACTACTGAAGGACCGGGGATAGGAACCACCGGGATGCCTCGCTGGTGAACTGCCGTAATCAGCTCATAACCAGGGTCAGACATACCTGGCATCCCAGCATTAGAAACAAGGGCCATATCCCCATCCTCCAGACAATCTAAAATATAACCCAGCTTAGACCATTTATTGTGTTCATGATAACTTGTCATCGGCGTCTTAATATCATAATTAGCGAGCAAACGCTTTGTCCGTCGTGTATCCTCGGCAGCAATAAGCTTCACTTCACGCAGGACACGAAGGGCACGCAACGAAATATCCTCTAAATTACCAATAGGAGTAGCCACAATATAGAGGGTAGGCATTGCCTCTCCTTATCTCAGCTATTATAACTTACTCTCCGTCACCCGTCTATATTGGCTGGTTTCAGTCATAGCTAACCGGAACCGGAAGCTTCTCGGTAAACAATAAAAAAACCGGCTAGGGTAAAACCTATCCAGCTAAGTGATGAGCTTTACCAGACGATAACTACATAGCAGAGTTCATCAAAGACCTCCTTGCCATGATAGGGACAAAGGCGGGCACGAGATTAGGGCGCTCATCGCCCAGCTATGGACTCTGCTCGCTGCTTGATACCCAGCAGCATCTCCCACTGCATGGCGGTACTGATTGGTTCTACAAGATAAGAGCCGTAGAACAGTTTATTTCTCATTCTTGGGTTGTAGTCACTCCGAAGTCGGGAGATAAGCCGTGTTCTTCGTTCTTCGAGCTTATCGAGGAAGAATACCCAAGTGCTGACATAATAGTCCTCTGACTTCATGCCGCCAGGAACAGGTGTAGGTCCGGCACGCGTATCGGCATGGAGGACAATAACACGGCCCGGCTCAACAATCGCCACTGGATAACCAGGCATTTCGGCAGCAAGTCGCACACTATCCCCAACCTACAAGTGCTGAAATTCCTGGATAATCTGGTTGGCATTATGAATATCACAGCCGAGCAGGTTTTCGAGCCATTCGTAGCTGTAGAGTCCGCCCCGTCCTTGTCCTATTTATACGAGCCAAGGCCAGACGTCAGTGACAGGAGCCTGAATGGTAATCGCATTAGTGTACTGCCACTTTGGATGTGGTACCAGGTCGTCGCCAGGTAAGGTTCGCTGAACTTCGGCATCGGTGGCACCCCACCTTACGCGCCGGGATCGTAAAAATGATGTCAGAAGAGCAAAAACGATGTTAGCCGCTCCAATTAACCCTTCCCCGACAACCTGCCATTTGCTGGATATTTTTCCTCCTGTCAGCCAAGAAACATCGCAATTAAAGATTTATTATTATCTAAATTCCGCCGTCTATGCCAATAACCTGTCCGGTAATATAGCTAGCCCGATCACTAGACAGGAAAGCTACCAGCTCAGCTATATCCTCCGGCTTACCAAAGCGTTGCAATGAAATCAGTGACCGGATAGCTTCTTTCCTTTCGTCAGACAGCCTATCCGTCATATCGGTAGTAATAAAACCGGGAGCAATAGCATTAACGGTTATGTTCAAGGATCCTAGCTCCCGGGCCATACTCTTAGTAAAGGCGATTAGCCCCCCTTTAGACGCCGAGTAGTTGCCCTGCCCGGCGGTGCCAATTACCCCGGAAATAGAAGCGGTATTGATAATGCGTCCCCACCTCTGCTTCATCATGGAACGTAAAGCAAACTTAGTGCACAAATATGCGCCCTTTAAATTGATATCAATTACATCATCCCAGGCTTCTTCTGACATCCTCAATAGCAGATTATCCTTGGTAATGCCCGCATTATTTACCAGAATATCGATTTTACCCCACCGCTCAACCACCCCCTCCACCATAGCTTTCACCGCTTCCGCATTTCTAACATCCGCCTCCACGGCGATAGCTTCACCACCCTGGCCGACTATGGTCTCAACTACCCCATTAGCCTCAGCTTTATTAGATGCACCCTCTATTTCCACATAATTGACCGCTACCTTAGCACCAAGGCTTGAAAGCTTCAGAGCGTGAACTCTTCCGATGCCACGAGAGGCACCGGTTACCAGTGATACTTTGCCGTCTAATTCGGAGGAAGCCATATTATTTTTCATTAAATCGTTTGATAACCAAGCAGCAATTGTTGCCGCCCAAACCGAAGCTGTTAGAAAGACAGGCGTTTACCTCTGCCTGGCGAGCCACATTAGGCACGTAATCCAAATCGCACTCGGGGTCGGGCGTCTCATAATTTATAGTTGGCGGGATAACCCCATTATTTATGGTTAATACTGCCGCAACCGCCTCAACAGCACCAGCCCCCGCTATTATGTGCCCGAACATGGACTTATTGGAACTTACAGGTATTCGGTAGGCATTATCACCAAAAACAATCTTAATAGCCTTGGTTTCGCAGGAGTCATTCAGCCTGGTGCTGGTGCCATGAGCATTAATATAATCAATTTCTTCTGGATGCAGTCCAGCATCTTCAAGAGCATTATTTATTGCCACCGCCTGTGTCTCAGCTTGGGGAGCCGTGGCATCATAAGCATCAAACGACCAGCCAACACCAGCTAACTCGGCTAGAATCGGTGCCCCCCGCTTTTTAGCATGTTCGTAACTCTCCAGTATCACTATCCCCGCTCCCTCACCATAGACAAAACCACTGCGGTTAAGGTCAAAGGGACGGCAGGCTTTAGCCGGGTCTGGATCTCGAGTAAGGGCTCCCAGTAGATTCAGTCCAGCAATAGCGGTTGCCTCTAAGGAGGCATCGGAACCACCGCTTATCAGCACATCAGCATAACCTAAACGAATATGATTCATAGCATTTCCAATGGCATCAGCCCCACTGGCACAGAGGCTATTCACACTGGAGTTAGGACCTTTGGCGCCTATTAACAGCCCTATTTGTGACGATACCACTGCCGGGCTGATCTTGGTAATAAACAATGGGTCACCTCTTCTCGGACCTCGCTTCTTTATATTCTCAAACCCCTTGATAATATAATCGTTCTCTATCATAGTAGAAGTGATAACGCCTACTCGCTCCGCCATCTCTTTGGACATATCCAGTCCCGCCATTTCCATGGCTTCCTGAGCCGCAGTAATAGCCAAGTGAACCGACCGGGGAGTGCGGTCAACTATTTTCAAATCCATATACTTGGCCGGGTCGAAGCCATTTATCTCAGCATCTACCTTTACCTGATAGTTACTAGTATCAAAATAGCTAATATAACCAATGCCCGATTTCCCAGCAGATAGTCCTGCCCAGAACTCCTCCGCATTCAGTCCCAGAGGGGTAACGGCACCTACTCCGGTAATCACTACTCTTCGTTTGTTCATACTCATTCCACAGCCACTTTCAAAATCGTAGCCCGGCTAACACCGCCAGAGATACCAATTAGCCAAGATACATCACCTTTAAGTGTCTCCTTTCTCAGCCAAGCGAGTTTCGATATACTTAACAAAATCACCGATATTTTTGAATCCACCAAGATCTTCATCAGGAACCTCAATACCAAAGGCATCCTCCACCGCCACCAGCACTTGAACCAAATCTAGGGAGTCGGCTTTTATATCTTGCCAGGTACTGGTAGGGGTAAGAATTTTCTCATCACAATGCACAATCTTAACCACGATTTCCTTTAACTTCTCTTCAACAGACGACATTACTGCTCCTTTCCTAAATCGAGCTGACTTCTAATTGCAGCTAACTCTGATTTTAGAGAATCTATTACATCCATTTCCACTACAAGCTTAGCCTGAGCTATTCTCTTGGCTACATCTGGAGCTCGGCTAGCTCCGTGTATTTTCAAGGCGACACCATCAACCCCCCAGATAAGTCCATCACCAATACCAGGATTAATGCCATTCTCACCAAACATTGCAGAGGTCAAAACCTTAAATGGTCTTTTGAAAAGCCTCAGTAAGGGGTAAGAATTTGCCTTGTTTCTCAGCACACCTTTAATAAGTTCTATCCCACCTTCACCAAACTTGATTAGTATATTACCAACAAAGCCATCACAAACAATGACATTAGCCCGACCGCTAAGAACCTCATTACCCTCTATATTGCCAATAAAATTTAAACCACTCTTCTGGAGAAGCTGATAAGTTTCTCTGGTTAATCTATTACCTTTATTCTCTTCAACCCCAATATTTAATAGAGCCACCTTAGGATTATCGATATTCAGCAACTTCTTAGCGTAAATAGAACCTACCACGGCAAAGGTCAACAGATGAGAAGGTCTAGCATCAACATTAACACCACAATCCATCAATATGGTATTGGGAGCAATGCCAAAAAATGGTCCGCCAATTACAGGGCGCTCTATCCCTTCTACCAAACCCATAGCACGAACAGCACTAGCAACCAGGGCTCCAGTAGAACCAGCCCCGACCACAGCATCCGCCTCCCCCATCTTCACCATCTTAAACGCTACCGCTATGGAGGCATTAGGTCTGCGGCTAAGAGTCAGGGCAGGGGACTCATTCTCACCGATAAATCCTTCAGACTCAACATAATGGAGAGGCAGGTGAGAGTTTTTAAACTTTTTGAGCTCAGTGTCCAACACATCCTTGGGGCCAACTAGAATAACCTCCATATCATTGTTATTCTTTTCTGCAGCCAAAACCGCTCCCTTGATTATCTCTTCAGGAGCATAATCACCCCCCATCGCATCCAAGGCTACTTTTACTACATGATTAGCCTTACTAATTTTTAATACCTCTCTCCCTGCTCATTAAGTTATGCCCCAAGTTTGACGGTCGCCTTGCCGGCAACTATTGCCTCTCCCTTTTGATTGTGACTTTCTACTCCACAATTTATGTGGGAGACGCCCTCTTTATGTTCAATGGAGTCAATCTTACCGGTGATGGTTATAGTATCTGTAGGGCGAGCTGGCGCTTTAAAGCGTACCGAAAACTTACCTCCTGAAAGCCAGTTTTTGCCAAAAGCCACTGTCATCATTTCCGATACATAGGCGAGGATAAGCATACCGTGAGCAATAGTGCCCCCGAGGGGAGTTTGAGCAGCGAAGGACTCATCTATATGAATAGGATTAAAATCTCCACTGGCTTCGGCATACCGGTTAATCTCCTCCTGAGTGATATGTTTCACCACTGAAGACAGACTATTCCCTTGGCGCAGGTCGGACAGTTTCAGCTCTTTGTTCAAAACAGGTATCACCTTCAAATTCCTAGTTTGGCACGACTAGGGTAGCCTGCCCTGATAAGACTCTCTCCCGGTCTTGGTTCAGAGCCTCCAGTTCAATCACCAACAGATGTAATTGACCGCGATTCACCTTCTGAGCTACCCTGCCATGACAGTCTATAGTAGTCCCAACCGGTACCAATTTTAGAAACTCAAGCTCTTGCGAGGCATGTATAGAACCAGGTGGCAGTGCAAACGACTCCGCTACCGCATTCATCGTATAGGCAGCTATCGCCATTGGCGGCACGAACTCAGGTGCCGGAGAATTCTGCTCACTCGGCCTGCCCACTGCCTCTAGATACTTAGCGATTACCAAGGGCTCCAGCTCATAACTACTCGGAGGGAATTCATAGCCGACATCTAGCTGTTCAATTTTTATCGGTGATTTACCGCTAGTTTTCTTTTGCTCCATAGGTCCCGCTTATTTAAAGATACATCGGAGTCCTACATATAGGGATAAATATAAAACACACTCACCCCCAATGTCAAGAGTTTGACCACCAAAATTTTAAAACTCTGTTCGGTACTTCATAATTGACTGTGTCCATAATCTTATTGACTTTTGAACCATACTTTTGATATAGTTTTTGTTTAAAAGGATGGCAAAATGACTATCCCTAAATTTAAGCAATTACGGCGTTCTTACGGATTTGATGAGGTAGCTATAGTGCCCGGGGATGTAACGATTAACCCGGACCAGACAAACATCGATTTCAAGATAGAGAATTTTACCTTTTCCATTCCTATTATAGCTTCGGCAATGGATGCCGTTACCGATGTCAACTTCGCCACCCTGATGAGCAAGCTAGGGGGACTCGCCGTTCTCAACCTGGAAGGAATACAAAGCAGGTATGATAATCCCCAGGAGATACTGGCTAAGATTACTCAGGCATCTAATGTTGATGTCACCTCCCTACTTCAAGAAATCTACTCCCAACCTATTAAGGAAAACCTTGTCGGTGAACGAATACAAGCGGTTAAAAAATCAGGGGCAGTGTGCGCCGTTTCGATAGCACCAGCTAATACTAAGCGCTTGGCCCCGATAGTAGCTGAAGCTAAGGCTGATATTTTTGTAGTCCAGTCCACGGTTACCAGTGCCCGACATATATCTAAAAGTTATCGGGGACTCATTTTCCCTGAGCTTCGCAAAGCCATATCTCTGCCTATCATTGTTGGTAATTGTGTCAGCTATAGCGCCTGTTTAGAGCTTATGAGAACAGGAATCTCTGGGGTTTTAGTGGGTGTCGGGCCGGGTGCGGCTTGCACCACCAGGGAGGTCCTTGGTGTCGGTGTCCCTCAGATAACAACCACTATTGACTGTGCCGCGGCCAGAGATGAATATTTTAACGAGTCGGGCAGATATGTGCCCATAATTACCGACGGCGGCTTTCGTAAAGGTGGAGATGTGTGCAAGGCCTTCGCCGCCGGAGCTGACGCGGTAATGATTGGCTCCGTTTTTGCTCAAGCCAAGGAGGCACCAGGGCTTGGCTATCACTGGGGAATGTCTCACCCGCATCCAGCTCTCCCCAGAGGCACCCGAATAAAAGTAGGCACCACCAGCCCACTAGAGCAAATCCTCTTCGGTCCCACTTCAGTAACCGATGGTAGTCAAAACTTCGTTGGGGCTATTCGCACTGCACTAGGCACCTGCGGGGCACTTACTATCCGAGAAATGCACCAGGCAGAGATGGTAATTGCTCCGTCAATAACCACTGAAGGCAAATCATGGCAGCTTTCTCAATCATAACGGCTGTGGAATACTGGCTCCTTAATTAAACCAGGTAACTAAATGGCATGCGGAGTAATATAAATGCTGCATAAAATCTCGCTGGGCACAGGCGATATTAATAAGTACCGCATGGTTGAAGCCAGGGGGACTATTGATGAACTTGTCAGCCTGGGAGAGGAACTAAAGGGATTACGGGTGTGCCATATCAACTCCACGCCATTTGGTGGAGGAGTGGCGGAAATGCTGGTGTGCTATATCCCTCTAGTTCGCTCCTTAGGTATTAAAGCCGATTGGCAGATTATACGAGGCGACCGTCGCTTCTTTACCATTACCAAAGGCTTGCATAATGCTTTGCAAGGTGCTCCGTTTGAAGATATTAAAAAGGAAAACATAGTAAGCGTATACCAGAATAACAATTTAGCCAATGCCAGCGAACTTGACCCCAATTATGATGTTTTCATAGTGAATGACCCTCAGCCAGCCGCTCTGCGCCACTATCTATCGCAGAACAAAGCCAAATGGATATGGCGTTGCCATGTAGATAGCTCACAGCCAGATAAGACGGTGTGGAACTTCCTGCGCCCCTACATTGAAGAATATGACGCCGCTGTTTTTACTACCCCAAAGTTTATCCCTAAAGACCTTGAACTAGCTAAAATTGTAACCATGGCTCCAGCTATATGCGCCTTCAGCTCCAAAAATATGTTCATCAAGAGGTATGTGTGCCGGGAACTGGTGGAGAATCTGGGCTTTGATACCAATCGCCCGCTAATTACCCAGGTATCCCGCTTTGACCGCTGGAAAGACCCCTTCGGCACCATAGCCGCCTACAAATTAGCCAAGATGAAGATACCCGGGCTCCAGCTAGCCCTAGTAGGTTCGTTTGCCCCGGACGACCCTGAGGGATGGGATCTGCATGCCGCCATTAGCGACGAAGTTAACAAAGATGATGACATCTTCATCTTCTCTAACCTGACCGGAGTAGGCAGCATGGAGGTCAATGCCTTTCAGAGAGCCAGTGACGTGATTATTCAGAAGTCAATCAGGGAAGGCTTTGGTCTGGTGGTAGCCGAGGCATTATGGAAAGAAACGCCAGTAGTAGCCGGTAACGCTGGTGGCATCCCCCTACAAATGCCTGGTGAGCTTGGAAACTACCTGGTTAATAGTGTGGAGGAATGCGCCGAGAAAATAGTCTACCTCCTGGAACACCCGACAGTTAGTCAAAAATTAGGTAAGATAGGTAAAGAGATTGTAAGGCAGAACTTCCTTTTCCCCAGGCTAATTAGAGATGAACTTAAACTAATAAAAAGTCTGGTCGGGAAATAATTATACCTCTTCCTCTTCTTCAGCTACTACCTCCTTCTCTCTACCAATATAAGGTAGCAAAGCCCCCGTCTTACCCTGCTTACGTGATGATGGGAGAACAAGTTTATCAATTGCCCGGCGCAACTCTTTTAATCCCCCGGTGGGTTGCCCAGCTCCTACCTCTACTACCACACCGCCCACCCCACCGTCCCATAGTGCCTGAAGCTCTTCAGCGGTCACATTCGACGGAATAGCCACTAATAAGGGCTTAGTCAGCAAACTGGCAAAGCGCCGAAAGAGCATAAGGTGATGCCAGGTAAGCAAAAGACCTTCTTTCTGCTCACCGGCAACAAACAACACCGCATCTACCGGCAGCTCATTAATTGCCCTCAATAAACCCTCGCTGAGTGATGCCTCTACCTGCAAAATTTTACCTACTTCATCACCTTGAAGTATTGCCAGCGAGGTATCAGCTGCCGGAAAAACCACAAAATCGCAGCCAGCCTTCACCAACTGTTTCATTCCTTCCCTTCCCCCATCTCTCAGCCATCCACCCCAGGGAATACCAGACACAGCCTTAGATATTTCTTGAATGGTCTTAGCCCCTGAACTAAAATCGAAAACTGGTAATAACCCAGTGTCAGCCCCAGCCACATAATCAGCCACATCACTAACCTCCGCCTGGGCTAAACTAGCCACGAGCTGCATTTTTGGCTTCGGCGAGACTGCCTTGGCTGCTTTAAACCCCATAGACTGAGACTCAGCCTGTGAAACCCGGTTTAATTTATCAATGAATTTACTCATCTATCCATCCCTCTACTTGAAATCATGCCGCCAGCATCGTTGTTTCTTAGGTTATAGCTCGAGTGAGTTCCTTTATACTACCTCCACAGTTTATCTGGATTATAGCCTAAACCAAGATTGGTGTAAATGTGAGAGGCTCAAGTTGGTATTGACAAAGTCTCTTCAGAATAATAATATCAAGCCACAAGATTGTCGAAGAGAGTGACCTGCCCCCATTGATTAGTCCACATTCAAGGTTAGTGTTGCGGTCATTTTTAATTACCATTGACATACCTTAGCATGATACGACCTTTGTCATACACACTTTCGGCTGTGCAACAGGTGCTCATCTGTGATAAGATTGGGAGATCGTCAGCAATATCTAAGGAAATACCCATGCTTTCAGCAGCTGATTTGTTGAAGACACTGCCCTACTTTGAAACCCTCGGTACGGACGCAATAGAACACATTACACGAGAAGTCCTGGAGTTTTCCTTTGCCAGAGGTGAAGTTCTGTTTCTGGAGGGTGAATCCTGCCGTGGGCTTTATGTTATTAAATCCGGGCAGGTTCGCATTTTCAAGACTTCGCCAGAAGGTAGGGAGCAAGTGCTGCTCGTAGCTAAGCCCGGCGACAGTTTTAACGATGTTCCGGTATTTGACGGCGGACCCAACCCGGCCAGTGCGTCTGCTCTCGAAGAATCGACCATCTATCTCATACCCACAGAAGTAGCCCTGTCTCTGTTGACGGACTGTCCGATAGCTGTGTCTATCCTTAAATTGTTTGCCGTGCGGCTGCGCCATCTCACCATGATGGTAGAAGACCTTTCCTTTCGCAGCGTGGTTGGGCGTATGGCTAAGCTGTTGCTGGACCTGGCAGTAGTTGAAGATGGACCGTCGCCGGTGAGACGCTTGACCCAAGACGAGATGGCGGCAATGGTCGGCTCGGTCCGGGATATGATAGGTAGAGCGCTCAAGCATATAGAAAGGGCGGGCGCCATCAAAATTGAGGGACAGCGCATTATGGTGGTTGCCCCTGAGAAACTGAGAGAAATGATGTAGACTTCCGACAAAAGTCGTATCCAGACAGGCAATACGTAGCCGATAATGTAGTCGGCAGGCTTAATACTGACCAAAACTTCATGAAAGCAGGAGCACTACAATGAGAGGAGCAATACCTAGAATTAATCTTGAGAAGTGCACCGGTTGCGGAGACTGCGTAGAATGGTGTCCAACCGACGCGGTTGCGCTAGTCAACGAGAAGGCCGTGGTAGTCAGCCCTGACGACTGCTACTACTGCACTGATTGCGAGCCAGTCTGCCCGCCCGGAGCTATCAGGTGTCCCTTCGAGATAATCCTGGCGATAACTCAACCACGCGCCCCAAAAGAAGAGTAATCAAGACTGTAAGCGAAAGACGCTCCAATACCGACATCCCACTTCTCGACCAACGATTAAGAAGGCGTATCTACGGAAAATTGGCCAAGAGGCATTCCTCTATATGTACCAGTTAATGGCAGCCGTGCGGGCAAGCTCTAGAAAAGTGGCCAGTCCCATTACGTTATCCACCTCTGGAAGCATCTCATCCAGCCCAATATTGAGGGCTGCCATCGCGTTGGGACAGGCATAAACTCTTAGCCCTAGCCGCTTGGCATCAGCCAGCTGCGTCTCCAAGGACTGAATCCCTCCAGACTGCAGTCCCCGCTCCAAGTTGGTCCTGATATTTGGAGAGGTTTCTTCCCCCACGTCCTCTAAATGCCCTCCAGTAAACCTCCTCAATCCTTCATAGGCAAGTAGCATATGCGCCTCCATTCCGGAGGCCAGAGCCACCAGGGCGATGGACAGAGCATAGGAGGCCCTGTCATAGGAGCCGCTGTGCAGGATTACCGTTACCCGCTCTTTACCCGCTGATTTTTCAGCCATTCTTAACTTTTTGCTTTCCTGATGGTATCTGCCCATTGGAGCAGAGGCACTCCCTCGGCACGAGATTTAGCAAAATGCTCACCGAGTCCATCCAACTTCTCTTGGGAGAGACGTTCGGCCAGTATATTGAGCCCGTCGCAGTTGCTGACATGCACCAGAAGAGCTCTAGCGGCTTTGGCAACATCTTTGCCTTCCTCTTCAGTTAGAGAAGGCTGGCCCAGCAACCTGGCCGCAGTCTTAGCAGTTTCGATAGCAACGTCATGCTCCTTAATGAGGCTATCCGCGTAGTCACCAAGGAATTCTTTCATCGCCGGATACAGCGTCTCCTCTTCGTACCGGAAGTGCGGACCGACCATAACATTTATTTGCCCAAGAATATCACGGCCCTTGGCGACATCTCTGGCCTCAGCGGCGCTAGCCAGGCTAAGCAGGCTGTCGCGGATTTTTCGGTGGTCCTCTCGGAACTCAACAATGGGATTTAATTTTGCGCTCATTCTTGCCCTCCTTTAATAGATTTTTCATTTCGCTGCTGCATTTGAGATATTCTCACTTCGGACGCGACTAAAGACCAGTTCGATGACTTGGCTCGGATAAGTATACCTTTCTGGCCAACACTTTACCACTACTGGTAAGAAACAACCTATTAATGATATTGCTCAGTTTGCTCCTATCCTGAATATCATACTCATCTCTCAAATTTACCAGCCAGTCAGCGTCATACAGTATCTTGAAGTTATACGTGCTAACCTTTCCCGGGCTGTGATGATGAGCAATAATCCCACAAACCTCCTCAATCTGAACTGGCTTGAACCCTAATCTGGACAGGATCTGACGGGCAATAGGCGGGCCCTCTTTCTCCTGATATTTGCCACTCGTGCTACCATATTTCCTTTCGGCAGCATGAATCCCTATATCATGGAGCAGCGCCGCAGCAATTACTATCGAATAATCTCCGCCATCCTCTTTCAGCAGCGCCTCGGCGTATCCCGCCACCTTGTGCGCATGGTTGATTCTCTTTGTATCTCGGCCAAAGTAGACCTCCATCGCCTGAATCAGGGCAGCCTTGGTAACATTCATCGTCTCCGTTACCTCAGAAGAAATAGTGAATCATTAGTTCCAGTCGACCGTGTTTCAACAGGTACTGGCCCGAGAACCTCATAACTTTCCGGATTCGTTCTCGATAACCGGGGGCATAGCAGTGAGTCTCGCACTTCTTGCACATCGGTTTAGGGTCATAGGGACAAAGGAGTAGCTTTGCCGTGCCGTGGTTTAGAAGCCTGGTGCAATCTACACAAAGGGTCAGATCTTTATCGCCCAGAGCATGACGTAACCGCTCATCTATCACCGGGAAGACATCCTTAGTTCGTCCGGGATGCTTTTCCCGACAGAAGATAGAAATGAAATCTCGCAATACCTGGATGTCTTTTTCCTTTTTGCTGCTTAACCTGTCAAACAATCTGGCCACGTTTTACCTTCATCTTTCACGCTCAAGGCAACTCCTTCATGTACCTGGCAACCACTTCTTCCAGCACTCTGGCGTTATTGTGTTCGGTATCTCTAGCGCCGTACACAAGAGTGACATTGCCGTTGATAGCCATTCGGACGATTCTCCTTACGAATCTGGTTTTCTCCGGAGCATGGAGCTCCTCCATGTATCTCCGCCTGAATTCTGACCACCTCTCCGGCCTGTGACCAAACCAGCGGCGTAGCTGGTCACTGGGAACAATCTCCTTCGCACATTCACCAATGCCAGCGTCAGCCGAACGTAAACCCTACGGCCACAACCTGTCAACAAGAATTCTTACCCCATCATCAGCCTGCTTACTTTCGTATGCCCTTTTTACTCTCAACATTCATGTCCCTTTGTAACCAGGTGTCACCCTTTCTGGGGCGCCCTTCCTTTCTCAGCAGAACCTTCTATCTCATCAAAAAGCTTAATGACTGTATCTACCTGTGTCTTATCAAGATGCATGTCTGCCATCATAAACAGGATATTGTCTTCCTTGTTAATGTGATCTCGCAGAACCGTGACAAAATGAGTGCCGTAGTTCTGGATCACCGTGACTGTCTGTAAGCTGCCAGAGCCTTCAAGATATTCATCAATTGCTCGCTGGATCTCTGCGTTAGTCTTCCGCACGTCGTCGTGCTCGGACAGCATCACTCCGACCGGGCCACTCTCTCTGGGGATAAACTTATCCAGTTCAGGAAAGAGAGTTTCTTCCTCTTTAGCAAAGTGAGTCCAAAAATCGGTGTTAAAGAAGGAAGCCAAATCCTTTCGCTGGGCAGCGACCGCTTCCTTTTCATGGAGACGGTTAATAACATCTTCTAAGGCGTCCAGTTTTTGCAGCACATTTTTATGCTCGTCTCTTAGCATGTCCGTCGGCTTTTCCCCATCTGTCATACTATCAACTCCTAATGCGTGTATTTTTGGAGGAACAGCCATCCGCTCATCGATGATGGTTTTCAGACTCCCTCTCAGGTCTTTTTAATCCTGGCTATCCAGTCCTTTGGCCCTTCCTGTTCATATTCCCACTCATACTTACCGTTGTACTCCGCCTCAAACTGATGGTGTAGCGGCTTGGGGTCATTGTCATTTATGATTCTTAGCGTCTCCCCTGGCTGCAACGCATCCCATTTTTGGAAGATTAGTTCGTGTCTCTCAAAAGGCATTATTCCCCTTAAGTCCAGATCAACCGTTTCTTTTCCTCACTCCTTTTGGTCTTCCGGGGTAAAGCAGCAATATCCCAGTTCGTCGCAAAGCCTTTTAATTCTTTCCCAATCCTCCGGGATCAGTACCTGAAGGGCGATCTGATAGATGATGTTGTCTTCCTTGAAGATATGGCTTTCCAGTTCTCTGGCAAGATATTCCCCTAGTTCAATAACCCTTGCTTTGAATTTATTGAAGTCATGCTCTCGGGGACGATGAGAAAGCTGGTATAGCTCCTGTTTCCTTTTTCTGAACTCCACGTGATCCATCTTCATGATCTCGGGGGGCTCAACGATGTCGCGTTTTTCCAATTCTGAGAAAAGAACCTCTTCTTCACGCTGGTGATGACTTTCCGCTTCCACCAGGTGATGGGCAATATCCTCTAGTTTTTCCAGGTCTTCTCCCATGCCGTCAAAACTATTCAAGCCTTTCAGCCTGTCTACCAGAGAGCCCAACTCCCTTAAATTATCGAGGATGATTTCATGCTCCTGCATAAAGGTATGCACCGGGTGCGGTGCTGAAACCTCCGTTCTCTTGGCAACAAGGCTGTCCCTCAGAACTTCGAGGTGGATATCGCACAAGCTCCTCCTGATCTCCTCATGGGAGACGCCTTCCCGGATCAATTCCTGCTCCAAAACTCCCAAGGTCTTGGCATCAACCTGCTGAAGAAGCGTTCTCGCCTTCTCTTTGGTCTCCGGCGACGCTTCCCCTTCCCTCAATTGGGTTAATAGTTCTTTGAACTGTCCTTTTTGGTCTTCCTGCGCACTACCCTTGGCCACCCGCAGAATCCACTCATCAGGCCCTTCCTTTTCATAAGAAATATCAAAATTGTCCTGTGCTTTCAGCAAGTAGACCAGAGGTACCGGATTGAACTCGACAACAATTCTTAACGTCTCTCCGTCTTTGAGAGCTTCAACACCAGGGAAAATCAGGCCTTCCCTCTCAGCATGGTCTAGTCCCTTCACATCAATTGTTTTAGCTGCGTTCATTTTGCCCTCTCCTTTCTTCTAGTTGTAGCCATCTCTCAGTTCCCTCTCTTTTGAGAAGCATATGCTCTACCTTTTCCATCCAGAGTCCCTGAAACTGCTTCGTTTCCTCCTCTGTAGCTGCCTCCCAAAGTACTGGTTGCAGCAGATGGCTGAGCTGCTTTGCCTTCTCTTCTGGGAAAGGAATCCGCTGGGGATAAAACCTGACCAGCACCGCCTTACCGTTGTCCAGCCTTCTGAACTCAAAGCACATGGCTTCCGGGTCAACTTTTTCTAAGTGAAATCTCAGTAAATCCTTTCTCTTGAACCTGTGCCCCAGTCCTTTGAAGCCGGTCGCCGCAGCGGCGCCAGTTAGAAAGCTGAATACTTGAGCCATGACTCCATATACTCCTTCGTCAGGCTCTCCATAAACGGTAACCGCAATCTCGCCTCTGACAGGGATTGTGTCGCCGTAAAGTTTCTCCAGAGCCGTCTGGCAGCACAAGTAGGCAGCCGAGACAGTAGGGCAAGCATGTCCGGACATCTTGACTACATCAATAAAATTGTAATCTAAGGCACCTTCTTCTTTCAACGCTCCCAGTGTTTCCGCCAGCGGCTCGCGGAATCTGATGGGTTTGACTCGTTTCAGAGTGTTCCGGAAGATGTCATTCATAATCTCCTCACCATTCCCTCAACTGGGTTAGTAACTCACCTGCCAGTCGGGAGAATCTCTATATTGATTCCCCTGCAGTGGTAAAGCGACGATTGCTACCCTGACCCAAGTCAAGACTGTGCAGAATCTCAGCTACCGCTTTGGAACGATTCATCGTATAAAAATGGAAGTAGCGGACTCCGTTTCCCCACAGGTCTTCACATTGTTTTACGGCAAAGTCTATGCCGATCTTTCGGACTTCCGCTGGAGAGGCTGCTACCTCCATTCTCTCGACAAGGTGCGCCGGTAGAGTAGCGCCACACATCTGGCTGAACCTCTTTACCTTCTCTATATTGGTGATGGGCATGATACCAGAAATAACGGGGACGCGTATCCCAGCCCGATCTGCCCTCTCCATGAATTGATAGAAGTAACGGTTATCAAAGAACATCTGGGTAATAGCAAAGTCAGCCCCGGCATCAATCTTCTCTTTGGTGTAGACCATGTCTATCCCAAGATTAGGAGATTCACAGTGGCCTTCCGGGTATACTGCCACCCCGATGGAGAAAGCATCAAGAGAAGCTGCTAGCTGTACCAGGTCATTGGCGTAGCAAAGTCTATCCTTGGTAGCGTGTCCGGTTGTCTCTTCGGGGGGGTCTCCCCTGAGAGCCAGGATATTCTCGACTCCCATAGCCGTGTAGTCGCTAAGGATGGCTTTGAGTTCCTCCTGGTGTTGGCCGATGCAGGTCAAGTGCGGCATTGGCGTCAGTGATGTTTCTTCTTTGATGCGTTTTACCACGTGTCTCGTGTTTTTCAGTGTTCCGCCGCCAGCACCATACGTAACCGACACGAAGTTAGGTGTAAAGGGTTCCAACCTTCTTACCGTCCCAAACAGATGGTCTTCACCTTCCTTAGCCTTAGGTGGGAAGAATTCGAACGAAAGGCTGGTTCTTTCATTAGCAATAAGATCTCTTATCTTCACGGTCATCACCTCCCCGAACTGAGGCCTTGCTCTATAGCTTGAACGGACCTTTGGGACCATTCTTACCTGTCCCATTCCTGAAGTACTACTCTTAGGCTAACAGTATCTGATTTTGATGTATACGACTTTTGTCGGAAATGCTGCTTTGCGTTTGTCCAATGTAGTTTCGATTTTAAGTGGGCTATCCCCTCTGATTTTATGCGCTCAAAATCATCCCAGGCCCCCCTTTTCAGTCATCATTGGCACACGAATTGCGCTACTCGCTTGAGTATAAAATATCAAGGAGTACAATCCGGTGTGTCCTCATAGTGCCCGGGGATACCTACCACCTACTCCATTAGCTACAATGCAGAAAATCCTAACTTAAAGGGCTACCAAATTATCAGGGCAGGTTAACACCATTACTCATATTTATTACCTCCCTAATCTCCTCTTAATTCTCTGCTCTACATCTATCAGGACACTCTTCATTACTGCTGGAAGGGTAGACATATTAGAAATTTGAATCCATCCAGACTGCTTTCTTTCAGATATGTTCGATATAGCTGAATGACTACCAATCAGTATCCTATACAACCTTGACTCATCAATCATGTCTTTGAGGTCAATTTTAAAATATCCATCAGTAAGAATAATCAACACAACAGGATACCTAGCCTGCGGTTGAATTTTCTTAAAGGCCTCCACCGCACAATTGGGGTCGGTCCCTCCATGGACATTATAGTCCAGTAACCTAAGATTGGAATCACCAAATCCCTTCACAACAATGGCATAAGTATCAAATGAGATGCAACACACCTCATTACCAGCTTTAGTTGCCGCAGATATTAATGCTGAAACACAATTAAGTTCAATTCTTTCCGGGTCATTTTTAATCATTGAACCAGAAATGTCATACAAGATAACAAGACTGATTTTACTTTCATGGAGGTATGACGGCTCGTATTTCTTGAAGATTTTTAAGCTGTTACTGTTAGACATAGCCTCCCTCAGGTCAATCCTACCCTTTTTCTGATGCCTAACCCACCTATCCTGAAGGTCTACCCTGGTACTCCTGAATACCTGATAGAGTTCATCGACTAAATTGGATTGGGGGATAATATTAACCTTCTCTAACGGTTTATTAACTGAGAAAGGACTCCATCCAGGACCCTGCTTCCTTTGTAGCATTCTCTTCTTTTCTGGGTTCGCTTCGAACTTACTTAGTTCAGTAGAGACTTCCTTAACCGCCGATAAGAGCATATCATCAAGGGTATCCTTCATGTCTTCAAAATCGCTTGACATACTAGGACTACTGCTTAAACCAACCCCAGAGCCAGATTGTGGATTAGACCCTTCACTTTCTGATTCTGATTTATAATTACTGCCCTGACCTTCTGCCTTGCCTTGACTGTCCTGATGATTTTCTTGATTCTTATCCTTTTCCTCTCGTTCCTTATCTATCTTTTCTTGGGTTGCCCTAGATGACCTTTCCTCATCTTTGGAATCCTTTCCATTTAAAGAATCTGACAGATTTGAAGGGGATAGAGAAGTTAAATCCTTGGGAAGATAATCTACAAATTCCTTGGCTAGCTCTGTTCTTTCTTTTACAGATTTAGAGGTCAAGAATTTGTCTATTATATCCCTGGGTTTTTCTTCCGGCTCTTCTACCTTATATGGAAGGAAAAACCGCCTTCCCCACAAGTGAACTGGTGTCTTGTTCGGAATATCTTTCTCAGTTAAGTAGATAAGGTATTTCTTCATTCCATTATATTTTCCAGACAGAATATTCTCGACTCTTTGTTGCTCCAAAAAATAATAGGCATTCTTCTCAGAGATATGCATTGGAGTAGGAGATAAAGGTTCTCTAGTGTATATTAAGTGCCCCAATGCCCTGAGGTTCTTTGCCTTAGACAAGACTAGGCTCTCAATGGAATCATCTTTAATATCTATTGGAATATTATGTTTGACCTTATCCTGAGGAGATAGAGCCTGACTATGGTCTTGAATATTTCCCTTTTCATCTCTAGCCCTAATCCTGATAGAAACGGAATCCTTTTGGGATAGCATAACCTCGTCATAATTCTTTAGCATTAGAGCCATCTTATCTAATTTCTTCATCGGTAAACTAATTCCAAAACATCTTTACCTGCCTAATCTATGACCTCTGGCGATGAGAGGAACTACATTCCTGCCTTGTTTCTGTGAAGAACTGGAATCCTTAGTAGTAGATAAATTATTATCGGGAAATATAATCAGCATATAGTATCGAGTAAGTGTTCAACTGTTTCTCGATGTATTCCCTCAAATTTCTGAATGAATATGGACTTGGCTACCTCTAGCCCAAAAATCTTTCGATTTCTGATAAACTGCTTAACTCCACGAGTTGATATGGCTCCCGATATACTGCCATCAGCCACCCCTTGTTTGATCTTCTTGACTGCCTCTCTCATATCACTTGAGACAAACTTTTCCGCGTAATTCTTGAACTCAAGTATTACATCGAACCTATCGAATAGAGCTAGATTAAGGGGCTTGGTTCCCTCATATCCGGTAGGGTTCATTGTTGCGGCAAAGATAAAACCTTTGTGTGCTTTAACTACCTCTCCATCCTTCTGAACCAGGACAACCCTTCTCTCATCATCAAGCAAGGAATGGAGAATAAATAAAATCTCAGCGTTGGCGGCGTTTATCTCATCACAGACAAATAACCCGCCATATCTAATCATTCTGGTTAAAACACCATCTACCCACATGAAACCATGGCCATTCTTCTTTGGTATCCACTGACCAATCAGGTCTTCTTGGGTAGTCCCACCATTCAGGTTAACCCTCATATAAGGTAACTTCGTCTGGTAGGCAAGATGCCTTAAACAATGTGTCTTACCAATTCCAGTTTCACCCAAGAGTAGGATGTTTAGTCTATTTTCGATGGCTACTTTCAGTATCTCAATATCAGTTGAGTCAGAAATGGACTGTGGGTAGTAGACCTTATCTCTCCGTGGGATTAACTCAGCTAAGTGATGGTCAGTGTAGGTCTTAGGAATATGTTTCTCTTTCCCTAGATTCCACTTTGCGCAATTATGCCTAACTGGATTTAGTGCTTCTGGACTAGTAAAGGTCTGCCCACACCGACTACATATGTATGGTCTCTTCTCTGTTGCCTTAACTGTCATTTATTTATCTGCCCCACTATTTTTACCACCTATAAATATTGTACCTAATTTGCTATCCTAGAGCAAACTCCAACCTAGGTTACGCACAGCTTCCAGGATAAAGCCGCCAAGCATGCCACCCATCATGTGCACATATCTCTTCAGCTTCTCGTTGTAGCCACGGATAGTCTTTGGGCTCATCCCGGCTGAACGGCACGCGGAGAGATATCGGTCAACCAAAGTTGCAATGGGTATGGAAGCTTTGCCCACAGATTCCCACCTCTTTTGTCTCGAAGACATTTTCCCTTACTCTCCTTTCCTGATCAAAAAACCAAGAACTGAAACTGACCTGCAATTGACTAAGAAGTGGCCTGAAATTGTCTTCCGATTAGGGTGTCACATCTGTGGCAAAAATCTACTTTTGGGGTGTTTTTGAATTCAGGAAGCCAGCGGTCAGATTCGAACTGACGACCGGCGGTTTACGAAACCGCTGCTCTACCCCCTGAGCTACGCTGGCCCAACTTCAGTATAGCACAAAACCAGGCGTCACTCATTTCAGTCCCGTCTAGTCTAACCGTTTATCCTCTCATCCTCAGCACTTATCTATTAAGGTCAGTTGACGCCTAAAATAGGCTTATGATAGTATTAGATAACCTTGGCCATGGTTTCTCATTTATTACTTGACTGTTTAACACTATATTTACGCCAATAGTCTTACGCAAGGAAGGGCTATGCAGGTAGAGAAAGAGTTAGCTGAGTTATCACCAAAGAAAGACATGCTGCTAACTGTTGGGGTTTTCGACGGGGTTCACCTCGGTCATAAACACCTGATTGCACAGCTAACAACTAATGCCAAGCGGCAGAATTTGCTTAGCGGAGTGGTAACCTTCCATCAGCATCCCCAGGAGATACTATCACCGCAAACTAAGCTACCATTCTTGACTGACCTCGCCAAAAGAATGGCTCTCCTCAAAAATGAAGGAGTTGATGCTACTATCCCCCTGTCCTTCACCGATGAGTTAGTTCAACTTAACGCTAGCCGGTTCCTCAATCTGTTAAAGAAGCACCTCAGAATGCGTGGGCTGGTAGTTGGACCTGACTTTGCCTTAGGTCGGAACCGGGAGGGCAACATTGATACCATCCGCTCTCTGGGACAAGATATGAACTTTAGTGTAACCGTAATCCCACCGGCGATGATAGACAACGAAGTGGTAAGCAGCACAGCTATCAGAGATTCTCTGGCTGATGGCAATATGAAAAGGGTACTTAAACTAACCGGACGACCATTTATCCTGAACGGGAATGTAATCAGCGGGGAGGGACGAGGCGCCAAGTTAGGTTTTCCCACCGCTAATCTTGATATAGACCCACAACAGGCTCTCCCTGCCGATGGCGTTTATGCCACCTGGACATATATTGATAACCAAGCCTACCCGTCAATGACTAATGTCGGCAGACGCCCTACCTTCCCCGGCAGCGAGCGCACCGTGGAGGTTTTACTGCTCGACTATCATAATAATCTGTATGGACGCGAGCTGAAAATCGATATTATTGAGCGACTTCGCAGTGAGAAGCAATTCAACACCGCCGAGGAACTAAAGAACCAGATAGCCAAGGATATAAAACGAGGAAGGGCTATATTAAACACCCCGGGCATAGAAGTTAAATTATGAATACCGGTAAAAACGCCAACATCAGCCAGGATATTAATCGCCTGCTCAAGCGGGGGGTAGCCGAAATTATAATTGAAGAAGAGCTGGCAGAGCTACTCCGCTCAGGCAAAAAGCTCCGGCTAAAAGAAGGATTTGACCCCAGTTTCCCTGACATCCACCTGGGTCATATGGTAGCCCTGAGAAAGCTACGCCAATTCCAGAATTTGGGACATCAGGTCATACTCATTGTCGGAGACTGGACAGCCCAGATTGGCGACCCAAGCGGTGCTTCTGCCGCCCGTCCCATGCTATCTAAAGAGCAAGTCAAGGCTAATGCCGAAACCTATATGAAGCAGTTCTTCAAGGTGGTGGATAAGAACCGGACGGAGGTAAAGTGGCAAAGCGAATGGTTTGGTAAATTCACTCTCACTGATATTATTCAGCTCACCAGCAAGTTTACTGTAGCTCAACTGCTAGCCCGTGAGGACTTCAGCGCTAGATACAACTCCGGACGACCCATCGCCGTGACAGAACTGCTCTACCCATTGCTTCAAGCCTACGACTCAGTAGAAATACAGGCCGATGTTGAATTTGGTGGCACTGACCAAAAGTTTAATTTCCTGATGGGAAGGGAACTTCAAAGTATGGCAGGACAGCGTCCCCAGCAATGTTTTATGACCCCCTTACTGGTTGGGACCACCGGCAGTCAAAAAATGAGCAAAAGCCTGGGTAACTATATCGGTGTTGCCGAACCGCCTAATGATATATATGGTAAGACTATGTCTATTGCCGACAGCCTTATCCTGGACTATTTTGAGTTGCTGACCGATGTCCCTGACAAGGATTTGGGGGAATTCAGACAAGGGCTCAAGAATGAAACCATTAACCCCATGATGCTCAAGAAACGGTTAGCCAGGGAACTGGTAACCCAGCTCTATGACCAAAAGAAAGCTAACGAGGCTGAGGAGCAGTTTACCAGGGTCTTCCAGAGAAGGGAAATGCCAGAGGAAATACCTGAATATCGTGTCTCCTTTGATCAATTTAAGGCAGTCGAATTATCTGGCTTTGGAAGAAAAAACCCTTATACTATAAAGGGGATTAACGTAAACCGTTTGCTTGTGGGTGTGAATCTAGCCGAGAGCCGCAGCGAAGCTGATAGGCTAATTTCTCAAGGAGCTGTTAGCATTGATGGCAGAGTAATCTCTAGTAGTACTATGTTATACTATAATATCGAAAGTGGTAGTATTATCAAAGTCGGCAAACGCCGCTGGGCTAAAGTAATTAACACTGATAAATAGAATCAGCGAAGGAGAAGAAATGGAAAACTTACGTATCCCCGGACCTACCCCCTGCCCTAATGAAGTCCTTCAGGCAATGACCAAACAGATGATAAACCACCGTGGGCCGGAATTTAAGCAAATACTTTACGATATAACCGATAAACTAAAACAGTTATTTCAGACCAAGGGCGATATTTTCCTGCTTACCGCCTCGGGAACCGGTGGTATGGAGGCTGCTGTGGTTAATACCCTCTCCCCGGGAGATAAGGTACTATCAGTAGCTATCGGTGTCTTCGGGGAACGCTTTGGCGTTATCGCTGAAAAATTCGGGGCTGAGGTAATCCCCCTTCTCTTTGAATGGGGCAAAGCCGCTGATATAGATACTATACGTAAAGCCCTCCAGGACAAACCCGAAATCAAAGCGGTATTGGTTACTCATAATGAAACCTCCACCGGCGTTACCAATGACCTGGGTTCTATTAGCTCGGTAGCGAAGGAATTTGATAAGCTACTGCTGGTTGATGCCATCAGCAGCTTGGGCTCAATTAACCTGCCGGTAGATGACTGGCGATGTGATGTTACCGTTACCGGTTCCCAGAAAGGGTGGATGACTCCTCCAGGGTTGGCTATGGTCAGCGTGAGCCAGAGAGCCTGGCAAGCCCATTCAAAGGCTAAGATGCCTCGTTTTTACTGGGACTTTACTAAAGCCAAGAATTACCTGGAAAAAGGGCAAACGCCCTGGACAACGGGTGTTTCTACGGTATATGCCCTATCGACAGCGCTGGATATGGTGCAAAAGGAAGGCTTAGCCAACATCATAGCCCGGCATGCCAGGGTGGCTAAAGCCGCCCGGGATGGAATAAAATCCCTAGGGCTATCCCTCTTCGCCGAAGAAAGCCATGCCTCCAATACGGTTACCTCCGTGGCAGCCTCGGATGGACTTGATACTAAAAAGCTACTCAAAATTATGAGGGAAGAGCACCAGGTGGTGCTTGGCGGCGGACAGCAGAAATTAGATGGCCAAATATTTCGTATCGGTCATCTGGGTCGGGTAAACGATGACGACATTGCCGCCGTAATATCGGCATTAAAGGTGGCTCTGCCTCAGGCTGGATTTAGAAGTAAGAGTTAGCCATACCGATTTAACTACTGAGTCCGTTTCTGACGAGGGTGTAGACATTCTCCGTCGCTGTGCTTAAGTCTTCCTTCCGCAGCCAAGATCGGCATAAAAGGTACGTAAAGTTTTTTACTCAGACTTACTTGTGCCAGGTACTCATATGTTCACGCTGTTCTTGCCAGATACTGCCCGCAACCTGATACCTGTCATAGAAACCAGGGTCAATATGTAATGCCTGAACGTAATGCTCGCACAGGATTGGGTTGAACAGCTTAGGGAAGCGTCCATATGTATCGTAGATATAGTTAGCCACATCTTTAGCTACCTGGATTGTCTCAGGCGAGTCAAGCCATACTGCCTCGGTATATTTTTCCACATCGTTGAACGGTCGGTGAACTGCCCTTGGCTTAGTATCAAAGCCGCGATACACTACCTCATCACCTTCTTTAACATCAGAGTTGTATCGCCCGTAGCCCGGCTTAAACTTCATATTCCATATGTCTTCAACTGCCTCATCCATAGACATATAGGGCGGCATATGGGTTTCAATTATTCCGTCAATGCCAACTGTATAGGAATAGCCACGCTTATCCGTGGCGAACCTGAAGCCCCTACCGCTCTTAGCCAGTGTATCACTCAGCATCATTAAGGAGGCGTAGCCACCCCCGGTCACATATCCCCCCAACCCCATCGCCGTAGCACACAGCAGAAGATTCTGATGGATATAAAATTGATGACCAATAAGAATCTGAGCCTGTCCGGTTTCATACAGGCTCAGCGGAAGCTTCTTCTCCCACAGAGAGCCGTTATCAATCCACTTCTGAATTCCCGCTGGCTTCCCCTTCTCGTCATCAAACAACTGGGTCCCAGTCGCATACATCATCAGGTAGAGATTGAGCAACTCCACGGTTATATCCAGAATAGGAAAGAAATTGGTTACCCCCGGCTGGAACATAAAGGCAGCGCCATACTGCGTGGCCCTCGTTTCCAAATCCTCCGAGGGCCCCACCACTGAAAGCTCAGTCAGCCTTATCGATTGGTCACTTAACTGAACGACACCCTCTTTAAAGGCTCGGAAGATGACCTCCATATCTTCCTGAGTTCCAATCTCCACCATTTTGGTGGGGACATGAGGCCTGTAGAGGAAGACGCCATCATCGTTAGCGAAGATTAGGTGAGCATACCAGACATTGCAGGCACTTGGGTAGACACGCCCCTCAAACCAAGGTTGAGTACAGGCATTTTGAGCAAAAGTACGGTCATTCCGAACCAACCCGCTTGTTCCCGCACCTGCCCAGCACAGCAACGCCAGCTCCACCTCAGTCAGAGGCACCGGTTCTTTTTTGGATTCGTAGTCAAAGAAATCATCCTTGGGTAGCTTAGTCCCAAGGGGATATTTAAAGGAGCGGCGGTGAGCTAATGACCAGCACAGGCTTTTATCCCAAAAGGCTTTCACCTCAGGTCGGCTGGCAATCTCCTCAGGGTCCATCTTCTTAACTCTTCCCATAAAAGTCATTAGAACTCCTCCCTGGAAAATCTCTTAAAACTTCCCCTTGATTGCCTCAACACTTAACCCTGGGAACAAAGACTATCCGAAGAATTGGAAGTGAGCCGCGGAGGACCTGAACTTCCAACCGGCTGATTAAGAGTCAGTTGAGAGACAAGCTACTAATCGCTGGCTAGACCAACCGCTTGCCTCCTTTCTTGAAGTCAATTATATTCGACGTTATGCTGGATTTCAAGGGCTTCTAGGCTATATGTCAACCATCCAGGCCAACGGCAACACTGATAAGTTCGACTTTAGGCTAGCTATCTACCATTGACGACAAGTAAACACTGACGGCTCTACCGTCAACCAGATGTCAACCCACTTACCACTTACCACATTCCAATTCTGTTGGTAAAATCAATCACAAAATAGATAGACCACTTTACGACTACTAAGGAGTTCAGAGGCAGAAGAGGACTTCCAAGTGCATAAAGAACCAAGGAGGTCTATTACGACTTGAGTTACTAAACAGCCCCCCACAAACATCTTGGGCATACATTCCCATACTTTGGTAAAATAAACTAAGTTGACCAAAATGGCCAGTAATTGCTATATGGGGTGGATGCGACGCAAATAAGACTACGAAATCAAAGAAGGTGAGACCTGTTTCGGGTTTTTCTATAGTGTTACCATGCGAACAAAATTTTGGTTTTTGGCGATAGCCCCAATCGTGGCAGCAGCGGCAGTGCTTTTCCTCACGCTGGGCACCGACCAAACTCAGGATGCAATCAAGGCTGACCTTGATAAAAAAACGAGTGCCCCACCAGTCCAGCAAATCGGTGATAGTGCCTACGGCCAGCCCAGTGATAGCTCGTTGCGGGTGGCGATTGCCGGCGTGCGTCCCCAACTAAGACTCTGGAGTACTATCAGGAACTTCTAGCCTGCATGGAGCAGAAGCTGGGTCGGCAGGTGACGTTGATTCTGAAGCCGACCTACGCTGTGCTACTGACGCTCTTCAAGTTATCACCGGGTGCAAACTGGGCAAGCGAATGATGAAATATGTCGATTATGGTAAATTGGCGGCTACACTTGTAGATTTACGGACTGGGGATGCAGTGCGCTTAGTAGCTCGCGAGGATACACGAGAGAAGGCAGCTCTCTGTCGTCGCCAAGGATGGACAAGACACCAGGCTGAGGTGTATGCTTATAAGGTAATGTCGAACGAGGAGCTTTTCCATATAGAGCCGGTGCTAGTGGAGGTTCCGATTGAAGATATGCCTGGACCTCCACTGCGCAGAGTAATGTGTGAAAAATGCGGAGAGGAGGTTAATGACTATCGAGAGGTTATGGTAGCCGGGAAGGTGCTTTGTCGTTCTTGTGCTTATGGAGGCTACTACCAGCGTTTAGGAACAAGGCGACTAATGGATACAGTGAGAACCTCTCCTTAGTTGTAATAGAGGTTGGCTGAGAGTAGTATTAAATTCATAAGGGGGGAGTCATGCCATTTCGTATAGGACCATGGGAGATTGGACTCATCCTAGTGATAGTCTTAATTATCTTCGGGGTGGGGAAACTGCCGCAAGTCAGTGAGACTATTGGTAAGGGGTTACGAGCCTTTCGCAGGGGACAGAGCGGAGAAGCTGAAACTGACAAGGATGAGGTTAAAGAAAAATCACGCCCTAAAATGACTGCTACCAAGAAAGTTGACTAAACCTTGTCTTTAACCTGCAGGTCTATTGCCATAGGTCGCAAAGGCTCAATTACCTTGTGCTTAAGGTAGAATGTGGCAAGGTAAGAGGAGTGAGTAATGGATTTTTTCGGCATAGGTATGGGAGAAGTATTGCTGATCCTTATCATCGCCCTGGTAATATGGGGGCCGGGAAAGGTAGTAGGGATTAGCAAAACGCTAGGGAAAATAGTGCGCACCTTGAGGAACATGAGCTACGACCTAACATCACAAGTAACTAAGGAATCGGAGAAAGAAGAAAAAGCTCATCCACCCAAGCCGAAAGAGAAGATTTAAGTTTAAGACCAAGGGAGATTACCACCGGAGAAGAGGACCATAGCACAGAAGAGTCAACCCTTAGAGCGGCTTAAGATATTAGCAGGAAGATGGATAATGTCAAGAAACTAAATATCCTCGGGCATCTCGGGGAACTACGACAGCGTTTAATCAAGAGTGTCATCGCCGTATTAATCACCACGGTTGTTTCCTTTGTCTTTGCCAAGCAGATCTTCGACATTTTGATTTTCCCAGCGGGGAACATTGAACTCGTCTTCATAGAGATGACGGAGATGATCGGCACCTATATGAAGGTGTGCCTTACTAGCGGCATCATACTGGCAATGCCTTACCTAATTTATCAATTTCTCATGTTTGTCTCCCCGGGGCTTACTCCCAAGGAAAAAAGACATATATATCTTATACTCCCCTGGATAGCACTAATGTTTGCTGCTGGTGTCGTCTTCGGCTATTTCATCTTGGTACCACCAGCAACCAAATTCTTGATTACCTTCGGTAGCGATGTGGCAACTCCCCAGATTAAGATTGGCAATTATATCTCAATCGTGTCCAGGCTATTATTAGCTATTGGATTTGCCTTCGAAATGCCGGTAATAACAACCTTCCTTTCAAGGCTCGGTATTATCACCGCCAAATGGCTTTCAGATAAGCGAAAACCGGCAATTATACTCGCCTTCGTTCTCGCCGCGATAATTACTCCAACCTTCGACCCCCTCAATCAGACCCTTGTCGCCGCTCCGCTAATAGTTCTATATGAGATGAGCATCGGTCTGGCTAAGCTTGTCCAACGGAAGGCGCCCCAATCACTTCCATCGCTACCTGCTTCTGCGCCGTAAGATTGATGGTCCCAAACTATATTGGGTTGCCTCATGTTCATAACACGACTTACACTAACGCCACATTAGAACATCATACTAACATCGCCCAGAAATGGAGTTAACGGATAGAAGGCTCAGTATATAATATGGACCAAGATAACAAAATTTGATAAACATAAATGAGCCGCACAGGAATCGAACTTGTAACCTGCTGATTAAGAGTCTGTTTGCCAGTGTCCTTGCCAGTGTTATTGAAGCTAAATAACGTTTATTCTGTTTATGCCTTACCGCTTGTTTTGAGTGTATCATCCCCTCTTGTCCCTTGTTAGTTCTATAAGTCCGTGACCAAAATGTGACCAGCATTGCGTTCCCCTGCGCACACCGTTCTTCACAATCTTTTTAGAGCCACAATGCTTACAGGCTAGGCTATCTATCTTGTACCTTGTTACCATTCTTTCGCCTCCCCAATCGTCTATCCAGATTATCTCTTTGTCCTGCATTTCTTACCCCCTACTCTTATTAAGTAAAGGGTAAGCCAGTTTTAATTAAGTATCAATTCCCATAGTTATTATTGACAACTGTGTAACCCCCTCGTACACTAAGTGCCAAATAGAATGGTTTGAAATTGAATGGAAAGGTTCGTATTCGGTTGAAACAGCCCATAATAGAAAAATGGCTGGCGATTATGGCATCTATGCAATTTATCAGGCAACAGGGCGAACTCCAAAGCTTTTGTATATAGGCGAGACTTACTGGCAAGACTTTGGGAGACGATTGAAACAGCATAAGCGTGATTAGTTGTACCGGATAACTAGAACACCATCCGTGCATTTCGGTGTAGTCAAACTCCCTGAAGGTAAAAGAATCTCGCACGAAAGAGTTCTTGATATTGAGAAATGCCTGATTCACTTTTTCCTTCCTCCCTATAATTCAACGTCCAAAAAGGGATACCGAGGACGGAACTTACTAATTCTCAATACTGGTAAAATAGGCTCTTTGGATAAAGTTGTAACAGACGATAATGGGCTATTAAAACTTCTCCAAAAATCGTTGAGAAAGAGATAGTTCGCATTATTTGCTCTTCTTCTTACTCCGCTTCTTTTTCTTTAGTTCAAGTAAAGTAAAGGTTACCTTCCCCGTTTTAGTGTCTGTCCTTTTTACCCCCTTCGGTATGTCCTTATAAGTGTATCTTGATTTTTTCATTCTCCCTTCTCCTTTCTTACTGAAATCAACTTTTATTAGTGTCAATCATATTAGAGAAGCACCTACGATTTACATCTATTGACAGATCGGAAAAGGCATGTTAATCTTGCGTGCACAAGCACAACTAATGACTGTATAGGAAAATATGTACATGAGGAGAAGTAGCTTCATGAATCTATTTAAAAGGAGAGGCAGTGATAGTCAGCGAGCGCATCAGCAAAACGCAGGCCTTTCTTAGTTTATTAATCAGGGTAAACCCGGTCGTCGGCATGAAGAATGGTGAGATTTATCCCTATGCTAGGGAAATCTCTAGGGCTGAAGTTATAGACCACCTATAAAACTTCGCCGCAAGCTTTGGCAAAAAGGGAGTCTAGAATACAGTGTCCGTAGCAGCCAAGAGGCGGATAAAATTTCGGCAGTAGTGGTTAGTGTTAACAAGTCTATTGAGTAGGATACGTCCGGTTAGAAGCGAAAAGGCAAGTCCCGTTCCGCCAGTGTTGGCTTTTATTATAGTCCTAATAATTATTGGGGCTATTTTTTCTGCATTGATCTGGCTTTCGGGTTTTGATCTGGGTACCGTATACCAAGCGTTGTTAAAGGGGTCCTTTGGTAGCCGAGATGCTTTAGGCCAGACATTTATCCGGGTGGCACCTCTTTTGCTTTGCAGTTTGGGGCTTGTAATAGCATTTAGATGCGGCGTGTGGAATATCGGAAGCGAAGGGCAACTCTATATTGGTGCATTAATATCAACTTTAATTGGGATTTACATTCACCTGCCGGCTGTATTACATGTTACCCTGGCTGCAATTGCAAGCTTTGTAGGTAGCGGCTTATGGGCAGCAGTAGCTGGTTTTCTGAAAACAAGGTTTAATGCGAATGTAATTATCACCACGCTGCTATCAAATTTTATTGCCACATGGCTACTCTATTATGTCTTGCAGTTCCATTTAAAACCACCGGGAACGTTCAATGTTGTGTCTGATTGGATTCAGCCCACAGCTCAGCTTCCCATAGTGGTTAGTAATACCTTGCTACACGCTGGAGTAGTATTAGCAATAGTCTTAACCTTTGTTGTGTGGTTTATTATGGACAGGACTTATCTTGGTTATTCAATCAAGGCTGTAGGAGTGAGCAATCCAGCGGCAGCTTACGGTGGCATTAAAGTAAACCAAAAAATAATAACCAGCATGTTTCTCAGCGGGGGCTTCGCTGGTATAGCTGGAATGGGAGAAGTGCTAGGAATTCATCATCTCCTCAGGCCAAGCATATCCCCCGGCTACGGATTCATTGCCATTGCCATTGCGCTTGTTTCGAAAATGAATCCGATTGGTGCAATCCCAGTAGCTATCTTTCTCGG